>NZ_HG424580.1:0-25267 GCF_000336385.2 Lysobacter antibioticus HS124 | reverse complement strand
CCCCCCCCCGCTTTGAGGGCAGGTGCGACGCAAGTCGCGACCACGCCCCGCAACAACGACGCCATCTGCGGCATCACGGCCGCGACTCGCGTCGCGCCTACCCCGGAGGTCGTCGCGGGCCCTGGTAGCCGCGACGAAACCGCGTAGAACCCCGGCCAGGAAGCCCTCAACCGAAGCAACGCCCCGGGGTTCGCCACCTGCGCTACAGGCGTTTGCGGAACACCGCCACCGGCACGCCGTGCTGCGGAGTGGTGTCCAGATACTCCCAGCCCAGGCGCCGCATCAGGCTGCCGGCGGTCGCGGTGCCGGTGTAGATCGCGCGATGCCCCAGGCACATCGCCTGCGCTTCCAGGGCGACGATCAGCTGCGCACCGATGCCGCGGCCGCGCCAGCCCGAGGCAACGCAAGCCGCCGCCGCCCAGGGCGAGAATTGCGGATAGGCATCGATCGAAGCGTCCTTGAGTGCGGCCACGCCGACCGCCTCGCCGCCGAGCAAGGCCACCACGCCCAGCGGCAGCGCATCGTCGCGGCAGAACGAGGCCAAGTCCGCGGCCGCGTCGCCCGGACCGTCGCCGCCGTAATAGTCCGGCCATTCGCTTTCGAACATGCGCTGCAAGACCGGGACCGCCGAGCGATGCGCGGCCAGCAGCTCGACCTGTACCGGCACCCCGCCGCGGCTCATGCGCGCTCCGCATCGGCGCGACGCGAGCGCAACGCAATCTTCGAATCGGAAACGGCGTTCATGGCTTCGATCATAACGACCGCCCTGCCCCGCTCCCGCGCGCCGGTCACAGTTCGCTCAGCGCGCGACGCCCGATTGCGCGCGCCAGGCGGCGAACGCCGCGGCATCGCCGACGTGCACGTTCAGATCCACCGGTCCGTCGATGCCTGCGACCCGGCCCCGGTTGTGGTACTGCCACAACGTCCACGCCGCCGACGCCTCCGGCGCGCGCAGGATCGAACGCCGCCACAACGGCCGCGCCGGCAGCGCGGCGCGATAAGCCTCGAAGAACTCCGGCGTCACGTACAGCAAGGCGGGCTTGGCGTACGCCGCTTCGACCGGCGCCAGGAACGCGTCCAGCTCGGCGCGCATCGCCGCAGCGTCGGGCCGCCGGCCGCGGTTGCCGCCGAACTCCAGGTCCACCGCCGGCGCCAGCGCATCGCCGCGCGCTGGCGCCGCGGCGAGGAAATTCGCCGCCTGCTCGGCGCCGCTGCGACAGAAGGTGAAGAAGTGATAGGCGCCGACCGCGATCCCGGCCGCCCGCGCGCCGCGTTCGTTGTCGGCGTAGCGACGGTCGCGATGATCGCCGCCTTCGCTGGCCTTCAGATATACGAAAGCGACATCGTCCCGCGCCACGGCCGGCCAATCGACGATGCCCTGATGATGCGAGACATCGAGGCCGCGCAGCGGGTAACGCATTCGATCGGGCTGCCAATGCAGGAACCACCACCGCGCCGAAACGAAAACGGCACCGATCAGCAGCCCGATTGCGGCCGTCCCGACCAGCCACCTCCGGGCATTATTCATCGGGCGGCCCGCAACCCACAGGCGGCTTCGCCGCCTGGATTCGCGCGTCCGCGCTCGCCGCTATCGGCACGGCACGAAGACTGGCCATGCATCAGCCCAGTTTCGCCGCCAACGCAATGCCAACGCCGCAACCAATGGAGCGACCGTTACGGTCGCAAGCTTTCGATGCGAAAACCATTCGCTCATCCCTGGCAATAGCGTCGAAACGAATCGACGGTCGTTACGCCCTCACTTCCAGCCCGGCATCTTCTCCGGCTTCAAACCGCCGACTTCGAAGCTCGCCGTGCGCGTACCGCCGGCCTTGACCGGGAACTCGATGCTCAGTTCCTTGGCGGCGCCGGCGATGCGCCACAAGCCGCGCTCGTCCTCGATGAACATGGCGATGGCCTCGTCGGTCTTGGGCCGGCTGCCGGGCAGGGTCTTGGGCTTGCCGTCGGCGACGACCTTGAGCTTGCAGCCGCCGTAGCAATTGAAGTCGCCGGTCTGCAGCATCAGGTAGGCGCTGCGACCCCAATCGGGGTGATCGCGGAAGATCAGCTGCACCGGGCGCGGCACGCCGCCGTCGGTCTCCACGTTCGCCTTGGCGTAGATCGACGCCGAGAGCTGGGTGCCGGCCTTGCCCTTGGCGGTCTTCACCGGCGTGCTCATGTACGACCACAGCGACTCGACCCGACGCTGTTCGCGCATCTGCTTGGCCTTGGTCTTGGCCTCCTCGTACTGCGCGGCGATGCGGTCGGCGGTCGGCGTACCGGCATAACGCGAGGTGACGATCTCGCCGTAGGCCGAAGCCATTTCCCAGTTCTGCTGGCCGTAGGCGGCGTCGAAGTTCTTGGCTTCGACCGCGGCCTCCTGTTCGCGCTGCGCGGCCTTGGCCGCTTCGGCGATCTTCGGATCGGGTTTCTCGCAGCCGGCGAGCAGCATCGCGGCGGCGAGCAGGAACGTGGCGTGGCGCGGTGTCATCGTGCTTGACCCTTGGCTATCAATCGGTTGACGGCATCGGCGGCGGCGGCGGGACGCTCGACGATCGACATGTGCCCGCAGCCGTCCAGCAACGCCCGCTGCGCCTGCGGCAGCTGCGCCGCGTACAGCTCCAGCGCGCTGGGGTCGATCACCGCATCCTGCCGGCACCATAGCAGCAAGACCGGCTGGCGGATGCGTGCGGCCTGGCTGCCGGGCAGGAAGCGTTCCTCGCCGCGGCCGATCTTGTCCAGCACCGCTTGCTCGAACGCCGCGTCGCGCTTGCGCCGGTCGATGTAGATCCGGCTCGCCGGCCAGGGAATGTAGGGCTTGGCGGCATCGTCGTAGAACACGATGTCGAGGTAGCGCCGCAGCGAGGCCGCATCGAAGACCGCGAACGGATTGCGCCCGCGCAGCACCGCCAGGCCGAAGGCGTTGTCCTGGAAACGCACCCCGGCGGCGTCGAACAGGCCGACCCGGTCCACGTCCTGCGGATGCCGCGCCGCGCTCAGTGCGACGATGCCGCCGCCCATCGAATGGCCGAGCAGCACGAGCTCGCTGCCGGGCTGGTGCGCGACCTGTTGGATGAAGCGTGCGACGCGTTCGCTCTGGGCCAGGAAGCCGTAGTCGGCGCCGGCCTTGCGCTCGCTTTCGCCCCAGCCCGGCAGGTCCGGCGCGAACAGCCGGTAGCGGCCGCGCAGGCGCTGCGCCAGCGGATACCAGTTTTCCTTGCTGCCGGTGAAGCCGTGGACCATGACCACGGTCGGCGCGCCCGGCGGCGCCTCGTCGTTATAGGCGTAGACCCAGCGATGGTCGCCGACCTGGGCGGCGTTGCGGGTCAGGCCGGCGACGGCGCGCTGGCGCGCGTAGTCGGCCAGCACGACTCGGTAGGGATCGCGCCACAGCCACCACGCCAGCGCGCCCAGCAAAACGGCCGCCACCAGGGCGGCCGTCTTGAGCGTTCGACGCAGGCGCATGGGCGTGCGCGGCGGCGCGGCTTACTGCGCCGCGGCCGGGTTCTTGGCCTTGGCGATGGTCGCCTCGACCGAACCGGTGGTGATCGGATGATAGCCCGGCCTGGCCTTGGCGAAAGTCTCTTCGGCCAGCTTCAGGCCTTCCGGGGTTTTCACCAGTTCGCCGTAAGTCGGCATGATCAGCTTGCGCCGGCCGATCTTCTGCAGGAAGGCGGAGATCGCCGGGTCGGCCTCGTGGTAGCCGCTGCGCACCGCCAACGGGTACCAGCGCTGGGCGATTTCGCCGTTCGGCGTACCGGTGAACGCGTAGGCCGCGTCCAGCGCCTTGAGCTGATCGACGCTGAGCTTTTCCGGCATGCCTTCGATGAAGTGCACCCATTCCTGGGTGCTCCACTTCGCCGTCAGCGCGGCGTCGGGCAGCTTGCCGGCGTCGAGCCAGCTCTTGCGCGCGGCGTCGACCGCGTCGAAACGCGGCGACGCCGTGGCCGGCGCCGACTTCGGGATACCAGGGCCGTAGATCCACTCCTCCAGCTCGGCCTCGCTGACCTTGCCCGGGTGCTTGGCGAGCAGGTTGGCCTTGGCGTACTCGACGAACTGGGTGGTCGGGATGCTCTGGAACGCGAAGTGGTCGAAGTAACCGCGCAGGAAGGGATCGAACACCTCGCGGCCGTAACGCTGCTCGAGGAACTGCAGGAACCAGGCGCCCTTGGTGTAGACGGTGGCGCTGCTGGCCTCGTCCGGGTCCTTCAGGGTGCCGGGCTTGAGCGCCAGCGCCTGCAGCTTGGGATCGATGGTCTTGAACTCGGCGGCCAGCTCGTTGCGGCCGATCACGTTCTCCATGTCGGAACGCTCCTTGCCGTACAGCGCTTCGACGATGCGGTTCTCGACGTAGCTGGTGAAGCCTTCGTTGAGCCAGCCGTCCTTGCTGCTGGAGAAGGTGACCAGGTTGCCCGACCAGCTGTGCGCCAGCTCGTGCGCGACCAGCGACACCAGCGACTTGTCGCCGACGATCACGGTCGGGGTGGCGAAGGTCAGGCGCGGGTTTTCCATGCCGCCGTACGGGAACGAGGGCGGCAGGACCAGGATGTCGTAACGCTCCCAGCGATAGGGACCGTACAGCTTCTCGGTGGTCTCCATCATCTTTTCGGTGTCGGCGAACTCGGTCGCGGCCTTCTTGACCATCGCCGGCTCGGCCCAGACGCCGGCGCGCGCGGAGATCGGCTGGAACACCAGGTCGCCGGCCGCGATCGCGAGCAGATAGGACGGGATCTTCTGCGGCATCTTGAAGCTGTAGTCGCCGTCGCGCGCCGCCTTAGGGTCGTTGTCGGCGCTCATCAGCACCATCGCGTCCTTGGGCGCGGTGACCTGGGCGGTGTAGGTGAAGCGCACGCTCGGCGTGTCCTGCAGCGGCACCCACGAGCGCGCATGGATCTGCTGCGACTGGCTGAACATGAAGGGCGTCTTCTTGCCCTCGGTCATCGACGGCTCCAGCCACTGCAGGCCGGAGGCGTTCGGCGAGGTCGCGTAGCTGACCCGGATGCGCTTGTTGCGCTCCGGCGCTTCGATGGTGAGCTTGCTGCCCAGGGTCTTGTCGGCCGGGGCCAGACTGAAGCTCAGATCGCCCCACTGGCCGTCGGCGCGCTCGCCGACCACTTTCGCGATCTTCAGATCGCGGGTGTCGAGCACCAGCTGCTTGGCCTTCGGATCGGTCCAGTCGAGGGTGTAGGTGGCGCTGCCGGTCAGGGTCTTGGCGGCGAAATCCACCGCCAGCGACAAGGCGAGGTCGTCGATGCGGACCAGGTCGGGCTGGGCGTAGGAATGCTCGTCGCGGTCGGCCGCGGCAACGGCGGTGTCGCTCACTTTGGCCTCCGGTGCGGCGGTCTGGGACGGATCGGTGGCGGGCGCCGCACTTTCGCGCGAACAACCGGCGGCGGCGCTGAGGGCCGCGACGAGACAGACGGTGAGGATCGAAGAACGCATGAACGGACCACGGCTGCGGGTGAAGCGCCGAGTGTAGCGCCTCGCCCCGGAGCGGGGCTTGTGCATGTTGGCCGCTGCGCGGGGTGCGGATGGAGTCCGGGCCGGACGTAGGATCGGATGGCCGAACGCGGCCGTCCGCCGCGGCCGCACGCTGCCGGCCACGGCAGCCGAGGGGCTGACGGCCGACACGCGGGCGGCTCCCGGCCGGCGGCGCCGAATCGCGATGCCGGTCGCGCTACGACGAGGGCCGAAGCGGTCGTGCGGCTGCGCGGTACGCATCGTCCCAAAATTCCCGTCTGCCCAAGCCGCGGCGATGCCGCTAGCCTGGACGCCCTACTTCCATTATTCGGAACTTCAGACATGAGCCTTCCCCTTGCAGGCAAAGTAGCTCTGGTCACCGGCGCCAGCCGCGGCATCGGCGCGGCGATCGCGCGCCGCCTGGCCGCCGACGGCGCCGACGTGGCGCTGACCTACGTCAGCTCGGCCCAACGCGCCGAGGACGTGGCCGCGCAGATCCGCGCCGGCGGCCGCCGCGCCGTGGCCATCGCCGCCGACAGCGCCGACGCGGCGGCGGTGACCGCCACGGTCGAGCGCACCGTGGCCGAGCTGGGCCGGCTCGACATCGTGGTCAACAACGCCGGCGTGTTCGCCTACGGGCCGTTCGAAGCGGAATCGCTGGAGAACTACGAGCGGGTCATGGCGATCCACGTGCGCGCGCCGTTCGTGGCCGCGCAGGCCGCCTCCCAGCATTTGCCGCGCGGCGGCCGCATCATCACCATCGGCAGCTGCCTGGGCGAGCGCGTCGGCGCGCCGGGCATGGCCCTGTACTCGCTGAGCAAGGCCGCAGTGGTCGGCCTGAGCAAGGGCCTGGCGCAGGACCTGGGCAAGCGCGGCATCACCGTCAACACGGTGCAGCCGGGCCCGATCGACACCGACATGAACCCCGCCGACGGCGAAGGCGCCGACCACCAGCGCGCCGGCCTGCCGCTGGGCGAGTACGGCCAGGCTGACGACATCGCCGCGGCGGTGGCCTATCTGGCCGGCCCGGGCGGCGCGTTCGTGACCGGCACGCAGTTGTCGGTCGACGGCGGATTCTCGGCCTGAGGCTCGGAGCCTGCGTCGCGGCGAACACTCACCGGGCGCAGGGAGCGACCTGTGCCTTGCCCGCGTCCTGGCAACGCACCTGCGGCCGTACAACGAAAAACGCCGGGACGAGCGTCCCGGCGTTCTTCGTTCCGGCGTACGGCGCAGACCGCGCCGGCGAGCCTCAGGCCTTGTAGCCGGTGTGGATCGCGCAGATCCCGGCCGACAGGTTCTTGTAGTCGACCCGGGCGAAACCGGCCTCGCTCATCATCCGCTTCAGCTCGCCCTGCGGCGGGTGCTTGCGGATGCTCTCGGCCAGATAGCGGTAGCTCTCGCTGTCGTTGGCGAACAGCTTGCCCAGGCGCGGCAGCACGTTGAAGGAGTGGAAGTCGTAGATCGGCTTGAACCACTGCGCGGTCACTTCCGAAAACTCCAGCACCCGCGCCTGGCCGCCGACCTTGAGCACGCGCAGCATCTCGCGCAGCGCCGCGTCCTTGTCGGTGACATTGCGCAGGCCGAAGGCGATGGTGACCAGGTCGAAGCTGGCGTCCGGGAACGGCAGCGATTCGGCGTTGCATTGCACGTACTCGAAACCGGACACGCGGCCGCGGTCGGTCATGCGGTCGCGGCCGACCCGCAGCATGTCCTGGTTGATGTCGCCGAGCACGATCATGCCGCGGTCGCCGACCCGGTCGCGCAGCAGGGCGGCGATGTCGCCGGTGCCGCCAGCCAGATCGAGCACGCGGTCGCCGCGGCGCACCTGCGCGGTGGCGGTGAAATAGCGCTTCCAGACCCGATGGATGCCGAGGCTCATCAGGTCGTTCATCAGGTCGTAGCTGCCGGCGACCGAGGAGAACACTTCCCCCACCAGCTTGCGCTTCTGCTCGCGCGGCACGTCGCGGAAGCCGAAGTGGGTGGTGTCGGGCTGGGGCTTGGATTCGTTCATGGCGGCGATTATCGCACGCTGGCCGCGCCGGGGCCTGGCGGCGGCGGGCGGGTCCGGGCCGGCGCCCTGGCGCGCATCGTCGCAGCCGCGGGCGCCATCGGCGCCGTGGCCCGCGGGGCGAAACCGTCTCATTCCCGAACGAACCGCCCCGCTCCGCTCCGGTGCGTCCCGGCTTTGGCATGATGCGGTCATGATCGCCACCGTGACCTGGCAAGCCAAGCGCTATGCCGACCTGAGCCTGGACGAACTCTACGAGTTGCTGAACCTGCGCGCGCAGGTGTTCGTGATCGAGCAGAACTGCGTCTACCTCGACCCCGACGGCAAGGACCGCCATCCCGAAGCCTTGCACCTGATGGGGCGCGCGGCCGACGGCCGCCTGGCCGCGTACCTGCGGATCCTTCCGGCCGGACTCAGCTATCCCCAGGTCAGCTTCGGCCGGGTGCTGACCGCGGCGGACTTCCGCGGCCTGGGCCTGGGCGGGCCGATGCTGGAAGCGGCGCTGATCGAAATCGAACGCCGCTGGCCCGGCGCCGACATCCAGATCGGCGCACAGGCACATTTGCAGGCCTACTACGGCCGCTATGGCTTCGAGCCTGCGTCGGAGCCTTATGTCGAGGACGGCATCGCGCACATCGACCTGCTGCGCCGCGGCCGCGGTGCGGCCTAGGCGCGACGCCGATCGGCCGCAGCGCGCAGCAACGCCGCGGCGCCCAGCAACAGCAGCAGATCCTTGAGCAGGAACTGGCCGGTGCCGCCGACGAAGGGAAAACCGTAGCCGGGCTGCCAGCCCGGCAAGGTGAACAGGAAGCTCAGGGTCAGCAGATACGTCGCGATCGCGGCCCGCAGGCCCCAGTCCGCCACCCGCGGCCACCACGGCCATGCGGCGATGGCCGCCGCGATCAGCAGCTCGATCGCGCCGATCAGGTTCGACGCGCCCTGCACGCTCAACGGCCCGTACAGCCAGGCGAACAAGGGGCTGCTGCGCATCAGCCCGGCCACGCCTTCGGCCTCGACCTGGGTGAACTTCATCAGCCCGATCCAGACCAGCACCAGCAACTGCCCGGCCCACAGCAGCCACAGCGCGCGGCTGCGGCCGTGCGCGCAGCCGCGCTCGTGCGCGAACACGCCCAGGGCGAGGCCGGCGAGCCCCACGTGCTTGAGCAAGGTCTGGCCCGAACCGATCACCGGGAAGCCGGCGTACGGCGGCTCGTGGATCCAGGCCGCCGGGCTCGCCAGCCCGAGCAGGCCGGCGGCCCAGAACGCGCTCGCCGCAAGCGCTGCGTCGCGACGCCAACGGCCCGGCCGTGCGATCAGCAAGACCGCGCCGATCATCGCCTGCAGCGCGCCCAGCGCCGGGCTCAGCCACGCGGCATCGTCGGCCAACGCCGGCAGGCCCGCGCCGCTCAAGCGGCCGGCCAGCGCACGGACGTCGAAATCGAAAGCGCCCATCGCGCCGAACCACAGCATCGTCAGGCCCAGGGCCCGGGCCGACAGTCCCCACACGCGCGCCGCCGGCGCGCGTTGAATCGCACACTGCATCGTCGTTTCGCTCCGCTCCGCGCCGCGCAAATGGCGCGCACCCCGGTAAAGAGGCCGCTATGGCGCAAAAGGGTTCGCCGGCCCTCGACCCGGGCGCGGCGGCGCGCCAGACTGCGCAGCGATACGCACAGGAGTTCCGCATGATCGCCACCCCCGACTACCGCGCTCTGCTCGCCACCGCCGTCGCCGAAGCCCGCCAAGGCCTGGCCGAGGGCGGCATTCCGATCGGCGCGGCGCTGTACCACAACGACGGCCGCCTGCTCGGCTGCGGCCACAACCGCCGCATCCAGGAAGGCGACCCCTCGGTGCACGGCGAGACCGACGCCTTCCGCAAGGCCGGCCGCCAACGCCGCTACCGCGACACCATAATGGTTACCACCCTGGCGCCGTGCTGGTACTGCAGCGGCCTGGTGCGGCAGTTCAACATCGGCACCGTGGTGGTCGGCGAATCGGTCAACTTCCAGGGCGGCGTCGACTGGCTGCGCGAAGCCGGCGTCAACGTGATCGATCTGGCCGACCCGGAATGCATCGATCTGCTCGGCGGCTACATCGCCGCGAACCCCGAGGTCTGGAACGAGGACATCGGCGAGGACTGAGCCCTCGCCGTCCGCAACGGAAAAGGAGTTTCCATGCATCCCACCGCTCTATGGCCCCTGCTGGCGCTGGCCGCCGCGCCGGCCGCCGCGCAGGCCCCGGCCTGCGGCCGCACCGCCGAAGTCGCGCTGATCTGCCTTCAGGCCGACGACGGCGCCAAGGCCACTCTGGTCCGCACCGAACTGCCCGCCCGCGGCGGCTGCGCGCAAGCGCAGGTGGAACGCTTCGCCGCCGGCGACCTCGACCGGCCGCGCAGCCTGGCCCTGGCTGCGGGCCAGACCGGCGAATGCCGCTTCGCCAGCGGACGCACGCTGCGCGTGCGCCTGCAGCAGGAATCCGGACCGCTGCTCGGATCGTGCAACGCCGACGCCGCCACGCGTTTTTCGATGTGGGTCGACGGGCGCAAGCTGATCGGCGGGCACAGCGTGCGCGAACGCTGCGAGACCGCATCGGCGCCGTGGAGCTATCGGCTCGAAGGCGAGATCGTCTACGACTGCAGCAAGCCGGACGGTTGCGCGGGCTGGTCCGGCCCCGACCAGACGCTGAGCTCGCTGCCGGTCGATACGATCGAGTATCCGCCGGACGCGCCCGGCCCGGGGCCGGGCAGCCTGGAACGGCTGCTCGACCGCGGCCCGGTCTGCGCCGAAGTCGAGCGCGAACTGGCCGCCTCGTGGTCGGCGTTCGACGCCTTCGGCCGGCGACCGTCGCCCGGCCCGATCCAGCGGCTCAACGCCGGCGACCGCCAGGCCGACGCCGTTCTGCCCGACGGGCTGGACTTCGCCTACGGCGGCGCCCGCGTGGACGAATTCGATTTCGACAACGACGGTCGCATCGACCGCGTCTATTCCAGCGCCAGCGACGGCCAGGGCGGCTGGTACTACGCGCCGATGCTGGTGCTGTCCGGCGCCTCGGCCGAGAGCTTCATCGCCGCCGACGGCACGAATGCGATCCACGCGGTTCCCTGCCAGTGGGACGCCGCGCGCCCGGCCCTGTCGCAGTGCGACGATCTGCGCCATCCGGAGTGGAGCGATCGCCGTCCCCCGACGCAATCGGTGCCGGCGCCGCTGCCCGGCATCGCCGGTGGCGACGAGTTCTTCCGCACCCGCTACACCACCGCACTGCCGTTCCGCTACGACGGGACGACCTATGTCGCGCTGGCGAGCGCAGGCACGCCATCGCGCGATTACGTCGGCATCTACCGTCCCCGCCCCGGCGGCGCGCGCGAAGCCGTATGCCTGATCCGGCGCGTACCGGCGAACATGTGAACCGCGCCGGGCGCGGACGCTGGCCGGTCCGCGCGCTCGCTTGCGTCACTGGGCAAGCCCGGTGCGCAAGCGCAGAATCGCAACACATGGTCGCCGTTCCCGTCCCGTTGTCGATCCGCGCCTACCAGCTCAGCGACTGGCCGCGCCTGTGCCACATCCACGACCGCGCCCGGCTCGACGAACTGCAACGCTGCGCCGACGTCGCGGCGTTCCGCAGCCTGGCCCGCACCGCGCACAGCGAGGGCCTGTTCGACGGCCGCCTCGACGTGGCCGAAGTCGAAGGCGTGGTGCGCGGCTTCGTCGCTTTCCAGCCCAAGTCGCTCAACTGGCTGTACGTGGACCCCGACAGCTACCGCCAGGGCGTGGGCCGCGCACTGCTGCGTCACGCCATCGCCTGCTCCGGCCCGGTGATCTCGACCCAGGCCTTGCAAGGCAACGAGCCGGCGATCGCGCTGTACCGCTCGGAAGGCTTCGTAGAGATCGAGCGGCGACCCGGGCGCTTGGCGGGGAGCGACGAGTTTCCGGCGGTAGGGGTGATTTTGCAGCGGCGGGCTCGGGGGTGAGCGGTAGAGGGTGAGGCGCTTGGCGCCGACTCAGATGCGGGAGGGCTGCGCGGGTACGACCGATGGCGCGGCGAGTGCGATGTTCTGCGCTTTAGCGCTTGAGGTTCCTGACTTCGGCTAGACCGGCGGAGCTACATCGCTGCGGTTGGCTTGACCACCATCAGCCAGAAGACCGCGATCACGCTCAGGAACGCCGGCCAGCCCAGCCAGAACCACCAGACCATCGTGCGGCGATAGCTCGCCGGCAGCGGCGCGTTCGCGGCCGCGGCCTGCGCCGCCAGCCGGCGCGCGCGGGCCTGCAGCCACAGCACCGGCAGCCAGCAGGCGCCGACCACGAAGAACAGGATCAGCGCGGTCTTGAGCCAGAACAGCGACCACGGAATGCCCAGGTGCAGCGCCAGCCACACGCCGGTGCCGAACTGCACCAGCACCGCCGGCGCGGTGAAGCAGGCGTCGGCGATGACCACGGTGCGCGCGGTCTCGGCGATGACCTTGGGATCGCCGCGGCGGTGCGCGATCCAGAAAAAGAAGGCGATGCCCAGGCCGGTGCCGAACAACAGCGTCGAGGACAGGATGTGAATCCACTTCACCCACAGGTACGCCATCGTCTATCTCCGGTCCGCCAACACCCAGGCCACCGCCAGCGCCGGCAGCAGCACCAGATTCTTGGCCAGGCCGCCCAGCGGATCCAGCCATTGCCCCGGCAACAGCGCGCCGAACGCCGCGGTGTAGGCGAGCACGCTGAGCCCCATCAGTCCCAACACCAGTCGCGGCCGCCAGCCCAGCAACAACGCCAGCCCCAGGATCGCGTCCAGGCCGGCGGCGACCCGCGCCAGCGCCACCGGCTGCCAATGCTGCAAGGGCGAGTCGGCGACCATGGCCTCGATCGTCGCCGCCGGCGTCAGCCAGCCGGCGGCGGCCGAGATCAGCCACAACGCGACGACGGCGACGCGCAGCATCGGGGCGAGAAAATACAGCTGCGCCTGCCAACGATCCTGGACCTGGCTCGGCGTTGTCGCCAGCGCTTCGGCCAGGGCCGCCGGCGCATGGCCGAAGTCGGCCTGCAAGCGTGCGTGCGCGTCCGGCCGGGCGACGTTGCCGCGACGGAGCATGCGCCACATGGTTTCGCCGACCGGGCCACGGCCCAGCCGTTCGCCGATCGCGACCTGCAGGCTCACCAGCGACTCGGGGAAAGCGACTGCGCCGTGGCCTTCGATGCGCAGCCAGCGTCGCCAGGTCGCCTGGTACTCGCGCAGGCTCAAGGGCTGTGGCCCGCCGACGTCGTAAACGCCGTGCTGGGTTCCCCCGGCGGCGCGCGCGGCGATTTCGCCCAGGTCCTCGGCCGCGACCGGCTGCAAGGGCCAGCGCCCGTCGCCGGGCAGCAGTTGCCGGCCGGGAAACGCGGCCAGCGCGCGCAACAGCGACGTGCCGCCATACGAGCCGGACGCGGCATAGACCACCGACGGACGCAACGCCACCGCAGTCAAGGGCAGTCGCAGCAGCGCATCGTCGAAACGGTGCTTGGAAGCGATGAATTCCCCGTCGGCCGGCTCGCCGAGCGCGGACAGTTGGACGAAGCGCGGCACCCCCAGGTCGACGCAGGCCTGGGCCGCCGCGAGCGGGCCGTCGACGTGGATGGCCTGGAAGGTCTGGACGCCGGTTTCGCGCAGGATGCCGGCGGCGTTGACCACCGCATCGACGCCGCGCAAGGTCTCGCGCCAGTCCTGCGGCGAGGTCATGCGCGCCAGGTCGGCGCGACGTTCGTCCTCGCGCAGCGCGCGGGGCGTATCGCGGATGCCGCGCAGCACCCGCCAGCCGTGACGGCGCAGGGCGGCGATCAGATAGCCGGCGAGAAAGCCGTTGGCGCCGATGACGAGTACGGTTTTCGGCGCAGTCGCGTCGGTCCGTGGCGCGCGGTCGGAAGCGGGTTCGTCCATGGGGCGACACGGTAGCAGAGCGCTCGGGTCGCGGGGACGGTCGGAAAGACCTCTCGCTTGGCCTCACCCCAGCCCTCTCCCGCCAGCGGGAGAGGGAGCGGTTGCGGTGGTGAGACCACGCGCTAAACCCCCTCTCCCGCCAGCGGGAGAGGGGTCGGGGTGAGGGCCGCCGCCCGCCTTACAGGATGTAGCGGCTCAGATCCGGATCCTGCACCAACTCGCCCAGGTGCAGGTCGACATAGGCGCGGTCGATCGTCACCGCCTGGCCGTCGCGGTCCGGCGCCTCATAGCTCAACGTATCGAGCAGCCGCTCCAGCACGGTGTGCAAACGGCGCGCGCCGATGTTTTCCTGGCGCTCGTTGACCTGCGCGGCGATCTCGGCGAGGCGGTCCACCGCCTCGGCGCTGAACTTCAGCTCGACGCCCTCGGTCTTCAGCAGCTCCACGTATTGCGTGGTCAGCGCCGCCTTGGGCTCGGTCAGGATGCGGACGAAATCGTCCTTGCTCAACGCGCCCAGTTCGACCCGGATCGGAAAGCGGCCCTGCAACTCCGGAATCAGGTCGCTGGGCTTGGCCAGATGGAACGCGCCGGACGCGATGAACAGGATGTGATCGGTCTTGACCGGACCGTACTTGGTGCTGACGGTGGAGCCTTCCACCAGCGGCAGCAAGTCGCGCTGCACGCCTTCGCGGCTGACATCGCCGCCGACCGCGCCGGCTTCGCTGCGCTTGGCGACCTTGTCGATCTCGTCGATGAACACGATGCCGTGCTGCTCGCAGGCCTCGATCGCGGCCTGGCGGATCTCGTCTTCGTTGACCAGCTTGGCCGCTTCCTCTTCGATCAACTGCGGACGCGCGGCCTTGATCGTCAAATGCTTCTTGTGGGTCTTGCCGCCGGCGACCTGGGAGAACATCTGGCGCAGCTGCTGGCCCATTTCCTCCATGCCCGGCGGCGCCATGATGTCGACACCGACATTGACCGCGGTTTCGATCTCGATCTCGCGATGGTCCAGCTCGCCGGCGCGCAGCTGCTTGCGCAGTTTGGCGCGGGTGTCGCTGTCCGGCGCGCTGGTGTCCTGCGCGGGAGTTTCCGAACCGAAGCCGAAGCCGCCCGGCACGCGCTTGGGCAGCAGCGCGTCGAGGATGCGGTCCTCGGAGCGGTCCTCGGCCTGGGTGCGCATGCGCGCCTTGGCCTGCTCGCGATACAGCTTCACCGCCGTATCGGCGAGATCGCGCACGATCTGCTCGACGTCCTTGCCGACGTAACCGACTTCGGTGAAACGGGTGGCTTCGACCTTGACGAACGGCGCGTTGGCCAACGTCGCCAGACGCCGCGCGATCTCGGTCTTGCCCACGCCGGTCGGACCGATCATGAGGATGTTCTTGGGCATGACCTCGTTGCGCAGATCGTCGGCGAGCTGCATGCGGCGCCAACGGTTGCGCAGCGCGATCGCGACCGCGCGCTTGGCCGAATGCTGGCCGACGATATGACGATCCAGCTCCTGCACGATCTCGCGCGGGGTCATGGTGGCGTGGGAGTTGTCGGGTTTCATTTTTGTACGGGATTCGGGATTGGGGATTCGGGATTGGAGGAGCGAGCGGACGGCATTGGGCGGAAGACGCTTTGCGAATCCCGAATCCCGAATGCCCGATCCCGGCTCAAAGCTCCTCGACCACCACGTTGCGATTCGTATAAATGCACACGTCGCCGGCGATGCCGATGGCTTCGGTGGCGATGGTGCGGGCGTCGAGCCGGGTGTGGGCGAGCAGCGCGCGGGCGGCGGACAGGGCGTACATGCCGCCGGAGCCGATCGCGATGATGCCGTCTTCAGGCTCGATCACGTCGCCGGTGCCGCTGATGATCAGCGAAGTTTCCTTGTCGGCGACCGCGAGCAGGGCTTCGAGCTTGCCCAGGCGGCGCTCGGTGCGCCAATCCTTGGCCAGCTCGACCGCGGCGCGGGTCAGTTGGCCGTGCTTCTCGAGCTTGGCTTCGAACAGTTCGAACAGGGTAAAAGCGTCGGCGGCGGCACCGGCGAAACCGGCGAGGACCTGGCCGTCGCGGCCGAGGCGGCGCACTTTGCGCGCATTGCCCTTCATCACCGTGTGGCCGAGCGTGACCTGGCCGTCGCCGGCAACGGCGACATGGCCGTCGCGACGGACCGACACGATCGTGGTGGCGTGGAAAACGTGGGGATTTTGGCTGGGGTCCATGGCGGGCTCCGGGATAACTCTCCCGAAGTGGGGCTGGCCCCGGCCGGTTCAAGCCCCGAGCCGGGAGCGGCCGCGCCGCTCCCGGACCGCGTTCACTCGGCGTAGTCGCGCTGACGGCACCGGGTTTCGGCGTCGGGTTCGGCTTCGTAATCGAGGTAGTAGTAGGCGTGCCACAGGCGCGCACTGCGCAGCGGCTTGCCCTTCCAGGCGGTGAAATGAATGCCTTCGCGGCTGCCGCACGTGCGCAGGGACGCAGGCGCCGCGCCGTCGAACGCGATCATGCCCGTCCAGTAGCTGTCCTCTTCGGACGGCGTCTTGTCCAGGCGCACGGCATAGGCTTTCGCCGCCGGCTCGTCGGGCTCCACGCTGGCGTTCTCCAACTGTTCGCACGGCTCGGACAGCGCCGACACGACCTGTCCGCGCAGCGGCGGCGACTCTTCGTACGCCGGCCCCGGGCTGAGGATGCTCACCGCCACTGGAAACCGTTTGATCTTGCGGTGGGTCATGACGCAGCCGACCCGGTCCCGGCCGCCGGCCAGGCCGTAGCTTTCCCGCGCTGGCGTCTGCTTCGCCGCCGGCGCGCTCGTCGCCGGTGCGTTCGCCGCCGCACCCATCGCCAGCACTACCGCCAATATCGTTTGCATCGCACCGTTCCTTGGTTTGCCCGAGAGGTGCGAGATATTAGTTCCCGCCGCCCGCGTCCCGCTCGCCGATAGTGACGACGCGGTCACGCTTGCACAGTTGCTGCGAAAAACAGCGCGCAGGAACGCGTAGCGAACGAAAGCCGAGCCTTGCCCGGCGGCCTCCCACGCCCCTGCGCTCAGTCTTCGCTCTTGCGCTTGGCCCGCGGATGCGCCGCGTCGTAGACCTTGGCCAGATGCTGGTAGTCCAGATGGGTGTAGATCTGGGTGGTGGCGATGTCGGCATGGCCCAGCAATTCCTGCACGCCGCGCAGGTCGCCGGAGGATTCGAGGATGTGGCTGGCGAAGGAATGCCGCAGCAAGTGCGGATGCACGCGCTTGAACAAGCCCTGGCGTTGCGCCAATTGACGGATCCGCAACTGGATCGCGCGCGGCGTGATCGGGCCGCCGCCGCGGCCTGGAAACACCGGCGCTTCGTTGCCGGCGCCGGTCGAGGCGCGCCATTCGCGCAGCGCGGCCGCAGCGTACGAGCCCAACGGCACGCTGCGCTGCTTGCTGCCCTTGCCCAGCACCGTGACCAAACCGTCGCCGAGATCGAGGTCGCGCCAACGCAGCGCGCACAACTCGCTGAGCCGGATGCCCGAGGAATAGAACAGCTCCAGCAAGGCGCGGTCGCGCAAACCCAGCGGCGCATCGGTCGGCACTTCGACCAGGGCCTTGGCTTCGTCCGGGTCCAGCACTTGCGGCAGTTTGCGCGGTGCCTTGGGCGCGCGTATCGCCGCCGCCGGGCTGGCCGCCAGCGCGCCTTGCTTGACTTGCCAGCCGTAGAAACTGCGGCAGGCCGACAGGCGCCGTTGCAGGCTTTTCGGAGTCAGGCCGCGGCGATGCTCGGCGGCGATGAAGCCGCGCAAGTCCTCGGCCTGCAGCGCCAGCACGTCGCCATCGCCGCGCTGGCGTTCGCTCCACTGGCTCAGCGCGTCCAGGTCGCGGCGGTAGGCGTCCAGGGTGTGCGCGGACATGCGCTTCTCGACTTGCAGATGGGCGAGAAAGGCTTCGACGGCGGCGACGGACACGTTGGCGGGCGCTCCACGACGGCGGACGCCGTCGTCGGCCGCATCTTGCGACCGGACCCGGCCGATGTCGAGCGCAGCCGGCGCCGCGCCGTCAGCGATCGGGCTCGCGATTCAGCTTGCCCAGCCGATAGCGCATCTCCTCGCGCACGTCCGGCTCCGGATGCGAAAGCGCGTAGTGCCGCAATGCGGCGATCGCCTCGGGCGTGCCGATATCGGCGAAGGCATGACCGAACCACTTGGCGATCGCGCCGGGCTCGGAGCAGCTGCACTCCCGCATGCGCGGCAGGCCTTCGTCGAACGCGCGGCGCAGGAACGGCACGTTGGACGCGTGGGCGTCGAGCTGCAGGCTGCGCACGATGGCCTGGTGCCGCGTCTGTCCGGACGATACCAACAGGCGTTGCAAGGCCGCCCGTCCCGGCGAGGATTCCTCCCACAGGGCGACGTCGATCAGCAGCTCTGCCCGTTCCTCGTCCCCGGCCGCCACGGCGCGCTCGTACTCTTCGACCAGGCGATCGCAGCGCTGCGCCGCTTCGATCCGGCGCTCGTCCCAGAACGCACGCATCTCGCGCTTGCGCTGCTCCCAGTACGATGCCGCTCGCTGGGCCGGGTCTGATGACAGGGTCCGAACCCCTCGTCCGTCAGCGCGACCGGTCGCCGCCGGGGTTCACCCGAAGCGCTTCAGCGCCACCGCCAACGACTCACCCATCATGCGCAGGAACAACGTGCCCATGCCGGGGAAGAAGCGGTTGGCGTCGCGGCTGCCGACCGCGATCAGGCCGGTGCCGGGCAACGGCAGCAGCGCGGTGGATTGCACGTCGCCGGCGCGGTCGCCGTACAGCAGCGCATGCTTCTCCGGCTGCAACCGGCCGCACAGCGGCTCGCCGCTGGCCAGGGCGTCGCGGAACGGCTGCAGGCGCGGGTCGGTTTCGTCGACCTGTTGCAGCCAATCGCTGTCGCTCAAGCCCTCGACCGGCTTGAAGATCACCAGCCGCACCAAGTCGCCGTTGAAGTCCTCCGCCAGGCTGGCGGCCATCGCCCGCAGCGTATCGGCGGCGCTGTCCTGGCGCAGCAGGGCCAGGGTCAGCTGGTGGGTGCGCACCGCCAGGCGTTCGTTCTCCTGGGCGTTGCCGAACAGCTCCTGCAGGCGCCGCGACAGCTCGCGGTTCTTGTCGCGCAACACTTCCAGTTGGTAGCTCGCCAGCGACGAGGCCGAACCTTCTTCGCGCGGCACCACCAGGCTCATCGCCAGATCGGGAAACTGCTGCAGGAAACGCGGGTGCCGGCGCAGCCAGTTGGCCACTTCGTGCGCGCCGAGCGCGTCGGCGGGCTTGTCGGCGAACCTGTCGCTCATCGATTCCACTCTCCTTCGAACACGAATGCCGCCGGGCCGGCCATCGACAGCGGCGTATCGTCGCCGCTCCAGGCGATGCGCAATTCGCCGCCGGGCAGTTCCACCGCGACGTCGCGGTCGACGCGGCCGCGCCGCATCAGCACCGCGGCCGCGGCGCAGGCGCCGCTGCCGCAGGCCAGGGTCTCGCCGACGCCGCGCTCGTACACGCGCAGGCGGATGCGGTCGCGCGCGACCACCTGGGCGAAGCCAACGTTGGCCGACTCCGGCAAGGCCGAGGTCGATTGCAGCAGCGGCCCGATGCTTTCCACCGGCGCGGCGTCGACATCGTCGATCTCGATCACCGCGTGCGGATTGCCCATCGACACCGCGCCGAAGCCGATCACGGTGTCGTGGATGTCGACCACGTATTGGTCCAGCGGCGCGTCGTAGCCGCGCAGCGGGATCCGCGCGGGCTCGAAATCGGGGTAACCCATGTCGATGCGGAAGCGGCCCTCGCCGAGCGGCTCCACCGCATGGCGGCCGGACGGGCTGTCGACGGCGAACGCGCCGCTGCCGGCGGCGCCGTCGCGGACCAGCCAGGCGGCGATGCAGCGCGCGCCGTTGCCGCATTGCTGCGAGCCGGAGCCGTCGGCGTTCCAGATCCGATAGGACGCCACCGCGCCCTCGCTGAGCGGCGCTTCGACGGTCAGGATCTGGTCGCAGCCGATGCCGAAGTGGCGGTCGGCCAGGGCGCGGCACAGGTCCGCGTCCGGAGCGGGCTCGCCGCCGCGCAGGTCGAGCACGACGAAATCGTTGCCGGCGCCGTGCATCTTGCTGAAGCGCAACGGCCCGCTCGCGGTCGCGGTCGGCTTAGCCATCGCCTTGTCCGTCGCCGGGCACCGGCTCGGCCGGCTTGTCGGAAGTCGGCGCCGGGTCGGCGTCGGCCTTGTCGGCATCGGTCTTCGGCGGCGGCAAGGCCTGATCGATCGGCGGCAGCGACGGCACCGAGCTGCGCGCCTTGGAATCGGTCGCGACCGGCGGGTCGTTGGCGTTGGAAATCGTCACCGGCACTTCGCCGGGCTTGGTCGGCGGCGCTTCCTGCGGCGCGGGCTGGGTCGGCAGGACCAGCGGGCCCTTGTTGCCGCAGGCGGTCAGGGACAGGGTCAGCGCGGACAGGAGGAACGGCGTAGCGAGGCGTGCATTCATGAGCCGAAGTGTAGCCCGCAGAAACGACGGAAACGAACCCATCCGCTCCGGCTGCAGGACCAGCCGGTTGCGCGGGTTCAGCTGCGGCGGCCGCGGCGCACTGTGACCCATGTCGCTGCCTGCAGCGCTGGGCGGCTCAACGCGGGGGCGGCTCCGGGCGCCGCCACAGCCAGATCGCGACGACGGTCATGATTGCCGTGCCGGTCGCGGCCATCCACCATTGGGGCGCGGTCAGGAACATGATGACCGCGCACACCGCCATCATCGTCGTCGCCAGCCGCTTGGCCCGGCGGCCGACCGCGCCATAGGCCTCCCAGTCGCGGATCATCGGCCCGAAGCGCGGGTCGGCGTGCAGCCGCGCGTGCAGCCGCTGCGAGCCGCGCGCGGCGGCGAACGCGGACAGCAGCACGAAGGGCACGGTCGGCAAGCCCGGCACGACGATGCCGACGATGCCCAGGCCCAGGCTCGCGTAGGCCAGCAGCCACCAGGCCCAGCGC
This sequence comes from Lysobacter antibioticus HS124, assembly GCF_000336385.2. Classification (GTDB taxonomy): domain Bacteria; phylum Pseudomonadota; class Gammaproteobacteria; order Xanthomonadales; family Xanthomonadaceae; genus Lysobacter; species Lysobacter firmicutimachus. The sequence continues at coordinate 4,944 of NZ_HG424580.1, read as the reverse complement.
CAGCGCCGCCGCGCCGGCGCGACCGGCACGTCGCGCGCCCGGCCGGCCCCGGACTCGGGCTTGGGCTCAGCGGAGGGCGGCGGCAAGGGCATGCGGACAGTATGCGGTCGGCGACGGGAGAGGATCACATGGCGCGGATGCGGCGCGGTTTCAAGCCTTGCGCTACGTCGGCGCGGCCCGTAAACGCCGACGCCCGGCCGCGGGGCCGGGCGTCGTGGCATCGCCGGAGCGGCGCTCAACGCGCCGCCGGGCCGCCGACCTGCAGTTGGTCGAGCATGAAGGCGTACATCTCGGCCTGCTCGCGGAAGCGGCGGAAACGGCCCGACTTGCCGCCGTGGCCGGCTTCCATGTTGGTGCGGAACAGCACCGGCTGCTTGCCGGTGTCCAGGTCGCGCAGGCGCGCCACGTACTTGGCCGGTTCCCAGTACTGCACCTGCGAGTCCCACAGGCCGGTGCCGACGAACATCGCCGGGTAGTCCTGCGCCTTCAGGTTGTCGTAAGGCGAGTACGACAGCATGTAGTCGTAGTAGTCCTTCTTTTCCGGGTTGCCCCACTCGTCGTATTCGTTGGTGGTCAGCGGAATGCTCGGGTCGAGCATGGTGGTGACCACGTCGACGAACGGCACCTGCGACAGGATCGCGCGGTAGCGGTCCGGCGCCATGTTGGCGATCGCGCCCATCAGCAGGCCGCCGGCGCTGCCGCCGTAGGCCGCGACCCGGTCCGGCGCGGCGTAGCCGGCCTCGACCAGTTGCTCGGTGACGTCGACGAAGTCGGTGAAGGTGTTCTTCTTGCGGAACAGCTTGCCGTCGTCGTACCACTTGCGGCCCAGCTCCTGGCCGCCGCGGATGTGGGCGATGGCGTAGACCATGCCGCGGTCGAGCAGGCTGACCACCGCGTTGTTGAAGCCCGGATCGGTCGAGGAGCCGTAGCTGCCGTAGGCGTACTGCAGCATCGCCGCCCGGCCGTTCTTCTCGAAGCCCTTCTTGTACACCAGCGACACCGGGATCTTGACCCCGTCGCGGGCGGTCGCCCAGAAGCGCTCGGTGACGTACTGCTCGGGATCGTAGCCGATCACCGGCTGGCGCTTGAGCAGCTTGCGCTCGCCGGTCCGGGTGTTGAGCTCGTAGGTCGTGGCCGGCGTGGTCATCGAGGTGTAGGTGTAGCGCAGCCACTCCGTATCGTGCTCGGAGTTGGTCGACAGGCCCATCGAGAACGCCGGCTCGTCGGCCTTGACGAACTCCTCCTTGCCGTCGCGGTCGAGCAGGCGCAGGCGCTCGAGCGCGTTGGAGCGCTCGGCGATCGCGGTGAAGCCGTCGAACAGTTCGAAGCCTTCGATGAACACGTCGTCGCGGTGCGCGACCCAGTCCTGCCACTCCTTGCGCGAACGTGCGCCGTCGGCGGCAGTGACCAGCTTGAAGTTCGGCGCCGGCTTGCCGTCGGCGCCGGGCGCATTGGTGCGGATCACCCAGCGGCCGCCCAGATGATCGGCGTCGTACTCGACGTCGCGCTCGCGCGGGGCCAGGACGAAGAATTCCTTCGGGTCGGCCGCCGGCGCGCAGCGAAACTCGCTGGACACCGTGCTGTGCACGCTGATGCAGATGTAGGCGTCGTCGCGGCTGCGGTCGATGCCCATGTAGAAGCTGTCGTCCTTTTCCTCGTAGACCACGATGTCGCTGGTCGCCGGGGTGCCGAGCACGTGCTTCTTGACCCGTACGGTGAGCAGGGTCTCGGGGTCGTTCTCGACGTAGAACAGGGTCTTGTTGTCGTCGGCCCAGACCAGGTTCGGCGATACGCCTTCGATGACGTCGGGGTAGATCTCGCCGGTGGCGAGGTTCTTGAAGCGCACGGTGTACTGGCGGCGGCCGACCGCGTCGTCGGCCCAGGCCAGGATCTGGTTGTCCTGGGTCACCGCGTAGTCGCCGACGCTGAAGTAGCCCTTGTCCTTGGCCATCAGGTTGACGTCGAGCAGGATCTCCTCGGCGGCCTCCATGCTGCCCTTGCGGCGGGCGTGGATCGGATAGTCCTGGCCGGTCTCGAAGCGGCTGTAGTACCAGTAGCCGCGTTCGCGGTACGGCACCGAGCTGTCGTCCTGCTTGATCCGGCCGACGATCTCGCCGTACAGCGCGTCCTCGACCGGCTTGAGCGGCTTCATGTAAGCGTCGACGTAGGCGTTCTCGGCATTGAGATAGGCCAGCATCTCCGGGTTCTTGCGCTTGTCGTCGCGCAGCCAGTAGTACTCGTCGCCGCGCTGGGCGCCGTGCGGCGCCTTGACCGTGAACGGCTTCTTGGCCGCGTCGGGCGGGGCCGGCAGACCGGCGGCGGTGGCGGAAAGGGTGGTGGTCATCAGGAGCGTGGCCGCAAGCGTGAACAGGGTCGGTTTCATATGGGGTCCGGGCGCGAAAGACGCAATGGCGCGAGTCGCCGCGCCGCCGCGGCGCGCGCCGCGGCGGCGACTGCGGTCACTTCTGCGACAGTTGCTCCCACAGGAAGGTGTAGGCCAGCGCGTTCATGTGCGCGGCCTGGGCGTTGTTGGCCGCGCCGCCGTGGCCGCCTTCGATGTTCTCGTAGTAGCGCACGTCCTTGCCGGCCTCGAGCATCTTCGCCGCCATCTTGCGGGCATGGCCCGGATGCACGCGGTCGTCCTTGGTCGAGGTGGTGAACAGCACCGGCGGGTAGCTGCGCTTGGGGTCGAACAGGTGGTAGGGCGAGAAGGTCCGGATGAACGACCAGTCGGCGCTGTCCGGGTCGCCGTACTCGGCCATCCACGAGGCGCCGGCCAGCAGGTGGCTGTAGCGCTTCATGTCCAGCAGCGGCACCTGGATCACCACCGCGCCGAACAGGTCCGGGTACTGGGTCAGCATGTTGCCGGTGAGCAGACCGCCGTTGCTGCCGCCCTGCACGCCCAGGTGCGGAGTGCTGGTGATCTTGCGCGCGATCAGATCGCGGCCGACCGCGGCGAAGTCCTCGTAGGCCTTGTGCCGGTTGGCCTTGAGCGCGGCCTGGTGCCAGCGCGGGCCGTACTCGCCGCCGCCGCGGATGTTGGCGACCGCGTACACGCCGCCCTTCTCCAGCCAGCCCTTGCCGATGCTGCCGGAGTAGTTCGGGGTCAGCGAGATCTCGAAGCCGCCGTAGCCGTACAGGATGGTCGGCGCCTTGCCGTCGTAGGCCAGGTCCTTCGGCCGGACCAGGAAGTACGGCACGCGGGTGCCGTCCTCGCTCTTGGCGAAGTGCTGCTCGATCACGCTCTTGGACGCGTCGAAGAAGGCCGGCATGGTCTTGAGCGTTTCCGGCTGCTTGCCGTAGTCGGCCAAAGCCAGCGTGCTCGGCGTCAGGTAGTCGCTGGCGCTGAGCCAGACCGCGTCGCTTTCGTCGGCGTCGACCGCGCCGACCATGATCGTGCCGAACGTGGGCGCGCCGACGAACTCGCTGCGCGTCCACTCGCCCGCGCCCGGCGTCAGCACGCTGAGCTTGTATTTGACGTCGTCGAGGACGTTGAGCACCAGGTGGTTGCGGGTCCAGGTCGCGCCGGCCAGCGACGTGGCGTCGGTCGGCTCGAACAGGCTGACGAACTCGCGCTTGCCGGCCTGGAAGTCGTCGAAGCGCGCGGCGATCAGGCTGCCGGCCTTGTAGCGCTTGCCGCCGGCTTCGTAGGGCTCGCGCAGCTCGGCGATCAGCCACTCGCGGTGCGCGTACTTGTTGGCCGAGTTCGGCAGGTCGATCTTGCTGAGCTTGCCGTCGGCGCCGCGCAGGTACAGCTCATCGTTGTAGAACGCCAGCGTGCGTTGGACGAAGTCGCGTTCGAAGCCCGGGGTGTGGTCGCGGTAGGCGCCGATCATCATGTCGCTGTCGCGGCCTTCGTACACCAGCGCAGCCGAGGCCATGGGCGTGCCGCGCTTCCACAGTTTGACCGTGCGCGCATAGCCGGAGGTGGTCATCGAGCCGGGGCCGAAATCGGTGGCGACGTAGACATGGTCCTGGTCGATCCAGCTCAGGCTGCCCTTGGCCTCGGGACGGTAGAAACCGTCCTTGACCCAGGCCTTGTCGACCAGGTCGAACTCGCGGGTGACGTCGGCGTCGGAGCCGCCGCGCGACAGCGCGATCAGGCAGCGGCGGTAGTCCGGCCGCAGGCACTCGGCGCCGTGCCAGACCCACTGCTCGCCCTCTTCGCGGTTGAGCGCGTCCAGATCGATCACCGTCTCCCACTGCGGCTGGTCCTTGCGGTACTCGGCCAGGGTCGTGCGGCGCCACAGGCCGCGCTGGTGCTGCGCGTCCTTCCAGAAGTTGTAGTAGTGCTCGCCGATCTTCTGCACGCCGGGAATCTTGGCGTCGGAGTCGAGGATCGCGCGGATCTGCCCTTCGAGCTGCTTGAACTGCGGGCTTGCGGCCAGTTCGCCTTCGGTCTTGGCGTTGCGGGCGCGCACCCAGTCGAGCGAGCGCTGGCCGTCGACGTCTTCGAGCCAGGCGTGGGGATCGGCGGCGGTGGGGCTGGTCACGGCGGACTCCTTGGCGTGGGCGGCGCCGGAGGCCGTTGCGGCGGCGAGACCCGCTGCGAACAACAACGACTGGCAGGTCTGCGACATCGTGGACATGACGGCTCCGGACAAAGGAAGGCCGCCACGCTAGCACAGGCCGCCCGGGCCTCTGCCCTGTCCAAGGTCACGTAGGGACTTGCCCAGTCTGGCGCGTTGCCGGGCCGCGGCCGACGCCGCGCCGGGGCCGGATCGCGGACAAAAAAACGGCCCGCAGACGCGGGCCGCAAGGGCTCGAACAAGAGAGCGAGGAGGAGGAAGACGGGTGCGTCGGGCCGCGCGGGCGGACCCATCCGGGCGAACCGGCCCGGAATCGGCGATTCAGGCGACCCGCGGCCAGGCCCGGACCCCGGCCGGCCCGCGGGCGCGGCGGCGGGCCTGGACTGCGCCGCGGCGGCGCCGGCGCAGCCCGGCC
>NZ_HG424579.1 GCF_000336385.2 Lysobacter antibioticus HS124 | reverse complement strand
CCGGATGCGAGCTCGCCGATGCTGCACGGCATCGCCCTGGGCAGCATCGCCGGCCGGCAGTCCGACGCCGATCCGGTCTCGGCCCACACCGTGGTGATCCGTCAGCGCCTGAACGCGTTGAGCTTCAACGACGAGTTCACGCTGACCACCCAGCAGGGCGTGACCGTGCGCATGGACGCGGCCGGCGCCACCCGGATCGAGCGCAGCGGCGATGCGGCCAAGAACCTCACGGCTGCGGCGCCGACGGTGGAACGTCGGGTCAGCCAGGGCGAGGGCGGCTACGTGGTCGACTACGTCGTCAGCAACACCGGCGTGGACGAACGCGGTATCCCGGGCGTGCGCATCGCTTCGGTGGAAGGCCTGCTGATGGAGACCGACCAGTTCGGCCGTTACCACCTGGAGGGCGTCGATGTCGGCACCCTGGAGCGCGGCCGCAACTTCATCCTCAAGGTCGATCCCGCGACCCTGCCGCCGGGCAGCGTGTTCACCACCGACAACCCGCTGGTGCGTCGCGTCACCCCGGGCCTGCCGGTCCGCTTCGACTGGGGCGTCAAGCTGCCGGCCGGGCTGATCGAAGGCGGCCAGGAGCAGGTCGAGATGGAACTGGGCGAAGTCTTCTTCGCCCCGGGCAGCGCCGAAGTGCGGGCGCAGTACCTGCCGG
>NZ_HG424578.1 GCF_000336385.2 Lysobacter antibioticus HS124 | reverse complement strand
GGCGCGCTCGCCGCCGCGTCCAGGGCCGCGGCGGCGTCCGCCGCGGACGCCGGGAATGCGGGTTCTTTGCTCGGCGCGGGCGTCGCGGCCGCAGGCGCGCTGCTGGAGGCCGGCGCGGCCGACCGGGCAGCCGGTGCGGGCGGGTTCGGCGTCGGAATGTCCGCCACCCGCACCGACGGCGTGACGCTGCGCAGTTGCGGCGCGCTGATCGAGCGGCTCGGCAGATTCACGCTCGGCAAGGCCGGCGCGGGCGTCGGCGCCGGCACCTCGCGCAGCGCGATCTCGCGCGGCCGCGCGCTCAGGCTCGGCGCGGCGATCTCGCGCTGCGGCAGTTCGCGTGCGATCGGCTGCACCGGTGCCGGCACGTCCTGCGACGGCACCGGCCGGGCGGCGGCCTCCAACTGCGGCACGCGCACGCTGTCGTCGACCCGGCGCCGGGTCGGCGGCAGGACGAATTCCTGCGGCGCATCGGGCAAGGCCTTGCTGACCATCACCGGCTGTTCCGCGGTCGGCGGCGGCAACTGCGGTTCCGGCACGTCGCGCTGCGGCACCTCGGGCAATGCCGCCTGCAGTTCCGGCGCCGGCGGCGTCGGTACGTCGGGTTGCGGCGGCGCCGGTTCGGCCGCGGCGGCCTGGGGCGGCGCCTGGGTTTGCGCCGGCGTCGGCTCGGCCGCCTGCTCGCTGGGCTGTTCGCTGGGCTGCTGCGGACCGCCTCCGGGCCGCTGCGGGGTACCGTCGCCGATCAGCTCGACCAGGGTCACGTCCTCGCCGCGCGCCGGCGGCCGGGTGGCGAAATACTGCAGGTACATCAGCCAGATCAGCAGGCCGCCGAAGATCAGATGCCACAGCAGCGAAGTCGAGCCGGCGAACCAGCGCAGGCCGCGCTCTTCGCGCGCCGGCGGATGCCACTCCTGCCGCCACAGCGTCGCGAACGCCTGCCAGCGGTTGAGCGCGGCGGCGCGCGCGGGCGGCTGCGCCAGCGGACGCTGGGCCAGCACGGCGAGCACCGCCTCGGGGGTGGCGCCGGTCACCGCGTCGGCGCGCGCGGGCATTTCGTCCAGCCAATGCTGCCAGCCCGGCGGCAGTTCGCCGGGCGCGCGCCGCGGCGCCAGCCGCAACCGTCGTTGCAGGGCTTCGATGAGCGAGGCGGCGGTGGGCATGGGCTGCGCCGCGCCGCGATCAGGCCGCGCTGTCCCGGCGGATGTACGGCGCGTCGCCGCTGTCGTGGTCGGTGGCGTCGCGCACCGCGGTCACCCCCGGCACCTTGCTCATCAACGTGGTCTCGATGCCCTGCTTGAGGGTCACATCGGCCATGCCGCAGCCGTGGCAGCCGCCGCCGAAGCGCAGCACGACCACGCCGTCGGCGGTCACTTCCTGCACCGCCACGTTGCCGCGGTGCTGGGCCAGCTGCGGGTTGATCTCGTGCTCGACCACCCAATGCACGCGCTCGACCAGCGAGGCCGAGTCGGCCGGCGCCTCGCCCTTGATCTTGGGCGCCCGAATCTGCAGCTGACCGCCGGTGGCGCGGGTTTCGTAATCGATCTCGGCGCCGTCCAGGTAACGCACGCTGTCGGCCTGCAGCCACAGGGTGAAGCCTTCGCAGTCGATCGCCCATTCGTCGCCGTGCAGGTCGGCGGGCTCGGCGAACTCCAGCCGCACGTCGGCGCGCGGCGTGCCCGGATGCACCGCCGACAGGCGCACGCCCAGGCCCGGCAGGGCCTCGCGTTCGATCAGCTTGCGGAAGTGCGCCTGGGCGGATTCGGAAATATTGATCATCGGGCTATTCTAGCGGGGTCGACGCGACCGGAAGTCGCGCGCCCATCCTACGACCGCCGGCGATACGATTCCGTTCAGACGGAACCGGTCGCGGCGCAGACGCATCGCCCGGCCGCCGCGCCGGCCGCCAGGAGTCCGCCATGAACGACCTCATTCCCCTGTCCCAGGCCCATTGCATCGCCCGCCGCGGCAGCGAGCACCGGCTCAACGAGGCGCGCGTGCGCGAACTGCTGCCGCAGGTGCCGGGCTGGGAACTGGCCGAAGACGGCCACGCCCTCACCAAGACTTTCCGCTTCGACGACTACTATCGCACCATGGCGTTCGTGAACGCTCTGGCGTTCATGGCCCACCGCGAGGACCATCACCCCGACCTCGGCGTGCATTACGATCGTTGCGTGGTGCGCTACTCGACCCACGACGTCGGCGGACTGAGCGAGAACGACTTCATCTGCGCCGCCAAGGCCGAAGCCCTGACTGGTTGACTGCCATGACCCTGCACCGTCCGCTGTCCCTCGCCCCGGCGCTGGCCGCCGCCCTGGCCGCGGCCTTGGCCGCCGGCTGCCAGCGCGCGCCCGAGGCGCCGGCGATTCCCTCGACCCCGCTGCGCGCGGTCGACACGCCGCCGCCGGATTACCCGCAGACCATCGGCTGCGACCAGATCGGCGGCAAGGTGGTGCTGCAGCTGACCGTCGGCCCGGAAGGCAAGCCGACCAAGGTCAACGTGCTCGAAGGCAGCAAGGTCGCCGCGCTCGACCAAGCCGCGATCCAAGGCGTGCAGCGCTGGCGCTTCGAAGCCGCGACCCGCAACGGCAAGCCGGTCTCCACCGACATCCAGGTGCCGGTGACCTTCCACGCTCCGGCCGAACGCCCGCCGCATTGCGGCGCCGCGCCCGCCCCGGCCGCCCACTGATCGCATCCGTCGCGCGCGCCCTTGCCGCACAAGTGCGCGACAGGCGCGCCCGCGCGAGCCGGTAGCGCCGCTGCTTGATGGCCGGCATCGCCGCCGGCGGCGCGGTCCGATCGCGCGACAGCAGCCGACGCATCCGCTCTGCCGGCGCCAGGCCCGGAGCGCTCAGCCCAGCCGATCGAGCACTTCGATCAATTCCGGCGCCAGCGGCGCGTTGAGCAGGTACGGCTCGCGCCCCCCGTCGAGGGCGAACTCCAGGGTGGAGGCGTGCAGGAACAGCCGGCGCAGCCCGGCCTGGTCGCGCAGCCGCTTGTTGGCCTCGGCCTCGCCGTACTTGTCGTCCCCGGCCACCGGATGGCCGATGTGCTGGGCGTGGACGCGGATCTGGTGGGTGCGGCCGGTCTCGATCCGGACCTCGCAGTACGACTGCCCGCCGCGCCGCTCCAGCACCTTGAAGTGGCTCAACGAGGGCTTGCCGTCGCGGTGCACCTGGACGTGGCGCTCGCCGCCCTGGCGCAGGCCGATGTGCAACGGCGCGTCGACGCTCATGACCCCGTCCGGCATGCGACCGGTCAGCAGGGCCAGGTAGCGCTTGGATATACCGCCCTCCTCGCGCATCAGCGCCTGCAGCTCGGTCAGGGCCGAGCGCTTCTTGGCCACGATCAACAGGCCGGAGGTGTCGCGGTCCAGACGATGGACCAGCTCCAGCGTCTGGCCCGGACGCAGTGCGCGCAGGGTCTCGATCGCGCCGAAGCTGATCCCGCTGCCACCGTGGCTGGCGACCCCGGAGGGCTTGTTCAGGGCCAGCAGGCGGGCGTCCTCGAACACGATCGCCGCGTCCAGGGCGTCCATGAAGCCCTTGGGCGGGGTCGGTTTGTCGCCGACCTCACTGAGACGGACCGGCGGGATGCGCACCTCGTCGCCGGCCTCGAGCTTGCGCTCGGCCTTGGCGCGGCCCCCGTTCACCCGCACCTGGCCGGAGCGGACCAGCTTGTAGATCAAGGACCTGGGCGCGCCTTTGAGCTGGCCGAGGAGGAAATTGTCGAGCCGCTGGCCGTCGCGGTCGTCGGGCACGCGCACGGTGCGCGCGCCGCTGGGGGCGGGGTTTGCTGATTGGGTCATCCCGAAGCGTTATCTGTTACACTCGCGACGCGAGATAAGGTTTTGATTTCGCTGGGAGTTGTACTGGCCGCCACGCCTGACAAGCGAGCGACTCCGGTACGGGGCCGAAAGCCCCTCCCGCGATTCCGATCCGCGTCTAACCACTGCCCACGGGGCAGCCATGTTAGCAGCGACGGAGCGGCGGAACCGGCCCTCGCCCGGTGGGTCAAACCATCGCGATGAACACCCGTGCGGCGCCAGAGCTTCCGCTCCAGAAGAGCCGGCTCGAAGCTGCCGCCGCCCCGCCCCGAGCGACGTTCGCGTCGCCGGCCCGAAAGATTGGAAAGGTAACAAGCGCTCCCGCGGCGTGCCGTGGTGATGTAGCGCTGGTAGTGGAGGCCTCGCCGGCGCGGCGGGCGGCCCGGATGCGGGCGCCGAACGCGACGGCGCGGACTCAGTTCCCAGATAGCGAAACGCCATGGCGTTCCGCGCGGTAGAGCGCGCGAGGAACGCAACAATGAAGCGCATGCTGATCAACGCGACGCAGGCGGAAGAACTGCGCGTCGCCATCGTCGACGGCCAGAACCTGTACGACATCGACATCGAACAGCCGTCCAAGGAACAGAAGAAGTCCAACATCTACAAGGGCCGCATCACCCGGCTCGAACCTTCGCTGGAAGCCGCCTTCGTCGATTACGGCGCCGACCGCCACGGCTTCCTGCCGCTGAAGGAAATCTCCCGCGACTATTTCCAGCCCGGGGTCGACCACAACAAGGCCGGCCTGCGCGAGCTGCTGCGCGAAGGCCAGGAGATCGTGGTCCAGGTCGACAAGGAAGAGCGCGGCAACAAGGGCGCCGCCCTGACCAGCTTCATCTCCCTGGCCGGCCGCTACATGGTGCTGATGCCGAACTCGCCCACCGCCGGCGGCGTCTCGCGCCGGATCGAGGGCGACGACCGCGCCGCGCTCAAGGAGGCGATGGACAAGCTGAACATCCCCGACGACATGGGGGTGATCATCCGCACCGCCGGCGTCGGCCGCGACGCCGAAGAGCTGCAATGGGACCTGGACTACCTGGTCAGCGTCTGGAAGGCGATCACCGACGCCGCGCTGAGCAAGCAGGCGCCGTTCCTGATCTACCAGGAGTCGCGCCTGATCATCCGCGCCCTGCGCGATTACATGCGCCCGGACATCGGCGAGATCCTGGTCGATACCGACGAGATGTACGCCGAGGCGCGCGAGTTCGTCGAGCAGGTGATGCCGCACAACCTGCGCAAGCTGAAGAAGTACGCCGACGACACCCCGCTGTTCAACCGCTTCCAGATCGAGTCGCAGATCGAGAACGCCTATGAGCGCACCGTGCGCCTGCCCTCCGGCGGCGCCCTGGTCATCGACCAGACCGAAGCGCTGACCGCGATCGACGTCAACTCGGCCCGTGCCACCAAGGGCGGCGACATCGAAGAGACCGCGTTCAACACCAACCTGGAAGCGGCCGAGGAAGTGGCCCGCCAGATGCGCCTGCGCGACCTCGGCGGCCTGGTGGTGATCGACTTCATCGACATGTCCTCGAACCGCCACCAGCGCGAGGTCGAGAACAAGCTGCAGAATGCGCTCAAGCAGGACCGCGCCCGCGTCCAGATCGGCCGCATCTCGCGCTTCGGCCTGCTCGAGCTGAGCCGCCAGCGCCTGCGCCCGTCGCTCGGCGAGTCCAGCCAGCTGGTCTGCCCGCGCTGCGACGGCCACGGCCGCATGCGCAGCGTCGAGTCGCTGTCGCTGTCGATCCTGCGCGTCGCCGAAGAGCACGCGATGAAGGAGAACACCGGCCAGGTGCTGGTGCAGGCGCCGACCGAGATCGCCAACTTCCTGCTCAACGAAAAGCGCCGCGCCCTGCTGGAGATCGAGCAGCGCCACGACGCCCCGATCGTCATCGTCGCCGACGAGCAGCTCGAGACCCCGCACTACGAAGTCACCCGGGTGCGCGAGAACGAGCTCGGCGAAGAGTCCAACAAGCCCAGCTACCAGCGCGGCACCCAGCGCAAGCTGCCGCTGCACGCGCTGACCAAGGCGCACCTGAACATTCCGGACGCGCCGGCGGTGACCAACGTCCGCCCGGCCCAGCCGGCGCCGTTGCGCGAACCGCGCGAGGCCCCGGTCGCGGCCGCCGCGCCCGCCCCGGCCCCGGCGCCCGCACCGGTCGCCGCGCCGACCCACTCGGTCGGCCTGGTCGAGCGCATCCTGCGCATCTTCCGCGGCACCCCGCAGCCGGCCGCACCGGCCGCGCCGGAACCGAGCGCGCGCAACCAGGACGGCCGCGGCCGCGGCGAGCGCAACGAGCGCAACGGCCAGCGCCGCGGCGAACAGCGCAGCAACGGCAAGAACGGCCGCGAGGCCGGCCGCCGCGACGAGCCGCGCCAGGAACAGCGCCGCGACGAAGCGCGTCGCGACGGCAAGCCGCAGCAGCAGAATCCGCAGCAGCAGGGCCAGAAGCAGAAGCAACCGGCACAGCAAGGCCAGCCGCAGCCCAAGCCGCAACAGCAGCAGCAACAGGCCAAGCCGCAGCAGGCCGCCCCGGGCCAGGCGCAGGCCAAGCCGCAGAGCGAAGCGCGGCCGCAGAACGAGGCCAAGCAGAACGAGCCGCGCGCGCAGAACGAAGCCCGCCAGAGCGATCACCGCGCTCAGAACGACAAGGCCGGCGAAGAGCGCAACGTCGCCGCCAACGCCGCGCCGCGTCCGCCCAAGCCGCCGCGCCAGGACGCGCCGGTCGAAGCCGTCGCCGCGGCGGTGGTGCCGGCGGCGATCGTCGCCGCCCAGGCCAGCGCCGGCGCTCCGGTGGCCGCGCCGCTGCCGGCCGTCGATGAAACCCTCGCCAAGACCGAAACCGGCGCGACCGACGCCGACGCCGACAAGCGCGAAGGCGATGCGGCCGACGCCGCCGGCGAAGGCGGCGGCCGTCGCCGCCGCGGCCGTCGCGGCGGCCG
>NZ_HG424577.1 GCF_000336385.2 Lysobacter antibioticus HS124 | reverse complement strand
ATCAGAAGGTGATGCTCCAGGTGTCGATCTTGCCGACGTCCTGCGCGGCGCGGTCGGCGGCGCGCAGCTTCCAGGTGCCGTTGAGCGGCTCGCTCGACAGGTTCTTGGTGAAGGTGCCGCTGACGTTGTCGGCGCTGCCGCCGCTGCGGTTGTGCAGGTTGTACACCGAACCGTCCGGCGCGATCAGGTCGACGATCAGGTCGCCCTTGTACGGGTGGACGATGTTGACCGAGATCTGCGCATTGCTCGGTGCGTTGCCGCTGCGCCCGGACACCGCGATGCTGCTGCTCACGCCGGTGGCGTTGTTGTCCGGAATGTTGACGTCGGCGCCGTTGGTGTAGGTCTGCACGCCGCTGCCGCTGACCGTGACCGAAGCGGTCTTGGTGTGGGTCGCGCCGTCGTCGTCGGTGACGGTCAGGGTGACGGTGTAGGTGCCGGCCGCGGCGTAGGTCTTGCTCGGGCTGGTCGCGGTC
>NZ_HG424576.1 GCF_000336385.2 Lysobacter antibioticus HS124 | reverse complement strand
CGCGACCCCGACCTTGGCAAGGTCGTGCTCTACCAACTGAGCTATTCCCGCTGAAACTTTTGTTTTACCGCTTTCCGTTACTGCGGCGGACCGACCCTTGGTCTGATCGATGCGCCCGATTTGGAGGCCGAGGTCGGAATTGAACCGGCGTACGCGGATTTGCAGTCCGCTGCATAACCACTCTGCCACCCGGCCGGTGACTCGCCACAGCATACTGCCTGCGGTCGCGTCGGCTTGCAATCTCTGCCCGCCTTCGCTGAAAAAACAAAACCCCGCGAAGGGGTCTCGTTTCTAAACCGATTCCGTTGCCGAAACCGCTTTGAATCTGGAGCGGGAAACGAGACTCGAACTCGCGACCCCGACCTTGGCAAGGTCGTGCT
>NZ_HG424575.1 GCF_000336385.2 Lysobacter antibioticus HS124 | reverse complement strand
GCCGTGCTGGTGGCTGTGCCTGTGCGGCCCCGAGACCGCCTGGCGCCCGCATCTGCCCGCGCCGGCCGAGGGCGCCGCGCTGGAGGAACCGCTGCCCTGGGAGGGCGCCGCGCCGCGCGATGCGCAACGCCTGCTGGTGCGGCTGGCGCGGCGGATCGAGCCGGCCGGCGAGCGCAATGCCGGCGCGCTGTTGCGCACCCTGTGCGCATTGCTGCTGGAACAACAGCGCGACCTGCTGGGGCGCCTGCCGCGCTGCAGCGGCCGCACCCAACGCCGGCGCCAGCAGACCCTGCTGCGCCTGTTGCGGGTCCAGCACCTGATCCGGCGCCATCCCGAACTGCGTCTGGACCTCGGCCGGTTGGCCCGCTGCGCCAGCTATTCGCCGTGTCATCTGATCCGGATCTACCGCGAAGTGTTCGACGAAACCCCGACCGAGTTCGCCTCGCGGCTGCGCTCGGACCGGGCCTGGCGCATGGTCCGCGAAACCCGCATGCCGGTATGCGAGATCACCGAGGCGCTGGGCTTCGAAAGCCAGAGCGCGTTCTGCCGCGCGTTCAAGAACTCTTTCGGCCTGACCGCGACCCAGGCGCGGCGGCTGGAACGACCGACGGCACGGGTCGCCTGATCCGCCCTGCCGACATCATGGGCGCCGCCGTCGCGCGGCGCCGTCACTGCGGTCCGGCCTGGCGGTGGCCGCCGTCCTCTTATCGAGCCTCGCCATGACCGACGTTTCTCGCTCGCATCGCTCCGCGCCGTCGTCGAATCTGCTCTTGTGGACCCTGATCGGCGGCCTGATCGCCGCCACGCTCGATATCGCCTATGCGATCTCGTACTGGGGCCTGACAGTGGGCGTCCCCGCGCAGCGCGTGCTGCACAGCGTCGCCTCGGGGCTGGTCGGCCGCGAGACCGCGCTCGCCGGCGGCGCGCCGACCGCGGCGCTGGGCCTGTTCCTGCACTGCTTCATCGCGTTGGTCATGGCCGCGGTCTACGCCGTCGCCGCGGTCCGGCTGGCGTGGATGCGCCGCCATCCGTGGATCGCCTCGACCCTGTACGGCCTGTGGCTGTTCGTGGCGATGAATTTCATCGTCGTGCCGCTGTCGCGCGCGGGCGGCAAGGGCCTGCCGGACGACGTGGTCTGGATCGTGCTCAGCGTGCTGGTGCACGTGATGTGCGTGGCCTGGCCGATCGCATGGGCGGTCGGACGAGGCCTGCGGGGCCAGCGCTAGGCGCCGGCGGACGCCGCGGACTACGAGTCGCCGCCCTGGCTCGCTGCTCTTTGCCGGACGACCGTACCGCGGGCCGGCCAACGCAACCTGCAACCCATAAGGTGCGGAGTGAACGGCGACGAGCCGCTAGTGCCGCGGCTCGTCGCTCATCCTCGTCGCTCGTTTCTCGCCGCTCGCCGATCGCCTCCGGCGTCAATGCCCGCCGCCATCCAGCGCCTTCAACTCCGACACCAGCGCGCTGGCCATCTCGGCGCCGTCGCCGTACAGCATGCGGGTGTTGTCGGCATAGAACAGGGCGTTCTCGATGCCGGCGAAACCGGTGCCCTTGCCGCGCTTGATGACGATGGTGTTCTTGGAATTGACCACGTCCAGGATCGGCATGCCGTAGATCGGCGAAGCCGGATCGGTCTTGGCGACCGGATTGACCACGTCGTTGGCGCCGATCACCAACGATACGTCGGTGTTGGCGAACTCGGGATTGATGTCGTCCATGTCGGCGATCAGGTCGTAGGGCACGCCGGCCTCGGCCAGCAGCACGTTCATATGCCCCGGCATGCGCCCGGCGACCGGATGGATCGCGAACTTCACCTTGACCCCGCGCTCGATCAGCTTCTGGGTCAGTTCCCAGATCTTGTGCTGGGCCTGCGCCACCGCCAGGCCGTAGCCGGGCACGATCACCACGCGCTCGGCGAAGGCCATCATCGCCGCGACGTCGCCGGCCTCGATCGGCTTCTGCGTACCGCTGATTTCCTGCGCCTGGCCGCCGCCGCCGAAGTTGGAGAACAGCACGTTGCGGATCGGCCGGTTCATGGCCTTGGCCATCAACCGGGTCAGCAGCATGCCGGCCGCGCCGACCATGGTGCCGGCGATGATCAGCGCCTCGTTGCCGAGCACATAGCCTTCGAACGCCACCGCCAGGCCGGTGAAGGCGTTGTACAGCGAAATCACCACCGGCATGTCGGCGCCGCCGATCGGCAGGGTCATCAGCACGCCCAGGGCGAGCGCGACCACGAAGAAGGCGATGATGATCGGCACGTTGAGGGTCGCGATCGCGGCCACGCCGAGCACGACCATCGCCAGCGCGACCACGGCGTTGAACACCTGCTGGCCGGGGAACACCACGCGCTTGTCGAGCCGTCCGTCGAGCTTGGCCCAGGCGATCACCGAACCCGACAGCGAGACCGCGCCGATCGCCGCGCCGACCACCGCCAGCACCAGGGCCACGGTCGGCGTCTGCATCTCGATCACGCCGCGCTCGAGCTGCGCCTGCAGCGGATCGGCCGGCAACCGCGCCGCCAGGCGCAGCAGTTCGACCGCGCCGATCGCCGCCGCCGAGCCGCCGCCCATGCCGTTGTACAGCGCGACCATTTGCGGCATGTCGGTGATCGCCACCTTCTTGCCCGAAACCCAGGCCAGGATCGTGCCGATGCCGAGCGCGAGCGCGATCAGCCCCAGGTTGTGCAGCCCGGGCAGCAGGAAGGTCGCGGCGGTGGCGATGACCATGCCGGCGCCGGCCCAGCGGATGCCGCTGCGCGCGGTCACCGGCGAGGCCATGCGTTGCAGGCCCAGCAGGAACAAGGTGGCGGCGACGAGGTAGCTGGACTTGACCAGGATATCCAGCCCACTCATGCGTTCGCCTCCGTCGGGCTTCGGGATTCGGGATTCGTAATTCGGCGTTCGAGCCCGACAACCCCGGCGGCTGCGGCGCCATCGGCGCTCTTGCGGGACCCGAGACCCGAGTCCTGAGCCCCGTTCTCCAGCGACGATCCGCTCATGCGCCACCCGCCTTCTTGCTCGACTTGAACATCTCCAGCATGCGCTCGGTCACCACGTAGCCGCCGGCGGCGTTGCCGGCGCCGAGCAGCACGGCGACGAAGCCGATGGCCTTTTCCAGGGGGGTTTCGGCGTGGCCGAGCACGATGATCGCGCCGATCAGGACGATCCCGTGGATGAAGTTGGAGCCCGACATCAGCGGGGTATGCAGGATCACCGGGACCCGCGAGATGATCACGTGGCCGGCGATCGCGGCCAACATGAAGATATACAGCGCCACGAAACCGTCGTTCATCCGAACCTGTCCCCATGCGATGTCTTCCGCATCATAACCGGCCCTGAATACAGCGCCAGCCTCGTCAACCGCCCAGCCGGCGGCGCGTTTCCGGTTCCGAATGTGATGCCCATTACGTCGCCCAGGATCCCGCGATGCCGAACCCGTCCCCCCACCGTCGCGCCCGCCGTCCGCGCGCGGCACGCTGAGGAGCCGCCCAGGTGCTGCAACCGCCAGGCGCCCGTATGCTGGAGCCAGTGAGCGTCGACGCCGAACCGCTGCCGCTGGAGCCTGCGCCGTCCCCGCCGGAACGGCCCGCCCCCGTCCCGCCCGGGGGCGCGCCGGCCCGTGCGCCGGCCAGCCTGGATGCTTTCCTGGCCGGGTTGAGCGCGCGCGCGTTCCGCTTCGCCGAACTCGGCCTGCGCCATCGCGAGGACGCGCTGGACGCGGTCCAGGACGCGATGATGAAGATGCTGGCCTATCGCGAACGCCCGGCCACCGAATGGACGCCGCTGTTTTGGAGCATCCTGCGCAGCCGCATCGTCGATCTGCAGCGCCGGCGCACCTTCCGGCTGCGCTGGCTGGCCCCGGCGGCGCGCGAAGACGACACGCCGCTGGACTGGGCCGACGACGGCCCCGATCCGCAGCGCGCTCACGACGGCCGCGAAGCCTATGCCCGGCTGTCGCAGGCCCTGGCCGCGCTGCCGCGGCGCCAACGCGAGGCCTTCAGCCTGCGCGTGCTGGAAGAACTCGACGTCGCCACGACCGCGCGGGCGATGGGTTGCAGCGAAGGCGCGGTGAAAACCCATCTGTCGCGCGCACGCGAAGCCCTGCAGCGGCAATTGGAGGAATGGCGATGATCCGCAACACACACAACAGCCCCGGGCCGGCGCCCGCCGCCGGCGACGAGCGCGACGCGCGTTTCGATGAAGCCATGCGCGCCCTGCATCGACAGGCCCTGGACCGGGTCGAACCGGCCACCCGCGCCCGCCTGCGCAGCATCCGCAACGACACCGCGCATGCCCGGGCGCGACGCGGCGGACTGCTCGGCTGGGCCTTGGCCAGCGGCAGCGTCGCCGCCGTCGCCCTGGCCCTGGGACTGCAGTTCGTCGGCCCCGCGCCGCCGGCCCCGACCGCGTCGGCGCCGGCCCTGGCCGAGCAAACGCCCGCGATCGGCTACGACGCCGACACTTCGGTCGCCGCGCTCGACGAAAATCCCGATCTTTATCTGTGGCTGGCGTCCAATGGCGACGCCCTGCCGACTCAGCCGGAGTAACCCGCCATGCGTCGCCTCGCCCCTCTCCGCCGCGCCGGCCTCGCCCTCGCCGGCCTCGCCCTGCTGGCCGCCGCGCCGGCGTTCGCCGCCGACCCGCCGGCCGCGCCGTTGCCGGCCTGGGAGCAGCTGAGCCCGGCCCAGCGCGAACAACTGATCGCGCCGATGCGCGAACGCTGGAACAGCTCGCCGGAGGAACGCCAGCGCATGCTGCAACATGCGCGCCGCTGGCAGCAGATGACTCCGCGGGAGCGCAGCAACGCGCGCCGCGGGCTCAAGCACTGGGAGCACCTGGACCCGGAGCAGCGCAAGCAGATGCGCGCCCTGTACGCCAAGATGCGCGTGCTCGACGAAACCGGCCGGCGCGCGCTGATGAACCAATGGCGCGACATGACCCCGGAGCAGCGCCGCGCCTGGGTCAAGGCCAACCCGCCGCCGTGGCGTCGCGACGACGCGCCGCGCGATTGAGCGCGCCGAGCGCTGGACGCCCGCTCAGGAGCGGCGTAAGCCGCGCCTATCGAAGCGACGAAACGAGCCGGTAGCGCCTCGGCCGAAGACAGCCCAGCCGTCCGCGCCGGGGGCTAAAGCACACCGGCCCGGTGCAGGGGGGCCGCGGCCGCAGCGCTAGCGTGCCTCGCTGCGGCGGTCGCGGCTTACGCCGCTCCTACAGGGTCGGGCGCCCCGCGCAGCGGCCTTCGGCTACCTCACCGACGCAACCGCTTTCGCCATTCCCCCTGGAAAAGGGGCGACGGCGGGATTCGCCCTTGCCCTGCTCTTGCCGCACCGCGATGGAATCGCGCGGCGGCAGCGGCTCAGGCCGCCACCGCGGCCGCGACCGGCGGCTGCGGCCAGACCGTCTTGGCCAGCAGCTCGTCGTTCCAGTCGTACTTCAATGCGCCCTGGTCGACGAACAGGCTGACGAAGTTGAGCAGGTTGCGCGCGTACATCTCGCTGGCGTGGACCGCGCCGCTGCTGGCCAGGTTGAGCGGGCCGGCGACGGTCACGCCGTCGGCGTCGACGGTTTCGCCGGGCCGGGTCAGCTCGCAATTGCCGCCGGTCTCGGCGGCCAGGTCGACCAGCACGCTGCCCGGCTTCATCCCGGCGATCATCGCCGCGGTAATGATCTTCGGCGCCGGCCGGCCTGGCACCGCGGCGGTGCAGACGATCACGTCGATGTTCTTCAGGTGCTCGCCGAGCCGGCGCTGCTGCTCGGCGCGCTCCTCGTCGGTGAGCTGGCGCGCGTAACCGCCCTCGCCCGCGGCGCTGACGCCGAGGTCGAGGAATTTGCCGCCCAGCGACTCGATCTGCTCGCGCGTTTCCGGGCGCACATCGAAGCCTTCGACCTGGGCGCCGAGGCGCTTGGCGGTGGCCACCGCCTGCAGGCCGGCGACGCCGGCGCCGACGATCAGCACCTTGGACGGGCGGATCGTACCGGCGGCGGTGGTCAGCATCGGGAAGAAACGCGGCGCCAACTGGGCGGCGATCAGCACCGCCTTGTAACCGGCCATGCCGGCCTGCGAACTCAGCACGTCCATCGCCTGGGCGCGGGTGGTGCGCGGCAAGCGCTCAAGCGGGAACGCGAGCAGCTTGCGCGCGACGATGGCGTCGCCGCGCGCGGCATCGGCCTGCGGCGCGAGCAACCCGACCACGGCCGAGCCCTCGCGCAGCGTCGCCAGGCGGGCCGGCTCCGGCGCCTGCACGCACAGCACCACGTCGGCTTCGCCGAGCGCGGCGGCCGCGTCGTCGGCCAGCTCCGCGCCGGCCTGGACATAGGCCTCGTCGGTAAAGCTGGAGGCGCGGCCGGCGCCGCGCTGGACGCGGACCCGCGCGCCGCGCGCGATCAGTTTCTTGCAGGTTTCCGGCGTCAGCGCCACGCGCTTCTCGCCGGCCGCGGTTTCGCTCGCAACGCCAATCGTGATGCCCGACATGCTTCGCTCCGTGCCCGGTTCGCTGCATCCTAGCGGATGCGGCCGCGGCTGCGCGATCTCGCCGGACGGACGGCCGCGCGGAAGCGGCAGCCAGTCACGGCCCAAGCAGATGGCACACAAGACGGGGAGATCGCCGGGCAGGCAACGGCCAACAGGCGTCGGGCGATGGCGATGGCGATGGCGATGGCTAAATCATGGCCGAAGCCGCTTTCGCTATCGCCTGTACCCGCTCGCTGATTGCCGGCGTCAGATGACCCGGTCCAGATGCCGCCGCACCTGGCGCATGGCCTCGTCGAAGGCGGTGCGCTCGGCGCCGACCACCAGCCGGCCGGAGGCCGCCAGCACGGCCAATTCCTCGGCCGAGGCGACCAGCGCGCGCACGCCGCGGCGGTTGACCAGCAGCAAGCGCGAGGTCAGCGGGCTGACCCAGGCGACCTTGACCGCGAGGGTCTCGCCCTGGGTGTTGGTCAGGCGCAGCCAGTCGCCGGGTTCCAACTCGCGCATGCGCTGGGCCAGCAGCGGATCGTGGGCGACCTGCTCCATGCCTGCGGACAGGTACAGCTTGCGCTCCTCGGCCACGTCCTCTTCGACCTCGGCGGCGCTCGGCTGCGGATGTTGCCGGCGGGCGTGGTCGGGCGTGGCCAGGGCGCGTACCAGCTCGGCCATCGCCTGCTGGGCGGCGTTGTCGTCCAGGCCGGAGCTGGCCAGGCACTGCACGATCACCGGCTGCAGCGCGAGCAGTTGGTCGGCCAGCTCGCGGCCACGGTTCTCCGCGGCCAAGCGGTCGGCCATGACCAGCGCGTCGCCCAGCGCCAACGCCTGGGCGCGGCGCTTGGGGTCTTCGTTTTCGCGCAGCAGCACCTGCACCACGTGATGGCGCCAGGGCGTGGCCAGGAACTCGGCCACCGCCGGAGTCAGTTCGGAATCGCCGACCCGCTCGCGCACCGCATGATCGGCCTGGTTGCGGGCGGCGTTGAGCCGCTCGCGGCCGTAGGTGGCCTTGGCCGCGCGCTGCTCCTGCAGCTCGATCCGGCGCCGGTGTTGGGCCAGCAGCGCGTCGAGCTCGGCATGGGCCAGCTCGAACACCGCCAGGTCTTCGTTGTAATCGGACACGATCCGCTGCGAGATCGACGAAGCGCGCTCGAGCAGGTCGCGGTCCTGCTGGGTCTCGCCGTCGTTGCCTTCGCAGGCCTCGGTGATGGCGTCGAGCAGGCGCCGCGCCGGGTGTTCGCGTTTGACGAACACCTCGTTGTCGGTCAGCGCGACCTTGACGTAAGGCATCACCAGCCGCGCATAGACGCGGCGCGCGCGGTCCTGCAGGGCGTGATTGCGGAACAACGAGTCGAACAACAGCGCGACCAGGTCGATCGCGTCGTCTTCTTCGGCGCTGAAACAGGTCTGGTCGGGGTTGAAGCCGAGCCGGCGCGCGCCGTCGTAGAGCTGGTCGCGGATGGTTTCGCCGAGCCGGCCGGACACGGCCAGGGCGCGGGCGAACGCATCCGGCGGCTCGGGCTGCAGCAGCGAGACCATGCCGACGACTTCGTCCACGCGCAGCTCGCGGCGCGGCGCCATCGAGCGCTGCGGCATGTGCGCCGGCGGCAGGCCGCCGGTCTTGACCAGGCCTTCGCGCCAGGCATGCAGCTGCGAACGCAGCTCGGCCAGTTCGCTGGCCATGGCCGCGACATCGGCCTGCGACACCGGCGCCTGCGCGCCGTAATTGCCGTAGCCGGCGGAGCCGCCGTGGCTGTCGCTGTAGCCGCCCATCGCGGCGCTGTAATCGGGCAGGGGCGCGTGGGGCTCGCGGTGCGGCACGGTGTCGAATACCTCGTCGAGCGTGTTGCGCTCGCGGGCGCGATCGTCGGCCGCGCGCACCGGCGCGCCAGGCGCGGGGGCGCCGAAGCCGACGCCGTAACCGGCGGTCGCAAGCAGATTGTTGACCCGGCCGTAGAGATCGCCGAGCAGTCGCGCCAGCTCTTGTTCGTACTGGCGGAACAGGCGCAGGCGCAGGCTTTCGGTCACCGTCGCGTCGTTGTAGACCGCGGTGAAGGCGCGCACCAGGCGATACGGCCCGAGCGGGTTGATTCCGATCGGCGCGCCCATCGCCTGCGACAGCATCTTGAGCCGGCCCTGGATCATCTCCAGCGGACGCAGATAACGGTGGTCCAGCGCTTCGGTCAGGCGCTCGCCGTCCAGGTCGAAAGCCAGTTGCTGATCGCCGACCAGTTGCAGCGGCGTGCCGCCCAGTCCGCCGACCGCCGAGCCGGGCGCGCGGAACGCGTCGAAGCCCAGTGCGACCTGCTGCCGAAACGCCATGACGTGACTGGCCTGCTGCTGGCGCAGGACCCACAATGCGGCCTGGTCTTCGTATTGGTGATTGCGTCCGTCGCCCTTCAGCGACTCGGCCTTGAGGGCTTCCTCGATCGGCAGGTACAGGCTGCCCGGCAGCCCCCCGAGTTGCTCGAGCGTCTGTCGTTTGATTTCTTCGAGCACGCGCACGGGATCGGTGCGCGTTGCCTGAGCGACGCCGTGCAAGTGGCCGGACACTTACGAATTTCCCCTGATGAGCTGGACGCTGCTGCGTCGATTTCCGACTGCAGAGGCAGGATAGTGCCAATATGCGTCCATTAATGTGTTGTCGTTCATTTTTGTGACCGGAGTCCCCTTGTCTCTTATGTCCCCCGCCGTCCCCGCACTGCTAAACGCACTCGATTCCCGCCGATCGGTGCCGGCCAAGCAACTCACGGAACCTGGTCCGGACGAATCGACCCTGCAGCGTATGTTGCGGTCGGCCGTGCGCGTTCCCGACCACGGCAAACGCGTGCCGTTCCGCTTTCTGTTGATCCAGGGCGATGCGCGCCACGAACTCGGCGAACGGGTCGCCCGCCGCGGCCAGGAGCGCTTTCCCGATGCCGGCGCCGCCGCGGTCGAAAAAGACCGCA
Source organism: Lysobacter antibioticus HS124 (assembly GCF_000336385.2). Lineage (GTDB taxonomy): Bacteria > Pseudomonadota > Gammaproteobacteria > Xanthomonadales > Xanthomonadaceae > Lysobacter > Lysobacter firmicutimachus. Next base: position 2,129 of record NZ_HG424575.1, on the reverse strand, counting down.
GCCGCTTCTCGCACGCGCCGCTGGTGGTCGCGGTGATCGCCAAACTCGGCCCGGACGAGAAGATCCCCGAGTTCGAACGCACCCTCACCGCCGGCTGCGTCTGCTTCGCCCTGCTGCAGGCCGCGCAGGCCTACGGCTACGGCGCGGTCTGGCTGACCGGCTGGCCGGCCTACGACGAACAGGTCGCGCGCTGGCTGGAACTGGAAGCCGACGAATGCATCGTCGGCTTCATCCACATCGGCACCGCGCGCCTGGACGCACCGGAGCGCGAGCGCCCCGACCCCGCCGGACTGACCCGGACCTGGTCGCCGCGCTGAGCGGCGCGTGTTGGAATGCACCGATGACCCCGACGCCGCGCCCCCCGCTGTATCTGATCGACGCCAGCCTGTACGTGTTCCGCGCCTGGCATTCGATCCCCGACGAATTCCAGGACGCCGAAGGCTGGCCGACCAACGCCGTGCACGGCTTCGCCCGCTTCCTGCTCGAGCTGATCGAACGCGAGCGGCCGCGCCACATCGCCATCGCGTTCGACGAAGCGCTGGATTCGTGCTTCCGCAATCGCCTGTACCCGGCCTACAAGGCCAACCGCGATCCCGCCCCGGACGCGCTCAAGCGCCAGTTCGGCCACTGCAAGGCCCTGTGCAGCGCGCTCGGCCTGGCGGTGTTGGCCGACGTCGAATACGAGGCCGACGACCTGATCGGCAGCGCGCTGACCGCGATGCGCGGCCAGGGCTATCGCGGCGTGATCGTGTCCGCCGACAAGGACCTGTCGCAATTGCTCGACGCTCACGACGAACAGTGGGACTTCGCCCGCGGCCAGCGCTGGGGCGCCGACGGCGTGCCGGCGCGGCACGGCGTGCTGGCGACCCAGATCGCCGACTACCTGGCCCTGACCGGCGACGCGGTCGACAACATCCCGGGCGTGCCCGGGATCGGCGCCAAGACCGCGGCCGCCCTGCTCGGCCACTTCGGCAGCCTCGACGCGCTGCTGGCGCGGGTCGAGGAAGTGCCGTTCCTGCGCCTGCGCGGCGCGGCCAGCGCCGCGGCCAAGCTGCGCGCCCACCGCGAGCAGGCGCTGCTGTGCCGACAGCTGACCACGATCGCGATCGACGCCCCGCTCGGCGAGGACCGCGGTCACTTCGCGCGCAGCGCGGCCGACCCGGCCGGTCTGCTGGAACTGTGCGACCGCCTGCGTTTCGGGCCGATGACCCGGCGCAGGCTGCACGAAGCGGTCGGGCTCGACTTCGCGACGTCACAGGTTCCGTCATAACATCGTCTTTCCGCATGCACATGGCGACGCAATGACGCGAGGACCGCAATGACCCCGGCCGACCACGGACACGCTGCCCCAGAGCAGGCTCAGGCTCGCGCCGACAACGGCGTGGAAACGCTCTACCAGGGCCAGTGGCTGCGGATGATGCGGCGCGGTCATTGGGAATACGCCGAGCGCACCCACGGCAAGGGCATGGCGGTGATCATCATCGCGGTCACTCCCGACGACCGGGTGCTGTTCGTCGAACAGCAACGCGTGCCGCTGGGCGCACGCACCATCGAGATGCCGGCCGGACTGGTCGGCGACGACCACGACCACGACACCCTGGAATCGGCGGCGCGGCGCGAACTGGTCGAGGAGACCGGCTGGGAACCGGCCAAGGTCGAAGTGCTGCTGATCGGCCCGACCTCGGCCGGCATGAGCAGCGAACGCATCGCCTTCGTCCGCGCCACCGGCCTGCGCCGGGTCGGCGACGGCGGCGGCGTCGACGGCGAGGACATCGTCGTCCACGAAGTGCCGCGCGACCACGCCCCTGCTTGGTTGATGGCCAAGCAGGACGAGGGCTACGAACTGGATCTCAAGCTCTGGGCCGGGCTGTGGATGATCGAACGCAATCCGGACGGCAGCCCGGCGGGCTGAAACGAACGGTTTCGCCCCGTATGCGTCGGCGTTTCCTGTAGCGGCGGCGTGAGCCGCGACAGCCGCAGAGACGCCATACCACCTGCGGCACGAAGCGCGGCGAGACCGGAAATGGCGGTCGCGGCTTGTGACCGAAGGAAATCTCCGTGGACGCCGTTCCTGCCCCAAAAAACAACGACGCTGCACTTGCCGTTGCCGTTGCCGTTGCCGTTGCCGT
>NZ_HG424574.1 GCF_000336385.2 Lysobacter antibioticus HS124 | reverse complement strand
GTGATGCGGTCGTCGGTCTCGACGCTGTTGTCGGCGCCGCGCAGCTTGGTCGCGGCCAGCCAGCCGCGCGGGTGGTACTCGTAGTCGGTGACCACGTTGTTGGCATCGAGGATCGACAGCGGCCGGCCCTGCGGGTCGTAGCCGAGGATCTCGGTGGCGCGGCCGAGCGCATCGATCGTCTTGCGCAGGTCGCCCTTGCGGTAGGTGCACAGCGTTGGCTGGGTGGCGCAGGTGCTGTCGTCGCTGCCGTAGTACTGGTAAGTCACCACGTCGTTGACGTCGCTGCGCGGGCCGTCGACCGACTTCAGCAGGCCCAGGGTTGGGCAGGTGCTGTTGGCGGCGGCGACGTCGGCGGCTTCGCAGTAGGCGTAGGTGGTGGTGCGGGTCTGGTTGGTGGTGGTATCGCGCACGGTGACCGTGACCGGTTGCAGGCGCGCATTGCG
>NZ_HG424573.1 GCF_000336385.2 Lysobacter antibioticus HS124 | reverse complement strand
AGCTGCTCGACACCTCCCCGGTGCTGTTCATCCGCACCCCGGCGATGCGCGCTCTCCCGATTCCGAACCCACACCTCTGGGACGGCCGGGATCTGGATCGTCTTTGGGACCATATTAATATCAGCGCCGAGGACCGACTGCTGGTGCTGACCTGGCTGCTCGACTGCCTGCGGCCGGAAACGCCGTTCCCGGCGCTTGAGCTGGTTGGCGAGCAGGGCTCGGCGAAGTCGACCACGCAGTCAATGCTGCGCGACCTGATCGATCCGAACAAGGTGCCGCTGCGCGGCCGACCGAAGACCGTCGAGGACATCTTCGTCGCCGCCGCCAACAACTGGCTGGTCTCCTACGAGAACCTGTCGAGCCTGACGGCCGAGCAGCAGGATGCGCTGTGCACGCTCGCGACTGGCGGTGGCTTCGCCGCCCGCCAGTTGTTCACCAACGGCGAGGAGCACGTCCTGCAAACCAAGCGGCCGGTGGTGATGAACGGGATTTCCGTGATCGCCACCCGCCCCGATCTGATCGATCGCGTGGTCCATCTCGACGTACCGGTCATCCCGGCCACTCGCCGGAAGGACGACGCCCAGGCCCGTACGGCTTGGGAGCAAGATCGCGCGGCGGTCTTCACTGGCCTGCTCGACCTGTTCGCGCTGGTGGTGCAGTACCTCCCCAGTATCGAGCTGCCGTCCAAACAGCGTATGGCCGACTTCGAGCGGCTGGGCGAGGCGGTCGCGCGCGGACTTGGGCTACTTCCCGGCACCTTTCAGGCCCGCTATTCCGAACTGGTACATGCCGGCATCGATCGCGCCCTCGATGGCAATCCGGTGGCGCTCGCGTTGGACAAGTTGCTGCGCCGGGAAACCTTGCCGTGGGTCGGCACCGCCGGCTCGCTGTATGAGCAGCTTGGCCCCCTTTGCAGCCCGGATCGTTCGACCTGGCCGCGCTCGCCGAAAGGCCTGAGCGATCAGCTTCGACGTATCGCCCCGGCGTACCGCGCCAAGGGTATCCAGATCGAACACCGCGGCCACACCCGCGACGGTGCGGTTTGGAAAATCGACCGCGACCCGGAAGGCCGTGTGGATCGCCGTTATCCGGTGTCGGCGCCGGCCGACACCGCCCGAAAAGAACTGGACGCCGCCGAAGCGGCGGCGCGCCGCCCCTCCCGCCCCCGTAAAGGAGCTTCATCGTGACCGTCGCCAGCGATCCCCTCGATACCCCGTCCGCCAGCCCGGCAGCGCAGGTCATCGACTACATCCCGGTCTTCCGCCGCGCCGAACCCGACCGGCACACGGACGCGCCTTCGCCCTACGAGACCTTGGCCTACCTCGCCTACGTGCTTCCGGCACGCATCTACGCCGCCAATCCCTGGCTGCTTGACCCGAAGTACCGCAACTACCTGGAGAACCGATGAAACTCAATCCGTTTGCAAAGAAGCAGAAGAACGCTAATCCGACGCGCTACGACGAGTTATGCGCGCAGTTCGTCGAATCCGAAGCGCGATTCAACGCCTCTAAGGCCTCGCTGGACAAGGCAGAAGCGGACTACACCGAAAAGTACAAGGAATTCCATGCGCTGCAAGCTAAATCCCAATCGACGTTCTGGTCG
>NZ_HG424572.1 GCF_000336385.2 Lysobacter antibioticus HS124 | reverse complement strand
CTCGGGGGCGGCGGGCACCGGACCGGCTTGGGCAGCGGCCGGCGCCGGGGGCGCCGGCCGTGGCGGCGCTTCGCGCGCCATGCGCTCGGCCAGGGTCGGCGCGCGCGCTTCGGCCTCGCTGCGCAGGCCGGTCAGCGCGCGCTCCAGCTCGGCCACGCGCGACTTCAGCCCGGCGATCTGGACCAGGGCGACCACCAGCAGGACCGGCACCAGCAGCACCGCCAGCGCCAGCAACACGAGTAGTGATTCCATCACGTTTTCCCGGTCCTTATGCCGCGCACGTTACACCATGCCGGGCTTGGCGATTAAGGGGCTTGACGCTCCCTGCACATCGCTTCCTCACCAGATATCGCGTTGACGGATCGACCGAACCACACTATGTTGTGCCCGTCGGTGCCGGTCGCGAGATCGGCTGAAAAGGGAAGCCGGTAGGGGCATGGCGTTGGACGCCGCCCGAAGCCGGCGCTGCCCCGCAGCGGTATGGGAAACGAACGGGTCATGGCACTGGGCGGAGCGCCTGGGAAGCGGCCCTAGTAGGAGGAACGAGCCGAGAGCGCAGAGACCTGAGCAGCGAACGAGCGGTCGCCCCGCTCTCACTCTCATGTCTCTGCGCTCTTTCTCGCTCTGAAGTCCCGAGCCCGAAGACCTGCCGACAGCCGCGCGCCTGCACACCGCGCGGTACCGGCCCAGGAGTCTTCGGGGGAAGACGGCCGGTGTCGCAACGCGAGGGCCTCACGGCCGTCGCGTCCGTCCGTTTCGGCGCCACGCGCGGAACGGACCGCGCCCGTCTCGGCGCGTGCGACACCCTGCCAGCACGCTCCGGAGTTTCCGCGCCCGCGGGGGCACGGCCGTGCCATCGGCGACGCCGCGCGCGCGGCCCGTCGCGATGGCGCGTCCGCGTCCTCCGCACGCCGCCTTCGCGGGAAGGTCCGGCGACCCGTGCGCCCTTGCCCCGGAGTAACGCCCATGACCACGCTCGCCACCGATCCTTCCGTCGCCGCCGCCCCCGCCGGCGCCGCTTCGCCCCGCCAGGACGCGTCCGCCGCGCCCGGCTTCGCCCTGACCCCGCCCGCGGCCAACCTCACCATGAGCGTGACCAAGCGCAGCGGCCGCCGCGAACCGGTCGATCTGAACAAGATCGTGCGCGCGGTGACCCGTTGCGGCGAGGGCCTGTACTCGGTGGATCCGATGCGCGTGGCCACCCGCACCATCTCCGGCCTGTACGACGGCGCGACTACGCGCGAACTCGACGAACTGTCGATCCGCACCGCCGCCCTGCTGACCGCCGAGGAGCCCGAATACGGCCGCCTCGCCGCCCGCCTGCTGGCGGGGGTGATCGAAAAGGAAGTCGCCGGGATCGAGATCCACGCCTTCTCGCAGTCGATCCAGCGCGGCCATGAGCTGGGCCTGATCAACCAGCGCCTGCTCGAATTCGTCCAGGCCAACGCACGCAAGCTCAACGACGCGATCGACCGCAGCCTGGACGCCAAGTTCGACTACTTCGGCCTGCGCACCCTGTACGACCGCTACCTGCTGCGCCACCCGACCGCGCGCACCGTGATCGAAACCCCGCAGCAGTTCTTCCTGCGCATCGCCTGCGCGCTGAGCGAAGACGTCGGCGACGCGCTGGCGCTGTACCGGCGCATGGCCCAGCTCGACTACATCCCGTCCTCGCCGACCCTGTTCAACGCCGGCACCACCCACGAGCAGTTGTCGAGCTGCTTCCTGCTGGATTCGCCGGACGATTCGCTGGAAGCGATCTACAAGCGCTACATGGACGTGGCCAAGCTGAGCAAGTTCAGCGGCGGCATCGGCCTGAGCTACACCCGCATCCGCTCGCGCGGCTCGCTGATCCGCTCGACCAACGGCCTGTCCAACGGCATCGTGCCGTGGCTCAAGACCCTCGACGCTTCGGTCGCCGCGGTCAACCAGGGCGGCAAGCGCAAGGGCGCGGCCTGCGTCTACCTGGAACCGTGGCACGCCGACGTCGAAGAGTTCCTGGAGCTGCGCGACAACACCGGCGACGAAGCGCGCCGCACCCACAACCTCAACCTGGCCAACTGGATTCCGGACGAATTCATGCGCCGGGTCGAGGCCGACGGCGAGTGGTCGCTGTTCGACCCGGCCAAGGTGCCGCAGCTGACCGACCTGTGGGGCGAGGCGTTCGAGCGCGCCTACCACGCCGCCGAAGCCGCCGGCCTGGCGGTCAAGAAGGTCAAGGCGCGCGACCTCTACGGCCGGATGATGCGCACCCTGGCGCAGACCGGCAACGGCTGGATGAACTTCAAGGACAAGTCCAACCGCGCCTGCAACCAGACCCTGCGCGACGGCAACGTGGTCCACCTGTCCAACCTGTGCACCGAGATCCTCGAGGTGACCTCGCAGGACGAGACCGCGGTGTGCAACCTGGGCTCGATCAATCTCTCCCACCACGTCGAGATTTTCGAGGACGGCAAGGGCGCATTCGACTTCGACAAGCTGGCCGAGACCGTGCGCCTGGCCGTGCGCCAGCTCGACCGGGTGATCGACCTGAACTTCTACCCGATCGAGACCGCTCGCCGCGCCAACCTCAAGTGGCGCCCGGTCGGCCTCGGCGCGATGGGCCTGCAGGACGTGTTCTTCAAGCTTCGCCTGCCGTTCGACTCCGAACCGGCGCGCAAGCTCGGCCGCGAGATCGCCGAAGCCATCTACTTCCACGCCCTGGCGGCGTCGAACGAACTGGCGATCGAGCACGGCAAGCACCCCAGCTTCGACGACACCCGCGCCAGCGCCGGCGAACTGCAGTTCGAGGCCTGGGGCGTGGCGCCCTCGCAGCCGGAGCGCTGGACCGAGCTGCGCGCGCGGATCAAGCAGCATGGCCTGCGCAACTCGCTGCTGGTGGCGATCGCCCCGACCGCGACCATCGCCTCGATCGCCGGCTGCTACGAATGCATCGAACCGCAGGTGTCGAACCTGTTCAAGCGCGAGACCCTGTCCGGCGACTTCCTGGTGGTCAACAAGTACCTGGTCGAGGAGCTCAAGCGCCTGGGCCTGTGGACCGCCGACATGCGCGACCGGATCAAGATGGCCGAAGGCTCGATCCAGTCGGTGAACGAGATTCCCGAATCGCTGCGCCAGGTCTACCGCACCGCCTGGGAGCTGCCGATGCGCTCGCTGATCGACATGGCCGCCGACCGCGGCGCGTTCATCGACCAGAGCCAGTCGCTCAACCTGTTCATCGAGAGCCCCAACATCGGCCAGCTCAGCTCGATGTACATGTACGCCTGGAAGAAGGGCCTGAAGACCACCTACTACCTGCGCTCGCGCCCGGCGACCAAGATCGCCAAGACTACGGTCAGCGCCCCGGCGGCCGCGACCGCGCCGAAGCCGGAGTACACGCCCAGCGAAGCGATCGCCTGCTCGCTGGAAAACCCGGAAGCCTGCGAAGCCTGCCAGTAACGACCACCCTGTTCCTGTAGGAGCGACGCGAGTCGCGACCGCGACATCGCGCATACGGCGCGAGCTTGCGCCCCCGCGGTCGCGGCTCGCGCCGCTCCTACAGGGCTGCATCAAGGAACCACGATGTCCATCGCTCCGCCCCGCCTGCTCGACCCCGGCTTCGATCTCACCCTGCGCCCGATGCGCTACGCGCAGTTCTACGAGATGTACCGCGACGCGATCCGCAACACCTGGACCGTCGAGGAGGTCGATTTCTCCCAGGACGTCAACGACCTCAAGCACAAGTTCGGCCCGGCCGAACGCCATCTGGTCGAGCGCCTGGTCGCGTTCTTCGCCACCGGCGACAGCATCGTCGCCAACAACCTGGTGCTGAACCTGTACCAGCACATCAACGCGCCGGAAGCGCGCATGTACCTGTCGCGACAGCTGTACGAGGAAGCGCTGCACGTGCAGTTCTACCTGACCCTGCTCGACACCTACCTGCCCGATCCCAACGAGCGCGCCAAGGCCTTCGCCGCGGTCGAGAACATTCCCTCGATCCGGGCCAAGGCCGAGTTCTGCTTCCGCTGGATCGACTCGATCCAGGGCCTCAAGCGCATCGAGACCCGCGAACAACGCCGCCAGTTCCTGCTCAACCTGATCTGCTTCGCCGGCTGCATCGAAGGCCTGTTCTTCTTCGCCGCCTTCGCCTACGTCTACTACCTGCGTTCGCGCGGCCTGCTCAACGGCCTGGCCTCCGGCACCAACTGGGTGTTTCGCGACGAGAGCTGCCACATGGCGTTCGCGTTCGAGGTCATCCGCACCGCGCGCGAGGAAGAGCCCGACCTGTTCGACGCCGACCTGCGCGCGCAGGTGGTGAAGATGTTCGAAGAAGCGGTGGAGTGCGAGTACCTGTTCGCCCAGGACGTGCTGTCCGGCGGCGTGGTCGGCCTGTCGCTGAAGGACATGCGCCAGTACCTGCAGTACTGCGCCGACCAGCGCATGGTCCAGCTCGGCCTGCCCAAGCACTTCGGCGCGACCAATCCGTTCGCCTTCATGGATCTGCAGGACGTGCAGGAAGTGACCAACTTCTTCGAGCGCCGGGTCTCGGCCTACCAGGTCGGCGTGCAGGGCGAAGTCGCGTTCGACGAAGCGTTCTGATCCACGAAAGCCCCTCTCCCGCCGACGGGAGAGGGGTTGGAGTGAGGGCGCGCCTCCGCCCGGCGCCGTGGTCGCCTCCGTCCCTCTTCCCAACCTCTCGGCCCTGCGCTTGCTTCGCTCGCCGCCAGCGCGGGAGACGCCGTTACCTTGCGCTCTGGAATGTTCGAATTCATCGCCTCCCCCGCTGCCGACTCCACCGTCATGACCGAAGCCCGCATGACCGAAATCGTCTTCCCCGACCACACCAACCACCTGGGCACGCTGTTCGGCGGCCAGGCGCTGGCGTGGATGGACAAGGCCGCGTTCATCGCCGCCTCGCGCTATGCGCGGCGCACCGTGGTCACCGCGCGCTCGGAACAGATCGACTTCCACACCGCGGTGCCCAAGGGCGCGCTGGTCGAGCTGATCGCACGCGTGGTCGATACCGGCCGCACCTCGATGCAGGTCGAAGTCGAAATGCACAAGGAAGATCTGCTCTCGGGCGAGTCGCAGCTCGCCACCCGCGGGCGTTTCACCATGATCGCGCTCGACGAGACCGGCAAGCCGACGCCGGTGCCGCCGCTGCCGCGCTGAACGACGCGTAGGCCACGCGGCGGCCCACGTCCGCTTCGCCAGCGCAAACTGCGGATATTCCGCCTCCGCCTCGCTTCCTAGACTGCGCGCACTTCCCCCCGACAGGAACTGCGATATGCGTCTGGACCATTACCGCACCCTCGGCCGCTCCGGCCTGCGCGTCAGCCCGGTCAGCCTGGGCACGATGACCTTCGGCGACGACTGGGGCTGGGGCAGCGACCGCGACGAAGCGCGGCGTGTGTTCGATCTCTACCTCGAACGCGGCGGCAACTTCTTCGACAGCGCCAACTTCTACACCGGCGGAAGCTCCGAGCGCCTGCTCGGCGAATTCGCCCGCGGCCGCCGTGACGCGCTGGTGATCGCGACCAAGTATTCGCTGAGCATGGACCCGGCCGATCCCAACGCCGGCGGCAACCATCGCAAGAATCTGCAACGCTCGGTCGACGCCAGCCTGCGCCGGCTCGGCAGCGACTACATCGATCTGCTGTACCTGCACGCTTGGGACGACACCACGCCGGCGGAAGAGGTGATGCGCGGCTTCGACGATCTGGTCCGCGCCGGCAAAGTGCTCTACGCCGGCGTTTCCGACCTGCCGGCCTGGCAGGCCGCGCGCATGCAGACCTTGGCCGAGCTGCGCGGCTGGTCGCCGCTGATCGCGCTGCAGATCGAAGCCAGCCTGGCCCAGCGCGACGGCGAGCGCGAACTGCTGCCGATGGCGCAGGCGCTGGGGCTGGGGGTCACCGCATGGTCGCCGCTGGCCTCGGGCGTGTTGACCGGCAAGTACGCGCGCAGCGACCTCGACCCGGCCAGCGCCCAGGGCCGGCGTGCGGTGGCGATCGGCAACGGCGCGCTGACCGAACGCGCGCTGGATATCGCCGAGGTGGTCAAGGCGGTCGCCGCAGAGCTGCAGCGCAGCCCGGCGCAGGTCGCGCTGGCCTGGTTGTTGCAGCGCCCGCAGGCGATCGTGCCGGTGATCGGCGCGCGCACGCCGGCGCAGCTATCGGAGAACCTGGACGCACTCGACGTGGCGTTCGAACCGGCCCAGTTGCGACGGCTGGACGAAGCCAGCGCGGTGCGCCTGGGCTTCCCGCACGATTTCCTGGCCCTGCCCGGCATCCGCCAGGCCATGCTCGGCGCACAGCCCATCCAGCGCGGCTGGTAATCCGCCAGGCGCCGACGCGACGGGCGCCTTAATCGCGGCGCTTGCCGCCGCCCTTGCGCGCGACGACCTTGTCGGCCGGTTTGTCGGTCGCCTCGTCGTCCGCGACCGCCGCCGCCAGCGGCGGCAGCGCGGGCTCGTGCAGGTACAAGTCGGCCGGGCTGTCGTTCGGGCAGCTGCGGTCCGGGAAACCATGGCGCGACTGCACGTCGCGCGCGCAATCGGGCAGTTCGCCGAAATCCTTGCCGGCGGCCATGCACTGCGCGTCGACCTCGCGCCGTACCTGTTCGCGCCGGCGCACGAAGTCTTCGCCGCATTTGCGGGTCAGGCGGATGCGGTCGAGATCGTCCTGAGCGGCGTTGCTGCCGTCCAGGCCGTACAAGGTCAATTCGTCGGGCGTGAGGATGCGCAGATCACGGTTGGCGATGGTCATCATCAGATCGGCGACTGCGGTGGCGACGCCGTTGCGCTCCAGGTAGTCGCGCACTTCGCGGTTGATCGCGCGCAGTTCGCGACTGAGTTCGGCGCGCGAGGTCGCGGTGGACCGGTCGCGCATCAGCCGATGGATGCCGACCTTGCCCTCGACCGAGCGGGTGTCGCCGGCGGCCAGCACCAGTACGCAGGCGCTGTGGCAGACCGCGCCGTCCCGGACCCAGATCGACCAGCCCGACTCGGCGATCGAGTCGCCGGCGCGGATCGCCTCTTCGACGTGGCCGCCGCTGGAATCGATGTCGAGGACCCGGGTCGGGATCTCCATCCGCGTCGCCATCGCCGCGACGCGCTGCACCAGGGCGGTGAAGCCGGCGCCGATCTTGCCTTCGTAGCGCACCCGCACCACCCCGGCCGACTGGCACGGCGCCAGGGCGTCGACCAGGCTGAAGAAATCCAGCCCGCTCAGGCGCTCGCCGTCGCCGTCGCCCAGGTAGTCGTAGCCGCAGCTGATCCGCGCACTGCCGTTGTCGAGCTTGGCCGGCGGCCAGTAGGTGCCGCGCAGGACTTCCGCCTCGCTGGGCGGCGTCGAGCGCGCCGGGGGCACCGCCCGCGCCGGCTCGTTCTGGCTGCCCAGGGTCACCGCTTCGCTGCGGGCCGGATCGGGCGCGGCGTCCTTCCCGCAGCCTGCCAGGCCCAGCAGACACAAACCCAGCGCAAGCGACCATCTGTAAAACATGTTCCACCCATCGGATTCGGGATCGCGGGCCGTCCCGGGCCCGCCTCGCGCATCGTCGCGACGATGCCACGTTAGCCGCAGCCGTTATCCGACTCAACGGCGTCGCGACGCCGCAAGCGGCCGCCGCGGCCGTGCGCTTCATCTTCGTCGGCGCCGCATGAACGCCAGCCGGCGAAATCCGCCCCGCGCGACCCCACCGCCGGCCCCGTGCGCAGCCGGCAGACCGGGCAAAGCCGCACGCACCGATTGACTCCGCCGGCCGCGCTGCGTAACTTGGCGCCGTTACGGTGAACATCGCTTCATAAAGATAAAGCGATGCGACACGCCGCCACCGGTCCCCCGGAGGCGGCCAGAGGGAATCCGGTGCGAATCCGGAGCTGCCCCGCAGCGGTATGGGAAACGAACGGGCCTTGGCACTGGGCGGTAATGCCTGGGAAGCGGCCTCAGTAGGAGAAGCCTGAAACGGGAAACGCGTGGTCAGGAACGAGCAGTGCTCGTTCCTCCCCCCTTTCCCGGCTTCAAGTCCCGAGCCCGAAGACCTGCCGCGACCGGAAGGCTCGCCTTCCGTCCGACTCCGGCGCGTGCGCCGGTCGCGCGCCCTCGCGGCGCCGGCCGCCGCGCGCAGCCGGCTCGCCCGCGGGGGCGAAGGTCGAAACCAGGGTCATCCCAGCCGGGCGCGCCAGCGCCGGGCCGGCGCCGCCGTGGTCTCCTTCGTTGCCCTGCGTCATGCCCACGCATCGCAGGTACTCATCATGATCAGCGTTACCCATCTCGGCTTCCCGCGCATCGGCGCGCGGCGCGAGCTCAAGCAGGCCCTGGAATCGTTCTGGAAAGGCGAGTCCGCGGCCGACGCCCTGTACGCCGCCGCCGCCGCGCTGCGCGAACGCCACTGGCGCCTGGCCGGCGCCGCCGGCGCCGACAGCGTGCCGTGCAACGACTTCTCCCTTTACGACCAGGCGCTCGACACCGCGGTGCTGTTCGACGCGATTCCGGCCAGTCACCGCGAGCTGTACGAACACGATCCGTTGGCCGGCTACTTCGCCCTCGCCCGCGGCATGCAGGACGGACGGCGCGATCTGCACGCGCTGGAAATGACCAAGTGGTTCGACACCAACTACCACTACCTGGTGCCGCAGTTCGAGCCCGGCCAACGCTTCGCCCTGCGCGCCGACAAGCCGCTGGCCGAACTGGCCCAGGCGCAGGCGCTGGGCCTGCAGGCGCGGCCGGTGCTGCTCGGCCCGGTGACCTGGCTCAAGCTCGGCAAGCGCCGCGACGGCGGCGACCCGCGCGAACTGCTCGAGGCCCTGCTGCCGGCGTATGCGCAGTTGCTGGAACGGCTCAAGGCCGCCGGCGCGCAATGGGTGCAGATCGACGAGCCGGCGCTGGTGCTGGACCTGGACGACGCCGACCGCGCCGCCTACCGCCGCGCCTATGCCGCCCTGGCCGAGGCCGACGCGCCGCAGCGCCTGCTGGCCACTTACTTCGGCGGGCTCGGCGACAATGCCGCGCTGGCGGCGCAATTGCCGGTGCAGGGCCTGCACCTGGATCTGGTGCGCGCACCGCAGCAACTGGAAAGCCTGCTCGCCCTGCTGCCGGCCGAGCGCGCGCTGAGCCTGGGCGTGGTCGACGGCCGCAACATCTGGCGCGCCGATCTCGATGCGGCGCTGAGCCTGGCGCGCCGCGCCGGCGAACGCGCGCGCTGGCTGGCGCCGTCGTGTTCGCTGCTGCACGTGCCGACCGATCTGGAACTGGAACGCAAGCTGCCCGGGCCGCTACGGCAGTGGATGGCCTACGCCAAGCAGAAGATCGAAGAACTGCGCCTGCTCGCCGACGCCCTGGCCGGCGACGAGCGCGCTGCGCGCGAACTGGCCGCCGCCGCGAGCGCGCGCGCCGCGCGCCTGGCCTCGCCGCTGCTGCGCCATCCGCAGGTGCGCAAGCGCCTGGCCGACGTGCGCCCTGAAATGGGCCGGCGCGCCTCGCCGTATCCGCGCCGCATCGCCTTGCAGCAAAAACGCCTCGGCTTGCCGCCGTTTCCGACCACCACCATCGGCTCGTTTCCGCAGACCGCGCAGGTGCGGCGCGCACGCGCCGAGCACAAGGCCGGACGCCTGGACGACGCCGGCTATCGCCGCTTCCTGGAACAGGAGACCCGCGACTGCCTGAAGGAGCAGGAAGCGCTGGGCCTGGACCTGCTGGTGCACGGCGAATTCGAACGCAACGACATGGTCGAGTACTTCGGCGAGCGGCTCGACGGCTTCGCCTTCACCGCCCACGGCTGGGTGCAGAGCTACGGCTCGCGCTGCGTCAAGCCGCCGGTGTTGTACGGCGACGTGGCGCGGCCCAAGCCGATGACCGTGCGCTGGACCCGCTACGCCCAGACCCAGACCGAGCGTCCGGTCAAGGGCATGCTGACCGGCCCGGTGACGATCCTGCAGTGGTCGTTCGTGCGCGACGACCAGCCGCGCGCCGACAGCTGCCGGCAGATCGCCCTGGCCTTGCGCGAAGAAGTGCAGGACCTGGACGCGGCCGGCATCGCCGCGATCCAGATCGACGAGCCCGCGCTGCGCGAAGGCCTGCCGCTGCGCCGCGCCGACTGGCCGGCTTACCTGGCCTGGGCCGGCGACTGCTTCCGCCTCGCCGCCAGCGGGGTCAGCGACGCGACCCAGATCCACACCCACATGTGCTACGCCGAGTTCAACGACATCATCGAGGCGGTCGCCGCGCTCGACGCCGACGTGATCTCGATCGAGACCTCGCGCTCGCGCATGGAGCTGCTCGACGCCTTCGCCCGCTACCGCTATCCCAACGGCATCGGCCCGGGGATCTACGACATCCATTCGCCGCGGGTGCCGAGCGAGGCGGAAATGCGCGCGCTGCTCGACAAGGCGCTGGAAGTGCTGGCGCCGGAGCAGTTGTGGGTGAATCCGGACTGCGGCCTGAAGACCCGCGGCTGGCCGGAAGTGCGCGCGGCGTTGCAGGCGATGGTGCAGGCCGCGCGCGGCCTGCGCGAGTCGGTCGCCGCGCCGGCCTGAGCGACCGGCAAGCTTGCGCTGTTGCTTTTGCTTTTGAGCTTGGCGTCGCGACGGACTCGCCAGAACAAAAGCAGCCCCGGAGGGAGGCCCGCAGGGATGCGGGCCGTGCGCAGCCAGGCCATGGATGGCCTGTGCGGAGCAGCCC
>NZ_HG424571.1 GCF_000336385.2 Lysobacter antibioticus HS124 | reverse complement strand
CGGCGGCGACGGCGCCGGCTTCGACGATGGCGATCAGCTGCTGGCTGGTGACGGTCGCGCCTTCGGCGAACTTGATTTCCTTGAGCACGCCGTCGACCGGCGAGGGCACTTCGAGCACGACCTTGTCGGTTTCCAGATCGACCAGGTTCTCGTCGCGCTTGACCGCATCGCCCGGCTTCTTGTGCCACGTCGCGATCGTGGCGTCGGAGACCGACTCGGGAAGGACGGGGACTTTGATCTCGGTGCTCATGGGGCAGGCATCCTGGATTGCTTGTATGTGGATATGCGTATGGGGGTGACTCGAAGAACCAGCGCCTTATTCGGCGCTGGACTCTCCTTGCAGCGAATTGACCAGCGCGTCGGCGACCAGCTTGGTCTGCTCGGCGACGTGGTCGGCCAGATGGCCGGCCGCCGGCGACGGCGAACGGGCGCGACCGGCGTAGTGCAGCGCCTGCTTCGGCGCCAGGCAGGCGCTGAGGTGGTGGCGGATCTGGTACCACGCGCCCTGGTTCTGCGGCTCTTCCTGGCACCACACCACGTCCTTGGCCGCGGCGAAGCGCTTGAGTTCGGCGGCGAGGGCTTCGCGCGGGAACGGGTAGAGCTGCTCGACGCGGACCAGGGCGACGTCGTCCAGGCCCTGCTTCTGCGCTTCCTCGTACAGGTCGTAGTAGACCTTGCCCGAGCACAGCACCACGCGCTTGACCTTCTTGGGGTTGGCGGCGGCGTCCGGGATCAGGTGCTGGAACTCGCCGTTGGCCAGCTCGTCCAGGCTCGACACCGCCAACTTGTGGCGCAGCAGCGACTTCGGCGTCATCACCACCAGCGGCTTGCGCGTGCTCATGCGCATCTGCCGGCGGATCATGTGGTAGGCCTGGGCCGGGGTGGTCGGCGCGCAGACCAGCATGTTCTCCAGCGCACACAGCTGCAGGAAGCGCTCCAGGCGCGCCGAGCTGTGCTCGGGGCCCTGGCCTTCGTAGCCGTGCGGCAGGAACAGGGCCAGGCCGCACAGGCGGCCCCACTTGGCCTCGCCCGAGGACAGGAACTGGTCGATCACCACCTGGGCGCCGTTGGCGAAGTCGCCGAACTGCGCTTCCCAGATGTCCAGGGTCATGGGATCGGCGGTCGAGTAGCCGTACTCGAACGCCATCACCGCTTCCTCGGACAGCAGCGAGTCGATGATGGTCACGTCGGTCGGGTTCTTGACCAGGCGGCGCAGCGGCATGACGTATTCGTCGGTGCTCTGCTCGTGCAGGATCGCGTGACGGTGGAAGAAGGTGCCGCGGCCGCTGTCCTGGCCGACCAGGCGCAGCTTGTAGCCTTCGCTGAGCAGGGTGGCGTAGGCCAGGTTCTCGGCGAAGCCCCAGTCGCCGCCCAGTTCGCCGGCGGCCATCTTGCGCCGGTCTTCGTAGATCTTGGCCACGCGCGGGTGCAGCTTGACGCTGTCCGGGATGGCGTTGATCTCGACCGCCAGGGCGTCGAGCTTGCTGCGCTCGAACTTGGTGTCGACCGCGTCGCTCAGCTTGCCCGACAGGTACTTGGACCAGTCGATGGTGAACTCGTCCGGCTTGACCTCGACCAGCTCGGTGGTGACCGCGCCGGCGTCGAGCTTGTCGCGGTACTGGTCGACCAGGGCCTGGGCCTCGTCGGCCTTGAGCGTGCCTTCGGCGACCAACTGCTCGGCGTAGAGCTCGCGCGGGGTCTTGTGCTTGCGGATGACCTGGTACATCAGCGGCTGGGTCGCCGCCGGCTCGTCGGCCTCGTTGTGGCCGTGGCGGCGGTAGCAGACCAGGTCGATGACCACGTCCTTGCCGAAGCGTTGGCGGAAGTCCAGCGCCAGTTCGGCGCAGAACACCACCGCTTCGGGGTGGTCGGAATTCACGTGCAGGATCGGCGCGCCGACCATCTTGGCCACGTCGGTGCAGTACAGGGTCGAGCGCGCGTCCTGGCGCTCGGACGTGGTGAAGCCGACCTGGTTGTTGATCACGACGTGGACCGTGCCGCCGACCGCGAAACCGCGCGCCTGCGACATCTGGAACAGCTCCATGCCCACGCCCTGGCCGGCGAACGCGGCGTCGCCGTGGAGCAGGATCGGCAGCACCTGGGCGCGGCCCTTGTCGCCGCGGCGGGTCTGGCGCGAACGCACGCTGCCGGCGACCACCGGATTGACGATTTCCAGGTGCGAGGGGTTGAACGCCAGCGCCAGGTGGACCGGGCCGCCCGGGGTGGCGACGTCGGCGCTGAAGCCCATGTGGTACTTCACGTCGCCGGTGTGGGCGTGCTCGTCGTGGTCGAACTTGCCTTCGAACTCGTCGAACAGCTTGCGCGGCGGCTTGCCGAGGGTGTTGACCAGGACGTTGAGGCGGCCGCGGTGGGCCATGCCGATGACCACGTCCTGCACGCCCTGTTCGCCGGCGCGGCGGATGGTCACGTCCATCAGCGGGATCAGCGCGTCGCCGCCTTCCAGCGAAAAGCGCTTTTGGCCGACGTACTTGGTGCCCAGGTAGCGCTCCAGGCCGTCGGCCGCGGTCAGCCGCTCGAGGATGCGCTTCTTGTCGTCGGCGGTGCGGCCGAACTTGCCGCCGGCGCCTTCCAGGCGCTCGTACATCCAGCGGCGCTGCTCGGCGTCGGCGATGTGCATGAACTCGGCGCCGATCGGGCCGGTGTAGGTCGCCTTGAGCAGGGCGAGCAGGTCGCCGAGCTTCATCCGTTCCTTGCCGGCGACGCCGCCGGTGGAGAACTCGCTGCCGGTGTCGCTTTCGGACAGACGGTGGAAGCCCAGCGCCAGGTCCGGCGCGTCCGGCTTCTGCAGCAGGCCCAGCGGGTCGATGTTGGCCGCCAGGTGGCCGCGCGAGCGGTAGGCGGTGATGACCTTGCCGACCGCGCGCTCGCGCTCGTCGCTGCCGCCGCCGGCCGCGGCGGTGACCACCCCGCGCGAAGCGGCGCGGCCGGCCGCGGCGATGCTCTCGATCGCCGCCGAATGCGGGACGTCGCCGGCTTCGCGGCCCTTGAAGCCGTCGAAATAGGCTTTCCACTTGGGCCCGACGCTGTCGGGATCGACCAGGTACTGCTCGTACAGGTCTTCGATGAAGGCGGCGTTGGCGCCGAGTTGCGAGGACTGCGAAAACTGCTTCAGGAGACTGTCCACGATGGCATCGGGAAACTCAGGGGGAGGTTCGGAAGCGCCGTCGCGCGCGCGCGGGCGGCGGTCGGCGCTCATAAGAATCGGAAGTATAACGGTAGTGTTAAGGCCAGCGGCATAACTACTTACGTCTAGGCGGCCGTTTCGGCCCGATATCGGGCCGATGGCGGGATACGGCCCGTTCCGGCAATGCGCTGGAGTTTGGGGGGCGGCGCCGGGTTTCAAGCCGTACCGGCGCGGCGGCGGGCGCGGCCGGCGCGGTTTAGCCGGGCCTCAGATTCGGCCCGGTGGTGGGCTTGCCCGGATAACCGTCCCGTTCAAATGCCCAGGGCGCGGAACTCGCTGCAGGGCCGGGCGCGCTCCCATACCGGCAGGAACTGCGCGCGCAGCTGACGGGCGCGGGCGCCGCCGTCGATCCTGGCCTCGCCGTCGTAGCGATGGCCGAGCGGGCGGAAATACCAGCCGTCGCGGTCGTTGACCACGAACGCCGAGGGATAGTCCAGGTCGACCGGCTCCTCGATGGCGCGGAACTCGAAGCCGCTGGGCAGGCGCTGGGCCAGGCTCAGCAGCGGCGCCAGACTGCGCTGCGGGGTCTGCGGGTCCTGCAGCAGGATCCGGCTGCGGCCGCCGGCGGTGGCCAGCCGGCGCAGCGCGGCCAGGGCTTCGGGGCGGTCCAGCAGGCCGGGGTCGAGCTCGCGGCTGTAGATCGACAGCTCGCGGCGGGCGCCGGCAGCGGCGCCGATCAGCGCGGCCAGTGCGCCTTCGGCGTCTTCGACCGGGTTCGGGGCGTCGAGCTGGCGCTGCATGTTCTGGTGTTCGATCCCGGCCTCGAGGAAGCGCGGGCCGTGCGGCAGGAAGCCGTGACGGGCGTAAAAGCCGACCGTCGGCGTTTGCGCGTGCAGGCTCACCCGGCGCCAGCCCAGTGCCTTGGCGCGGGCGATCAGGGCCTCGAGCAGGGCCTCGCCGACGCCGCGGCCGCGCCATGGCGCCAGCACCGCGAGCCGGCCGATGCGCCGTTCCGGGGTCAGCCGGCCGGTGCCGATCGGGCGATCGTCGGCATCCAGCGCCAGCACGTGCCGGCACAGCGGGTCGCCGGCGAGGTCGTGCTCCAGTTCGGCCGGCACCTGCTGCTCCTGCACGAACACGGCCTGGCGTACCGCGCGCAGGGCCGGCAGGGCGGCGGCGTAGTCCTGGACCTCGACCACCCGGAACCCGGCGTTCATTCCTCTTCTCCGTCTCCGCCCAGGCCGTCCTCGGCCTCGTCTTCGTCCAGGCCGAGCCGGTAATGGCCGGCGGCGAGCAAGGCCAGCACGCATTCGCGCCCGGCTTCGGACAGGGCGGTGTAGGCCGCCGCGTCGAGTTCGGCCGCGCCGGCCAGGGCTTGTGCGTCGCGGGCGGGCAGGGCGAATTCCTGGCCGCTGACGTACAGCCGCGCCGCGGCGCCGCGGCGATGGGCGCGGCGCCAGGCCATCCGCGACCAGGGGTGGCGCCACAGGCCGGCGCCGCGTTCCAGTTCCCACTCGATCTCGATCCGCGAGCGCGCCGGCGCGCCGCCCGCCGACACTTCGCCGGCGGCGCGGTAGACGGTGATGAAGCGGCCGAACCAGTCGCCGAGGCGGTCGGGGTCGTTCATGCGCAGCGCGTTCAACGCTTCCACCACCCGGCCCATCGCGGTGGCGTCGATCTCGTTGGGGTCGCGCGGCGGCGCCAGGTCCGGGTCGGCGTAGCGCAGGCTCTCGTCGGCTTCGGCGGCGAGGGTGTCGATGTAGTCGCCCATCAGCTCGGCCGCGGACGGTGCGCGCATGCCGACCGAGAAGGTCAGGCAGGCGTCCTCGGCCACGCCGTGGTGCGGCACGCCGGGCGGCAGGTAGAGCATGTCGCCGGGGCCGAGCACCCAATCGTGGCTGGGCGCGAACTCGCGCAGCAGCTTGAGCTCGGCGTCGGGACGGAAGTCCTGCGGCGCGCCGGGGCGGGCGTCGATTTGCCAGCGCCGGTGGCCCTGGGCCTGGAGCAGGAACACGTCGTACTGGTCGGTGTGGGCGCCTACCGAGCCGCCCGGGGCGGCGAACGAGACCATGATGTCGTCGATCCGCCAGCGCGGCAGGAAGCCGAACGCCGGCAGCAGTGCGGCGACGTCGGCGTCCCACTTGTCGACATCCTGCACCAGCAGGGTCCAGTCCTGGGTCGGCAGGCCCGGGAACTCGGCTTCGTCGAACGGGCCGTGGCGCAGCGAGTAATGGTCGCGGCTACGATCATGCTGAATCAGCCGCGCCAGCACGCCTTCTTCGCAGGCCAGGCCGGCCAGGTCTTCGGGCTGGATCGGCGAGCGGTAGCCGGGAAAAGCGTTGCGGATCAGCAGCGGGCGTTTTTGCCAGTAATCGCGCAGGAAGGCCGCGGCGGACATGCCCAGGGGCGGGCGTCGCGCGGCGTCGATCTCGATGGGGAGCGGTCGCATGGGCGCGGAGTTTACGCCAATGCCGCCGCCGCGACCGTGGCCCAGGCCGGCGCTCAGCGTTGCGGCAGGCGCTCGCGCAGCTCGCGTTCGCGTCGTTCGCTTTCGGCTCGCGCGTCGACGGCGGGCGCGGCGCTGCCGCCGCCCTGCACGGCGCGCAATCGCCGCAGGTGCGCCGGCTCGCGCGGCAGGCTCAGTCCGCGCTCGGCGAGCAGGGCCTGGCAGCGCTGCTGCCACTGCGCCAGTTGCGGGAATTTGCCGGCGTCGACCGGCCACCAGTAGACGTTCTCGACCACCGGCTGGGCGCCGATGCGCTCCGGGTCGGCGGCCGCGTCGAGGCGGTGGCCCGGATCGGCGCCGCGTTCCAGCAGCCAGTGCGCCTTGTCGAACTGGCCGCGTGAGTAATACGCCAGCACGGTGTCGCCGGGGCGGCCGTGGGCGGGCGCGTCGATGTCGGCGCCGTGCTCGATCAGCAGGCGCACGTTGTCCCAGCGTCCGGCCAGGGCGGCGACGCGGGTCAGCGGCTGCCGGTCCAGGTCCTGCGCGTTGGCGTCGCCGCCGTGGTCGAGCAGGGCGCGCAGCAACTCGGGGCGTTCGGCCTTGGCCGCCCAGACCATGACCGTGCCGAGCGCGGGCACGGCGCGATTGGGGTCGGCGCCGGCGTCGAGCAGCGCGGCCACGCCGTCGGTGTTGCCGTGCAGGATCGGCCAGGCCAGCAAGGGCAGGCCACCCGGCGAGACCGCGTTGGGGTCGGCGCGCTCCTCGCTCACCAGGCGCCGCACCTCGTCGCCGCGTCCGGCCGCGGCGGCCTCGGCCAGGGCCAGTTCGGGACCGCTGAAATGCTGCTCCAAGTGCGGGGTGGCGGTCATGGCGGCGGGCTCGGCGATGGGATGAGGGGCGGAGGCGGGAACGCGCTCGGCGCAAGCGCCCAGGCTCAGCAACAGCGCCGGCCACAGCCGGCGGAAGTGCGCAGCGGTCTGGAACGGTGCGGTTGGCATGTCGGCAGTACAGGCAGTATCGGCGCGGGCGCGGCAAGGCGCGGTGCAGGTGCGGCCGTGGTCACGAATCCAGCCGCTCGCGCAGCGCCGCCTCCTGGTCGCCGATATGGCTGGCCATGGAGTCGTCGAACACGCCGAAGCTGTGCCGGTCGACCATCTCCAACACGCTCGGGATGGTGTCGGGCTCCAGGCCGGCCTCGATCGCGGTGGCCACGCCGGTCTCGATCGCATCGGTCGCATCGGCGGCCACGTCGCCGCCTTGTTCGACCAGATCGCCCAGCGATTCGATGCCGTCGCCCAGGGTCTCCACGCCGTCGCCGAACACGCCGACGATGTCGCCGGCCGGACCGGGCAGGTGTTCGTCGATGAATTCGGTGCCGCTGTCGATCAGGTCGCCGAAGCCGCCGACGATGTCGCCGAACAGGCCGCCGCCGTCGCCGACGGTTTCGGCGACGTCGCCGAGTTCGCCGATCGGCAAGCGGTCGGAAGCGGCGTTGATGCCGTCGATGGTGTCTTCGAGCGAGACGATGTCCTCGCGCGGGTTGCCCTCGGCGTCGGTCGCGTCCAGGGTCACCCGGCGGCCGACCGCGTCGGGCAGGTTCAGCACGCCCTCGGCGGTGGCGTCGGTCGGCAGCCGCACCTCGTCCTGGAACCGGTTCACCGCCAGGCCGACGCCGTTGAGGATCGCGGCGAAGCCGTCGGCGTTGTCGGCCGACAGCCCGGAGGTGGCCGCCTGCAGTTCGGTCAACAGGTCGCCGTCGACCGCGTAGGTGGTGATGTTGCCGTCGGCCTGCTCGAAGCTCAGGCCGCGTTCGGCCAGCGCGGCCTCGACGGTGGCCGGATGCACGCCGGCCGGGTTGGAGACCACGCCGCGGTTGCCGGTGACCAGGGCCGCCGCGGTGGCGAGGCCGCCGCCGAGCGAGTGGCCG
The DNA here is from genome assembly GCF_000336385.2 of Lysobacter antibioticus HS124. Classification (GTDB taxonomy): domain Bacteria; phylum Pseudomonadota; class Gammaproteobacteria; order Xanthomonadales; family Xanthomonadaceae; genus Lysobacter; species Lysobacter firmicutimachus. The sequence goes on along the minus strand of NZ_HG424571.1, from coordinate 6,105 downwards.
CTGAAGATCACCTCGTCGCCGCCGTGTTCGGCCACCGAGCTGGCGATGTCGATGGCCTGGTTGTAATAGGCCTCGTCGTTGCCGATCGCCTGGGCGACGTCGGCGTTGACGTCCTCCAGGTCGCCGAAGTCGGTGCCTTCGAACTGCAGCACCGGCGCGGCGTCGGGGCCGAACACCGCCGGATCGGGAATGAACAGCTGCGCGTTGAAGCCCGAGCCTTGCGGGTGCAATTGCGCAGCGCTGAGCCCGTATTGGGCCAGTTCCGCGTCGCTGGCCCGGTGCCAGCCTTCCGGCACGGGATCGTCGGCGCCGAGCGAGCGGCTCAGGGTCAGCACTTCGCGATCGTGGTACAGGGTCTGCAGTTGTTCGGTCTGCTGCCACAGCGCGCCGTCCTGGTCCTGCTGGGCCTGGGTGTAGCCCTGCACCAGCAGTTCGCGCTGCTGCGGGTCGGAGGTCGCGGCGTCGGCGCGCGCCTGGATCTGCTCGGCCGTCAACGCCGGCGGGGGCGGCGGCGGTTCGCGCTGCAGCAGCGGTTCGACCACGCGGGTGACGGTACCGGCGATATCGCTGACGAAAGACATGGCGGCAGCCTCGGCAGGCGGGATGAGACGGGCTGCCCGAATCTCGCCACAGCCTGCGCCGGTCCGCCATCCGGAGCGACCCGAGCTGGGGTCGACCCTAGGCGGCCGATCCAGCAGGCGATCCAGCAGGCGATCCAGCAGGCGATCCGGCGGCCGGACCGGCGATTTCGTCGTAGCCGCGGCCGAGGAACTGCAGCAGGCACCAGCCGTGGCCGAAGGGATCGGCGATGGCCACGATCCGGCCCCAGTTCGCGGCGCGTATCGCGCCCTCCTGGCGCGCACCGGCGGCCAGCGCGCTGGCCAGGGCGGCGTCGAGGTCGTCGACCACCACGTCGAGGTGCACCGGCGACCAGTGGCGGGCGTAGCGGCGGGTTTCCTCGCCGGCCGCCGGCGAGCCCTCCGGCTTGCGCAGCAGATACACCGGTGCGTTGCCGCCGAGCAGTTCGACCACGTCCGCGCCGAGGCGGCGACCGACGTGCAGGCCGAAGGCGCGGGTGTAGAACGCCAGTGCGGCGTCCAGCTCGGGCACGTCGATATTGATCAGTTGACGCATCGGGCGTCTCCGCAGGCAAGAGGCCCGCAGCGTGCGCGGCGCGGCGCTAAGGCGGCGTGGCGATGCGCCGCGCCGCCGTTGGACGCGACGCGAGCCATCGGTTCACGGTGCCGATGCGGCTTCCTTGGCCAGTTGCTCTTCGAGCTTGCCGTTGCCGGACGCGGCATAGGCCCGGCAGTCGTTGCTGGTGCCTTGCGGCGCCGGGGACGGTGCGTCCAGGCGGGCGAGCAGATTGCTGGCGTTGGGATGCGGCGTGACCAGGATGTCGCAGGGTAGCTCGGCGACGGTGCGGATGCTGCGCCGGAACGCGGTCACCACGCCGGGGTGCGCGGACTCGTCGCTGTAGCGGTAGACCGCGTCGGTCAGCGGCGTGAGGCTGTCGGCGTAAGCGATCGCCCGGCAATCGCCGGCCTCGTCGCAGGCGCGCCAGCTCCAGCTGGTGCCGCCGGGCGTGTGCCCGGGCGTAGCGTGTGCGGTCAGCGCGATCGGACCCAGGCGCAGGGTCTCGCCGTCGCCGATGGTCTGCACCGCACGCACCGGCGCGAACGGCGACACGCTGAGGAACTGCGGATCGCCGCGGTCGCCCTTGCCGCGCTCCAGCGCGGCGACCGCGGGCGCGCGCGCGACCACGGTCGCGCCGGTGACGCGCTGCAGGTGCGCCAGCCCGCCGGCGTGGTCGTTGTGTTCGTGCGAATTGAGCAGATAGCGGACCTGGCGCGGATCGACGCCGAGCGCGCGCAGGCTGGCCTCGATCAACGAGCCGGCGCGCTCGCTGCCGCCGTCGATCAGCACATGGCCCTGGTCGGAGGTGATCAGCACCGCACTGAGGCCGCAGGTGCCGACATACCAGGTATTGCCGTGGATGCGCCGCGGTTGGGTCGGCTGGTTCCAGTCCGGGTCGGCCGCGCAGGGCGCGAACTCGGTGCCGGCGGCGCGGTCGGGCTTGGCCGGCGCGTGCGCGACGCAGGCGGTCAACAGGCACAGCAGGGAGGTGGCGGACAAACCGGCACGCAGTCGCATCGGCACATCTCGAACGGCAGCTTTGGGGCCGTCCACTATGTTCGATCGCGCCGCGCAGCGAAACCGCCGCGTATGTCCTTTTGCAGGAGCGACGCAAGTCGCGACCGTGCCGCTCCATGTTTGCCGCGCCGCTGTCCGCAACCCCGCGGTCGCGGCTCGCGCCGCTCCTACCCAGGGGCGGCCGCCAGCGGCGGCTGCGCTCAGATCTGGCGCGCCAGTTGCTCGGCCAGGCCGGTGTAACTGCCCGGCGTCATCGCCAGCAGGCGCTGCTTGGCCTCGGCCGGCAGCTCCAGCGAAGCGATGAATTCGCGCATCGACGCTTCGTTGATGCCCTGGCCGCGGGTCAGCGCCTTGAGTTGCTCGTAAGGGTTGGGCAGGCCGTAGCGGCGCATCACCGTCTGCACGGCCTCGGCCAGCACTTCCCAGGACGCGTCGAGGTCGGCGGCCAGCCGCTCGGGGTTGGCGCTGAGCTTGCCCAGGCCGCGCAGCAGCGCGTCCAGGCCGATCAGGGCGTGGCCGAAGGCGGTGCCGAGCGCGCGCAGCACGGTCGAGTCGGTCAGGTCGCGCTGCCAGCGGCTGATGGGCAGCTTGGCGGCGAAATGCTCGAACAGCGCGTTGGCGATGCCGAAATTGCCTTCGGCGTTCTCGAAGTCGATCGGGTTGACCTTGTGCGGCATGGTCGAGCTGCCGACTTCGCCGGCCTTGACCGCCTGCTTGAAGTAGCCCAGCGAGATGTAGCCCCACACGTCGCGGCACAGGTCGATGCAGATGGTATCGATGCGGCGCTGGGCGTCGCAGACCTCGGCGATGCCGTCGTGCGGTTCGATCTGGGTGGTGTAGGGCTGCCAGTCCAGGCCCAGCGAGGCGACGAAGCGCTGTGAGAACGCCGGCCAGTCGATGTCCGGATAGGCCGAGACGTGGGCGTTGTAGTTGCCGACCGCGCCGTTGATCTTGCCCGGCATCTGCGCCCCGGCCAGGGTTTCGCCCTGGCGCTGCAGGCGCGCGACGACGTTGGCGATTTCCTTGCCGACCGTGCTCGGCGAGGCGGTCTGGCCGTGAGTGCGCGAGAGCATCGGCAGTGCGGCGTAGTCGTGGGCCATCGCGCGCAGCTTCTGGATCAGCTCGTCCAGGCGCGGCAGCAGCACGTGCTGGCGGGCCTCGTTGAGCATCAACGCGTAGCTGAGGTTGTTGATGTCCTCGCTGGTGCAGGCGAAATGGACGAATTCCAGCGCCGGGCCCAGCTCGGCGTCGTCCTTGAGCCGCTCCTTGATCAGGTACTCGACCGCCTTGACGTCGTGGTTGGTGGTGCGTTCGATCTCCTTGACCCGCGCCGCGTCCTCGACCGAGAGTTCGTCGGCGAGCTTGCGCAGGCGTGCGCTCGCGGCGTCGGAGAACGGCGCCAGCTCGACGATGCCGGGCTCGTTGGCCAGCGCCAGCAGCCACTCCACCTCGACCTTGACGCGGGCCTTGATCAGGCCGAATTCGGAGAAGATCGGCCGCAACGCGTCGACCTTGCCGGCGTAACGGCCATCGAGCGGGGACAGGGCGAGCAGGGTGGTCTTGGGATCGGCGGACATGGCACGCGGCGGGGAGGAAACAGTCCGCCATTCTACCCCCTGCGCGGGCCGCGCCGCCCGCGGCCGCGGGCGGCGGTCGCGCGGAACCCCGGTGCGCGCGCTCGGCCGGCGGGCCGGCGACCTGACCGAGTCGGGCGTCAACGCCGCCCGCACTCGACGCCTGCCGGCGCCGCGGCGATGATGGCGCCCGCCAGCGGAATCCGATGCCAGCACGACGACCCGGTTCACGGCGGCCCCCTCGCGGCCGGTCTTGAAAGTGGGTCGATGCGATCCGATCGACACGACGCGCGGCGCAGGCGGCGCGTCTCCCCCACGACTCAATGGAGTTGGCAATGGCGAGCAAACGCAAGACTCCGGCCGCGGGCGCGGCCGGCAAGCGCGACGGCGACAAGGCCTCCGGCAACGATCGGACCGGCGGCAAGAAGGCCGGCGCCGGTTTCCGCACCGAACACGACAGCATGGGCGAACTCAGCGTTCCCGCGCAGGCCCTGTGGGGCGCGCAGACCCAGCGCGCGGTGCAGAACTTCCCGATCTCCGGGGTGCCGATGCCGCGCGAATTCATCCGCGCCCTGGCCCTGGTCAAGGGCGCCGCGGCCGAGGTCAACGGCGGTTTCGGCCTGCTCGGCAAGGCCCAGGCCGCGGCGATCCGCGCCGCCGCCGCCGAAGTCGCCGCCGGCGAGCACGACGCGCATTTCCCGATCGACGTGTTCCAGACCGGCTCGGGCACTTCGAGCAACATGAACGCCAACGAGGTCATCGCCGCCCTGGCCTCGCGCGACGGCCGCCACGCCATCCACCCCAACGATCACGTCAACCTCGGCCAGAGTTCCAACGACGTGATTCCGACCGCGATCCGGGTGTCGGCGCAGTTGGCGATCGTCGAATTTCTGTTGCCGGCGTTGGCGCATCTGCGCAAGACCATCCAGGGGCGTGCGCGGGAACTGGCCAAGGCGGTCAAGACCGGCCGCACGCATCTGATGGACGCGATGCCGCTGACCTTCGGCCAGGAGTTCGGCGCCTGGGCGGCGCAGCTGGATTCGGCGCAACAGCGCATCGAGGACAGCCTCAAGCGCCTGCGCCGGCTGCCGATCGGCGGCACCGCGATCGGCACCGGCATCAACGCCGATCCGCGCTTCGGCAAGGCCGTGGCCAAGGCCTTGTCGGCGGCGACCGGCACCCGGTTCGAGTCGGCCGCCGACAAATTCGAGGGATTGGCCTCGCAGGACGACGCGGTCGAACTGTCCGGCCAGCTCAGCGCGCTGGCGGTGGCCTTGAGCAAGATCGCCAACGATCTGCGCTGGATGAATTCCGGCCCGCTGGCCGGCCTGGGCGAGGTCGAACTGCCGGCGCTGCAACCGGGCAGCTCGATCATGCCGGGCAAGGTCAACCCGGTGATTCCCGAAGCCCTGGCGATGGTCTGCGCCCAGGTCATGGGCCACCACGCCGCGATCACCGTGGCCGGGCAGAGCGGCAACTTCCAGCTCAACGTGATGCTGCCGCTGATCGCCTACGACCTGCTCGATTCGATCCGCCTGCTCGGCAATGCGATGCGCCTGCTCGCCGACAACGCGATCGCCGGGCTCAAGGTGCGCGGCGACCGGGTGCGCGAAGCGCTGGACCGCAATCCGATCCTGGTCACCGCGCTCAATCCGATCATCGGTTACGAAAAGGCCGCGGCGATCGCCAAGCGCGCCTATAAGGAAGGCCGGCCGGTGCTGGAGGTGGCGCTGGAGGACAGCGGGCTGAGCGAGAAACAACTGCGCCGCCTGCTCGACCCGGCGGCGCTGACCCGCGGCGGAATCCAGGCCGGCGGGGGCGGCGCCGGCGGCTGAATGTGCCGTGCGCCGTTTGCCGGAAAATGTGCGGGGATTTAGTTTCGCGACTCAGGTGGTATTTTGCATCGGCGCGGCTTGGATATCCTCGCCGCACCCAGGGGGGATATTCGCAAACACCCAGGCGGATAATCTCGACCCCGGCGGCGCAGGGGGCGGGGCGGACGGATCCGCTCCGGCACCGGCACCGCCGCACTCGTCGCGCGTCGCCGCCGGCCCCGGCGGAGGCGCCGATCCGGCGGCGCGAGCCGCCGGACCCGCCGCGGTGGCACGGCTTCGGCGATCGGTTATTGAGCGGTAACCGATGCGCAATGGCCGGGTTATCTTCGCGGTTTATGCCTTTCGCCCGAACGGCGCCGGATGCGCAGCGCGGACGATTTTCCCCCGACCCCCGGACCCGATCCGGTCGCCATAACCAGGAGCCTCGCTCATGAAACTCACCGCTGTGCTGCGCTACGCCGCCGTCCTGTCGCTGCTTGTCGGCACCACCGCCTGCAACCCGCAGAGCGTGCCGATCGGCGACGAGATCCACGTCGACCTGA
>NZ_HG424570.1 GCF_000336385.2 Lysobacter antibioticus HS124 | reverse complement strand
ACGCCCGTCCTACTGCGCGGCTTAGATCGTGTAGTACATCTGGTACTCGAGCGGATGAGTCGCCGCGCGGAACTTGGTGACTTCCTGCATCTTCAGCGCGATGTAGCCGTCGATGAAGTCGTCGGTGAACACGCCGCCGGCCTTGAGGAAGTCGCGGTCCTTGTCCAGCGCTTCCAGGGCCTGGTCGAGCGAGTGGCACACGGTCGGGATGCCCTTCTCCTCTTCCGGCGGCAGGTCGTACAGGTCCTTGTCGCTCGGCGCGCCCGGATCGATCTGGTTCTTGATGCCGTCCAGGCCGGCCATCATCAGCGCGGCGAAGGTCAGGTAGCCGGACTGGATCGGGTCGGGGAAGCGCATCTCGATGCGGCGCGCCTTCGGGTTGGCCACGTACGGAATGCGGCAGCTCGCCGAACGGTTGCGCGCCGAGTAGGCGAGCATCACCGGCGCTTCGTAGCCCGGCACCAGGCGCTTGTAGCTGTTGGTGCCCGAGTTGGTGAAGGCGTTGATCGCGCGCGCGTGCTTGAACACGCCGCCGATGTACCACAGCGCCAGCTGCGACAGGCCGCCGTAGCCGTCGCCGGAGAACAGGTTGACGCCGCCCTTGGCGAAGGACTGGTGCACGTGCATGCCGCTGCCGTTGTCGCCGACGATCGGCTTGGGCATGAAGGTCGCGGTCTTGCCGTTGCGGTGGGCGACGTTCTTGATGATGTACTTCATCGTCAGCAGCTCGTCGGCCTTGGCGACCAGCGAGTTGAACTTGGTGCCGATTTCGCACTGGCCGGCGTTGGCGACTTCGTGGTGGTGCACTTCCACCTCGATGCCGACCTGCTCCAGGGTCTTGCACATCTCGGCGCGGATGTCGTGCAGCGAGTCCAGCGGAGCGACCGGGAAGTAGCCGCCCTTGATGCCCGGACGGTAGCCGCTGTTGCCGCCTTCGTATTCGCGCGCCGAGTTCCAGTGCGCCTCTTCCGAGTCGATATGGAAGAAGGTGTGGCCCATCTCGTTGGCGTAGCGCACCGAATCGAAGATGAAGAATTCCGGCTCCGGACCGAAGAAGGCCTGATCGGCGATGCCGCTGGACTTCAGGTAGGCCTCGGCGCGCTTGGCGACGCCGCGCGGATCGCGCGAGTAGGCCTGCATGGTGGCCGGGTCGAGGATGTCGCAGGTCAGCACCAGGGTCGGATCGGCGGTGAACGGATCCAGGAACGCGGTGGTCGAATCCGGCAGCAGGATCATGTCGGACTCGTTGATGCCCTTCCAGCCGCTGATCGAAGAGCCGTCGAACATCTTGCCGTCCTCGAACAGCGCCGGCTCGACGATCGACTTCGGGAAGGTCACGTGGTGCTGCACGCCACGCATGTCGGTGAAGCGCAGATCGACGAATTCGACCTTGTGGTCCTTGATGAGCTTTTCGACGTGTTCGAGGGACATGACTGATCCGGGATTGGCGATTGGGGATGGGGGATTCGTGCGCAGCGAGGGCGTTGGCGCCGCCTGCCCATAGGGATAGCAAGCGCCATGCCAAGTTTTTCTGATCCGCAAGCGACTGTTTTTTATAAGGATCGTCGTGTCCGCCACGAACGAACGCACCAACCGGATGCACGAAACAGGGGCATTGCACCAAGTTAGTGCAACACGCTTTCCGCTATCCTGACCCGCCGCCGCGCCTCCCCCGACCGCAGCGGCTCGAAGCCGAATCCCCTCTCCCGAATCCCCAATCCCCGCCCCCAAAGCATGACCGACCTGTTAGCCGCCCTGATCCTGGGCATCATCGAAGGCATCACCGAGTTCCTGCCGATTTCGAGCACCGGGCACCTGCTGATCGCCCAGCACTGGCTCGGCCACCGCTCCGACCTGTTCAACATCTCGATCCAGGCCGGCGCGATCCTGGCGGTGGTGGTGATCTACTGGAAGCGGCTGTGGGAGCTGGCCACCGGCTTCGCCCGGCGCGAGAACCGCGACTACCTGTTCAAGCTCGGCGCCGCGTTCGGCGTCACCGCGGTGCTCGGCATCGCGGTCAAGAAAGCCGGTTTCCAGTTGCCCGATCAGGTCCTGCCGATCGCCTGGGCGCTGGTGCTGGGCGGGGTGTGGATGATCGCGGCCGAGCATTTCGCCGCCAAGCGCGCCGCCACGCTCGGCGAGCGCAGCGCGATCACCTGGACTGTGGCGATCCTGGTCGGCATCGCCCAGGTGATCGCCGGCGTGTTTCCGGGCACTTCGCGTTCGGGCGCGACCATCTTCATCGCGCTGCTCGCCGGCACCACCAGCCGCGCCGCGGCGACCGAGTTCACTTTCCTGGTCGGAATCCCGACCATGTTCGCCGCCACCGGCTACGAACTGCTCGACGTGCTCGGCACGCCGGCCGCTGCGAACGAGGACTGGAACGCACTCGGCGTGGCCTTCGCCGCCTCGGCGGTGACCGCCTTCATCGCGGTGAAGTGGCTGCTGCGCTATATCCAGACCCACCGTTTCACCGCTTTCGCGATCTACCGCTTCGTATTCGGCGCGGCGCTGTTGCTGCTGATGCCGTCGGGCAGTTGATCGCTTTCCGGAGCCCGCCATGCACGATCCCGACGAATCCGATCCGCAACGCCTGCTCGACTATCAGGAACTGTCCGCGCCGGAACGCTACGCGGCCTGGCTGGACGCGGTCGCCCGCGAGGGCCGGCTGTGGGTGGCGGTGTCCGGCGAGTACGTGCTGACCCTGTTCGACGACGACGGCCAGGAGCTGCTGCCGGTGTGGCCTTCGGCCGAGACCGCGCGCGCCTCGCTGGCGCCGGCGGCGAACCTCAAGGACTACGCACCGGCCTCGCACGAGCTGGCGGCCTGGCGCGAACGCGCCGTGCCGGCGCTGGAGCAGGACGGCCTGCTGGTCGGCGTGTTCCCGAACGCTCAGCGGCAATGCGCGGTGATCGAACCGGCGCAGGTCTTGGCCCATCTGGATGCACTGCTCGTCGACGGAGCGGTCGGCGACGGCGCGGACAAGAGCGGCGATACGGCGGACAGCGGCATCGATCTCGAACAGGCGCGGCGGGCGCTGGCGCAGAAGTTCGCCCAACCCAAGGACTGAGCGCCGGCTCCCGGCTTTGCCGGCGGCGCGCCGCTAAGATCGCAGCTCCGGCCGGCGCGGTTCGCGGCCTCCGACCAGGAAGGTCCTCATGCATCGGTTGATCTTGGCGCTGTCGCTCGCCGGCGCGATGACGACGGCCGCAGCGGCCGAGGCGGCGGGAAAGCCGCCGGTCGCTACCCAGCCTGCCGCTGCCCAGTCCGTAACCGCCAAGCCGGACACCCGCCTGGCCGAGCGGCTGCAGTCGGTCGACTGGCGGCCGGTATGGGCCCGCGACGCCCGCGGCAGGCCGGTGGCCGCATTGAACCTCAAGCTCGCGCGCGACCTGCGCGCCCGCTTCCGCAACGGCACCTACGAACTGGTCGGCGTGTGCAACACCGTCAGCGGCGCTTACCGGGTCGAAGGCGGCCGGCTGCTGCCAGACCGCCGGCTCGATACGGTGGAAACCACCGCCGGCTGCCTACGCGACATGGCGGCCGAGCGCGCATTCTTCGCCCAGCCGTTGCTCGATACGCGCATTTCCATCGACTGGGATTGGAAGCGACGCGTGTGGACGCTGCATGCGGTCGCCGACGACGGCTCGCGCATGGAACTGGTCGAAGCAACGGCATTGAAGACGGCGCCGGGTCGCTGAAGCGACGCCGGACCGGCGAACTGTTTGCTTCTTCGACAACGTGACCGGTCTGGCGTTTTTACCGGCTGCGGCCATAGCGCGGCACGGCATGCGCGCCCCAGGCTATGCCATTCCGCCCAGGACGCGGCCATGCCCTCGCCGACCGAGGGTCGCGGCGGCAGTGTCGGCGGCGAGGCGCGACCGCGACAAGAGCGACCGCCACGCGCCGCCGCCCCGATCGCCGCAACGCACTCGAGCCCGAATTCGCTCTGCCCTGCCCGACCGAGAAAGCCGCATGGTTACGTTCGCTTCGTTTCGCTCTTCCAAGCCCGGCGCATTGCGGTTCGCCGTATCGGTCGCGGTGCCGCTGGCGCTGGCCGTCGCATCGGCCGGCTGCGGCTTCGGTGGGTCGCGCGACGGCGGCAACGCCGCGCCGGCCAGCGCCGTTTCGGTGCCGCAGCGCGCCGCCAACGAGAGCGACCTGACCGAGTACCAATGGCAGGTGCAGCTGGCGACGCGCGCCGACGGCAGCGCCCTGGCCATGTTGCAGGCCGACGCCGATCGCCAGGTGCGGGTCGATTTCCGCCATCGCCGCATGGCCTTCAGCGGCGGAGCCAACACCGTGTCGGTCGACTATCGGCTCGAAGGCGCGCGCATCGTCGCGGTGGGCGACGGCTTCGAAACGACCCTGATCGGCACCTCGCAAGAACGCGCGCGCGCGATCGACGACGCGCTGCTGCGTTACCTCAAGCCGCCGTTCCGGCAACGCCTGCACGGCAGCGGCGCGACCCAGCGACTGCACCTGACCGGCGCCGACGGTACGACCCTGGTGCTGCAAACCGCGGACGCGCCCTACGGCGCCAAGGGCGAGGACGTGAGCCTGGAAATCGCCGCCGTGCCGCGCACCTGCTCGGTCGGCTGCGCGCCCTTGAATCCGCCCGCCCCGAACTGCGTCTCGGCGCGCAGGCTGCACTGGGTCGACGACAGGCCGCAGCCGGCATCGGCATGGTTCGACTTGCCGCTGCATGTCTTCGATGGTCCACGTCCCCGGCCCGGCCGGCGCCAAGTGCTGCAAACGCGTCATTACCCGAGCCTGAGCGGACAGGCCTGCTCGCTGGGCGTGTATCGGGTCGAAGAGATCGCCGATGCCGCAGCGCTGGCTCAAATCGCAGCGCAGGGCGACACGGTCGCCGCCCCCGCACAGCCCTGAGCGGCGCAGGCGAACCCGACCCGCGGCTGAACGCGCTCAACCCCACCGCGCGCGCGGGGCCGTTGATCCGATCTTCGCAGTTCAACCCGGATCATTGCGCCCCATGAATATCCAACGCCCCCTGCTCCTCGCCGCCGCGCTGTCCAGCGTCCTGCTCGCCGCCTGCGCCGCGCCTTCGACCAACCACAACGGCGCCGACGCCGGCGCCAAGCCCGAGAGCGCCGCCCTGGATGCGGCCAAGTCCGACCCGGCGCCGGCCGCGTCCGCGATCGAGCTGCCCGCCTACGTCTGGCACCTGGAGCGCGCCAGCGACGCCGCCGGCAAGCCGATCGCGCTGCTGCAGCGCGAAGGCAAGTACGGCCTGCAGCTGAGTTTCCGCGACGGCCGCCTCGGCGTGTCCGGCGGTTGCAACCGCGCCGGCGCCGCGTATGCGTTGAGCGGCGGCAAGATCGAGATCAAGTCCTTCCAGACCACGCTCATGGCCTGCCAGGACCAGCGCCTGATGCAGATGGACAGCGAGATCGCCAAGCAGTTGGAAGGCAGCGCCCAGTACGCGATCCAGGGCGAAGCGCCGCAGCCGCGCCTGTTGCTGACCACGGCCTCGGGCGCCAAGCTCGAACTCAGCGGCGAGCCGACCGCGGAAACCCGCTATGGCGGCCCCGGCACGACCGCGTTCTTCGAAGTGGACGCGCAGCGCCGCACCTGCCCGCATCCGCTGATGCCGAACCACCAGTGCCTGTGGGTGCGCGAGCGCAAGTACGACGGCAACGGCGTAGCGCTCAAGCCGGACGGCGAGTGGCAGTTCCTGTACCAGGAGATCGAGGGCTACACCCACGAACCCGGCGTGCGCAACGTGGTGCGGGTGAAGAAGTTCGACGTCAAGAACCCGCCGGCCGACGCATCGTCGGTGGCTTACGTGCTCGACATGGTGGTCGAGAGCGAGCTGGTCTCGCCCAAGCGATAAGCGCCGCTCGATCGTCCGGTGCGGGCGCGCTCAGCGCGTCCGCACCACCCGGGTGCGCGGCAGGCGATCGTGCCAGCCGAGCCCGGCGAACAGCACCGACAGCGGCTCGAACGGAATCAACCGGCACAGCGTGCGCCCCAGCACCTGGCCCCAGGTCGGCGGCCGCCCCTGTTCGTCGACCACTCGCGTGCCGGTGACCAGCTTGCCCAGGGTCGCGCCGAACATGCCTTCCAGCGGCACGTAATAGACCAGCATCAGCACGATGTTGAAGCCGATGTCGCGCGCCAGGTTGGGCTGGTCGAGCGCGGCGATCGCGGCCTCGCCGGCGACCAGGCCGTAGCCCATGGCGCCGACGAACATCATCGCCAGCATGGCGACGGTGTCGATCAAATGATTCGCCAGGCGCCGGCCGCGACCGGCGTCCACCAGCGTGCCGATCCGTTCCGACACGGCCACCGCCGCCTGCGGCGCGTGGTAGGGGTTGTGCTGCTCTTCCATGCGCGACACCGTTCGTCCTGGATGAGGGCGCGACTCTAAGCCGGCCGCCGTCCTGCCGCAATCCGCGTCGAACGCGCTTCGGCGCAGCCCCTCGGGCGCGCCGCGCTCAGCCTTCGACCGCGGGGTTCAACGAGTACGTCGCATAGGTCGTCGCCTGGCCCAGCACATGCCCCTGCATGGCGTAGAACACGTCCGCGGCGGTGAAGCGCGGGCCCAGCGCCAACCGCTCGACGTCGAGCGCGAACAGGCGGAAGAAATAGCGGTGCAGGCGCAGGTCGTTCGGCGGCGGGAAAGCGCCGTCGTAGCCGTACCAGTCGCCGGCCATGTCCGGGTCGGCGGCGAACCAGCCGGTGTAATCGTTCAGCCCCTGGCGCGAGCCGCCGGGGCCGGCCGGATCGCGCTTGCCGTGGGCGACCACGCCGTCGCTGCAGCTGCCGGCGGCGATTTCGCGCAGGTCGGCCGGCAGGTCGGCGACCACCCAATGGATGAAATCGCAGCGCACCTGATGTTCGGGGATCTGCACGTCGGCGCGGCCGACCATCTCGGCCACGGTCGGCACGTCGGGATCGATGCAGATCAGCGCGAACGAACGGGTGCCGGCCGGGACGTCGTCCCAGGCCAGATGCGGATTGCGGTTGGCGGCGAAACCGTAGCCGTCGCCGCTGGCCTGGCCGGCGGCGAACTCGACCGGCAGGCGCCGGCCATGCTCGAAGCTGTTGCTGTGGATGCGCATCGGAACTCCTTTTGTGCGGCGGCCGCGCCGGCACGATCGCGGCGCGGCGGAACGGGACGGTCAGGACACGGACGATACGGCAAGGCCGCGCGCGCGAAAGCGCGCGGCGGCCCGGATCACTGCTCGGGATAGCCCAGGCGGCGCGCGACCGGAGTCAGCACGGCGAAGCATTCGCCCAGCGCTTCGCCGTACTCGCGCCAACGCCCCGCCGGCAGGCGCTCGCCGCCCAGGCCGACGCCTTCCGGCAGCGAGATCTGCACGCGCAGCGTGTCGGCGATCGTCTGGGCGATCGCGCCCGGGTCTTGGCCGATCTCGTCGAGCTTGACCAGGGCGTGCGGGAACAGTTCGTGCTCGTGCAGATCGGCGATCTGTTCGAGCAGGCGCGCCAGCCAGCGCGCACCGGCCTCCGGGGTTTCCAGCGCGTACGGGGTCGGGCTGCCGTAGGCCAGCCAGTCCAGCAGCATGTCGCGCGGGTCGCGCACTGCGATCAGCAGCAGTGCTTCGGACAGGTTGGGGCGCAGCGCGCGCAGCAGGGCGTTGTCCCACCACAGCAGCCAGTCGAACACCGGCCCTTCGGCGGCGCCGCGCGCCGGCAGGGCGGCGCGGTAGAGCTTGGCCAGGAACGCCGGATCGAGTTTGCCGGCGACCAATTCGTCGACCGTGCCGTAGCGCTGCAACGGATCGGTGGGCGGCTGCGCGCCGAAACGGTCGACCAGCAGCGGCGCACCGGCCAGGCGCAGCACCTGCGCGACGCGCTCGACCTGCGAACCCGGCGCGCCCCACAGCAGCAGGATGCCGCGGCTGCCCTCGGCGAGCGGCGTCAGCGCCGGCCATTCCTCGCCGCCGCGCGCGCTGATCGCGTTGCGCGGCAGGCGTTGGTCGGCGACTTCGGCGTGCAGTTCGGCCCAGGTCGCGGCGGCGGCCGAGGGCTGACCGGCGATGTCCAGCGAACGGCCCAACAACTGGCGCAGCTCGCGCTGGACCAGCGGATCGGCGGCCATCCCGATCAGGCGCTCGATGCGCTCGACCGCCGCATCGGGGTCGCGCTCGACCAGGCCCTGGACGATGCGCATCTCGGCGCGCGCATCGCCGGGGCTGAGCTCGACGATGCGATGGGCGATGGCCTCGGCCTGCTCGTGTTCGCCGAGGTGGTCGTGGATCGCGGCGCGCGCTTCCAGCGCGCCCAGATACTGCGGCATGGCCTGGTGCCAACGTTCCACCACCGCCAGCGCTTCGGGGCCGGCGAACGGTTCCAGCGCCAGTCGCGCGCGCCACAGGTTGGGCTGGTCGGCGTGGGTGGCCAGAGCCGATTCCAGCGTGCGCCGCGCGTCGTCGGCATCGCCGAGGCGGCGCCAGGCTTCCATGATCGCGTTGAGCGTGCGCGGGTCCTGCGGGTGCGCGGCCAGCGCGGCGCGCAGCAGCGGCAGGGCGCGCTCCGGGCGGCCGGCGTCGACTTCCAGCTCGCCGGCCCAACGCTGCACGCCGAAGCCGGCATCGGCGGCCTGGGCCAGCGGCGCGATGCGGTCGGCGGCGTCGGCGAAACGCTCCTGGCGGCGCAGCAGGTCGGCGATCAGCAGTTGCAGCGAACTCTGTTCGGGGTAGCGCTCGGCCAGCTTGCTGAAGGCGCCTTCGGCAAAGGCGAAGTGGCCCTTGGCGAAGTAGGCGAAGCCCAGGCTGTGCAGGATCTGCGCGTCGTCCGGCGCCAGTTCGGCGGCGTGGCTGAGCACGGCCAGGGCGCGGTCGGGATCGCCGCGGTGCAGGGCCAGCGCGCCCTCCACCGCCGCCACCTGCGGATGATTCGGCGCGATCCGCGCGGCGGTGCGGCCCAGCCGCTCGGCCTCGTCGAGATCGCCGCGCGAAATCGCCAGGTGGGCGCGCATGACATAAGCCGGGAACTGGTTCGGGTCCAGGCCGATGGCCTGGGCCAGCGCGGCCTGCGCTTCGTCGAGCTGGCGCCCGTCGAGCAGGGCGCCGGCGCGCTCCAGATGCAGTTGCGCATCCTCCGGCGCCAGGCCGATGGCCCGGTCCAGCGCGGCCAGGGCCGCGGCCGGATCGCCGTTCAGGCGCAGCGCGGCGGCGTGCAGGCGGTGCGCGCCGACGTCTTGCGGATCGGCGGCCACGGCCTGTTCGGCCGCGGTCACGGCCTGCGCTGCGTCGCCGCGGCGCAGGGCCTCGAGGATGGGTTCGTACATTGCGGATGCTTCGGCTAAGGGTAGACCGGCCATTGTAGGCGGCCTACGGCGGATTTCCCCGGGCCTTTTTTACCGGGCCCGCTCCCGCGGCCGGCGCTCAGGCCGCGGCGAACGCGGCCAGGCGGTCGCCGATCCAACGCTCGGCGAAACCGTCCAGGCGGGCGTTCTCGAGGAAGCCGCAGTGCCCGCCCCAGGGCGCGATCTCCAGCCGCGCGTGCGGCGGCAGCACCAGCTCGCGGAAGCCGGCCAGCGGAATCACCGGGTCGTCGGCCGCCATCAGGATGCTGACCGGCACCGCCAGCGCGGCCAGGCGCTCGCGGGCGATCGAATAACCGTCGAAATACCGGTCCAGGGTGCCGTAGTCGGTATGCCGCTCGACCATCCACTGGGTCAGCGGGCGCATGCTCAGGCCGAGCGTGCGGTCGTCGAAGTCGTGCAGGGCCGGGAACAGCGCGCGCTTGCGCGCCAGCGAGCCGCGCCATTTGCGTTCGAAGTACCACAGGTACACCGGCAGCCCGGCTTCCATCGAATCCATGGTTTGAGCCGGGTCCAGCACCGGGCAGACCGAGGCGACGTGGACCAGGTCGAGGCCGGCCTGCGGCGCGCGCAACGCCAGCCGCAGGGCGAAGTTGCCGCCGAGCGAATAGCCCGCCACCGACAGCGGCAAGTGCGGAAAACGCCGGGCGATCTCCAATGCCGCCTCGACCACCTCGTCGATGCGGTTGGAGTGGAACAGGCCTTCGTTGAGGTGATGGGTGTCGCCGTGGTCGCGGAAGTTGAGCCGGAACACCTCGAAGCCGCGCGCCAGCAACTGCGCCGCGGTCAGGCGCATGTAGTTGGACTCGGCGCTGCCCTCCCAGCCGTGCAGCAGCAGCACCAGGCCGCGGCTGCGCGCGCCGGGCACCAGGCTGTGCAGCCCGTGCAGGCGCACCCCGCCGGCGGTTTCGATCAGATGCGATTCGGTGCGCGCGCCGGCTTCGGCCAGGCGCTGCTCGGCGCGGCGCCGACGCAGCGGGCTGGACCCCAGCACCGACTGCACGTGCGCGTTGCGGAGCCAACGCGGCGGCGCGTAGTCGGACGCGGTCAGCACGGCCTCAGCCCGCCATCGCCTCGAGGATGCGCTGCCGCGCCAGTTCGGCGATGCGGCGGCGCCCGTCGGCCTCGCCCGGGCCGATCGGAGTCAGGAAATGGATCTCGGCCAGCCGGCCGGGTTCGCCGAGCAGGCGCAGGAAATTGGCGAAGAAGCTTTCCTTGTCCTGGAACGCGACCACGGTCTGGGCGCTGCCGCCCTCGCCGTAGCGCAGCGCCACCGGCTGCACCGGCACCCCGGCCTCGACTGCGGCCAGGAAGATGCGGGCATGGAACGGGCCGATCTCGCGGCCGCCGCGGGTGCCGCCTTCGGGGAACACGCCGACCGAGCGCCCCGCGCGCAGGCGCGACAGCATCTCGTGCAGCACCCCGCCCAGCGATTCGGTGCTGCCGCGGCGATGGAAGATGGTCTCGCCGCGCGCGGCCAGCCAGCCGACCACCGGCCAGCCGGCGATCTCGCGCTTGGCGACGAAGCCCATCATGCGCTGGCTGTGCAGGATCTCGATGTCGACCCAGCTGACGTGGTTGGCCACGAACAAGGTCGCGCCCGGCAGCGGGGTGCCGATGCGGCGCAGCTGGAAGCCGAAGATCCGCATCAGCCCGGCCGACCAGGCCCGGATCAGGCGGTGCTCCAGGCTTTCAGCGCCGATCCGGAGGCGCCCGGTCAGCGGCGAGGACAGCAGCAGCACCAGCGGCAGGTGGACGAGCACATGCCACAGCAGCAGGGGCACACGGATCAGGTAACGCAGCGCGCGCGCGGTCGGCGCCCCGGAGGGCGCGAGCGCGCCGGCGTGGGGAGGCGGCGCATTCATTGTGTGCACGATACCGAAGCGTCGGGTCAGCGGCCAGCGGCGATTTCACGCTTGGGCGCGAACGGCGCGCAGCGGTGAATAGTTGACCGAGCGTTCGCATCCGCCGCAGCGGCGCCGGGACGCGCCGCCGGCCGGCCCGGCGCGGGCCGGCCGC
>NZ_HG424569.1:42324-76811 GCF_000336385.2 Lysobacter antibioticus HS124 | reverse complement strand
CCGCACGAACTGCGCGAATTCGTCATCGCGCACGAGCACAACCTCGACTTCTCCGGCGGCGAGCCCTCCGACGCGCAGGCCATGGAGGCCCTGTCGCGCGAGGCCGAGCAGCGACGCCGCGACGAACGCGCGCGCTGGGACGCGCTTCGCGCCGAGTACCGATCCGATCCGTCCGTCGCCGCGTGGATGACGCGCTACGGCCGCAGCCAGGAGTGGCCATGAACGACGCCTCCCCCGCCCCCGACTACCGTTTCGCCGCCGCCGGCGCCGCCGACCTGGAGCGGCTGATGCCGGTACTGCGCGAGTTCTACACGGTCGAGCACCTGCCGTGGAACGAACCGGCGCTGCGGCAGGCGCTGCTGACCCTGGTGTCGGACCCGAACGCGGGCCGGTTGCGGCTGATCCTGCGCGACGGCGCGATAGCCGGCTATTTCGTCCTCGGCTTCTGCTTCAGCCTGGAGTTCGGCGGACGCTACGGCCTGCTCGACGAATTGTTCGTGCTGCCGGCGCACCGCGGCGGCGGGCTGGCCAAGCGCGCCCTGGCCGAGATCGAGGCCCTGTGCCGGGCCGAAGGATTGGGCGCCTTGCGGCTGGAAGTGAACGACGACAACGCCCACGCCCGCGGCATCTACGAGCGCGCGGGCTACCGCGCGCATCCGCGCCGGCTGATGACCAAGTGGCTGCGCGACTGAGCCATGCGCCGCCTGCCCGCGCCGCATCCGGGGCGCAGCGGCGCAAGCGGCCTTTGTAGGAGCGGCGTGAGCCGCGACCGCCGAAGCGGTGCGATACCGCGCTCCTTCCGAAGCATCAGACCCGCCCGTCTTAGCGAAACCGGCGGCCGCATCCGCCCGGGCTTCGGCCGGCCGCGCTCGCGATCACCGCAGCGGTGGTCGCGGCTGACGCCGCTCCTACAAGAGCCGCCCAACGCTTCGCGCGACCGCATTCACAGAATTTCGCGGCCAAATTATCCGCCGCGGCTTGCGGAAACGTGATCCCGCTCGCGCGCGCAGGGCTGCCACGAACCTGCAATCTGCGCCTCTCAGGCTAGTCTTTTTCCCGCGGCAGCCCGCCGCCCGCCCAGCCAGGAGCCCGGCCTTGGTCACCTCCACTCGTCGCGATTTCCTCAAGCTCGCCGGCTCCGCCGCCGCGCTGAGCCTGCTGCCGCCCACCATCCGCGCCGCGCTCGCCACTCCGGCCGCGCGTGTCACCGGCACTATCCAGGACGTGCAGCACGTGGTGATCCTGATGCAGGAGAACCGCTCCTTCGATCATTACCTCGGCGCGCTGCGCGGCGTGCGCGGCTTCGACGATCCGCGGCCGATTCCGCTGCCCGGCGGCAAGACGGTGTGGGAGCAGCCCAAGTCGGCGACCAATCCGCAACCGGTGCTGCCGTTCCACCTCGACACCATGCGCACCGCCGCGCATTGCATGGCCGACATCGACCACAGTTGGAAGGGCTCGCACGCCCGCTGGAAGGACTACAACGCCTGGGTCGCGACCAAGGGCTCGATGTGCATGGGCCACTTCCGCCGCGAGGACCTGCCGTTCTACTACGCCCTGGCCGACGCGTTCACGGTCTGCGACGCCTATTACTGCTCGCACCACGGCCCGACCAATCCCAACCGCATGCACCTGTTCGCCGGCACCAGCGGCATGACCGTCGGCGACTTCGGGCCGCAGGCGGTCAACAACGCCGACGACGGCAACTGGACCGGCGACATGGCGCGCGACAACCCGAACTTCGCCGGCCATCGCTGGACCACCTACGCCGAACGGCTGCAGAACGCCGGCATCCCGTGGCGGGTGTACCAGGAGCACGACAACTACGGCGACAACTCGCTCGCCTACTTCGCCAAGTTCCGCAAGCTGGACACCGCTTCGGAGCTGTACAAGCGCGCCCGCGCCATCGTCCCGGGCTCCAACGAAACCAATGCCAAGAGCTCGCGCGGCGAACACCTGATCGCCGAGTTCGCCAAGGACGTGCGCGAAGGCACCCTGCCGGCGGTGTCGTGGATCGTGCCGTCCTACATCATGAGCGAGCATCCGGAAGCGACCCCGGCCTACGGTGAGTCGCTGACCGCGCGCCTGCTGGCGGCGCTGGTGGCCAATCCCGAGGTCTGGTCCAAGACCGTCTTCATCATCAACTACGACGAGAACGGCGGCTTCTTCGACCACGTTCCGCCGCCGCTGCCGGCGATCACGTCCAGCCTCGGCAAGAGCACGGTCGACACCGCGACCGAAAACTACAAGGGCATCCCGGTCGGGCTCGGCATCCGCGTGCCGATGTTCGTGATCTCGCCGTGGAGCAAGGGCGGCTGGGTCAATTCGCAGGTGTTCGACCACACTTCGGTGCTGCGCTTCCTGGAAGCGCGCTTCGGCATCGCCGAACCGAACATCAGCGCCTGGCGCCGCAGCGTCGCCGGCGATCTCAGCACTGCGTTCGATTTCGCCAACCCCAATGCGCAGTGGCCGACCCTGCCGGACACTTCCGGCGCGATGAGCGGCGCCGACGCCAGCTGCAAGCTCAGCGCGCCCAAGCCGCCGAGCAAGCCGTCGATGCCGCGCCAGGAGCGTGGCGCGCGGCCTGCGCGGGCGCTGCCGTACGAACTGCGCGTGGACGGGCGGATCGAAGCTTCCAGCGGCCGCTACTGGCTGGATTTCGGCAACGACGGCGTCGCCGGCGCCTGCCTGAACGTGTACGCCGGCAATCGCAGCGACGGGCCGTGGTACTACACCCTGGACGCGAACACCGCGCTGTCGGACTACTGGAGCGCGCGCCAGTACACCCAGGGCATTTACGACTTGGCCGCCTATGGTCCGAACGGATTCCTGCGGCAGTTCCGCGGCGATCTGAACAAGGCGCTGTCGGCGACCGGCGCCAATCCGGAAGTGATCGTGCGCCACGATGCGATCGGCGAACTGCTGAGCCTGGAATTCGTCAACACCGGCCGCGCGACTTGCCGCCTGACCCTGCGCCCGAACCACTACAGCGATGCGCCGGCACGCCATTACGACCTCGCCCCGGGCGCACGGGTGCGCGATCACTGGCCGCTGGCGACCAGCCGGCGCTGGTACGACTTCAGCGTCACTTGCGATACCGATGCCCGTTATCTGCGCCGCATCGCCGGCCATGCCGAGAACGGCAGCCCGGGCGTCAGCGATCCGGCGATCGGGCGGGGCTGAGCGTCGGCACCCGGTTTTGCGATGCGACCGTTCGACACGACGGTCGCGACTCGCGTCGCTCCTACCCCTGATGACGCCGCTTCCTCGTAGGAGCGGCGTGAGCCGCGACCGCCGCAGCGGTGGACACAAGCGCGGCGCCGGCGAAGACCGGCAACGCGGCAACGACGGGTGAGTTTTTGTCGATCCGCCGCTGCGGACGGTAACGCGGTATCGCACCGCTGCGATGGTCGCGGCTTACGCCGCTCCTACAGGCGACCACGCCGCTTTGGGGTGAAGACGGCCAAACTGGAAATATGGCGGTCGCGACTCGCGTCGCTCCTCCCCTGACGACGCCGCTTCCTTGTAGGAGCGGCGTGAGCCGCGACCACCGAAGCGGTGGACGCAAGCGCGGGCCCCGGCGAAGACCGGCAACGCGGCAACGACGGGTGAGTTTTTGTCGATCCGCCGCTGCGGACGGTAACGCGGTATCGCACCGCTGCGATGGTCGCGGCTTACGCCGCTCCTACAGGCGACCACGCCGCTTTGGGGTGAGGACGGCCAAGCTGGAAATATGGCGGTCGCGACTCGCGTCGCTCCTACCCCCGATGACGCCGCTTCCTTGTAGGAGCGGCGTGAGCCGCGACCGCCGAAGCGGTGGACGCAAGCGCGGCGCCGGCGAAGACCGGCAACGCGGCAACAACGGGTGTGTTTTTGTCGATCCGCCGCTGCGGACGGGAACGCGGTATCGCACACCGCTGCGATGGTCGCGGCTTACGCCGCTCCTACAGGACAACCACCTCGCTCCTACAGGGCAACCACCTCGCTCCTACAGGGCAACCACGCCGCTCCTACAGGCAGACGCCGCCGCTTGCTACAGGCGAGCCGCTGCGGCGCTGGCGCAGCGGCCGGCCGCGATCCTCACCCCCGCGCCAGCCACTTGCGCGCCATGCGCCGCATCGATTCGTCGCTGGTCGGGTCGGCCAACAGCTCGGCGATGTCGCGCCAGGCCAGGTCCAGCGATTCCTCGCTGACCACGTAGTCTTCGTTGTCGCTGGCGCGAACCACGTAGCGCAGGTCGTAGTGCCAGTGCCCGGGGACTTCGTGGCGGGCCGGGATCCAGTGCCGGTCCAGGTCGAACAGTTCCGGCTCCACGCTCAGTCCGGTCAGGCCGGACTCTTCCTCGGCCTCGCGCAGGGCGACCTGGGCCAGGTCGCGGTCGCCGTCGGCGTGGCCGCCGAGCTGCAGCCAGCGGCCGAGCTTGCGATGGTGGGTCAGCAGCACGCGCCGGCCGGCGCGGTCGATCAGCCAGGCGCCGCCGGTGAAATGGCCGGCCAGACGCTCGCGCAGGAAGGGGTCGCCGGGTTCGGTGGCGCCGTCCGGCGCCGTCTCTCCGCCGTCGGCTTCGGTGAGCAAGGCCAGAAACGGCAGCGTATGTTCGGCTTCGTCGGGCCATTGGCGCGCGTACAGGTCGAGATTGGAACGCAGCTGACCGATCGAGTCCGAATGTTTCACAGGCATACCGAAAAAAGCACAGGGCGCAGAGCCGGGACCGTGATTATCGCCGCAAAGGCCATGACCGGCTCCGCTTGCCGCCCGTTTCCGCACTGGGTTAAGGTGGCCCGCCGCCCCGCTCCGGGAGTCGGTCATCCATCGTCGTCGCAGAACGACGGGCACAGATCACTTCAGATCACTTCTTACGAGAGAGAGGGGAGTTCGATGTCGAGAGGCCTGTTCATCACCAAGCCCGTGGCGCCGGCCGGCCACGTGGACGCCGGCGAGCCCGTGGAGGGCAGCCTCGAAGGCGAAGCCACGCTGAAACGGTCGCTGACCGCGACCCAATTGGTGATGCTGGGCATCGGCGCGGTCATCGGCGCCGGCATCTTCGTCCTTTCCGGCCACGCCGCCGCCGAACACGCCGGCCCGGCGATCGTGCTGAGCTTCATCATCGCCGGCTTCGCCTGCGCCCTGGCCGGCCTGTGCTACGCCGAGTTCTCGGCCATGCTGCCGGTCTCGGGCAGCGCTTACTCCTATTCCTACGCCACCCTGGGCGAGTTCGTGGCCTGGTTCATCGGCTGGAACCTGGTCCTGGAGTACCTGTTCGCCGCCTCGACCGTCGCGGTCGGCTGGTCGGGCTACCTCAACAGCCTGCTGACCAGTTTCGGCGTCGGCCTGCCGACCTCGCTGTCGGCGGCGCCGCTGAACGTGGTCGATGGCGCGATCGTCTACACGGGCGGCCTGGTCAATCTGCCGGCGGTGGCGATCGTCGCCGCGCTCAGCGGCCTGTGCTACGTCGGCATCACCCAGTCGGCCTTCATCAACTCGATCATCGTCGCGATCAAGGTCGTGGTGATCACCCTGTTCGTGGCCTTCGCCGCGAAGTACGTCAACCCGGACAACTGGGTGCCGTTCATTCCGGAGAACCAGGGCCCGGGCAAGTACGGCATCGACGGCATCGTCCGCGGCGCCTCGGTGGTGTTCTTCGCCTACATCGGCTTCGACGCGGTCTCCACCGCCGCCGGCGAGGCCAAGAACCCGCAGCGCGACATGCCGATCGGCATCCTCGGCTCGCTGGTGATCTGCACCATCATCTACATCATCGTCTCCGGCGTGCTGACCGGCCTGCTGCCGTACCACATGCTGAGCACTCCGAAGCCGGTGGCGACCGCGCTGGAGGCCTATCCGGCGCTGGGCTGGCTCAAGCTAGCGGTCGAGATCGGCGCGATCGCCGGCCTCAGCTCGGTGATCCTGGTGATGCTGATGGGCCAGCCGCGCATCTTCTATTCGATGGCGAAGGACGGCCTGCTGCCGCAATTGTTCGCCAAGGTCCATCCGAAGTTCCAGACCCCGTACATGGGCACGATCATCGTCGGCGTGTTCGCCTGCATCCTGGCCGGCCTGCTGCCGATCGGACTGCTCGGCGAACTGGTCTCGATGGGCACCCTGCTCGCTTTCGCCACCGTCTGCATCGGCGTACTGATCCTGCGCAACACCCGCCCCGACCTGCCGCGTCCGTTCCGCGTGCCGCTGGCCGTGGTGGTTTGCCCGCTCGGCGCCGCGGCCTGCCTGTACCTGTTCTGGAAGCCGTTCTCGGAGCACTGGCACCTGATGACCGGCTGGACCGTGATCGGCCTGCTGATCTACGCCTTCTACGGCTACAGCCACAGCAAGCTGCGCAGGGCGGCGGGCGGCAAGGCCTGAACCCGGCGCATTCATGATTCGAGGCCGGCGGACACCTTCCGCCGGCCTTTTTCCTTTCCACGCACAGACGTTTCCACCGCAGCGACCGGCTCGCCGTTCGGGCCCGCTCCTCGAAGCCGTCGTTCCCGCGAAAGCGGGACTCCAGGGCTTCGCCGGGGCACGACTTCGAAGTCTTCGGATTCCCGCCTTGACGGGAATGACGGGACGCAGGGGATCCGGATCGCGGACACACGCAACACCAGGACGAACCCCATGCTGGAACAACTCCGGGCGACCAAACACCCGCACGCTGCCCACAGCGACGCCGACGGCCTCAGCCTGCACCGCACCCTCGGCCCCTGGGGCCTGACCGCGCTCGGCATCGGCGCGGTGATCGGCGGCGGCATCTTCGTCATCACCGGCAAGGCCGCGGCCGAACACGCCGGCCCGGCGATCATGCTGTCCTTCGTCCTGGCCGCGATCTGCTGCACCTTCTGCGCCCTGGCCTACGCCGAGTTCGCGGCGATGGTGCCGGTCTCCGGCAGCGCCTACACCTACACCTACGCCACCCTCGGCGAACTCTCGGCCTGGTTCATCGGCTGGATGCTGATACTGGAGTACGGCGTCTCCGCCTCGGCGGTGGCGGTCAGTTGGACCGGCTACTTCCTCAGTTTGTTGCAACACTTCGACATCACCCTGCCGGCGGCGCTGGTGCAGGCGCCGCTGGACGCCAAGCTGCGCCCGACCGGCGCGATCGCCAACCTGCCGGCGGCGGCGATCGTGCTGCTGCTGACCTGGCTGTGCTACGTCGGCATCCGCAAATCCTCGGCCATGAACATGGCGATGGTGTTGCTGAAGTCGGGCCTGATCGTGCTGGTGATCGCGGTCGGCTGGAAGTACGTGAACCCCGAGCTGTGGACCCCGTTCATCCCCGAATCGCAAGGGCACGGCAAATACGGCTGGGAAGGCGTGCTGCGCGGCGCCTCGATGGTGTTCTTCGCCTATATCGGCTTCGAGGCGGTGTCGGTGGCGGCGCAGGAATCGCACAAGCCGCAGAAGGACATGCCGATCGGCATGATGGCCTCGCTGGCGATCTGCACCGTGCTCTACATCGGCATGGCCGCGGTCATGACCGGCCTGGCGCCCTACACCACCCTGGGCACCGACGAGCCGGTGGTCACCGCGATCGCCGCCCATCCGGCGCTGAACTGGCTGCGCGTGGTGGTCGAGGTCGGCGCCCTGGTCGGCCTGTCCTCGGTGGTGCTGGTGATGATCATCGGCCAGCCGCGCATCTTCATGATCATGGCCCGCGACGGCCTGCTGCCGCCGGTGTTCACCAAGATCCATCCCAAGTACCGCACCCCGCACATCAATACCGTCATCACCGGCATCGGCATCGCCCTGCTGGCGGCGCTGTTCCCGCTCGACATCCTCGGCGACATGACCTCGATGGGCACCCTGATCGCCTTCGCCGCGGTCTGCGCCGGCGTGCTGATCCTGCGCCGCACCCAGCCCGACCTGCCGCGCCCGTTCCGGATTCCGTTCGCCTGGCCGATCTGCCTGGCCGGCATCGTCAGCTGCCTGATCCTGCTGTCGACCATGAGCGCGCACAACTGGATGCTGATGGCGGTCTGGACCGCGGTCGGGATCTTGGTCTACTTCCTGTACGGCTTCCGCCACAGCCGCCTGCGCAAGGCCTGAACGGCACTGCGCGGGCCCGCGGCAACGCTGTGTTGCCGCCAGCCGGGGCAAACCCACGGCGACCGGGCCGCCCCGGTCGCCGTTTGTTTGTAAACTGAGACCATGAACAGCCCCCTGCCCTACGACCCCCAGCACCTGTCGCACTGCGCCGGCGAGATCATCGTCAATGTGCGCGAGCTGGCCCAGCGCGGCTGGACTCCGGCCACGAGCAGCAATTTCTCGCGCCGGATCGACCAGTCCCACGTCGCCATCACCGTGTCCGGCCGCGACAAGGGCCGCCTGACCGAGGCCGACATCATGGTCGTGGACCTGGACGGGCAGCCGGTCGCCACCGAGCACCGCCCCTCGGCCGAGACCCTGCTGCACACCCAGCTGTACAAGCGCTACCCCGAGGTCGGCTGCGTCCTGCACACCCATTCGCAGACCCAGACCGTGGCCTCGCGCCTGTTCGCCGGCCAGGGCCACGTGCATCTGGAGGGCTACGAGCTGCTCAAGGCCTTCCGCGGCACCACCACCCACGAGACCGAGCTGGACCTGCCGGTGTACCCGAACACCCAGGACATGCCGACCCTGGCCGCCCAGGTCGACGCCACCCTCGACCGCCAGCCGATGTGGGGCTATCTGATCGACGGCCACGGCCTGTACGCCTGGGGCCGCGACATGGCCGAGGCCCGGCGCCACCTGGAGGCGTTCGAATTCCTGCTCGGATGCGAACTGGAACTGAGGAGACTGCAGCGATGAGCCGCCTGCGCATTTTCGCCGAGGACGAGCCCGGCACGCCGACGCTGAGCACCAACGATCAGGCGCAGATCGCACGCGAACTGGCCAAGATCGGGGTCGGCTTCGAACAGTGGCAGGCCGCCCAGCCGGTCAAGCCGGGCGACACGCCGGAAGCGATCATGGCCGCCTACCGCGCCGACATCGAGCGCATCACCGCCGAACGAGGTTTCAAGACCGTCGATGTGGTCAGCATCGCCCCGGACAATCCGCAGCGCGAGGCGATGCGAGGCAAGTTCCTCGACGAGCACTACCACAAGGAAGACGAAGTGCGTTTCTTCGTCGCCGGCTCGGGCCTGTTCACCTTGCACGTCGAACCCAACGTGTACGAGATCAAGTGCGAGCAAGGCGACCTGATCTCGGTGCCCGACAGCACCCTGCATTGGTTCGACATGGGCCCGGAGCCGAGCTTCGTCGCGATCCGTTTCTTCACCGAGCCGGACGGTTGGGTCGGCTATTTCACCGGCAGCGACCTGGCCCAGCAGTTCCCGCGCTACGAGAAGGGACAGGCGGGCTGAGAGCGGGGAACGAGTAGCGAGCGTCCTGCGCCGCTCTCTGATCGCGACTCGCAATTCGCCTCCGCTTCGTTTCTCCCAACCCGTTCCTTTTACCTAATTCCTCGCCCCATGCCCATCCGCGCCATTCTCACCGACATCGAAGGCACCACCAGCAGCATCTCGTTCGTCAAGGACGTGCTGTTCCCCTACGCGCGCCGGGCCCTGCCGGGCTTCGTCGCCGTGCGCGGGCGCGAACCGGCGGTGCGCAAGTGGCTGGACGCGGTGGCGCTGGAGAACGGCGGCGTGTGCCAGGACTCGACCGTGGTCGAGGTGCTGCAGGGCTGGATCGACCAAGACCGCAAGCACACCGCGCTCAAGGCCCTGCAGGGCATGATCTGGGCCGACGGCTACCGCAGCGCGGATTTCACTTCGCACATGTACCCCGATGCCGCGCCGGCGCTGCGCCGCTGGAAGGACGCCGGCCTGCGCCTGTACGTGTACTCCTCCGGCAGCGTGCCGGCGCAGCGGCTGCTGTTCGGCCACAGCGATGCGGGCGATCTGACCGAGCTGTTCTCGGGCTGGTTCGACACCGAAGTCGGCGGCAAGCGCGAGCGCGACAGCTATGCGCGCATCGTCGAATCGATCGGCCTGCCCGCCGACGAGATCCTGTTCCTGTCCGACGTGGTCGAGGAACTCGACGCCGCCCGCGACGCCGGCGTCGGCACGGTGCTGGTCGACCGCCGCGAAGACTACCCGCAGCCGCGCGAGGGCGATGCCACGCACGGCCACACCCGGGTGGAATCGTTCGCGCAGATCGACCCGGTCTGAGCGACGCTGCGGCCGACGGGCTCGTGTAGGAGCGGCGCAAGCCGCGACGGGGGTGCCGCAGCTACGGCGCAAGCCGCAACACGGCGGTCGCGACTTGCGTCGCTCCTACCCCAAAGCGGACGCCGTCGCGGCAAGTCATGCCCGTGTCCGCAGCCCGGGCACAGGGTTCTTCCGCATTAGACGGCCTATCCGGGGTTTGGGCGCTGCGCTCGCATACGCCCCGCTGCGGCGGTCGCGGCTCATGACCGCAGAAAGTCCCCGTGGGACGCCGCCCCTACAGGGAGCGATGCGTCGATCGCGGCGGTTGGCGGCTACAACCGGCTCAGATGACGGATCCGCACTTCATCGCGCTCGACGCCGCGCTCGTCGGCGATGCGGCGGCGGAGGCGCTCGACCAACTCGGCCGGGTCGAACGGCGTCGTATCCGTCGGCGCATAGTCCAACGTGGCCTGGCCGCGAATGCAGAAACGGCCGCCGACCAGGATCTCGTAGTCGGCGAAATAGAAATGGTGCGTATCGGCGCTGTCCATGTTCGGCTCAGGTGCCGACATGGACAGCGTTACCGCATTCGTCGCACCCCAGGTGCTCCAGCGCGATCGACAGGGCCAGGGTGTAGCTGTGCGCGGCATAGCCGTGGACCAGGCGCAGGCGCGGGCCGCAATGCGGGACGATCGAGGGTTCCAGCGCGCCCATCCGGTCGTCGTGGACTTCGATGTAGGGCATCGGCAAACCGTCCAGTGCGTCGCGCAATTCGGCGCTGGCCGGCACGCAGGCGCCGGGATCGAGCAGCAGCAGTTCGGTGTTGGCCGCACGCATGCCGCGCAGGCACTCGACCAGTTCACGCTCGCTGCGGCAGCAGCGCAGCGCGATCGATTTGCCGGCGCTGGCGGCGCGCTCGATCAAACCGGCGCGGACCGGGCCGGCCAAGGGCTGCAGCGGCCATTCGACGGCGGCACCGGGCTGCGGGCCGCGCAGGATGAGGATCGACACGTTCGCACTCGCGGCGCACTCGGGGCGGCGCGCCTTGAGGCCCAATGTAGGAAGCGCCGGCGTAAAGCCGCCATTCCCGAGCGCCGTCCGGCGCGTAAAGCCCGCGTCAATTCTTCATCAGGAATGGATCTTCTCGCCGCGCGCCAGCATCGCCACCAACTTGGCGATCCGCGCCGCGCGCGTCTCCGGCTTTTTCGCGGTGTGCACTCGCCACAACACCGCGTAGCGATTGGCGCCGTCCAGCGCCTGGAAGTACTTGCGGGCTTTCGGCTCGCGCTTAAGCGCCAGGGCCAGATCCTCGGGCACGCTCATCTTGCTGGCCGATTCGTAGGCCGCCGCCCAGCGCCCGTCGGCCTGGGCCGCGTCGACCTCGCGCTGCCCGCCCGGGCGCATGCGGCCTTCGGCGATCAGCCGTTCGACCTTGCCGATGTTGATCTTCGACCACAGGCTGCGCGGCCGGCGCGGAGTGAATCGCTGCAGGAAATACACTTCGTCCAGGCCGCGCTTGAGGCCGTCGATCCAGCCGTGGCACAAGGCCACGTCCAGGGCCTCCTGGTAGTTCACCGTCACCGCGCCCTGCCCTTTCTTGGCGATTTTCAGCCACACTCCGCGCGGCTCCGCACCGCTTTCCAGCCAACGCTCGAACGTCGCGGCATCGGCGAAGGCGATCACCGGCAGGTCGTCGGCCGGGCCTTTGGGCGCGGCGCTCACGGTGCGGCCTCGATCAGGCGATAGCGCGTGGACAAGCGCTGCTCGCCCTGCCACGCATCGAATACCCGTACTTCGATCGCATGCTCTCCCGCCGCCAGATCGGTCGGCAGCGCCGCGTTCCACAGATGCGCCGACGGCATCGCGATCGCAGCGCGGTCGTAGCCGCGCAAGCGCTCGGCGCCGTCGTCGCGGGCGTTTTCGGCCAACAATGCCGGGTCGGGCTGTTCGACCCGACGCATCGGCGTCCATTCGCCGCCGTCGATACGCAATTCCACCCGGCTGTCCTCGCGCCCCATGAACGCATTGGCGTACACGCCGCGGATCGGATACGAGCCGCGGCGCAAGGTCTTCGGCGCGTACAGGCGCAGGTGCGCGTTGGCCACCGAGTCCGCGTCCAGCGCGCGTCCGGCCGACGGCGCCGGATGCCAGCTCAGCGCATAACGCGCATCCGCGCCGATGCGCAGGCGTGCGTAGCCGTTCGGGGTGCCGTCGCTCATGGTGCTGTCGGGCAGTCCCTGGGCATCGCGCACGCCGGACCAGAACGCCCCGCAGGCGGCGCCGACGTTGTACTCGTGCAGCGGCGCGGCGCCCTGCCAGCCGCTCGCCGCGGCGTGAAAGACATGGCGTTGGGCATGGCTGTGCCCGCTCAGCACCAGCACGTGCGGGAACGGCCGCAACAGCGCGAACAGGCGTTCGCGGTCGGCACGGCGGAAGCTCTCGCGTCCCGGCGCGGCGTCGAACAAGGGAATGTGCATGGCCAGCACCAGCAGGCGCTGCTTCGGCGCATCGGCGAGGTAACGTTCGAGAAAGACGAACTGGTCCTCGCGCAGGCCGCCGATGTAGTCCGGCTTCGGCCCCGGCCGGTAGACCACGTCGTCGAACACCACGAAGTTGGCCTGCGGTTCTTCCCAGGCGTAGGTGTCCGGGCCGTAGACGTGGCGGAAGCTGAGCAGCGAGTCCTCGTCGCGGGCCGCGTCGAAATCGAGATCATGGTTGCCCGGCGCATGCAGCCAGGGCACGCCCAGGCGCGCAGTGGCGGCATTGAGCCGGGGATACAGCGACAGATCGTCGTGGGTGATGTCGCCCAGGCTCAGGCCCAACCGGGCAGCCGCGCCCTCGCGCGCCAGCGGCTCGACGATGGCCCGCTCGTAGTAGCCCACGTCGACCGCGCTCTTGGTCTGCGGGTCGGCGAACACCAGCACGTCGAGATCCTCGCCGCCCTGCGCGCGCTGCGGGATCAGACCGTAGTCCCGGCACGTCGCTTCGCTGCGCGGCATGCCGCCGTACTTCAGCGCGGGCCCTTCGTTTTCGCGCACGTTGAGCCAGTAATCGGGCAGCCCGTTGCCGCGCGCCGGCAGCCGATAGCCCGCCGGCTTGATCAGGAACTGGCTGCTTCCCTCGCGCGGCGTCAGCCGGTAGCGCCCTAGGGCATCGGTCACGACGATGATTTCGCCGTCGGACACCCGCTGCCCGGCCAATCCCGCGTCCCCGGCGTCCCGGCGCCCGTTGCCATTGCGGTCGGCATAGACCGTGCCCTCGCACTGCGGCGTCGCCGAGGCGGCCGTAGCGAACAGGGCGGACAACAGGGCGGCGGACGCGATCGGGCGCATGCGAAAACTCCTTGGGAACGGCCCATTATGCGCGGGCGCACGCCTCGTGCCCCACCGCTCCTGCGGCGGCGTGGGCCGCGGCAACCGAAGCGACGTACGCAAGCGCGCTATCCGAAGCCAAACGGCACTCGACCTCACCGGGGCCCGGCGACTCCGGGTTTCGGCCGCGAGGCTCGCCCACACCGCTGCGTTCGGTCGCGGCTCACGGCGCCGCTATAGGGGCAGGCGTATCGGATTCGGCCGATACCCGCTGCGAAGCCGGTTCCGGCTTAACAAAGGCCTAGGGACGGCCCGGATGTGCGCGGCGAATGCGGCGTCCTAGGGTGAGTCTCCCCCAACCCGTTGGAGTCCGTCATGGTCACGCCGATCACTGCGGCGGCACCGACCGCCTACCCCTATCGCCCCGAACCGCCCGAGCCGCCGACCGCTTCGGAGGCCACCGACCGGGCGATCCGCCAGTACCAGACCCACCTGAGCCAGGGCGCCGGCGCCTCGCAGCTCGCCGACGACCGCGCCGCGATCGACAAGGCGGTCGCGGTCGAGATCCAATTGCAGATCCTCGCCCTGCCCGGCCGCGGCAAGACCGAACGCGAGCCGACGGTGGCGCAACTGGTCGAGCAGTACGGACAGAAGATCCTCGAGCGTCATCCCGACCTGCCCGCCGCGTCGCGCGAAACCATCGAGTCGGCGATCGGGGCCTACAAGACCGAAGCGACCCAGTGGGCGCCGGAAGATCGCGGCAAGGTCGAGGCTTACATCAAGGACGCGATGGAGCGTCATCCCGACGACATCCAGGGCGCATTCGAACAGTTGCGCGACCTGCGCTGGACCCCGGGCCACTTCTACGACACCAATCTCGCCGTCGCCGCCGATTACCTGCGCGCGCGCTGGGAGACGCAGAAGTCCAACAACATCGTCGCCGGCATCATGGTCGACACCTACATGGACAAGAAGAAGAACGGCGAGATCCCGCAGAACGGGCCCGGCCCGGTGTCGCCGTATTCCGAGCTGCAGAAGGAATACATGCACAAGGGCGTCGAGGACCAGTGGAATACCTTGAACTGGTTCGAGAAGGCCTTCCTCAGCGATCAGTCGGTGACCATCGGCGGACTGGCGCGGGCGGCGTTCGAGAACGACATCAGTTGAGTCGGCGGCGCTGGGGCGGCGTCTGGCCCTCAGTCCTCGCGCCGGCGCGCGCCGCGATGCGGCTGGCCGTGGCGTTGGCGCAACACCGCGACCGCGTCGGCCAGCGACAGGCCGCGCGCGCGCAACAGCACCTGCAGGTGGAACAACAGGTCGGCGGCTTCGGCGCATAAGGCCGCGTCGTCTTCGCCGACCGCCGCCAGCGCGGTCTCCACCGCCTCTTCGCCGACCTTCTTGGCGATCGCGGCCGCGCCCTTGGCGAACAGGTGGGTGGTGTAGCTGCCCTCGGGACGCTCGCGCTCGCGCCGGGCGATCAATTCGTCGAGTTCGCCGAGGAAGGCCAACTCGTCGCCGGGGGCCTCGGGAAAACAGCTGACCCGGCCGAGATGGCAGGTCGGCCCGTGCGGCACCGCGCGCACCAGCAAGGTGTCGCGGTCGCAGTCGGTTTCGATCGAGACCAGGTCGAGAAAGTGGCCGGAGCTTTCGCCCTTGGTCCACAGGCGCTGCTTGCTGCGGCTGTAGAAGGTCACATGGCCGCTGGCCAGGGTCGCGTCGAGCGCGGCGCGGTCCATGTAGCCGAGCATCAGCACGCGCAGGTCCGCCGCGTCCTGGATCACCGCCGGCAACAGGCCGTCCTGCTTGTCCCAGGCCAGGGCGTCGATCTGCGCTGCGTCCAGGCCGGACGCGGCGGCGTCATTGGAGTTCGCGGACTGGGACACCCTGCTCTCGCAACACTGCCTTGAGGACCGGAATGCGGATGCTGCCGGAGTGGAACACGCTGGCCGCCAAGGCCGCGTCGACGTCGGCTTCGCGGAACACCGCACCGAAATGCTCGATCGCGCCGGCGCCGCCGGAGGCGACCAGGGGCACCTCGCATACCGCCCGCACCGCAGACAGTTGTTCGATGTCGTAGCCGCCGCGCACGCCGTCGCTGCCCATGCAGTTGAGCACGATCTCGCCGGCGCCCAGGCGCTGCGCCTCGACCACCCAGTCCAGGGTGCGCCGGGCCAGGGCCTGGGTGCGGTCGGGGTCGCCGGTGTACTGGCGCACCCGCCATTCGCCGTCGGGGTCGCGCAGGCTGTCGATGCCGACCACCACGCACTGCACGCCGAACTCGGCGGCGATCTCGCCGATCAGCGCCGGCCGTTCCAGTGCGGGCGTGTTGATCGAAATCTTGTCGGCGCCGGCATTGAGCACGCCGCGCGCGTCCTCGACCGAACGGATGCCGCCGGCGACGCAGAACGGGATGTCGATCGCGCGCGAGACCCGCTCGACCCAGTCGCGGTCGACGCTGCGGCCCTGCGGGCTGGCGGTGATGTCGTAGAACACCAGTTCGTCGGCGCCCTCGTCGCGGTAGCGCAGGGCCAGCTCGACGATGTCGCCCATGTCGACGTGGTCGCGGAAGCGCACGCCCTTGACCACCCGGCCGTCGCGCACGTCCAGGCAGGGCACGATGCGCCGGCTCAGCGGGGTCGGGTTCGGCGCGGGCGCGGCGGCGTTCAGCATCGGCGCACCTGGCGCAGCGCGTCGCCGAGCTGGAACCGGCCTTCGATCAGGGCCTTGCCGAGCACCGCGCCGCTGCAGCCGACGCCGTCGGCGGCGACGATGTCGGCGATGTCGCGGATCCCGCCGGAGGCCTGCACCTGGACCTGCGGCGCGATCGTGTGTAGGTGCCGGTACAGGTCCAGGTTGGGCCCGGCCATGGTGCCGTCGCGCGATACGTCGGTGCACAGCAGGTGGCGCAGGCCGGCGCCGGCGTAGCGCTCCAGCACCGGCTCCAGGCGCGCGCCGCTGGCCTCGGTCCAGCCCGCCACCGGCAGTTCCCAGCCGCCGTCGCCGGCCTGGCGCACGTCCAGGGCGATGGTGATGCGTTCGGTGCCGAAGCGGCGGAACCAGCCGATCACCTGCTCGGGCTCCTTCACCGCCAGCGAGCCGACCACGACCCGGTCGGCGCCGGCGTCGAGGATCGCCTCGACGTCGGCCTCGCTGCGCACGCCGCCGCCGGTCTGCACCCGCATCCAGCTGGAGGTGGTGATCGCGCGCAGCAGCGGGGCCAGGGTGTAGCCGCCGTAGCGGGCGGCGTCCAGGTCGATCAGGTGCAGCCACTTGGCGCCGGCCTCGGCATAGCGGGTGGCCAGCGCCAGCGGTTCGGTCTCGTAGCGGGTTTCCTGGGCGTAGTCGCCCTGGTGCAGGCGCACGACCCGGCCGTCGCGCACGTCGATCGCGGGATACAAGGTGGCGTTGCCCATGTTCACCCCTCCAGGGCCAGGAAGTTCGCGAGCAGGCGCGAACCGACCGCGGCGGAGCGTTCGGGGTGGAACTGGGCGCCGTAGCAGTTGCCGCGCCCGGCCACGGCGGTGAAGTCGACGCCGTAGCGGGCGCTGGCCAGGGTGTCCTGGGTCACCGGTGCGGCGTAGCTGTGGACGAAATAGGCCTGGTCGCGCTCGCCGAGCCCGGCGAGCAGGGCGTCGCCGCGGTCTCGCGGCGCGCGTTGGCGGAGGAGGTTCCAGCCCATGTGTGGCACACGCACTCCTGGTCCTGATGGCAGTCGGGTGATACGGCCCGGAAGCAGGCCGAGGCATTCCACCTCGCCCTCCTCCGAGGACTCGTACAACAGCTGCATTCCCAGGCAGATCCCGAGCAAGGGCTGTTGCAAGCGGCGGATCGGGTCGATCAGGCCTCGCTCGCGCAGACGCGCCATGGCGGGGGCGGCGGCGCCCACGCCCGGCAGGATCACGCGATCGGCGGAGGCGATCGTCGCTGGGTCCGCGCTCAGGATCGAACGCGCGCCCAACCGCTCCAATGCATAACGCACCGAGCCGACGTTCCCCCCCCCCGAATCCACTACTACCACCCACGTCATTACAGAACCCCTTTCGTACTCGGCAGCTCGCGACCTTCGCGACGGATCGCCTGACGCAGCGCACGCGCCACCGACTTGAAGCATGCCTCAATCTTGTGGTGATCGTTATCACCTTCCACGTTCAGATTGAGGTTCAGGCCGGCGGTTTCGCACAACGAGCGGAAGAAGTGCGCCACCAGCTCGGTAGGGAAATCCCCCACGCGCTCGCGCGCGAACGCGCCGGAGAACACGAAGTACGGCCGGCCGGAGAAATCCAGCGCGGCCCGCGCCAGGGTCTCGTCCATCGGCAAGACGACATCGGCCTGCCGAATAAGTGTGCTTTTTTCCTGAACACCTTCGCCTTCGCCCTCGCCGCCCGCCGCGGCGTCGAAGCCGTAACGGCCGATGCCGCGCTTGTCGCCCAGCGCCTCGCGCAGGGCCTGGCCCAACGCCAGGGCGCTGTCCTCGATGGTGTGGTGCTCGTCGATGTGCAGGTCGCCCTCGCAGCGCAGCTCCAGGGCGAAGCCGCCGTGCTTGCCGATCTGCTCGAGCATGTGGTCGAAGAAACCCAGCCCGGTCGCGACCCGCGGCTCGGCGGCGCGGTCCAGGTCCAGCGCGACCTCGATCCGGGTCTCGCGGGTATTGCGCTGCACCCGCGCGGTGCGCGGCCGGTCGGCCAAGGCGTGGGCGATGCCGGCCCAGTCCCACTCGCCGCCGAACTGCTCGGTGCGCAGTTGGAACGCGCGGACGCCGAGGTTGGCGGCGAAGCCGTTGTCGGTTTCGCGATCGCCGACCATCGCCGACCGCTGCCAATCGATGCTGCGGTCTTTCAGCAAGTGCAGCGCCAGGCCGATGCCGGGCTTGCGCGTGGGCCGGTTCTCGGCCGGGAAGCTGGTGTCGATCAACACCTCGCGGAACACGATGCCCTGGCTTTCGAACACCTGCATCATCAGCTCGTGCGGACCGTCGAAGCTCCAGCGCGGATAGGACTCGGTGCCCAGGCCGTCCTGGTTGGTGACCATCACGAACTGGTAGCCGGCGTCGCGCAGCTTCAGCATCGCCGGGATCACCCCGCGCACGAAGCGCAGTTTGGCGTAGCTGTCGATCTGGAAATCGGCCGGCTCTTCGATCAGGGTGCCGTCGCGATCGACGAACAGGATCGGCGTGCCCGCGCTCATGCCGCGACTCCGGCCCGGCGCGCGATCCGGCTCAGCACCTCGATCACCGCGGCATTCTGCTCCGGCGTGCCCAGGCTGATGCGCAGCGCATCGCCGAGTTGCGGCGCGGCGCGCACATCGCGCACCACCACGCCGGTGTCGAGCAGGCCATCGAACGCGCTCTGGGCGTCGTCGAAGCGCACCAGCAGGAAGTTGGCCTGCGAGGGATAGACCCGGCGCACGCCGGGCAGGCCGCGCAAGGCCTCGGCCAGGCGCTCGCGCTCGCTCATCGCGGTGGCGGTGCGCGCCTTGGTGGTGTTCAGGGGCACTTCGGCCAGCGCGCGCAGGGCCAAACCGACGCAGGGGGTCGGCAACGGGTACGGCGCCTGGCAGCGCTGCAGCGCGGCGATCAGCCCGGCATCGGCGATCACCGTGCCGATCCGCGCCGCGGCCAATGCGTGCGCCTTGGACAGGGTGCGCAGCACGGCGATGTTGCGTTCGCTGCCGAGCAGGCTCACCGCCGAGGCGCCCTCGGCGAACTCGATGTAGGCCTCGTCGACCACCACCAGGGCGCGGCCGCGCAGGCGCCGCGCCAAAGCGGCGATCTGCGGCAACGGCAACAAGCTGCCGGAGGGATTGCCCGGCGAGCACAGGAACACCAGCTTGACCGCCTCGCGCTCGACCGTGTCGGCGAGCGCGGCGAAATCGCAGGAGAAGCCGTCGGGCGTATCGCGCAGCGGCGCCTCGATGGTGCGCACGCCGTGCAGGCGCGCGCAGACCGCGTACATGCCGAAAGTCGGCGGGGTGATCGCGATCGCGTCGCCGCCGGGGCGGCACAGCGCCCGTACCAGCAGGTCGATGGCCTCGTCGCTGCCGCGCCCGGCCAGCAGTTGCTGCGGCTCGCAGCCGTACAGCCGGGCCAGGCGCTCGCGCAGCGCCGCCGGCTGCTGATCGGGGTAGCGGCGCACCGCGCCTTCGCCGTCGGCCACGCTGGGCCAGGCCGCCTCGTTGGCGTTGAGCCAGACCCGGCCGTCGCGCTTTTCGCTGCGCGCCGAGCTGTAGCCGGCGAAATCGCGCAAGTCTTCGCGCAGCAGCAGTACCGGATCGTCGTTCATCGCCTGGTCGCTCATCGAAGATTGATCGCTCATGCCGCCACCGCGCGCAAGCGCAGCGCCACCGCCTCGCGGTGCGCGTCCAGGCCTTCGGCCGTGGCCAGCTCGACCGCGCAGGGGCCGATCGCGCGCAAGCCCTGCGGCTGCACCTCCTGCACCGTGATCGCGACCTGGAAGCTGGCCACGTTGACGCCGCCGGCATAGCGCGCCGCACCGCTGGTCGGCAGCACGTGGTTGGTGCCGCTGCAGTAATCGCCGAGCGCTTCCGGCGCCCAGTCGCCGAGGAACACCGAACCGGCGGCCTCGACTTCGCCCAGCCAGGCGCGCGCGTCGCGCAGGGCCAGGATCAGGTGTTCCGGCGCGTAGCGGTTGCTGACCGCAAGCGCGCTGTCGATCGAATCGACCAGGATCGAGCGCGACGCGCCCAGCGCGGCGCGCGCGGTGTCGGCGCGCGACAAGACCGCGAGCTGGCGTTCGAGTTCGGCGTCCACCGCATCCAGCAGGGCCGCATCGTCGCTGAGCAGGATCACCTGCGAATCCGGGCCGTGTTCGGCCTGCGACAGCAGGTCGGCGGCGACGAAGTCGGCGCGTGCGCCGGCATCGGCGATCACCAGCACTTCGGAGGGGCCGGCCGGCAGATCGATCGCCGCCCCGCCCTCGAGCAGGGCGACCTGGCGCTTGGCCTCGGTGACGTAAGCGTTGCCGGGCCCGAACAGCTTGTCGCACTTGCCGACGCTGGCGGTGCCGAAGGCCATCGCGGCGATGGCTTGCGCGCCGCCGAGCTTGTACACGCGCTCGATGCCGCAGCGGCGCGCGGCGTACAGCACCGCCGGATCGGCGCTGCCGTCGGCGCGCGGCGGCGTGCACAGGGCGACCTCGGGGCAGCCGGCCAGTTGCGCCGGCACGCCCAACATCAGCGCGGTCGAGGGCAGCGGCGCCGAGCCGGCCGGCACGTACAGGCCGACCCGGCGGATCGGCCGCAGCACGCGTTCGCAGCGCACGCCCTCGGCGGTGTCCAGGGCATAGGGCCGGGTCATGCCGGCTTCGTGGAAACGGGCGATGCGCTCGCCGGCCTCGTCGATCGCCGAGCGCAGCGCCGGGCTCAACGAGCGTTCGGCCTGTTCGAACTCCCCGGCCGACACCGCGAAGCGCTCCGGCGCGCGGCCGTCGAAGCGCTCGGCATAGCGGCGCAGGGCGGCATCGCCGTCGCAGCGCACCGCCTGGAGAATCTCCGCCACCGCCGCGGCGGTATCGGCGCGGGTCTGTTGCGCCGGGCGGCGCAGGGCCTGCTCGCGCGCGGCCTCGTCCAATGCGTTCCAAAGCAGACGTTGCATGCGCGCGCTCATGCCAGCATGCCCTCCACCGGCAGCACCATCAGGCCACGCGCGCCGGCGCGCTTGAGTTCCTCCAGCCGCTGCCAGGTCACCGCGCCGTGGCACAAGGCCTGCAGGGCGACACTGTCGTCGTTGTCCAGGCGCATCACCGTCGGCGCCTCGGCGTCCGGCAGCAGCGGCAGCAGTTCGTCGAGCAGGTCGCGCGGGGCCTGGAACATCAGCAGCTTGCTGTTGCGCACCCGCATCGCGCCGTCGAGCCGGCGCAGCAACAGGTCGGCCAGTTCGCCGCGGACGTCGTCGAACCGTTCGACCGGGCCGGCCAGCACCGCCTCGCTTTCGACCAGGGTCTGCACCGCCTTGAGCTGGTTAGCCGCCAGGGTCGCGCCGCTGGAGACCAGGTCGCAGATCGCCTCGGCCTGGCCCAGGCGCGGCGCGATCTCGACCGACCCCGACAGCAGCACCACCTGCGCCTCGATGCGCTGCTCGGCCAACCATTGGCTCAGCAATGCCGGGTAGCTGGTGGCGATGCGCTTGCCGGTGAGCTGCTGCGGCCCTTCCCAGTGCCAGGCGTCGGGCACCGCGATCGCCAGCCGGCAAGCGCCGAACCCGAGCGGACGCCACTCGCGGAACGCCGCCGCGCGGCCGTTGCCGCGGCGATCGCCGTCCTGTTCCAGCAGCACGTTGCGGCCGACCACGCCGAGATCGCAGACCCCATCGGCGATCAACCCCGGGATGTCGTCGTCGCGCACCAGCAGCAGGTCGACCGGCAAGGTCTCGCCGTAGCAGAACAGGCGGTCGCGGCTTTCGCGCCAGCTCAGGCCGCAGGCGCTCAGCAGGGCGCGCGCCGGGTCGGCGAGGCGGCCGGACTTCTGGATCGCGATGCGCAGGCGGTCACGCGCGACGGCGCTGGCGGGAGGGCTCATGGACGGGTCTCGGTGGGGATGCGGGGCGAGCGGCTAACGGACAAGGAGGGAACTGACGCGGGCCGCGGCGCAGGGGCCGCGACGCGCAGAGCGCGATCAGCGGTGTCGGCCGGGGCGGCGGTGCAGGGCCGCGGCGTAGCCGCCGGCACCGCGCTCGAGCACGCGCGCGACGCGGCCGATGGTGGTCACGCTGACCTGGGTGCGGTCGTGGATCTCGCGATAAGGCACGCCCTGCTCCAGCAACGGCACGACCCGCCAGCGGTCGCTCATCGCTTCCAGCTCGGCCGGCGTGCACAGGTCTTCCAGGAAGGCCCGCACCTGCTCGGCGCTGCGCAATCCGGCGAAAGCGTCGGCCAGATCGGCGAGCGCGTCCTGGCTTTGGTCGAGATCGGTGGCGCGGCGCTTCATGCAGGAGATTCGGCTGGCGTTGCGAGGCAGTGGCGCATCCAGACCCGACGACCGGATCACAAATGCATTAATGTACTAACGCGTTAATACATTAGCGGCCACAGCGAAGATCGTCAAGCCCGGCCTGAACCGGCCGCGAATCGCGTTAAGACCCAGAACACGCCCTGCCCGCGCCCCCTCCGCGGGCGCCTCCCGTCCGCGCGACGCAACGGCCTGCGTCCGTCACCGCCATGGAAGATGAACACGACCCAGTCCGCCGTGCCCGTCCGCCTGCGCCGCGCTGCCGCGGCGCTCCGCCTGTTCTGCCTCGCCCTGTCGTGGACCTTGCTCACCGCGTCCCTGCCGGCGCAGGCGCATAGCGTGCTCGACCTGGGCCGCGCCACGCGCGCGGTCGAGCTGGCGCCGTTCACCGCCTACTACCACGACCCGGGCGGCCGGCTGGAACTCGACGGCGCGCGCCAGGCGATGCTCGACGGCCGCTTCCAGCCCCTGCCCGGCGGGCGCAACTCGTTCGGGTTCCAGCCTGGCGCATTCTGGTTCCACATCGCGGTACGCAACCGCAACGCCGAAGTGCCGCGCTGGCTGCTGGTGCAGGAGTTCGCGCTCAGCGACCGGCTCGACGTGTACACCGCGGGCGCCGACGGCGTCGCGACCTACCAGGCCGGCGGCGACAGCCTGCCGTTCGCGGCGCGCGCGATCCGCTACCGCCATCCGAATTTCTGGATCGATCTGCCGGCCGGCGAGACCGTCGACGTGTTCGTACGCGTGCGCAGCCAAAGCTCGATGCAGGTGCCGCTGACCCTGTACACCCCCAGCGCGTTCACCGAACTGGCGCGCGACGCTCAGCTCGGCATCGGCCTGTACTACGGCATCCTCGCCGCGTTGTTCTTCTACAACCTGGTGCTGTGGCTGAGCCTGCGCGACTCCAGCTACTTCTGGTACCTGTTCCACATCTGCGCCTTCGGCCTGGTGTTGCTGACCCTCAACGGCCTGGGCTTCGAATACCTGTGGCCGCAGTCGCCCTGGCTGGCCGACCATTCGGTGCCGTTGTCGATCTGCCTGGCCCAGATCGGCATGCAGCAGTTCGCGCGCGAGTTCCTCGGCCTGCGCCAACGCTGGCGCGGCGGCGACTACGTCGGCCTGGCGATGATCGCGTTCTTCGTGGTGCTCGGCCTGGCCGCGCCCCGCCTGCCCTATCGCGTGGCCACCCCGATCGCCTCGGCTGCGGTGTTCGTCAGCATCGCCTGGATCGCGGTCGAGAGCCTGGTCGCGATGCGCCGCGGCTACAAGCCGGCGCGGCTGTTCCTGCTGGCGTGGTCGGCGTTCCTGCTCGGCACCGGCATGTTCGCCGCGATCGCCTTCGACCTGCTGCCGAAGATGTTCATCACCGAATACGGGGTGCAGATCGGCTCGGCCCTGGAAATGCTGTTGCTTTCGGTCGCCCTGGGCTACCGCTACTCGTCGCTGCGCAGCGAGAACGAGCGGATCGTGCGCGAGGCGCGCGACCAGCTCGAGCACAAGGTCGAGCTGCGCACGCTGGAGCTGCGCCAGGCCCTGGTCCAACTCGAGGACGCGCACGAACGGCTGCGCGAAACCAGCCAGCGCGACGCGCTGACCGGCCTGCACAACCGCAGCCATTTCCGCGAGGCCTTCGAATCGCTGCTGCACCGCTCGCGCCGCCAACGCCGGCCGCTGGTGCTGATGATGATCGACCTGGACCACTTCAAGCAGATCAACGACCGCTACGGTCATCTGATCGGCGACGAATGCCTGCGCTGGGCCGCGGGCCTGATCGCCCAGGTGCTGATTCCGCACCACGCCCTGCTGGCGCGTTTCGGCGGCGAGGAATTCGTCGCCGTGCTGCCCGACCACGATCTCGATGCCGGCGCCCGGGTCGCCGAGGAACTGCGCGAACGCCTCACCGCCCAGCCCTGCCCCAGCCGCAGCCGCGACATCCCGGTCACCGCCAGCATCGGCGTGCACGAGATCGCGCCGGATGCGGATCTGGGGGTGGAGGCGGCCCTGCAATTCGCCGATCAGGCGCTGTATCTGGCCAAGGCCGACGGCCGCGACTGCGTGCGGGTCTGGGGGGCGGAGCGGTTGGCGTCCTGAACCGCGCGCCGCTTATGCCGGCGGCGCGTACATCACGTCCGAGCGCAGCGCGTACTTGGTGCCGTACTCGACCGCCGCGCCCTCGTGCCAGGTGTCGTGGACGAACAGCAGGCCGTCGCCGGCGCGCGGCACGACCCGGAACTGGCGGAAGTCGGTGTCGCCGCCGCCGAAGCCGTCGTTGAGATAGACCAGCAGGGTCAACCGGCTGAGCCGGCCGTCTTCGCTCCAGGGGCCGTCCTTGTGCATGCGGAAGCGCTGGCCCGGGCCGTATTTGTAGAAGCGCAAGGCGCGCGGCAAGCCGGCCGCGACTTCGCCGTCCAACGCCGGCAGGCCGACCGCGCGCAGGCGCTGCCACAGGGCGCCGACCCAGTGCGGCGATTCGAACACGGCGCGCTCGTTGTTGCGCACGTGCGCCATCGGTTTCTGGCCGCCGTCGGCGGTGCGCACGCCGGCAGGCTCGAAGCCGTGCGCCTCAGCCAAGGCGATCAGTTCGGCGCATTCGTCCGGCGCCAGCAGCGGACGCAAGGTGAAAACGCGGTCGTTGTGACGGACGATCTGCATGACGGGCCCCCTGCCTTTCACCGCTGGCCTTCACCGCTGGCGTTCA
Source organism: Lysobacter antibioticus HS124 (assembly GCF_000336385.2). Classification (GTDB taxonomy): domain Bacteria; phylum Pseudomonadota; class Gammaproteobacteria; order Xanthomonadales; family Xanthomonadaceae; genus Lysobacter; species Lysobacter firmicutimachus. Next base: position 51,720 of record NZ_HG424569.1, on the reverse strand, counting down.
TCGCGCGCCCTCCCCCTACCCCTCTCCCGCGAGCGGGAGAGGGAATGCACAGGCGCCTGGGACTTCAGCCCTGCAGCGTAGCGCGGGCCGCGTCGAGCACGGTGCCGTCGCGCACCAGCCGCACCGCGGTCGCGACTTCGCCGTCGAGGGCGCGGTCGTGGTCGAGGAACGGGATGGCTTCGCGCAGCGCCGCGTGCGCGGCGGCGACCGCGCGGCCCGGACGGAACTCGTCGGCGGCGGCCAGTTCGGCGCGCAAGCCTTCGACTTCGGCCAGGAAGCCGGCGTGATCCTCGCCGCCAGCCAGCGGGCCGCCGGCGATCTTGGCGGCCAGCGTCGCGGCGTCGGCGCGATCGGCCAGATCGCGCGCGGCGTTGATCATGTCGCGGCGCAGATCCAGCGCCTGGGCGGCGGTGTACAGCTCCAGCGCCAGCACCTTGCCCAGGTCGTCGGCCATCGCCAGCACATGGCGCGCCTCGTTGGCGCCCATCGAGACGTGGTCTTCGGCATTCGCGCTGGTCGGGATCGAGTACACCGAGGCCGGATGGGCGCGGCTGGCCAGGTCGTTGACGATCGCCGCGGCGGTGTACTGCACGATCATGTGGCCGGACTCGGTCGAATCCTCGTTGCCGATCAAGAAGCCCGGCAGGCCGTCGTTGGTGGCCGGGTCGACCAGCTTGTTGAGGCGGCGCTCGGAAATGCTCGCCAGCACCGGGATCGCCGCCTTGACGTAGCTCATCGCCAGCGCCAGCGGCATGCCGTGGAAATGGCCGGCCGAGATCACCTGCTGTTCGACGTGCTCGGCCTGCGCGTCCGGGAACACGATCGGGTTGTCGGTCAGCGAGTTGAGTTCGACCTCGAGCACCCGCGCGGCCTGGGCGATGGCGTCGCGCACCGCGCCGTGCACCTGCGGAATGCAGCGCAGCGAATAGCTGTCCTGAGGCTGGTGCTTCTTGCCGCCGCGGAACGGGCGGAAGCGGTTGTAGAACTTCTCGCGGCCGTGGCGCTGGCCGAACGGCACCCAGTCCCAGCCGATGTCGAAGCTGAGCTGCTGCGCGGCCGGGGTGTCCCAGCTCTGCGGCTGCCAGGCGCGGAAACGCGGCACCAGGTGGTAGGGAATGTCGGACAGGGTCGAGCCGGCCAGCAGCTTGCGCAGGTTGGCGGCGACCTCGACCTGGCCCGGATGCGGGCGCAGCGCGTGCACTTCCTCGGCGAACGCGCCCAGGCGGCCGGCGAAGGCGTCGATGGTCATCGCCGCGGCGAGGTCGGCGGTGTCGAGCAGGTCTTCGAGCTTGGCCAGGGCCAGCACGCCGCAGGCCAGCATCTGCGCGGTGCCGTTGTTCAACGCCAGGCCTTCCTTGTAGGACAGCTTGACCGGGGCCAGGCCGGCGCGCGCCAGCGCTTCGGCGCCGGGCAGGCGCTGGCCCTGATAGAAGGCTTCGCCGCCGCCGAGCAGGACGATGGCCAGGTGCGACAGCGGCGCCAGGTCGCCGCTGGCGCCGACCGAACCCAGCTGCGGCACCACCGGCACGATGCCGGCGTTGAGCAGGTCGGTCAGCGCCTGCAGGGTCTGCACGCGGATGCCGGAGTGGCCGCGCATCAGGGTGTTGACGCGGATGCACAGCATCGCGCGGACGATTTCCGGCGCGAACGGCTCGCCGACGCAGACCGCGTGGGTCACGATCAGGTTGCGCTGCAGTTCTTCGTGCAGGGTCTCCTGGTTGCGCTTGGCGCCCGGCAGTTGGTCGCGCAGATGGTGCGCGCCGAGCAGGCGGTCGGCGTTGCTGCCGAAGCCGGTCGAAACGCCGTAGATGGGTTCTTCGCGGCGCACCTGTTCGGCCAGGAAGTCGGCCGCGCGCGCTACCGCCGGCAGTTGCGCCGCGGACAGTTCGACCTGGGCGCCGTAAGCCACGGCGACGAGCTGCGACCGCGTCAAAGAGCGGCCATCGAGTTGGATCTTGTTCAAGCGTGGGTTCTCCGCATCGCACCCTGGCGATCATCTGCGACGGCCGGAACCGGCCGCGCATACTCGGGAGTCGGTGCGTCAATGGAACGATGGGAACCGCGCCGGCGGCTGCCGGTCGCGGGGTGGAAGCCGGCCGCAGCCGGCGCCCGATCCCGCGTCGGCGTGGAGCGCCGCGCGGGATGGGAGGAGCGCGCGCGGCGAGCGCGCGTCGGCGCGTCCGGACGGCCGGCGTTGCCGACGCGACCGGCGCGCGAGAGGGTCACTGCATGGCCCGCGACTGTTCGAGTTCGACCCGCAGGGTGCGCGCGAGTTCGCTGCGCGCGACCTCGAACTGGTCTTCGCGGCGCAGGTCCTTGACCGTCACCGTGCCCTTGGCCAGTTCGTCCTCGCCGAGCACGACCACGAAGCGGATGCCGGCGCGGTCGGCGTACTTGAACTGCTTGCCGAGCTTGGACGCTTCCATCACCGCTTCGGTGTTGAGGCCGCCGTGGCGCAGCTCGTTGGCGATCGCCAGGCAGTGCGGCAGGTGGGCCTCGTCCATCTGGGTGACCAGCACCTGCACGCTGCTGTCGGCGGTGCTGACCAGGCCGGCTTCCTGCAACTGCCAGAACAGCCGGGTCAGGCCGATCGAAATGCCGACGCCGGGCAGCTTGGACTTGCTGTAGTGGCTGGCCAGGTCCTCGTAGCGGCCGCCCGAGCAGATCGAACCGACCTGCGGGTAGTCGTCGAGGGTGGTCTCGTAGACGGTGCCGGTGTAGTAGTCCAGGCCGCGCGCGATCGAGAAGTTCAGTGCGTAGTTCTTTTCCGGCACGCCCAGCGCGCGCACCAGCTCCAGCACCTCGCGCAGCTCGGCCACGCCCTGGCGCAGCGATTCGTTGCCCTCGCCCAGCGCGGCCAGGCGCGCCAGCGCGTCCTCGTGCGAGGTCGAGCGGATCGCGACGAAGTCGAGGATGGTGGCGACCGCATCCGCGGCCAGGCCGAACTCCGGCCCGGTCAGGGTCTCGCGCACGTAGTCGGCGCCGCGCTTGTCCAGCTTGTCGACCTCGCGCAGCACCAGCGCCTGCTGCTGCGCATCGGCCACGCCCTGGGCTTCGAAGAAGCCGCGCAGTAGCTTGCGGTTGTTCAGCTGGATGGTGAAGGCGCCGATGTTGAGCTCGGAGAACACCGCGTAGATCGCCGCCGGCAGCTCGGCGTCGTAGCGCACGCTGAGCGCGTCCTTGCCGATCACGTCGATGTCGCACTGATAGAACTCGCGGAAGCGGCCGCGCTGCTGGCGCTCGCCGCGGTACACGCGCTGCATCTGGTAGCGGCGGAACGGGAACGCCAATTCGTGCTCGTGTTCGGCCACGTAACGCGCCAGCGGCACGGTCAGGTCGAAGCGCAGGGCCATTTCCGGCACGCCGCGCTCGCCCGACTGCGCGCTCTTCTCCAGCGCGCCGGTGGACTGGACGAAATAGACCTGGCGCTCGGTCTCGCCGCCGGATTTGGTCAGCAGTACCTCCGACAGCTCCATGACCGGCGTTTCGATCGGCAGGAAGCCGAAACGCTCGAAGTTGCGGCGGATCGTGTCCAGCATGCGCTGGAAGGCGATCTGGTCACGGGGCAAGAGCTCCATGACCCCGGGCGGGGTGCGGGGCTTGATCAAGCGGTACTCCAATGGGGTCGGGCGGACGGGCCGGCGGCGGCGCCCGGGCCCGTCCGCGGACGGACGAACGGCTGGCGCAACCGACGCAAACAGTTTAACGTCCCGCCCCGCTCCTGGCTTGCCGCGCCGGGGCACGACGACCGATCCGGGGCGAAAGCGCCGGAACCGCCTCCGGGCGGGCTTTGATCGGGGCCGGACCCGTCGCGATGAATTTTTTGCATCGCCCCTCTTGCATCACCCGGGGGGACGTCGCTAGAATTTGCGGCTCAGCAGTCGGGGTGTAGCTCAGCCTGGTAGAGCGCTACGTTCGGGACGTAGAAGTCGCAGGTTCAAATCCTGTCTCCCCGACCAATCTGATACGACGAAAAAGCCGGCCTCGCGCCGGTTTTTTTGTGCCTGCGCTACGGCGGCGGCAAGCCGCCGTAGCAAGCGCCAACCAGACAACCGCCCTCGCCTGCAGGCCGGTCGCGCGATCGGCGCAGCTCCTCGGCATCGGCGCCATGCCTCACCTGCGCCGCTTGCCGGCCGTGCCCGCCGGGTTCGAACGCGGCGACGGCAGCGCGCTTTCAGGGCGCGTCCAGCGCGCTCGACGCGTCGCGGAATCGCGAAAGAATCCGTTTGCGCAAGGCCCGATTGGCTTCGTAATCGGCCTGCGGCGCGATCAGGCCGGCGCAGTCGCCGAGCGGCGACGCCGCGGCGTCCGCGTCGCAACCGGCGACCCAGGCGGCAGATGCGGCGCGGGCGTCGGACAGTAGCGTCCTGGCCTGGGCGCAGATGCCCTCGGCGCCGTCGGCGCAGCCCATCGCCAGCGCGAGATAGGCCAGCTGACCGCGCTCGCCGGATACGCGCTGCGGCCGTTCGCTGCGCGGCGCTCCGGCCAAGGCCGCTTCGGCGAGGAAGTGGCAGCCTTCGGCGTCCAGGAACAAATCCGGGTTGTGCAGGAAGCAGGCCTTGGACAGATAGGTCCAGGCCTGGGCCGTGTCGCGCGGCGCGCCGATGCCGGTGTGATGCATCCAGCCCAGGTACTTGCAGGCGTAGGGCCCCTGGCCGATGTCGTCGCTGGCGCAGACCCGGCCGAGGCGTTCGTAAGCGCGCGGGTAGTCGCGCAGCTTGCGGTTGTGCAGGTACAGCTTGCCGGCTTCGTAGCAGCCTTGCGGGCCCAGGTCGGCGTCGCAGGATTTGTCGAAGTAACCCAGCGCCAGCGCCGGATCGCCGCCGCGCGCAGCGGAGACGCCCTGGCTCCAGCAACTGTCCACGTTCGAGTCGCGTTCGCAGGCCGGCGACTGCGCGACCGGGCCGGGATACTCGATGTCGTAATTGGGAAACTCGACCGCGTCGCTGGCGTGGGTGCGCCCGAGCTTGCGCATCCGGTCGAGCAGCAGCTCGGGAACCCGCTCGATGCTGTCCGCGGCGCAGGTCAGGGCGGCGACCGTGTCGCCCTTGCGCTGGACCTGCAGCTCGCCGATCTTGCGCAGCTCGGTCGGATCCGGCGCCTGGCCGTCGCGAAAGCCGAAGCGGGCCCGATAGGCATGGTCGCCGTTGGCGAACACCACCGTCTCGTCGATCGTGCCCTGGGCGCCGTCCGCACGGTAATAGCCAAGCTGCGCGAGCGGCGCGCGCAACACCAGTTCGTCCGGTCCCTGCTCCAGGCCGTAGCGGTAGACCGCTTCGTCGCCGGCCAGGCAAATCGCCAGGCTTTTGTCCTGCCCGGCGATCCGGCAGGCGGCGACCCGGCTCTCGACGTCCATGCAACGCGCCGACGCCTCGGCGCCGGACAGCCAGCCGCCCAGCAACACCAAGCCGGCCGATAAATACCGTTTCAAAGCCTTCCCCTCCTTGCGACAGGCCATACCGCCCGCGAGGCGGTCCGCAACCGCCCGCCCCGCGCCTAGTTCGAGCGGCGGCGCGTCCGTCCGCCGCCTCAATCGAGCAGGGGCTAAGATGGACGCGATCGATCATGCAAAGGCCCCATGCCCAAGGTCAAGACAAGCGCGATCTGGCTCGCGGCTGCGATGTGTATCGCGACGGCGGCGGGGACCGGATGCAGGCGCGAGTTGCGCCTGCGGCCCGAGACCCTGCCGGCCGCAGCGGCGCAGGCCGCCTACGCCGCATCCATCTGCGTTGCCAATCCCGGCAATCCGATCGCCGCGTTCGAGATCGAGTCCGGCGAACTGCCCGAGGGGCTGCGGCTGGAGCATGCCCGCGGCGAGGACTGCGCGCGGATCGAAGGCAAGCCGGCGCGGCCGGGACGCTACCGTTTCGCCATCGCTGCGACGGAGTTCGGCACCATGAGGTCCGGTCGCAGCGGCCGCGTCGCCTATGTCCTGGATGTCGCCCCGGTGCCGGGCCGCCCCCAGTCCGAGGCCGCCCGCGCGCCTTGACCCGCGCCGCGGATGCCCGCGCGTCGCCGCCGCTTACCGCTCCGGCAGCGGCGGTCGCGACCCGGGAGTAGGCCGGGTGCCGGTGCGTCGGCCTGGACCTCGCCCGTGCAGTCCTGCTCGCGCTCGAACTCGGCCTCGCGCTTGCGAAGCCGGCGTGCGTGTTCGCCGCGCAGATCGAGACGGCGCACACGCGGACACGATCCGATGCGGACCGGGCAGGCGCCGCAACGAAAAGGCCAGCTTGCGCTGGCCTTTCGCTTGAGCTTTCGGTCGAGGCCATCCCTGGCCCGCGCCCGGGTCAGTTCTTCTTCGCCGCCGGCAGGTTGACCTTGTCGATGCCATGCACGACCCCGTTGGCCGAGGCCAGGTCGGCCACGGTGATGCGCGCGCCATCGATGCTGACGGTCTCGCCGTCGCGCTTGATCGGCGCCGGCTGTCCGTTGACGGTCCTGGCCGCATCCCACTTGCCGACGTCCGCCGCGCTGCGGCGGCCGTTGACGACGTGGTAGTTGATGATGGCGCTCAGCTGTTCCTTGTTTTCCGGCTTGAACAGCTCGTCCAGTTTGCCGGCCGGCAGACTGTCGAAGGCCGCGTCGGTCGGGGCGAAGACGGTGAACGGGCCCGGGCCGGCCAGGGTTTCCTTGAGCCCGGCTTTTTCCACCGCGCGACCGAAAATGCCGAACGAGCCGTTGGCGGCGGCGGTATCGAGCACGCTGAGGGTCGAGGCAGCGGTTTGATTGGCGCTCGGGGTGGAGTTCTGATTGGTATTCATGGAGGTCACCTGCTGGTGGATCCGCTTTCGGCGAATCGAGGATGGCCGAAGCCGATGCCCCTGAAAGATCAGGAGCGATAACTCAATGCGGAGAGTGAGTGGACGTGCGGCGCGGCTTGAGCAGCCGTTGCGGCATTGCACCGCAACCCGCCCAACATGCGCTTGGCCTCGTTACTTTGCTGTGACGAGGCGGCGCTCTCGTCACGCCGGGCAATGCGCGGTCTGATATGGTGGCTACCTGCAAGCACCGAAGCGTCTTCCCAGCCGCTCCTCAGCCCGCAGGCCGGAGGACGGCATGTACGCCCACGCGCACCTCGAACTGCTTCGCTCCAACGCGGCTCGCGATCTCGACCGACAGGACGCGCGCGCGATCCAGGACGCGGAGAGCGAAGGCTGGCCGGTTCCCTGCCGCTATCCGGCCGCGTTGAGGCCGGCCACGCCGTGGCGGCACTATTTTTTCGATCGCGCCTCGCCCCGCCCCTTTCCTGGCCAGGATCCGAGCGGACGGCGGCGCTGCCCGCGCATCGCCGTGCGAGATCGGCAATGAACGCGATCACTCTGTCCGCGTTGATCCTGTTCGTTGCGGCCATCGCGATCGAATCCCTGCTCCAGGCCAGATTCTGGAAACTGCTCGGCCACCTGCACCCCGAGCAGCACGACCACGCCCACCGCGGCCGCGAATCCGAGCGGGAAGCGCCGCCGACCCAGCGAGGCGGTGCGCGAAAGCTGATGATCTATCTCAGAGACAGGAACTTCCGCCTGAGCCTGGATCGCGGCGGCGCCCTGTATTGCAAGGACAATCGCGGCCCGATGATCTACTCGTACTGGGCGACCGCGATATCGGGTTGCCTTCTGCTGCTGGCCATCGGCATCTGGGGCTGGTGACTCGCCCCACCCATCGCAGCGCGCGCAGTCGCGCTGCCACACAAGGCCGACCCCATGAATTCCCACGCTCCGTCCGCCGGCACGATGCCGCGGATCACCGCCATTGCACGCCCCGAACCGGCCGCGAAGAAACTGCTCGACGTCGCGGCCGAACAGGGATCCTTCGCGATCTTCTGCGACGCGGCCGAGCGCGCCGGATTGCGCGATCTGCTCGATGGGCCGGGCCCGTTCACGGCTTTCCTGCCCACCGACGCCGCATTCGCCGAGCTTCCGCCGGGCTATCTCGAATCGCTGTTCCTGGCCGAGAACAAGCAGCGCCTGGTCGACCTGCTGTGCCACCACATCGTCCCGAAACGCAAGACCGTCGCCGAGTTCGAGCGTTGGGATTCGCTCAAGACCCTGCATGGGAACAGCCTGGCGATCCAGGCGATCGACAAGCAAGTGATGGTCGGCGCCGCCAAGGTCACCCTGCCCAACCTGTATGCGAGCAACGCCGCGATCCACGGCATCGATCGCGTCAACCTTTTCCCCGCCCCTGGCCGATAGTCGGCTAGGGCGCGGAAGGATCTTGCGACCAATAGACTCTGTTCACCCCATCGTCGACGTAGATGCCTTCGCTACGCCGCCTCAGCGCCCTGCCTTCGCGATTGCGGATCGAGATCGACAACTGCTCGGTTTTCTCGGTCCCATCGCCAAGCGAGGTTACGTCGCTGGAACGGATGCACAGCAGATCGCCGCATTGGCCACGGTCGTCGCAGGCGGTAATGAACCAGGCCATGTTTTGGGTCGCCACGGCGCGCCTCCATCGGCCGGACACGCGTCCGGCCCTGCGACCATCATCCTCCTAATCGGCCTCGGCTCCCCGCCTTCCGTCGGCCGGCCGACCCGGCCCCCGAATCCTCCATTCAGCCCTGCGCTCCAATCATGTCCGGCAACCGTCGGCATCGCCTTGGCATCGCGCGCGCTCGACCTGCGCCGACTCCCCCTCCCAGGCCGCCCCGGCGCATCGGCGCGGTGCCGCGCTCGATTCGGAGCGCCGCCGGTTGCTGCTGGATCACGCGATGCGCCATGCCGCCGTTGCGGTACAGGGGGCGGTCTGCATCGGGTCGCCGGTTACCGAAGCGCGGGCGCCGCGCGACGGCGCGCAGCCGGCGGTCACGGAGCCTGGGGGCCATCGCCGCCCTCAAGCGGGCCGTCTTCGAGCGCATAGCCGGCGCCGCGCACCATGCGCAGCGGCGAGGGATCGCCGAGCTTGCGCCGCAACGCGGCCATCACCGCTTCTTCGGCGTTCGAAGCCGGCTCGCGGTCCTCGCCCCAGCAGCCGGCGATCAGCTCGCTGCGCGACACCACCCGGCCGGCGCGTTCGGCCAGCCGCTGCAGCACCGCGAACTCCTTCGGCCGCAGCGGCAACAGCACCCCGCGCCGATGCACTTCGCGCCGGCCCAGGTCGATCTCCAGATCGCCGACCCGCAGCCGGGTGGGTCGGATGGAACCGCCGCGACGGGCGATCGCCGCGATCCGCGCCATCAGCTCGTCCATCGAAAACGGCTTGATCAGATAGTCGTCGGCGCCGCTGGCCAGGCCTTCGATGCGGTCGTCGACCTGATCGCAGGCGGTTAGGAACAACGCCGGCGCGCCCAGGCCCTCGCCGCGCCAGCGCCGCAGCAGGACCAGGGCGTCGCCGTCGGGCAGCAGCCGGTCCAGGATCAAGGCGTCGTAGACGTAGCTGCGAACGAAAGATTCGGCCATC
>NZ_HG424569.1:10208-42249 GCF_000336385.2 Lysobacter antibioticus HS124 | reverse complement strand
TTGGCCACCGCCTGCCGCAGGTCCGTTTGGTCTTCGACGACGAGGATGCGCATGGGCGAAGGCTACCGCATCGGCGCGGCACGGGAGGACCGGATCGCAGCTCCGCCGACGCACGCTGCGCCCGCGGCCTGCCCAACGCAGTACCGGCGCAGGGTCGGCACCCGGCATCCGGGCCGCTCTCGGCGCGCTGCCGCGAACCCTGGATCGATTCGCCTGTCGCAGCGCCCACGGCCCCGTCGCTTACCCGCCCGGCGGCGCCACAACGGAAAAGGCCGGCTTGCGCCGGCCTTTCCAACGATCTCGATGAAGGCTATCCCTGCCTCGCGGCGTGCGCTAGTTCTGCTTCGCCGCCGGCAGGTTGACTTTGTCGATTCCGTGCACGAACCCGTTGGCCGAGCTCAGGTCGGCCACGGTGATGCGCGCACCGTCGATGCTGACGGTCTCGCCCTCGCGCTTGATCGGCGCCGGCTGGCCGTTGACGGTCCTGGCCGCATCCCACTTGCCCACGTCGGCCACGCTGCGCCGGCCGTTGACGATGTGGTACTTGAGGATCGAGCTCAGTTGCTCCTGGTTTTCCGGCTTGAACAGATCGTCCAACTTGCCTGCCGGCAGGCTGTCGAAAGCCGCATCGGTCGGCGCGAAGACGGTGAACGGTCCCGGTCCAGCCAAGGTTTCCTTCAAGCCGGCTTGTTCCACGGCGCGGCCGAAAATGCCGAACGAACCGTTGGCGGCGACGGTGTCGAGCACGCTGAGGTTCGACGTCTCGGTTTGCTGGGTGTTCTGGGGAGTAGTCATGGAAGTGGCCTGCTGATGGATTCGCATCGGGCGAATCGAGGATGGCCGAAGCCGATGCCCCCGCGTATCGGGAGCGATGACTCAATGCGGAGAGTGAATGGACGTGCGGCGCGGCTTGAGCAGCCGTTGCGGCATTGCACCGCAACTCGGCCAACATGCGCCTTGCTCCGTTACTTCGCCGTGACGAGTTCGCCGTCGCGCCGAACCGCAGGAAGTCTGATAGGGTGTGTACCTGCAAGCATCGAAGCGTCTGCCGCCAGCCGCTCCTCAGCGTGCAGGCCGGAGAACGGCATGTACGCTCAAGCGCACCTCGAACTGCTCCTGGCCCACGCAGCGCGCAATCTCGTCCTGCAGGACCTGCGAGCGATCCAGGACGCAGAGAGCGAAGGCTGGCCCATTCTCGCTCCCGATCCCGCCCCGCTGAGGCCGGCCACACCGTGGCGGCACTACTTTACCGATCGTGACCGACGCGAACCGCTCCCTGACAAGGGCTCGCGCGGACTACGGCGACGGCTGGCCGCTGCCCGGGCGGGCGCCGAATGAACGCGATCACCTTGTCCGCGCTGATCCTGTTCGTTTCGGCGATCGCGATCGAATCCCTGCTTCGGGCCAGATTCTGGAAACTGCTTGGCACCTTGCATCCGAAGCAGCGCGATCACCTCCGCAGCCCTCGCCCATCGGAACGGAACGGGCCGCCCAATACGCCGCGCGGTGCGCGCAATCTCATGATCTATCTCAGGGACCGGAACTTCCGACTCAGCCAGGATCGCGGCGGCGCGCTGTATTGCAAGGACAATCGCGGGCAGATGCTCGCCTCGTACTGGGCGACCGCGATATCGGGCTGCATTCTGCTCCTGGCCATCAGCGTCTGGGGCTGGTGATTCGTTCCATCCATCGCACCATCGCAGCGCGCGCTTCAGTGCGCTGCCATCCAAGGACAACCACATGAACTCCTCCGCCCTGTCCGCGCGCGTCATGCCGCGGATCGTCTCCATCGCCCGCCCGGACAGCACCGCAAGAAAGCTGCTCGAAGTCGCCGCCGAGCACGGGTTCTCCGTGTTCTGCGACGCGGCCGAACGCGCCGGATTGCGCGAACTGCTGGACGGGCCCGGTCCGTTCACCGCCTTCATCCCCACCGATGCAGCGTTCGGCATGCTTCCGGATGGCTACCTCGAATCGCTGTTGCTCGCGCCGAACCAGCCGCGCCTGATCGACTTGCTGTGCCATCACCTGATCGCCAGGCGCAAGACCGTGGCCGAGTTCGAGCGCTGGAGTTCGCTGAAGACCTTGCACGGAAACAGCCTGGCGATCCAATCGGTCGACAGGCATGTGATGGTCGGCATCGCCAAGCTCGTCCAGCCCAACCTGCATGCGAGCAACGCCGCCATCCACGGCATCGACCGGGTCAACCGGTTTCCGGACGCGCGCTGAGCGCCCGCTACGCGGCAGCGCGGACGGAACCGTTCGCGTCCGTCGGTTGCTCGCCCGCAGGCGAGTTCGCGCCGCCCTGTTCTAGCCTTGCGGCACCCCGCTCACGTCCGGCAACCAAGGGGCGATGCGCTTGGGGCAGTCGACGCAGGTCTTCTCGCGCGTGCCCCTGCCACCGCTTGAGGCAGGGCCCAGATCACCGCGCGCCTTTCGGAGTGCCGTAAAACTCGAAGCCGCGCCCAGGCGCGATAAAGGGTCGGTATCCGCGCGATAGCGCCAGGTCGCCGGCCCGCTGCGTCGCGCGCAAGCACCCGCTCCGGACAGGCCTCGCCGCAGGCGTCGCTGCGTGTGCAGGCGTCGAGCAAGACGGGCTCGGCCAGCGCCAAGGCGGTCGCAACGGCGCCGCGGGCGCAGCCGCGGACGCAATCCGCTCCGGTCTAGGCCGTCGTCGCTGGCGAGGCTTGGGCCGCATAAAACCGGCGCCGGGCGCACCGGGCCACCACACGACCGCCCGGCACGGCGCGGCCACGTCGCGCCACCGCCTCCAGACCGCCGGCGTCTCGTTGCGCAGCGCGCACGGTGGCGTAATCTAGGCCGCAGCCGCCTCACCCTCGAGGCGCCGGGAATCGTCGCCATGCCAAGGACTGCCGTCGTCTTGTCGTCGCTCGCCTGTTGGGCGGGCCTGTCGTTCGCCGCGCCTGCGGATACGACCGCGGCCCAACGCGCAGCGGACGCGGTCGCCGACAACCGCTACGGCGACGACATCCAAAGCGATTTCCGCGCCCGCCGGGTCCAGGTCGCCGATCTCGACGGTGACGGCCGCGCCGAAATCCTGTTCCTGCTGACGGCCACCTGCGCCCAGGCCAATTTCGATTGCGAGAACTCGCTGACGGTGCTGGACGCACTGCGCCCGAACGATCCGCGCGCGCAGCCCTCGCGCCTCAGCGACGACGCCGAGAAAGCCCATCTGGCCCGGGTCCGCGCGCTCGGCTACGTCGAGAACGCCAGTGCGCAGATTCCCGGCGAGGTCGAATCGATCCGGGTGGCGGACCAGCGCATTTCGGTGGCGTTCCTCGCTCGCGAGGCATCGCCGTTCTGTCAGGGCGATGCCGGCGCCGGACACGGCCACAGCGCCGCCTGCCCCGCGCCCGGCCGGCATACCTGGCACTACGCCTGGAAGCCGGGGGCCCTGACCCGACTGGCCCCAGCGCCCGGCCGGCGCTGAGTCGCGGCCTGTGTTTTGGCCTATGCCGCGCGCTGCCGTTACCTGACGCAACGTCGCGGACCAACGATCCCCAGCCAAAGGACCCGCAACACATGGGACGCTATCTGATCTTGTGGAACTGGATCGCCATCGCAGCGGTCATTCTCACCGCCTTCGGCGGCCGTCCCTCGCCGATCGGCACCCTGTTCGGGTTGGCACCGTTCGTGGTCGCGCTGGCCTCGGCGGCATGGATCGAATCCTCGCTGTTCGCCCTGATCGTGCGCCTGGGCTCGGGCCTGTTCGCCCTGTTGATGGGCGCCATGCTGCTCAGCTTCGGCTTCTTCACTGCGTCGATGCTGTGGCTCGGAGCGCTGTTCGTCGCCCTGCCCCTGCTCAATGCGGTCTACCTCGAACCGCACCGCGAAGCGCCGCCACCGCGCCGCGCACCGCGGCCGGTACCGCCGCCGCAGCAGCAGCCGCCCGAAGCCTGAAGCGACAAAAGCCGACAGACTCGCGAAGGCATCGAAGCGTCAGCTTATCGCCGTCGTCCGGCCCGCGCCCGTCGCCGCCATCAGTTCGCCGGCCCTTACCAAGCCATAGCCCTGGTTCCGCAGCGCCGGCACCAGCCGACGCACGATCTCGACGATGCCGTGGCGCGCGCCGCCGCTTTCGTCGTCGCCGTCGTGCAGCAGCACGATCGCGCCGGGGTGGATACGCGCCAATACGGACTCGACCACGCAGGAGACATAGCCCGGCGCGTCCGGTTCCAACCAGTCGCGCGGGTCGACCGACCAGCCGACCACGACGTAGCCGGCCGCGGCCAGCGCGTCGAATTGCGCGGCATCGAGTTCGCCGTAGGCCGGGCGGAACAACGGCGCCGCCGCGACCGGCCGGTCGCGCGCGGCCGCCGCCAGCGCCTCGGCCGTCGGCTCTACTTCCTCGCGCATCCACTGCCCGGCCTCGATCCCGCGCGCATCGGCATGGCGCTCGGAGTGGTTGCCCAGTTCGTGCCCTTCATCGAGCAATCGCTGTACGAACGCTGGCTGCGCGCGCATCGCCGCGCCGACGCAGAAGAAGCTGGCGCGCACATCGAGTTCGCGCAAGGCATCGAGCAGGGCCGGCGTGGCGCGACCGGGTCCGTCGTCGAAGGTCAGCGCCAGTACGCGCCGGTCCGCGGCGCCGCGGCCGAGATAGGCCTGTGGCCGGGCCTGCAGGAATCCGTGCCAGTCCATGCGCCGCTCAGCGCGTCAGCCAGGTCTTGCGACCGCCGCGCAGTTCGTCGAGCAAGCCGATCAGGTTGGCCGGCAATAGCAGCACGTCGATGACGGTGTTGCACACCGAGACCAGGGCCAGGTCCAACGGTCTCAGGCCCAGCCGGGTGCGCGCCTGAATCATCGAGACGAAATTCAGCAGCGCCATCAGCGACCAGTTCAGTCCTGCGATCGCGAGCAGGCTGGGACTGCGATAGACCAACGCGCCGGCGATCAACAGCAGCAAGGTCGGCACCAGCGCCGATTGCGCCCACAGCAGCCACCACGGCAGCATGGTCATGGTCCGCGCCCAGGAGATGCGCCAGGCGACGCGGAACGACTCCAGCCGTCCGCGCGCCCAGCGCCGGCGTTGGCGGAACAGGCCCTGCAGCGTGGTCGGGCAGATCGTGTACGCGATCGCGTCGGGCGCGTAGGCGATCGAATAGCCGTGGGCGAAGGCGCGCCAGGTCCAGGAAATGTCCTCGCCCAGCCAGTCGCCCCAGCCGCCGAGTTCGCGGATCACCGCGGTGCGGTGCAACGAGAACGCCCCGGCGACCACGTTGACCACACCGATCTTGCTCTGCACATAGCGGATCGCCGCGAGCGCCCCGACATGCTCGTAGAACTGCAGCCGGTGCAGCCAGGAGCGATGGCGCTCGTCGGGCACGATCAGCCCGCAGGCGGCGGCATGGCGCGGCGAGGCGTACAGGGCCTCGACCGCGCGCCGCAACGAGCACGGCAGGATCACCGTATCGCTGTCGATCACCGTGACCACGTCCGACTCCGGCGACAGCTGCGGCAAGGCCGCATCCAGGGCGAGGCCCTTGGCGCCGCCGTTGCGCGCCAACGACACCAGGCGATAGCACTTTTCGCGCGGCGGCTGCAGCCACTGCGCCAGCGCCTGCGGCGTAGCGTTCGTGGACCCGTCGTCGACCAGCAGCACTTCGATCCGGCCGGGGTATTCGGCGTTCTCGATCGCCTCCAGCGTACGCAGGAACGACGCCGGCGGCTCGTTGTAGAACGGCACCAGGATCGAAACGAAGGGATAGTCGGCCAACGTCGGCGACGGCGGCCGCCGCAAGACGCGCCACACCGCCCAACCGGCGAGAAAGATCAGGCAACACAACAGGATCAAGGTCGAGAAACCGACCAGGCCGGTCAAGAAGAACTGGCTCAGCATGAGAACAACGCATCCGGCAACGCGCTCCGCGCACGCATTGCGCGCGGCGGACCGCAGGGTCTGTTGGGCAGACCGGACGCGTCGATACGACGCCCCGCATGACGAGGGCCGCACGTTCGGTGCTTGCATCGGCTACAACGGGGGAGGAACGGCGCAACGGGCGGAACCTGCAACAAAACCGTAACCTGGCTACGGTCGAAAACGCGATGCATGGCCGCGTTTTTCGCAAGCAAGAATGGAAGCAGGCGCACTCGCTTTTCTGTGACGACGTTTAGCAGTTCCGCGAACGGCGCGCGCATTCTCTCGACACCGCGACAGCGCGCGTTGAAGAATCGATCCACTCCGCCGGCTGTGGGCGCCCGCATTCGCATCGCTCCGCATTACCCGGCTCCTCCATCGCTCGACTCGGCCCTTGCCATGAACGAACCCTCGCTCGCCTCCGCCGCCGCGTTCCGGCCGCGCTTCGACATCGGCGCGCAGCGCCTGGATTGCGGACGCGAACCGCACGCGGCCACCCACCGCGCCGCCGAAGAGCGCGCCACCTGGCCGCTGCTCGACTACTCGCAGTGCGAACCCACCGAAGACCAGCAAGCGATCAATCTCTGGCTGGAGCGGGCCGAACTGGACGGAGGCGAAGTGCTGCACATCGGCACCGGCAATTCCTCGGTCGCGCGCCTGCTCGCCGGCCGCGCGCGGGTGACCTCGGTGACCGTGGCGGAGGGCGAATGGGAGCACGGCCGCAGCCTCGGCATCGCCGACTACCAGGTCCATCTGCTCAACAAGCACGGCCTGGAGTTCGCCGAACGGTTCCGCGACCGCCGCTTCGACTGCGTTCTCGACAACAACCTGGCCAGCTTCGCCTGCTGCCAGCGCCATCTGGAGCGCTATTTCGAAACCCTGGCCGGGCTGCTGAGCGAGCGCGGCTTCGTGCTCACCCATTGGCTGGGCATGCAATGGACCCTCGACCTCGGCGTCGACGATGTCGAGCCGGTATGGCGCCTGGACGCCGGCAAGCTGCGCGCCATCGCCAGCGCCTACGGCCTGACGGTGGAGCGCGACGGCGAATTGTTCTTCCTGCGCCGCACCGGCGCGGCCGCGTCCTGAGCCGGCGCATAGCGACGCCGCACCGATGCCCCGGTTCGCGCTGCGCCGCCGCGCCGCCGACGCCGCGCGCCTATGGCGGCTGAGCCGGCGCGATCCGCGCCTGGGCTGGCTGTTGCTCGACAATCTCATCACCACCTTCGGCGCCAGTTTCACCCTGATCGCCCTGCCGTTTCTGGTCATGCGCCTGACCGGCCGCGCCTTCGACCTGGGCCTGACCGCGGCGATCGAAGCCTTGCCCAGCGCGCTGCTGCTCGGATTCGGCCGCGGCCTGCTCGATCGGCTCGATCCGCTGCGCGTGCTGTGGTGGTGCCGCGCCTGTTACGTGGCGCTCAATGCCGCATTGGCGATCCTGGCCGGCAGCGGCCGGATCACGATCGAAAGCGTATACGCGATCGCCCTGCTCGGCGGCCTGGTCTGGGCGCTGGCGTACCCGGCCGGTCGCGCCAGCTTCGGCCTGTACATCCGCAAACCCCTGCTCGCCGCCGGCAACGCGGTGTTCGCGGTCGCGTCCAGCCTGGCGATGACGCTGTTGCCGATGCTCGCGGGCAGTCTGATTCTGCGCAGCCACGACGCGCGCAGCCTGGCGTGGGCCTTCTGGATCGACGCCATTTGCGTGGCGGCCTCGTTGTGGCTGCTGGCGGCGGTGCGCCGGCGCGGGCCGGTACGCGGCGCAGGCGCCGGCCCGGACGCATCCAGCGGGGCGCAGGCGCTCCCGGCCGCGGCCGCCGTGCCGCGCAGTTACTACGCCTACTTGCTGATCAGCACCGTGCTCGCCTTCGGTCCGGTGCAGGTGCTATTGCCGCTGCTGCTGGTCGAACGCGGCGATGCGCGCTATTTCCTGATCTATCTGGCCCAGTTCGCCGGCATCGCCGTCGCCGCGCCGTTGGCGGCGCGCGCCACCGATCCCATGCGGGCGGTGCTGCGCAAAATCCTGCTGTGCTGGGCTGCGGCCGCCCTCGCCTATGCCCTGCTCGCCGCCAGCGCCGCGCTGCCGCCGACCCTGGCCGCGTTCTGCCTGCTCGCGGCGGCATCGAACTACTACGGCATCCAGTCGCTGTCGTGGCTGCAGCGCAATGCCGATGCGCAGCGCATGGGCCGCGAGATGACCTGGTTCTCCGCCGCGACCATGGGCGCGATGCCGCTGGCGACGCTGTTCGCCGGCCTGCTCGCCGACCGCCTGCGCCTGGCGCCGGCGGCCGCGGCCCTGGCCGCGGCGATCGCGCTGTGCCTGCTGGCCGGAGTCGTCCATCTGCAACGCGGCCTGCGCCGCGCGGAGTACGAAAACGCCCCGGGGGCGCAGGCCCCCGGGGCTCGCGTGCGATGACGGCCGTAGCGCCGGCCGCCGCCGCGGCGATCACTGCGTCTTGAAGCCGTACATGAAGGTCGCCGGCGCGCCGGTGGTGGCGCCGAAGGTGCCGGGGTTGGGATTGGTGTTGCCGGCGCCGCCGACGCCGTCCCAGTTGGTCTGGCCGAACGAATACAGCCCCGCACCGACGATGGACAGCGCGTTCAAGGCCGCGGTCTGGGTCGGCGCCGCACCGTAGAAGGTGACGAAGCTGCGCGAAGCGCCGACCGGCAGCACGCCGAAGCGGAAGTCCATGTGCGATCCCAGGTCGCCGGGGCCGAAGTCGGTCATCGGTCCCGAAGTGCCGCTGTTGGCCGCCAACGGGTCCAGCGAATTGAAGCCGTTGTTGTTCCAGGCCAACAGGAACGGCGAAGCGCCGGCCATGGTGATGTACTCGGAGAACGTGTTCGGCGGGATGTCGTAGTCGATGCCGCGGGTGTAGCGCAGGTCGTTGACCGGCGTGCGGCCGATGTTGTCGATCTTGACGTCGACCCGGTACAGATAGCTGGTCGCGGCGATCGGCGTGTACTGGTGGGTGACGCGGAAGGTGTTGCCGACGTTGACCACCGACGTCGCCGTGCTCGGGGTGTAGGTGAAGCTCACCACCGACACGTTGCTGGTGCCGGCGCAACGCGAAGTGCGCCCGCTCACCGGCGCCGCCGGATCGGCGTTGGCCACGCCCCAGCCTTCGCACGGTGCGCCCGGCGCCGAAGCTTCGCCGTTGGTCGGCATGTAGCGCAGGCCGACCAGGCGGGTGCCGTAGCGGCCGCTGGACAGGTCGATGTTCGGGCACTCGATGTTGAGGTAGCCGGTGCTGGACACGCCGAGCTGGACGATGCCGTTGTTGATCAGTCCCGGGCAACCTTCCGGCGGGTCCAGCGCGCAGGCATAGCCCCAATCGCTGGCCTGCAGCAGCGGGGTGTCGACGCGGCGGAACTCGGGAATCCGGATCGGATGCGGCAGAGGTTGCTTGTACGGCAGGTCGACCGGCACCGCGGCCGGCTCCCAGGGATCGGCGCAGCCGGTGTTCAAACCCGGGTCGACCTGGACGAAGTACACGTCCTGCGCATCGCCGACGCCCTGCCAGTCGCCGTAGGTGTCGCCGGCGAGGATGAAGCGGTCGCGCTTGCGGTCGATCGCGTACAGGCTTTCGCGGAACTTGTCGCCGAAGCGGCGCGGGCCCAGGCCGCCGTAACGCAGCAGGTCGCGGTGGTTGGCGGCGAGCAGGAAGCCCTGGGTGCCGGCGATGGTGCCGACCACCGCCAGTGCGCCGTCGCGGCCGTCGAGGGTGCGCGCCTCGACCACGTCGAAGGCGGTGAAACTGGCCTGGGCGCGGTCCTGCCAGACCGATTGCACTTTCGGCGCGCAGGTCAGACGCGAGTAGCGCGCCATATAGACCTGGGCGTTGCCGCCGCTGAGCGTGCTGGCGGCGCCGACCAGCACGGTCTCGCCCTGATAGTTCGGGCTCAACAGCGCGGCGAGTCCGTGGAAGTCGCGGTGGTCCTGACCGGTGGCGAGCACGCTGCTGCACACCGGCGCGCCGCCGCCGTCGGTACGGAACATCAGGCCGCCGCGCGCCGTGCCCGACCAGGCCGAACCGGCCACCACCAGATCGGTGTAGCCGCCGGTGCCGGCCAGGTTCTCGGTCACCGCACGGAAGCGCAGATTCGGCCAATCGCTGCCGCCGTCGTAGTCCTGATCCCAGATGACGTTGCCGGCCGGGTCCAGGCGCGCGATACGACCGAAGCTGCGGCCGTTGCGGTCGATCTCCTCGCCGACCACCACGATCTGGCCGTTGCCGGCGGTGCTCGACACGGTGGTGCCGCCTTCGATCAAGTCGTAGCCGGTGGCGCGGTGCGAGGGATCGAGATTGTCCAGCAGCGTGGTCCAGCGCGGATACCCCTTGCAGTCGATCTGCAGCACATAGACGAAACTGCCGTCGCCGACGGTGACCGCACCGGTCACGGCGAAACCGCGTCCGCCGGTCAGTTCGATCACGCCGAACGCGTTCGACAGTTTGCTGCCGGCGATCGGATACGCCTGCTGCCAGGTATTCAGGCCGGGATTGTCGGTGACGCCGCTGTCGTTGGCGCGGGTGACCAGGACCTGTTCCTGGCCGTCGCTGGAGCGGCGCGTGCCGACGGTGACCGAGCCGCCGCCGGGACAGAAGTTGACCGTCTTGACGTCCTCGCCGCGGTCGCGCCAAGGTTGGTTGCCGTAATAGGTTTCGAAGTTCTGCGCCTGCGCCCAGGGCGCGGCCAGCATCAGGCCCGCGGCCAACACGGCGGCAAGCCGCCCTGCGCTGCGGTTACGTCGCATGCGTTCCATATGCGCCTCGCTGCGGATCGTCCGGTGGATGGGGACAGCTCCCCGACCCTAGCCCCGCAAGCGCCGCCTGCCGAGGAACAATCCGGGGCGATACCGGGACAAACCGGGAACGATTCGCACGAACGGACCGACGTCGCACTGCGACGGATCGGAGCGCGACGTTAAAGCCTGCAAGCCGTCACGGTCGCGACGAGAACCACGCTGGCGCCAGCGCCTCAGCGAAGCGCAACGGGCCATGCGCACGCGCACCGTGGCGCGTTGCGGGCTCGCCGGCACCGATGTCTTCGGCTTGCGTTAAAGCCTGCAACGCGTCACAGCCGCAGTCAACGACCGCTGAGCCGGACGCGCGGACAGACAAACGATCGTCGCCGGCGACCGCGCATCCCGTTCGTCGTGCGCTCCTCCCCGGCCGCTTCCGCCTTCACGGCGCTTCGCCGATCAACTCCACCTCGGCCAGTTCGATCGCGCCGCCCTCGCCGACCAGGCGCAGGCGGTAGCGGCTGTAGCTCGCCGGCTGCGCCAGCGCGAACGCACGCGTCTGCCGGCGCCAGGCGAAGGTCTGGCCGCTGCGCTCGTCGAGGGTGGTCCACTGCTCGCCGTCGTTGGAACCTTGCAAGGCCCAGGCCCGGGCGTCGCCGCGTTTGGCCGAGGAAGTCAGCGTGTACAGATGCACCGTCGCCGGACGCTTGAAGGTCCAGGCGATCGACGGCATCGGCACGTTCAGGCGCACGCCGGTGCCGGAGTCGTCGTCGAACAAGGCCGCCGCCTGTTTGGCCGCGATGCCGGCCACGGTCGCGTTGTCGCGCCGGCCCAGGTCGCGCCAGGGCGTCGGCTTCTCGCCGTCGGCGCTCAACGATTCCGGCAGCGCCTGCGGCGCGCTGGCCCAGTTCGACGGCGACGGGCCCATGCGGAAATCCAGCACCGCCCCTTGCGCCAGCAGTTCGTGCGGCAGCGTCAACCGGTCCCAGGGCTCGCCGTTGACCCGCAGCGACTGCACGTAACGGTTGCGCGCCCCGACTTTGGGCGCGTTGATGCGCAACTCGCGCCCGTTCTCCAGGCGGATGCTCATCCGCTCGAAGCGCGGCGCGCCGATCACGTACTCCGGCGAGCCCATCCGCAGCGGATAGAAACCGGCGGCGCTGAACAGCCACCACGCCGACATCTCGCCGTTGTCCTCGTCGCCGGGATAGCCCTGGCCGATCTCGCCGCCGACGTACAACCGGTCGAGAATGTCGCGCACTTTCTCCTGCGTCCGCCACGGCTGGCCGGCCGCGGCGTACATGTAGGGAATGTGGTGCGAGGGCTGGTTGCTGTGGCCGTACTGGCCCATGCGCACGTCGCGCGCTTCCAGCATCTCGTGGATCACCTGGCCGTAGCTGCCGACCTCGAACAGGCCGGGCGTGGCGAAGAACAGGTCGAGCTTGTTGCCCAGCGCGACCCGGCCGCCGTACAGCGCCGCCAGGCCGGCACCGTCCTGCGGCGCGTGGAAGGCCATGTTCCAGGCGTTGGTCTCGGTGTAGTCGCCGCCCCAGCGCAGCGGGTCGAACTCGCTGGCGGTGTAGCGCCAGCGGCCGTCGCGATGACGACCGACGAAGAAACCCAGTTGCGGATGGAACAGGTTGACGTAGCCCAGCGCGCGATTGCGGTAATAGACCGCATCGTCGGCGTAGCCGGCGCGATAGGGATCGTCGGCCGCCGCCTCCTGCGCCAGCGCCGCGGCCAAACGCCCGATGGCGAAGTCGTTGATGTAACCGTCCATCGACCAGGACAGGCCCTCGCCGACGGTGGTGTCGGTGTAGCCGGTGAAGATCGCCCGCTCGATGCCCTTGCGCCCCGCGCCCGGAATCGGGCTGACGCTGGAAGCATTGCGGATCGCCGACTGATAGAACGAACGCACGTCGAAATTGCGCACGCCCTTGAGCCAGGCGTCGGCGAAGGCGACGTCGGAACTGGTGCCGACCATCAGGTCGGCATAACCCGGCGAAGACCAGCGCGCGATCCAGCCGCCGTCGCGGTACTGCTGGACGAAGCCGTCGATCATCTCGCCGGCCTGGGTCGGCGCCAGCAAGACATAGGCCGGCCAACTGGTGCGGTAGGTGTCCCAGAAGCCGTTGTTGACGAACACCTTGCCGTCGACCACGGTCGCGCCGGTGGCGGTATCGCCATCGGCGCCGGCAGGGGGCGCGAACGGGCTGGCGTAGCGGTACACCGGCTGTTCTGCGGTGCCGGTGTTCTCGTAGCCGCTGTTCGGATACAGGAACAGGCGGTACAGGTTCGAGTACAAGGTGGCGCGTTCGTGCTCGGGCGCGCCTTCGATGCGCACCGCGCCGAGCTTGGCGTCCCAGGCCGCGCGGGCGCGCTCGCGCACCGCGTCGAAGCCCTCGTCGGCGCCGATTTCCAGCGCCAGGTTGCGCTTGGCCTGTTCGACGCCGATGAGCGAGGTGGCGATGCGCATCGTCAATTGCCGCGACGGCTCGGCGCCGAGGTCGAAGCCGTACCAGGCCGACACGCGGTCGCGGCCCTTTTCGCGCGACAGGCGCTCGCCGCCGCGCACCGGCCGGTCGAAACGCGCGTAGAAGTACAACCGGGTCGCGCCGGTCGACAGCGAACTGCGGCTGTCGCTCCAGCCGCTCAGGCTGCCGTCGTCGGGATTCAGCCGGATATCGCCGTGCTCGTCGCGATGATCGAACAGCAATTGCGCGTTCGCGTCCGGGAAAGTGAAGCGCAGCATCGCGGCATGATCGGTCGGGGTCAGCTCGGCGACCAGGCCGTTGTCGAAGCGCACCCGGTAGTAGTCGGCGCGCGCGGTCTCCTGGTCGTGGCCGAAGCTCAGCGCGCGCTTGCCGCGGTCGAACTCGGGCCGGGCGGTACCGATCGCCGGCAGGACGTGGAAGGTCTGGCGGTCGCCCATCCACGGGCTGGGCTCGTGCGACAGCGCCAGCGCCTCCAGGCGCGGCCGGTTGTCGTCGCCGTTGCGCTCCTGGTACTGGTAGATCCAGTGCGAACCGGCGTTCGTCGTCGGGGTCCAGAAATTGAAACCGTGCGGCAACGCGACCGCCGGGAAGGTATTGCCGCGCGAGAAGCGCGCATTGGAATTGCTGCCGCGACGGGTGTCGACGTAGTCGCTGGGCCGCGGCGCCGGGCCCTTCGCCGCCGGCATGCGCTCGATGCGCAGATCGTCCAGCCAGCCGCGGAACGGCGCAGCGTGGTCGGCATCGTGCACGACCAGGATGCGCCGCACGCGGCGTCCGGCCGCGACGTCGCCGATGCGGCTGGAGACGGCATTCCATTGGTCCGGATACAGCAGCCGCGCCAACCCCTGGCCGCGCGCGGTCAGCGGCTGGCCGTACCGGTCCAGCGGCGCGCGCTGCGACAGCCGGCTGCCGTCGTCGAATTCCAGATCGACCGCAACGAAACCGGAAGTGTTGCGCAGGCCGTCGGCCGGCACCGTCGCGCGCCGTCCCGACACGCGCTCGTCCGACAAGGGAAATACGCGATAGGACAGCACGCTGTCCTTGCTCAGCGCCAGATCGACGTCGAACGCGTGCAGGCGTTGTTCGTGCCCGCCCTCGCCTTGATAGCGCAGCGAGCGCAATCCGGTGAAGCCGACGCCTGGCTTGGCGGTCAAGGCCGCGCCCGCGTCCGGGCCACCGTCCACATGCAGCGAGCCCGGCACGTCGGGGGCGGCTGCGGGTACCGCTTCGCCGGTTTCGAACGAGGTCGAGAAGCTGCGCGGCGCCGCCGCGAACGCCGGCCAGGCCAATGCGATCGCGACCGCGATCGAACAACGGCGTGCGATCCGACGGCTTGCGACATCCTGCGGCCGGCCGCGACCGCGGCGAGCGTTATGACCCAACGACATGCCCCGCTCCCATGCTTGCGCGGCGTCACGCTTCGCCCGCTGGCGAATATCCGATACGCCGTTTCACCCGATTTAAATCGATCTAAATCGAGACTGTCAAACCGCGCCGCAGCATTGCGAACGTATCCAGGCAATGCGCAAAAGCCAATCGGGACAAGCACTTCGCTGCAAAAATCAAGCCCGCGATTCACGAGTCTTTGGCATAGCTTTTGCGTCAATGAGGGCAAGCCTCAATGTGACTTAGCTCACATTTTTTCATTCGCGTCACGGACCGGTCGCGTCTTCCCCACGGATCTTGGTGGTTCATGCCGATTACGCATCGCCTTGCTTACGCCCTTGCCTTCACCTTGGTTTCTGCGAGCTCAATCTGCCCTTTTTCGTCAGTTTCAGCCACTGAGAGTCAACCCAAGCCCCTGAACCCCCTGCCCGAGATCGAGCGCCTGCGCGCCGACCGGCAGTGGCTGGCGGCCCTGGCACAGATCGAAGCCGGCCTCGCCGTCCGTCCCGGCGACGAGGCGCTGTATCGCCTGCAGGTGTTGACCCTGGCCGATCTTGGCAACGCCTACCGCGCTTGGAGCCTGTACCGCGAACGTCCCGGTTTGTTCAGCGCCGAAGAACGCCAGCGCCTGGAATCCAATCGCCTGGCGCGGATGGTGGTGTGGGGCGGGCTGTATCCGGAGAACGAAGCGCAGCGGCTGGAGGAAATCCGCGCCGCGCGCAGCGCGATGGCCGAGTACCGCCAGAGCCAGAGCGACAGCCAGCGCCAGGCCGACCTGCGCACGCGCTTCGACGAGCTGGTGATGCTCAACATCCTCGAACGCCACGCCGACACGGTGCAGAACTATCGCCAGTTGCAGGCCGAAGGCGTCCAGGTGCCGCTGTACGCCCTGGCCTGGGTCGGCGCCTCGTTGCTGGCCGCGCGCCACCCCGAGGAAGCGGCGACGGTGCTGGAGCGGGTCGTGCGCGAAATGCCGGAAGACCACGACTCGCAGCTGCAGCTGGCCTATGCCTATTCCGAGGCCGAGCGCTTCGACGACGCGAAGAGACAACTGCAGAAGATCAAGGCCGCCGAGCCCGCCTTCGTACGCGTGCCCGGGGCCAAGGTCAGCCACGCCAACTGGCGCCACTACGACGCCGACACCAACCTGATCATGGTCGGCCTGTACGGCGAGGACACCGTCGGCGCACAGCGCGATCTGGAAGCGCTGGCGGCGATCGGCCCGAACAACGCCGGCCTGCAGACCAACCTCGGCGTTGCCTACCAGCGCCGCGGCTGGACCGAGCGCGCGCTGGAACGCTTCCGCATGGCCAGCACCCTGGAACCGACCAGCGTCGGCGCGCGGATCGGCCAGATCGGCGCCTACCTCGAACACGACCGGGTCGATCTGGCGCGGCCGATCCACGACGAGCTGCTGGCGCGCCGCGAACGCGACGTGCAGGTGCGGCAGATGCGCGAGTCCTGGGACAGCCGGCTGGGCTGGCAGTGGCAGGTGTCGACCTCGAGCCATCGCAGCCGCGCCGACGGCGGCGGCGACAGCACCTCGCCGCTCGGCAGCCGCGACGGCGCCCACCGCGCCGAAATCCGCAGCCCGCTGATCCACGATCGCTGGCGCCTCACCGCGCACGCGCAAGACGCCTGGGCCGACTACCCGGGCGAACGCGTGCACGACCGCCGCCAGGGCGTCGGCGCGCTGTACGCCTACGACCGGCTCAGCCTGGGGTTCGGCGTCGACCGCGCCAGCGACCGCTGGCTCGACCGCGACGACCGCACCGGCTATTACCTCGACGCCGGCTGGCGCTTCAACGACGCCTGGCGCGGCAGCGCGTCCTGGTACCGGCAGTCGCCGGACGCTTCGCTGCAGGCGCGCCGCGCCGGCATCGACGCCGACGCGCTGAGCCTGGGCCTGCGCTGGACGCCCAGCGACCGCACCGCGGTCGCCGCCAGCGTGCAACAGCTGCGCTACAGCGACGACAACCGCCGCAGCGCGTTCGCGCTGTCGCTCGACCAGCGCGCCTATACCCGCCCGCACCTGCAGCTCGACGGCCTGGCCGAACTCTCGGCCAGCCGCGCCAGCCGCCGCGATGCCGACGTGCCCTACTTCAACCCCAGCCGCGACGCCTCGCTCAATCTCGGCCTGCGCCTGAACCACGTCGCCTGGCGCCGCTACAGCCGCCACCTGCTGCAACGCTTCACCGCCTACGCCGGCCCCTACTGGCAGCAGGGCTACGGCAGCGCCTGGATTCCGCAGCTGCGCTACGAACACGAATGGGGGCTGGGCACCGGCCGCAAGCTGACCTACGGCCTGAGCTGGTCGCGCCCGGTCTACGACGGCCAGCGCGAGGAACGACTCGGCTTCGATCTGAACTTCCGTTGGGGAGAGCAATGAACATGGATCTGCGACTCCCCGCCGCCGCTCGCCACGCCTGGGCCGCGCGCACGCTGCGCAGCCTGTTCGCCGCCGCGGCCCTGGCCCTGGCCGCGCTGGCGCCGGCCCAGGCCGACGAATTGCTGGTGCTGAGCTACCACGATGTGCGCGACGACGTCGCCCGCAAAGGCGATCCCGACGCTTATGCGGTCAGCACCCAGAACTTCGCCGCCCACCTGGACTGGCTGGCCGGCCACGGCTACCACCCGGTGTCGCTGAGCCAGGTCATCGCCGCCTCGCGCGGCGAAAAGCCGCTGCCGCCCAAGGCGGTGCTGCTGACCTTCGACGACGGCCTGCGCAGCATCTACACCCACGCTTTCCCGCTGCTGCGCGCCTACGGTTACCCGGCGCTGATGGCGGTGGTGACCTCCTGGGTCGACCTGCCGCGCGACCAGCAGGTCGACTACGGCCCGCGCATGTTCACCCACGACGACTTCGTCACCTGGGACCAACTGCGCGAGATGCAGGCCTCGGGCCTGATCGAAGTCGCCTCGCACAGCCACGCCCTGCACCGCGGCGTGACCTCCAACCCGCAGGGCAACAGCATGCCGGCGGCGATCACCCGGGTCTGGGACCCCAAGGCCGAGCGCTACGAGACCGAGGCCGAGTACCTGGCGCGGATTCGCAAGGACCTGGGCGACAGCGTCGCCGCGATCAAGCGCGAACTCGGCGTCGCCCCGCAATCGGTGGTGTGGCCGTACGCGGCCTACAACAGCCAGACCAACGCCATCGCCGACCAGCTCGGCATGCAGGTCACCTTCGACCTGGAAGGCCGCCACCAGACCCTGCGCCGCGACCTGCACGGCCTCGCCCGGCTGCTGGTGTTCGACAACCCGACCGTCAACGACCTGGCCTACGAACTGCGCCACGACGAAGGCCTGGACGGCCTGCGCGCGCTGCAGATCGACCTGGACTACGTCTACGACGCCGATCCGGCGCAACAGGCGCGCAACCTCGACAAGCTGATCGAGCGGGTCAAGCAGGTCGGCCCCAGTCATGTGTTCCTGCAGGCCTTCGCCGACCCCGACGGCAACGGTTCGGCCGACGCGCTGTACTTCCCCAATCGGCACCTGCCGATGCGCGCCGACCTGTACAACCGGGTCGCCTGGCAGCTGAAGACCCGCGCCGGGGTCAAGGTGTTCGCTTGGCTGCCGGTGCTGGGCTTCGAGCTGCCCGACGCCGCGCTGCGCCGCCGTTTGGCCATCGCCGCCAGCAACCCCAAGGAAACCTTCCGCCTCAATCCGTTCGAGCCGCAGGCGCGCCAGATCGTCGCCGACATCTACGAAGACCTCGCCGTCAGCGGCTACAGCGAAGGCCTGTTGTTCCACGACGACGCCCTGCTGCGCGACGACGAACTGCGCGGCCAGGCGCCGGAACAGGCGGCCCAGCGCACCCAGGCCCTGATCGCATTCACCCAGGAACTGACCCGCGCCGCCGGCAAGTGGCGGCCGAAGCTGATCACCGTGCGCAACCTGTTCGCCGAGCCGGTGCTGCGCCCGGACAGCGAGCGCTGGTTCGCGCAGAACCTGGCCGCGTTCAACCAGGCCTACGACTACACCGCCGTGATGGCGATGCCGTGGATGGAGAACAGCCGCGAGCCGCAGGCCTGGATGGACCGGCTGGTGGCGCAAGTGGCGCGCTCGCCCCGCGGCCTGGCGCGGACCCTGTTCGAGTTGCAGACCGTGGACTGGCGCGACAACAAGCCGATCCCGGCGCAGCGGCTGAAGACCATGGCGCGGCGCCTGCAGGCCGCCGGCGTGCGCCACCTGGCCTGGTACCCGGACAACTTCATCGACGACGTCCCCTCGACCCGCGACGCGCGCGAAATCATGTCCGCGCGCGGTTTCCCCTACATCGAACGCTGACCCCGCCCCCGGCGCCGAAGCGCCGGGCCCTTCCACCGCGCACGCGCGCCTCATCGGAGACTGCCATGTACGAGGTTCTCAGCGCCTTGCTTGCGGTGTCGTTCAAATTCGCTTTCTACTACCCGATCGTGATGTCGTTCTTCTGGATCGCGGGCGGGCTGTACTACTACCTGCGCCGCGAGCGCCACGCCCGCGGCCGCACCGATCCGCCGCCGCTGGAGTCGACGCCGTTCGTGTCGATCCTGATCCCCTGCCACAACGAGGGCGACAACGTCCGCGAGACCATCGCCTCGGCGATGGCGCAGCGCTATCCCGCGTTCGAAGTCATCGCCATCAACGACGGCAGCGGCGACGACACCGGCGAGAAGCTCAACCTGCTCGCCGCGCAGTACCCCTCGCTGCGGGTCGTCCACCTCGACCGCAACCTCGGCAAGGCCAACGCCATGCGCATGGGCGCGCTGGCGGCGCGCTCGGAGTACCTGGTCTGCATCGACGGCGACGCCCTGCTCGACGAGTACGCCACCCACTGGATGGTCTGGCACCTGTGCTCGGGCGCGCGCGTGGGCGCGGTCACCGGCAACCCGCGCATCCGCAACCGATCGACCCTGCTCGGCCGCCTGCAGGTCGGCGAGTTCGCCTCGATCATCGGCATGATCAAGCGCGCCCAGCGCGTGTACGGCCGCATCTTCACGGTGTCCGGGGTGATCTGCGCGTTCCGCCGCACTGCGCTGCACCAGATCGGCTACTGGTCCGACAGCATGGTCACCGAGGACATCGACATCAGCTGGCGCCTGCAGATGAACCACTGGGACATCCGCTACGAGCCCAATGCGATGTGCTTCATCCTGATGCCGGAAACCGTGCGCGGCCTGTGGAAGCAGCGCCTGCGCTGGGCCCAGGGCGGCGTCGAAGTGCTGCTGCGCCACACCCGCGACCTGGTCTCGTGGCGCCGCCGCCGCATGTGGGCGGTGCTGGGCGAATACCTGCTGAGCCTGGCCTGGGCCTACATGATGGCCTTCATCATCCTGCTGTGGGCGCTGGGCCTGGTGTTCGAACTGCCCGAGCAGCTGCGCGTGCCGACCCTGCTGCCGTCGTGGCACGGCGTGATCCTGGCGATGATCTGCCTGTTGCAGTTCGCCGCCAGCATCGTCATCGACCGCCGCTACGAAACCGGCGTGGGCCGCAACTACTACTGGATGATCTGGTACCCGATGGTGTTCTGGCTGCTGAGCTTCACCACCACCGTGGCCGCAGTGCCCAAGGCGCTGGCCAAGCGCCGCGGCACCCGCGCGGTGTGGGTGAGCCCGGATCGGGGGCTGCGATGAGCACGCCCAAGCCCGGCCAGGTGCCGCAGCGGCCGCAGCCCCGCCGCTCTCGGCGGCACAAGCACGACTCGCGGCTGATCCAACGGCCGTACTCGCAGCCGCTGCTGCCGCGCACCTTCTGGGGCCTGACCACCGGCGCCTTCTGGGCGATCTACCTCTACCTGTGGGTGCCGTTGATCACGTTGTTCATGTGGCTGTTCGGCATCCGCCGCACCGAAGCCGAACTGTACCTGCGCCAGCACGAGATCGACCCCTTCCTGCTGCTGGCGCTGCCCGCCACCGCGGTCGGCGCCGCGACGGTGCTGATCCTGTGGGCCGAATACAACCGCCACCGCTTCAGCGGCGTGGAGCGGCGCAGCGCACCGCCGCCGGTCGCGCTGGAAGAGGTGGCCGCCGCGCTCGGCGCCAGCGCCGAGGTCGCGCAAGCGCTCAACCAAGGCCGCATCAGCACCTTGCACATGGACCCCAACCAGGCCGTGCCGCTCGACGTCACCGCGGTCAAACCGCTGCCGCCCAAGCCGCTGGCGCTGGCCGCGCCGATGCCGGCCTTCACCCGCCACACCTTGCCCGAAACCGCCTGGATCCCGATGCTGGGCCTGGCGGTGGTGTTCGTGGTCGCCGTGCTGCTGGTCGTATCGCACGGCTACCGCCAGATCGAAAGCGAAAGCTCGTCGCAGCAGATCGAAGGCGCGCCCGGCCTGGACCGCCCGCCGCTGGCGCCGCCGCAGCCGCCGAACCCGCCGAGCACCAGCGACGACGACACCGCCCAACCGCCGGCCCCGAGCGCGGACGCGACAGACGCCACGCCCGCGGTCGCCGCACCGCGCGCGCAACGCGACACCGCCCCGCGCGGCGCCAGCGCCAAACCCCGCCCATTGCCCGGCCACAGCCCGAAACCGCCCTACCCGCTCGACGCCCTGCGCCGCGGCGAAGGCGGACTGGTCTCCCTGCGCGTGCGCGTCGGCGCCGACGGCCGCCCGCAACGCGTCGAGATCGGCAAACGCAGCGGCAACCGCGACCTCGACCGCGCCGCCGTCGCCACCGTACGCAACTGGCGCTTCGCCCCCGCCAAACGCAACGGCCGCCCCATCGCCGCCGTCGTGATCGTCCCGATCGAGTTCAAGCCGCAGCGCTGAGCCCACCCTCCCCGGCGTGGCTAAGCGCGCCTCCCCTTCCTGTAGGAGCGGCGTAAGCCGCGACCCAGGCCGCGCCCATTCCACGCCCGCATCCGCCTCCAAGCGCAACCGCAACCCTCACCCCCTCCAGCCCCAACGCCCCCCACCCCAACGCTTCCCCCCTTTGAAAAAGGGGGGCCAGGGGGGATTTGCCGTTGCCGTTGCCGTTGCCGTTGCCGTTGCTGTCGCTGTCGCTGTTGCTATCGCCTCCATGCCTCATCCCGCCGCAGCCATGACTTGCAGCTCATGCACGCATCCGCTGTAAACCGCAGCATCGATTCATGCGGCGGGCGCGCGATCCATGCAAGCGCTTCTCCGCGGCCCGGTAGCGACGAAGGGGCGCGTCGCCACCCATCGAGCAGCCGCACACCAGGGGATCCACTTGAAACATCCAGCGCGTCGAAGCTTCCTTCAGCTCGTTCTTGCCTCCATGCTGCTCCTGCAAGCGCCGCTTGCGGTGCAGGCCCACCCCAACGACGTACCGCCGCCGAACGCCGTCGATCTCGACGCCCTGCTGAAAGGCGCGATGGAAGGCACCCAGACGCCCGCACTCGGCGCGCTGGTCATGCGCGACGGCGCGATCGCCCAACAAGCCGTGCGCGGCCTGCGCCGCAGCGATGCGGCCGACGCGGTCGGCGCCGACGATGTCTGGCTGATCGGATCCACCGGCAAACCGATGACGGTCGCGCTGATCGCCAAGCTGGTCGATCGCGGCGTGCTGTCCTGGGACGCCCCCTTGGCGACGCTGCTGCCCGACCTGGCCGAGACGATGCGACCGGAATACCGCTCGGTCACCCTGGTCCAGCTGCTCTCGCACCGGTCGGGCCTGCCGGAGAACATCCGCGACCTGAAGGTCCTCGATACCTTCTTCGTCGACACCCGGCCGTTGCCGCAACAACGCCTGGCCTTCATCGCCCAGGCGTTGAAGGATGCGCCGGCTGCCGCACCCGGTACGGAATTCAACTACTGCAACACCGGCTTCCTCATCGCGGCCGTCATCGCCGAGCGCGCCACCGGATCGGACTTCGAGGAACTGATGCGCCGCGAAGTCTTCCAGCCCTTGGGCATGGCGAGCGCCGGTTTCGGCCCCACCCAGGCCGGCCAGCCGCTCGGCCACCGTGGCGGCAAGCCGGTGACGACGGCGCCGAAAGTGTCCGACGACGGCGTGCCGATGATGTACACCGCGGCCGGAAACATGCACATGAGCCTGGCCGACTGGGCGCGCTTCTGCCTCGACCAACTGGCCGGCAGCCAAGGCCGTGGCAAATTGCTGAGCCGCGCCTCGTACCGGCTGATGCAAACGGCGCAACCCGGCAGCGGCTCAGGTCTGGACTGGGGCGTCCAGGATTCGATCGCAGGACGCCAGGGCCCCGTGCTGGTGCACGGCGGCTCCGACGGCAACTGGCTCGCCTGGGCGGTGCTGTTCCCGAACACGAACACCGGCGCCCTGGTGGTGGCCAACGCCACCGAGGACATGGGCGGCGACAAGGCAACCAAGACCGTGCTGGGCACGTTGTTCCCGACCTTGAGCCCGGCGAAGTAGGCGACAGCGGGATCAAGGCCTGGGTTCGCCGCCCCCTGGCGAGCTCGCCACCCGGGAAACGGTATCGGGGACGACTCAAAACAGTGCCCGACGCCGTTTGTGGCCAGTAAGCTAGGTGCAGCTGTTGCGTCGACCGGTTGAACCCGCACCGCTGTTGTTGCAGCCTCGCAAAAGGCCGTTAGCCAAACCCGACTGCTGGCATGGCCCGATCCGGCCACTGCCACGACGATGCGGGTCGCGCTTTGGCCCAAGGATCGAAAGAACGCGTCAGACCCAACGTGCTCCGTCGCCGATCCGGTGGACGGCACCGACAACGTACTCAACGGGGGCCCATCCATGCGGCGCATCCTGAAGTACCTGGGCATCACCTTGCTTGCGGCTCTGGCGGTATCGCTGGTACTGGGCCTTCGGCCCTTCATCGACCGGGACGCACCCGCCACCCGCCCCCTGCCCCTCGCGCAAGCTCCGCTGCCTCCGGAGCAGGCGAACAAGCTCACGGACTACATAACGACCCAGGCGGACGCCATCGATGCGTTCGTCGTGCTGCGCGGCGAAACGGTGTTGATGGAGTACGGCGAGGTCGGCACGCCCATGAACCTGGCGTCCGCGCGCAAGAGCATCCTCAGCCTGCTGTTCGGCGTGGCGGTCGACCGCGGGTTGATCGATGTGAACGAGAATCTG
This sequence comes from Lysobacter antibioticus HS124, assembly GCF_000336385.2. Taxonomy (GTDB): domain Bacteria; phylum Pseudomonadota; class Gammaproteobacteria; order Xanthomonadales; family Xanthomonadaceae; genus Lysobacter; species Lysobacter firmicutimachus. The sequence goes on along the minus strand of NZ_HG424569.1, from coordinate 18,738 downwards.
GCAGCGCTAGGCGTCGACGAGAGCCGCACGCCCCTCACCCAGGCGGAGAAGCAAGCCACCATCGAACACCTGCTTCAAGCCCGGTCGGGCATCTACCTGCCCTCCGGCGCGGAAACGGTGGAAAACAAAGAAGGCCGCCCGCAGCGCGGCCAGTTCGCGCCGGGCACGAACTACTTCTACAACAACTGGGACTTCAACGTCCTGGGCGCCATCTTCGAACGCAAGACCGGGCTATCCATCGGCGAGGCCATCGATACCTGGCTGGCCACCCCGCTGGGCATGCAGGACTTCCACCGCGGGCACGTGATCTATGACCAACGCGGCTCCGATTCCGATTACCGAACCTATCGCATCCACATGAGCGCGCGCGACCTGGCGCGGCTGGGGGCGCTGGTAGCGCAGCAGGGCCTGTGGAACGGCAAGCGGGTCGTCTCCGCCGAGTGGATAGCCAAAAGCACCACCTCGTATTCCGCCACGCAGAACCCGTTCTACGACGGCTTCGGCTACTCCTGGTGGTTGAACTCCGAGCTCGACACCGTGCACGCCGACGGCTGGGGCGGCCAATACCTGCTGGTGGACCCGGCGCGGAAACTGACGCTGGTGGCGCGGCGGGATACCGGGAACTCGATTCTGGGCTACCTGATCTTCAGCCAGTTCCAAAAGCAGGGGCACCCTTCGGACCTACAGAAGTTGTACAAGCTCGTGCGGGATATGCCGGCGACGAGTGGCGCGCGCTAGCACGAGACGCCATCCCGGCGCCGGCGCATGCCATGCCACACGGCCGATCGCGCCGGTGGCCCGCGATCAACGCGCACCCAGCCCCGACGGCTCGCCATCGAGGCTCAGCGACCAGCCACACCGGCCCGCAGCAAGACCGGCCCGCCGTCAGTGCGCCCGCCCCGCCCCAACACCGCCATCCCCGACCAGCGTCCAAACACAGGCCGCCAATACCGGGTCCAACCGCCGCGCCAAGGCCTGAAACACCTCCCGCAACACCCGATGGTCCTGCCCGGCCGGAAACCCGATCTCGATCAATACCTCCGGCTGCAGAGTCCGCACGATCCCGTGCAACTCCCGCTGGAAAGCGGACAGCGCTTCGAACGCATCGACAGACATCACCACCCCCTCCTGCGGGGGCGCGAACTCGGGCTTGCGGGGCATACGCGGCACTCCTGTCCTTAGGCGGAAGCCCGCGCGGCACATTGCGCGACCGGCGGGATGTCGGGAGGTTCGAAACCGCACATAGTCGGCGGGCGTATTCCCCTTGCGGGTGTTGTATTAGCCGCCCTCCCGACGCAGAAGCAAGCGTCGGCACGCCCAAGCATCAGGCATGAAAAACCCACCAATTGTCGGAGGTGGGTGCCGCTATGTGTGTGGGAGTTTCGACGCTCCTTGATGGAGACACTGCCGAATCCGCCAATTTTTGTCAACCAGAACAGTCCGTATTCGACGGCCCTCCACGTATATTCATGTAGAGACTCTAGAAAACAGACCAGCAGCAACTGCGACAGGCTCCCGTCGCAAGCGGATACTCTGAAGCAAAGACAGAAACAACTTTAAGTGCTCACAGCCCATTTACAGCAGACACCCAGATGCTTGTCGAAAATTAAATTCCCGACACTTTAGGAGGCGCAAGTGGGAGACTTCACAAAACGTGTCCAAAACGGGGATGTACCGGGACCGTTGAGACGAGCATTTACAGCCGACAACTGGAGCCATACATTCGGCAGTTTACCAAATCCGGATAACCAAGATCGCAACACATATTCGGCCGGCCTCGCCATTCATGAGAAGCTGGAGGCAATCCGTGCGGTACTGAAGCTCTCTTCATCTGACGCGATTTCTGCAACGACTAAGTTGCGGGCGTTCCTGGCAATAGCAAACCATGATTTTTTTGTCGCACGCGAAAAAACCAGGATTGCCATGGAAAATTTTTTATCCGAGCGAGAGGGCGAATCCAAAGAAATATACACCCTCGAAGAGCTAGCCGGAGTAAAACTAAGCTTAGCCGGAGGATTCAACTGGCTACCTAACGAAGTTGTGGAAAGCATCGTCGACGGCATTGAACTACCGATTCGGGTCATCTTGCAGACAAAGCCGAATCTGACCGGCAACCCTCAAATGAACCAAGTGCAATGGAAGGAGGCAGCGTTAGAGTTCAATCTCGGCATCACATATCGATTTGCCGAAGACATATGGAACGACTGCCTTTGGAATAGCTACAAAATAACCCAAATGAGGCAAAGCAAGATATTTCAGCCTCAAGATATCGATGTTATCCGAGCTCACCAAATTGGGCTGGCACGCCAAGCGTCGCTATCCACCGCTTTCACAATCATGGCGACTCAATTTCAACGGCAAGTGCTCGCAAGAGGAGCGCGACTCAGGATTCGTGAGGTTTGCGGGATCGAGCGTCGCGGAAAACGTCAGGTCATCAAGGTATCCCGTCACGGCGCTTCAACAGAAGTCATTGAGGAGCTCTCGGTATTACGTACACACGCAGCCGAACCCTACTACGGCGAACTGCTGGAAGAACGTCAAGAATCCCTCCAAGGGCTAACACTGTCCGCGCTGGTAGACGCATGGACAGTGCTATCTCGCGCTGCACATGTACTAACTCAGTCCCTTGGCGAGAAGCACACCCGAATCCCAAAAGACGACCGCCCGCACACCTGGCTACCGGACTATGCACCAACGCTACAGGTCGAGGCACTTGTGGAAGCCATGAGCGCCGCGATTGGAACAAGGCCTCCTGAAGGCAGGAAAATCGTAGAGTTCTTTACGTTTCGAGGTGAGCCTGGACAGGAAATATGGTCACAACCGCTCGTCCCCGTTGGACCAGGCAAAGTGGTGCCTGTGTTCGCAGCTATCGTGCACCCAAATCTAAGGCGCTTGGTGGACGTATGGATGCGGCAAGCTGGGATCGACCTGAGCAGGCGGGGGGCCGCATTCGAGACCCATATCAGAGAACTTGTTCTTGAGGGCATCAATACATCGAAGCTCTTGTCACAAGTTGCAACATGCATCAAGGACGACTACACATTCAAACTACCGGACGGCGTCAGCGAACAAATCGACTTGGTCTTCTTCATCGGCAACTCAGTATTCGTGGCGGAAGCAAAATGCATTCTTGAGCCTACCGACACAAAAGGCTTTGCCATGCATCGAAGAACAGTCCTGGGGGCAGCTGAGCAAATTTTACGCAAAGCAAAGGCTATTGAAGACCACCGCACCGCCTTCATCACTGATGTGAATAACTTTGGTGTTGAGCTTACTGAAGATTTCAAAGTCGTTCCATTCGTGGTGGTTAGCACGAATACGCATGCTGGAATCCCGGCGGCGGGAGTACCTGTTGTCGACGAGTACATACTCGGCCGATTCCTGCGAGGAGAACTTGAGGACGTGGCATATCAACCAGGGGAACCTGCGCCCTCAAAGCGACTTAAAACCATGCTCTATTCCAGCGCAATTGAGGCCGAGGAACGCGCCCCAGCGTATTTAGAGTCTCCACCACAGATGAAGCGATTCGTCGACGGCATGCGCAAACGCATAGTCCCTGTCTATCCCGTTAACAAAGACGATTGGTCAGGCTATTTCATAACAATGAACTGTGTTGCGGGAGGTGTCCCTCTTTCACTTCAAGGGCGAGAGGACTTGACAGTAAGCAGCATGCCTACCGCAACCAATGCCAAAGGCGAGAGGCTTGCTACACCAAACGTGCCGTAACCGATCTTCTGCTGATTGCGCAACATACTTGGCACCATCCAACTGTCTATGAGCAGGTACTGATGGTACGACCAGCTTGGGTGCGGTGCTGACCAGGTTACGGCCGTCTTTGGGAGTTGAGCTGCCAAAGTAACAGAAGACGACGTGGTCCCGAAATCGCTCGACTATGACCGAGTCCGTCACTGAATCGCGTATTTCAATGGGCGGCTTTCGTGACAATGCATTAATGACACCAGTGCACCTAATAAGCGCCAGGGGTCTTGGCATAGCTACTAGGCTGCGCAAAAGAAGTCCTAGCCATATCCAAAACATGAGGGAAAGCATGGCAATCAAACCTGGCCCCAAGCGGATTGCGAAATCCACCGGCAAACCGGACAAGCGGCAGCGAGACAACAAGGAAACCCCTGGAAATACACCTTCCTTGAAGCCACACAAACACAAGAAGGGCAGCTAACGTCCTCAGTGCTGAAGATTCCGCAGCAGGCTTACCATCGCTACCAACTGCCTGCGATGCTATCGGTGCTTGCTGATGTCACGGCAGGCTCCGACGTTGAGCATGGCCGACTAACTAGCGCGGCATCAGCACAGGGGAAGTTCAGAGAAGCCGTGGCCGGGTAGTTGTTCGTACCGCGAGATGATGAAGTCGAAGGCGCTTGTTGGCTTCGGCTAACCGCTAGCCGAAGAACAGACCGCCAACCTCCCCTGCCCCGACACGGGGCGCTGATCTATAGCCGGCTGCGGATGGCGCCGAGTCCTTGGTCAAGAATGGTGTAGCGAGTAACGATCTGAGAGGCATCATCACAGTCGGTGCATTTCTGTCGAGAGAATCAGACGACGGATATGGAAACCGCACCGTCAGCGAGGACGGAGACTGTTTCGCACTTGGGATCTTCACTCCGCGAACTTGATCACACGTAACGCACAACGCACGTCAACCCCCCTTGTCCTACCCCATCCCCAAACCGCGTATTCCTGCTGCAGAACGCCCCGTTCACATGCTGCGGGCGGCCAGGACGCGATAGCCTCGGTGCTACGTTCGTCGGAAATCAAAGGAGTGATTTATGTCTGAAAAACCGACTGTCTATGAGACGCTCGTAGCAGTTTTTCGGGACGAGCTGGCGATCGAACCGGGGCGGGTGCATCCGAACGCGCTGTTGATCGGCGACCTGGGCTTCGACTCCATCGCGTTCGCGATCGGCCTGGTGTCGATCGAGGAGCGGCTGGGGGTGACGCTGCAGCAGGAGGAACTGATCCGCTGCAAGACCGTCGGCGATGTGACCCGGCTGATCGAACAGACGCGCCATCGCACTGTCGCTTGCGACGCCGGGATTCCCGACGAATCCGCAATCCCCGCCTAAAGCCCCCGGTCGCCGCGACGGTACGCTCCGTCGCCGGCGCGCGATACCGGAAGATCAAGGATCGATCGCATCATGAGCAGGTTTACCCAGCAGGTATTCGTCTCTGCGCCCGCGTCCGGCCACGGCCTGGTGACGGGCGAACCGCAGCAGCCGCTGCGGCGCAGTTGGCAGCAGATTCATGAGATCGCCCGCCGCATGGCCGGCTCGCTGGCCTCGGCCGGGGTGAAGCCCGGCGACACGGTCGGTGTGCTGGTCGGCGAGCCGGCCAGCATCGCGCCGGTAATCCAGGCCATCTGGATGCGCGGCGCGTCGGTGACGATGCTGCATCAGCCCGGCCCGCGCGCCGACCTCGAAGCCTGGGCGGAAGACACGTTCGCGGTGCTGGCGATGATCGGCGCCAAGGTCGCGGTCGTCGGCGACGTGTTCGCCCGCACCACGCCGCTGTTCGAGGCGCAGGGCACCGCGGTGCTGGCCGCGGAAACGCTGGCCGAAGGCGCGGCGCTGTCGCCGGTCGATTGCGGCGAGGACGATATCGCCTTCCTGCAGCTCACCTCGGGCTCCACCGGGCTGCCGAAGGCGGTGGCGATCTCGCACCGCAACCTGTACGAGAACGCGGCGGCGATGGTGAGCGCGTCGCGGCTCGACCCGCGCAGCGACGTGCTGGTGAGCTGGCTGCCGCTGTACCACGACATGGGCATGATCGGCTTCATGGTGCTGCCGATGCAGGTCGGCGCGGAAGCGGTTTGCGCGGCGCCCGCGGATTTCCTGCGCTCGCCGCGGCTGTGGCCGGCGCTGATCTCCAAGTACCGCGGCACCATGACCGCGGGGCCGAACTTCGCCTATGCCCTGCTCGCCCGCTATCTGCGCGCGGCGCCCGACGGCGCGTTCGACCTGTCTTCGCTGCGCTTCGTGCTCAGCGGCGCCGAACCCATCGACCACGCCACCGTCGCCGCGGTGATCGAAGCCGGCGCCCGCTTCGGGCTGGATGCCACGGCCTTCGTCGCCGCTTACGGGATGGCGGAAGCCACTCTGGCCATTTCGTTTTCCGAGACCGGCGCCGGCATGCAGTTCGACGCGGTCGATCAGGCGGCGATCGAGCTCAAGTCGCATGCGGCGCCGCGCACCGGCGACGGCGCGCGCCACCTGGCCCGGCTGGGCCGGCCCCTGCCCGGCATCGAGATCATGGTCGGCGATGCGCCCGCCGGCAGCGCCCAGGCGCGCACGGTCGGCGAACTCAAGATCCGCGGCGATGCGGTCGCGCGCTACTACCTCACCCAGAACGGCAAGCAGTCGCTGCTCGGCGACGGCGGCTGGTTCAGCACCGGCGACATGGGTTACGTCACCGAAACCGGCGAGGTGGTCGTCTGCGGCCGCCTGAAGGACATGATCATCGTCGCGGGGCGCAACATCTTCCCCACCGATATCGAGCGCGCGGCCTGCCGCGTCGACGGGGTGCGCCCGGGCAACGCCATCGCCGTCGCCCTGGCCGCGGCGGGCATACGCGAGGAATTCGCGGTGGTGGTCGAAGCCGCCGACAGCGCCGACCTGGAGTCCAGCGCGCGGATCAAGAACGAAGTATCGGACGCGGTCTACTCGGCCTTCGGCGTCAGCCCGCGGCTGGTTTCGGTGGTGCCGCCGCGCACGCTGCCGAAAACGCCGTCGGGCAAGCCGCGGCGGTCCGCCACGATCAGCATCGTCGAAACCGAGCTGGCCATGCTGCACGGCATGAGCGCCCCACGACACCAGGAACAGGTCGGCTGAACATGAGCCTCGATACCGAAACCGCGATTTCCGCTGCCGCCTCCTTCAAGGACCGCCTGGACACGCTGCTGGCCCAGGAATCGACGCGGCGGATGATCGACGAGGCCGAAGTCGCCGGGCGCTTCCCGCGCGGCATCGTCGAATTGCTGGGCCGGGAAGGCATCTTCGCCGCCAAGTGGCAGGAGCGCCCGGTGCCGGCGTTGCAGCACACCCTGGCCTTGTCCGAGCGCTTCGGCCGGCTCGGCGCCGGCGGCATCGCCTCCGGCGTGACCCTGCACGACTCGGCGATCGCGATGCTGCGCCGGTTCGGCCGTTCCGAACGGCTGCGCGAGGTCGCCGACCAGGCGATCGCCGGCCAGGCCGTGCTGTGCATTTCCGCGACCGAAGCCGGCGCGGGCTCGGACATGCTCGGCCTGGCTTCGACCGCGGTGCGCGAAAACGGCGGCTATCGCCTGCGCGGGCACAAGAAGATGGCCTCGCCTTCGCCGGTGGCCGACTACATCGTGCTGGCGCTGCGCGGCAGCGACGAGGGCCACGCCGGCCGCGACGACCTGGCGCTGTTCCTGGTGCCGACCTCGCAGCTGCGGGTCGGCAAGCAGTTCGACACCGTCGGCGCGCGCAGCATCAGCACCGCGCCGGTGCAGTTCGACACCTGGGTGCCGGAGGAGCTGATGATCGCGCGGCCCGGCACCGGCCTGGCCGTGCTCAGCATGGCCCTGGCCCAAGAACGCTTCGCCATGGCGGCGCAGATCGTCGGCGCCTGCCAGCTGGCCCTGGGCGTGACCGTGGCGCGGATGAAGCGGCGCACGTCCTTCGGCGCCCCCCTGTTCGACCATCAGGCCTTGCGCCTGCGGGTCGCCGACCTGCAGGCGCGGGTCGACATGATGCAGCTGGCGCTGAACGGGCTGATCGCCGACGGCGCCGGCTTCAACGTGCGCTCGGCCTCGGCGGCCAAGGTCACGGTGGTGCGCCTGGGCGGCGAGGTGATGTCCGAGTGCATGCACATCTTCGGCAGCGCCGGCGTGCTGGAATCGGAGTCGCCGCTGGGCCGCTGGTGGCGCGACGTGAAGATGGCGCGCATCGGCGGCGGCACCGACGAGATGCTGTGGGAGATCGTCGCCGCCGGCCTGGAGCCGGATTACGCCAACTACGACCGACTGGTCGACGAGTGGCAGCCGGAGCAGGCGTTCGGGCTACCGGCCGCCGAGCCGCAGGCCGCTGAATCGCAGGCGGCCGAACTGCAGGCCGGCTGAGTTGCGGCTCAGCGCCGCGCGCGGCGCGCGACGGCCGCGCCGACGCGTTGCGCGTCGCGGCCGACGAAGCCGAGCAGCGCCGAGCCGCGGTTGCGCATCCGGTACAGGCCGACGAAGTGCAAGCCGGACGCGCCGATGCCCGCATTGTGCTCGGGCTGGCCGTCCGCGCCGCGCAGTTCGGGGCTCAGCCAGGACCAGTCGTTGCGGTAGCCGGTGGCCCACAGCACGGTCGATGCCTCGATCCGCTGGCCGTCGGCGGTGACCAACTGCGCGCCGTCGGCGTCCACCGCCCGCTCGGCGAAACCGACACTGCGCGCGAGCTCGTCGATCTTCGTGCCGACGACCGGATCGGGCATCGCCAAGCGCCGCGCCAGGGGCGTGTTGGTCGGCAGGCGCAGGATGCCGGACTTGGACAACCACCAGAACGCATCG
>NZ_HG424569.1:0-10156 GCF_000336385.2 Lysobacter antibioticus HS124 | reverse complement strand
GAGTATCCGCTGCGGCAGCCGCGGCTGCTTGCGGCCTCGGCAAACCACCACCTCGCGACTGTGCGACAGCTCGGTGGCGATCTGCAGGCCCGAGTTGGCCGAGCCGACGACCGCGACCTTGCCGGCGGGGAGCTGCTCGGGATTGCGGTACGCGTGCGAATGCAGCTGGGTGACCGACGGCGCAAGCCGCCGGGAAAACTCGGGGACGACCGGCGTCTGGAACGCGCCGACCGCGGCGACGACCTGGCGCGCGCTGATGCGGCCGGTCGACGTGGTCACCGCGAAGCCGCCGTCGGAGCGCTGCACCGAAACCACCCGCTGGCCGAGATGCACCGGCAGCTCGAACGTCGCGGCGTAGGTCCGGAAGTAGTGCGGCACCTCGTCCTTGGCCGGGTATCGGTCCGGATCGCCGGGGAACGGCAGCCCGGGCAGACCGCAAAACCGTGCGGACGTGAACAGCTGCAAGGAATCCCAGCGATTGATCCAGGACACGCCGAGCTCGTTCGCGGCGTCGAGAATGACGAAGTTCACGCCCGCTTGCTTGAGCGTCTGGCCGACGGCGAGGCCGGCCTGTCCTGCGCCGATCACGACGACGTCGATGTCGGCGGGGAGTTCGCTGCTGCCGGAAGATGCGCTCGAACTGGACATGGTCACTCCACGACACCCGCACGAACGGGCACCGGCGCCGATGGCGTCGGCAGGGACAGGCGAAGGTTCAACGGCAAGCCGTCATCGCGCAGGCGCATCATCGGGCGAGCTCCCGAACGGCGGCCACCACGTCGGCGCGGTGCTGCGGACTGAACAGGCTATGGTGGGTGCCGGCGACCACCCGCGTGGCCACCCTGCCGCGGGTGCGCGACGACCAGCCCCAATCGCCCACGGCCTCGTGCGGATGCTCCGCGTACTCGCTGACCCGCCCGTCGCGGGCCCGGATCAGCGCGACGTCCGCCGCCACCACCGGCGGCTGATAGCTGCGGCAGGCATTCACGATCTGCGCGAACACCGGATAGACATGATGCAGCTCGGTGGCCAGCAGGTCGGCGCCGGCGGTGTCCTCGCGGAACCAGTCCTGCAAGGTCCCGTCGTCGACCGGGCCGGGCGGCGGATCGGTCGGCGCGGGCGCATCGAGCACGATCAACTGCGCCACCTTTTCCCCCGCCGCCTCGAGCTGCGCGGTCATCTCCAGCGCGATCACCGCCCCCGACGACCAGCCGGAGATCGTGTACGGGCCCGGCGCCGCGGCGCGGACCGCGGCCACATACCCCTGCGCCAGCGCTTCCACGGTGCCGGGCAGCGGCTCGCTCGCCGCGAGCCCGAAACTGGCGCGGTCCAGATCGCGCGCCAGGTCGCGGTAAGCCGCGACCGATCCGCCGGCCGGATGCACCATGAACAGCGCCGGCCCGGCGCCGGGGTGCAGCGGCACCAGGGCGTTGGACAGCCGCTGCCCGGTCATCAGGCTGGCCAGGCGCGCGACAGTGCGCGACTCGATCAGCCCGCCGAGAGACAGGTTGAGCTTGGTTTTCGAGCGAAGCGCGGCGACCGCACGCAATGCGGTGAACGACTGCCCGCCGAGGTTGAAGAAATCGTCTTCGACGCCGATGGTCTCGACGCCCAGCACTTCTTTCCACACCGCGACGATCGTGCGCTCCAGCTCGGTGCGCGGCGCGACATAGTCCACACCGGCTTCGGCGGCGGGTTCGGCGAGCGCGAGCAGCGCGCTGCGGTCGAGCTTGCCGTTCGAGGTGACCGGCAGGCTCGCCACGACCGTGATCTGCGCCGGGACCAGATAGCTGGGCAGCCGGTCCACCAGACTGGCGCGGATGGACTCGCCTTCGCTGGGGCCTGCCGCTTCGTGCAGCACCACGAACGCGCGCAGCTGCTTCTGCTTGGCCTCGCCGGCCACCAGCACGACGGCGTCCTTGACCCGCGGATCGGCCGCCAACACGTGCTCGACTTCGCCGGGTTCGACCCGATGCCCCTGGATCTTGCATTGCGCATCGATGCGCCCGATCAGCTCGATGTTGCCGTCGGGCAGCAAGCGGCCGAGGTCGCCGGTGCGGTAGATGCGCTCGCCCGTGGCCGGGTGCGTTACGAACGCCGCCGCGGTTTTATCCGGGTCGCCCCAATAGCCCTGGGCGAGACCGACGCCGCCGATATGCAGCTGACCGGTGGTCCAAGTCGGCGTCTCATGGCCCTGCTCGTCGAGAACGTACCAGGGTTGGTTCGCCATCGGCCGCCCGTAGGGGATGCTGCGCCACTTGGGGTCTACCGCATCGATGGGATACCAGATCGACCAGATCGAGGCCTCGGTCGCGCCGCCCAGGCTCACCACCTTCGCATTCGGCGCGATCGCCCGGATGTCGTCGGGCAGGGACAGCGAAATCCAGTCGCCGGACAGCATCACCAGGCGCAGCGCGGGCAACTGCACGCCCTCGGCGCGCGCGACGTCGACCAGCAGCTGCATCAACGGAGGCGCCGAATTCCACACCGTGACGCCTCGTTCGACCATCGCCGCCAGCCAGGCGTGCGGGCTGTGGTCGGCGGGATCGGGCAGCACCAGCGTCGCGCCCGCCATCGCCGCACCGAAGATGTCGTACACCGACAGGTCGAACGACAGCGAGGACACGCCGAACAGCACGTCTTCGGCGACGATGCCGAACTCGCCGTTGACGTCGAGAATGGTGTTGACCGGCCCGCGGTGATCGAGTGCGACGCCCTTGGGTTGCCCGGTCGAGCCGGAGGTGTAGATGACGTAGGCCAGCGCGGAAGGATCGAGGTCGGCAGGCAACTGCGTGCCTGCGCAGGCTGCCGCTGCCACTGCCGCGGCCTCGCCGCGGACCGCGATGACGGGTACGCCCGGGCATTGGCCCGCCTCGGTGCCGAGGACGGCCGCCGCGCCGATGTCGTTCACCAGTTGCTCGATCCGCCGCTGCGGCCACGCCGGATCGATCGGCACGTACGCGGCACCGGCGAGCAGGGCCGCATAGACCGCGATCGTCTGCGGAACCCCCTTGGCCAGCACGATCGCGACCCGATCGCCGGGGCGGACGCCGTGGGCGCACAACACCTTCGCCAACGATTCGGCGGCCGCGGCCAGTTCGCCATAGCTCAGCGCCTCCTCGCCGCAGACGACAGCCGGATGCTCCGGCGCGACGCGTGCTCCGGCCTTTAGTCCGTCCGACAGGCGGCCCGTCGGCAACGGCCGTGCCAGGCCGGTTTCCACCGGCGATGCCGGGCTGCGGGCCGCCACCAGCGCGGTCGTCGCGGTCCACGCCTGCGGGTCGGCGGCCAGGCTGCGGATCAGCGCTTCGTGCGCATGGCACAGCGCATCGATGAAACCCGGCGGGAACGCGGCTTCCACGACATCCCAGACGATTTCGACCCGGTCGCCGCGAAGCGCGAAGAACTGGTGATCGAGCAACACTTGCGGCGTCGCCAACTTGCTGTAGCCGAACGCTTCCTGCGGCCCGCCGGCCAAGCCCGACGAGACCACGAACGGGCACGCGGCCCGGCCTTGCGAATGGTGGCGCGCGTTCAAGGCTTCGAGCACATCGACCCCCGACCAGTCGGTGCGTCCGAGATCGCCGATGATGGTCGCCTGCAGGCGGCGGGCCCGTTCCAGCAGCGAGGCCGCACCGCGCCAATCGAATTCGAGCGGATAGATCGCGCCGAGATTGCCCAGCACCGACTCGGCGCCCGGAATCCGCCTGAGCAGGCGGCGCGTGATCATCTGATTGAGAATGAAATGGCGCGACCCGCTGAAACGGGCGACGATCTCGCCGTACACCGCGAGCAAGGCCGTCACCGGGCTCATGCCGTGCAAGGCGACGCCGGCGGTGAAGGCGGCCCAGGTCGCCGCGTCGATCACCAGCCGGCGCCGGTTCAAGCCCGGGTTTCCATGCAGGCGCACGAGCGGCAGTTCGGGCGGAGCCGGCAGCGTCGCTACGCGATCGGTCCAATAGGCGCGCGCCCGATCGGCCGCCTCGTGGCGCTGCGCCAGCGCGAGCGACACCTCCGCGATCCCCACTTGGTCGGCGGGAAGTTCGACATCCGGGTTCGCGTAGTACTGCTCGATCTCGGACAGCAGGCGCAGCCCGGAAAACTGATCGAGAAACAGATTGCTGAAATTGACGTGCAGCCGGACATCGCTGTCGCCGTAGCGTGTGAGCTGGAAGTCGAGCCACGGCCAGCGATCCATGGGAAGCGGCTGGTGCGACATCCGATGCCGGATCTGCATCAGCCCCTGGCGTGTTCCCAATTCGGAAAGCCCGCGCAGGTCCCAGACCGATACGCGAGGCGCGCTCGCCTCTTCGACCTGCCGCAGCCGCAGCTCCGGCGTCACGGCGACGATGTTGCGCCGGTGTCGCTCGATCACGCGCGCGATCGCGGAAACGAATCGATCGATGTCCAGGCCGGGACGCTCCACCTCGAAGTAGAGGTGCGGATGCAGCGCATATTCCATGCCGTCGGAGGCACTGACGACCAGCAGGCGTTGCATGTCCGTCAGAGGGAAGTCGGCGTGACCGGGACTGGCGTCCGGCACTGCGATGGTCCCGTCGTACGAGGGCGCGCTCACGAGCACAATTCTCCTTGCCCTACAGCCAATTCGTCCTTCGGCCGGACACTACATCCGACCCCCAGGGGCGTCAACCGACTTCCGGAAAAATTCGGAAGCGCTTCACAGTGCAGGGGAAAAACCGCGGTTACGCTGCTTCGCTTGCACTTTCGGCAATCGGTGCCGACCCCCTGCTGCATACGGGCAAACCGCCCGCGACCGGCCAGCGATGAATCGACTCGCGGCATGCCGGTGGCAGCGATCTGCGCTCGGCGCCCGCGTCCGACGCATCGCGCGTTTCTTCGTTATCGACCGCCGGAGTTCGGCTTTATTCGGCGTCCGGTCGCCGTCCGGCCTATCGGAAAATACACGGCGCAGGCCGTCGGCAAGACGCGATCGATGCCTATGCGATCGCCGCCCCCTGCCCTGCCGCGCGGGCATGATTTCGGATCGATCGAACGCAGCGAATCGGCGCCGCGTGTTCGAAAAATGCGGAACCGCCTTACGCGCCGGTCCGTTCGTCGTCGCCGATGAAGAAGGCTGCGGCCGCGGCGAAGACGCTGTCCGGGTCTTCCAGCTGCGGGAAATGGCCGACATCGTCCAGCAGCACGACATCCGCGCGCGGAACGAGTTGCCGATAGCGTTGGGACATGTGCAATCCGCTGACCGGATCGAGCGCGCCGCAAATCAGGCGCAAAGGGCTCTCGGTCGTTTGCAGCGCACCGACCCAGCGGCTTCGTTCGCGCCGGCGTTCGGCCATGTACCCGAGCAGCGACGGCACCGCGTGCAGGCCTTGTTCGTGCTGCAGCAACGCCCAGTATTCGTCGATCGCCGTCTCGCCGAGCGGGCGAGCAGGCGAGAACAACGCGTTGAGGCTGCGCGCGAAGCTGCGGCGGCTCATCAACCCGACCAACCCAGGCCCGAGCGGCGAAGCGAGCAAACGCTGGATCAGTCGAGCGCGATGGGTTTCCGGAAACAATCCGCCGTTGAGCAGGCACAAGCGGAGGACGCGCAATGCGGCGTGCGCGGGGTTCTGATCGCTTCGGGCGAGCAATTCCTGCGCCACCGTATCGCCATAATCGTGGGCGAGTACGAAGGCGGCGTTCCAGCCGTAATGATGCGCGACCGCTTCGGCCAGATCCGCCTGCTCGCTCACGCGGTAACGATGGCCGCGAGGCTTGGCGGAAAACCCCAGGCCCAGCAGATCGAAGGTCAGCACCTCGAAGCGCGAGGTCAGCATCGGCCATATCGGCGCCCAATCCAGGCTGCTGGTCGGGAAGCCGTGAATCAGCAGCAGTCGCGGCCCCGCTCCGTCGCGGCGGCAGTAGATGCGGCGGCCGCGGACGGTGACGAATTCGCCGGCATCCCGCCAGGCGCCCAGTGCGGGGAAGCGGTCGATCGCGCTCATGGGCGACAGCTCGCGCAACCGTGGCGCGTCGTCGAAGCGCTTTCCCGGTGCCCGCGCGCGAGGTATCGGAAGCGGAACGTCGGACGGCGGGGCATCGGCGCCGATTCCGCCGGCACAGCGCTTTGAAATGAAGGCGACGCTGAAGCTGTTCGCATAGCCGATGCTCGGGGCCCCGATGCGAACAGAGTATAGACCGCCGGATGGCGGTGCCTGGCTCGGGCGTACTCGCCGTTGCGCGCACCGATCGCAGCGCGCTAGGCGCTCCTCGCCTTCCCGCGCACCCGGGCTGTGGCGTCAGCTTTGCTTGATCAGCGTCCGTCGGCCTATCGAACTGCTCTTGCTTGCGGTGGGCTTGGCCAGGCCGGGGATCAGGAAGTCGGTGGCGCTGCGGCCGTGCTTGGTCTTCTGGGCCAGCCATCGCGGCATCCGCCCGCGGCCCGACCAGGTGTTGCGCTTGTTGTCCGGGTCGCGGTACTTGGGAGCCACCTTGCCCGTCTTTCGCCGAGTCGTCCGCTTCTTGACCGCCACCGCGGCCACCGGCTTGTCCCCGTAGAGTTCCTCGATCGTGTAACCGTGCTGAGCGGCGAGCGCGATCACTTTGCGACGTACCGAGGCGATGGAGCGGCGGCTGGAGAGCAAGCGCTTGCGCCGTTCCGCGGCGATCAACAGGGACTCCAGTTGCGCCAGGCTGAGCGTTTCGATATCGATTTTCATGCCGCAGAGGGTCCGGCCCCGGCTATCGGTCTGTCAAGCAATATCCCCGATGGGCCGCGGCAATGCGCTCCGCGCCGGAGCTGCGGCCGGCTGCGTGCGGCCCCCCGCCCCACTCCTGGCACAGATATCGGCCGGGATTTTCCCCACAGGGGCACGGCGCGACTCGTTACGGGCACTTGGAGTTTCCGCTAGAATTCCGGCCCAGCGGGACTAGCAGGCGTGAATCAGGGCCGACAGGCCCGTGATCGAGCGCTGCCGACCTACGGCCGGGGCCATTATGAATCCGATTTCCAGGCCTGACTTGCTCACGGCGCCGGACGGGGCTGCGGTTTCGCCCTGCGCCCCTACCCTGCCCCCGATCGACACCGGCCTCGCGTCGGACGAGTCGGCTTTTTCGTCGGCGGCCGATCTGGCGCGACGGATTCGGCGCAAGGAAATCAGTTCGTTCGAACTCACTCGACACTACATCGAACGCATCGAGACATTCGATAAAGCGTTGAATGCCGTCGTGGTGAGGGATTTCGAGCGCGCCCTGGAAGCGGCGAAGCGGGCCGATGCGTCTGTCGCCCGCGGACAGCGGTTGGGTCCGCTGCACGGCGTGCCGATGACGGTCAAGGAATCCTTCGACGTGTCCGGCTTGGCGACGACGTGGGGCGTGCCGGAGCAACGGGATCGTCTCGCCTTGAACGACGCCGCGGTAGTCGAGCGGTTGAAGGCGGCCGGCGCCCATGTCATCGGCAAAACCAACGTCGCGCTGCGGCTCGGCGATTGGCAGAGTTACAACGAGGTTTACGGCACCACCCACAACCCCTGGGACACGGCGAGGTCGCCGGGCGGATCGTCCGGCGGATCGGCCGCTGCGCTGGCGGCCGGCCTGAGCGGCCTGGAATTCGGTTCCGATATCGGCGGTTCGATCCGGAACCCGGCCCACTTCTGTGGCGTGTATGGGCACAAGCCGACCTACGGCATCGTTCCGACGCTGGGCCACCATCCTTTGGGCGTCGTATCCGCCCAGGATCTGAATGTCGTCGGGCCGATGGGGCGAAGCGCGGAGGATCTGGCGTTGGCGCTGGACGCCGTAGCCGGCCCCGACCGGTTTCGATCGCCGGGCTGGAGACTGGAGCTTCCGCCGCCGAAGACGCACACGCTACGCGGCCTGCGCGTGGCGATCTGGCCCAGGCAGGATTTCGCGCCGACCTCGGTCGAGATATCGGATCGCGTGCAGGAGGTCGGAGACGCCTTGGCCCGGGCTGGCGCGGCAGTGTCCGATCTGGCGCGCCCCGACTTCTCCGCGAAGGACTCGTACGTTACCTACCTGAGTCTGTTGGGATCGGCTGGGCTCGTCGGTCTTCCGGACGACTACCATCGCGACAACCAGAGAACGGCCGCGCAGTTCGATGCGAGCGACGAATCGCCGCTGGCGATATTGATGCGTGCGCGAGCGCTGGACCATCGCGACTGGTCCGATCGCGACGAGGCGCGCACGCGCTGCCGGCTGAGCTGGCGCGCCTTCTTCGGCGACTGGGATGTCGTGATATGCCCGATTTCCGCGACGACGGCGTACCCACACGATCACCGGCCCAAGCCCGAGAGAATTCTCGACGTCGACGCGGTGCGCACTTCGCATTACGAGCACTACTTCTGGGTCGGCCTGGCGAGCGTCGCCTATCTGCCGAGCACGGCGTTTCCCAGCGGATTATCGCGCGACGGCCTTCCCATCGGCCTGCAGATCATCGGCCCGGAGTATGGCGACCGGACCACCATCGAAGTCGCCCGATTGATCGCGCAAGCGCTTGGCGGTTTTCGCGCGCCGCCGGGATTCGGCGCCTGATATCCGCGGCCCGGCGCCCGCATGGGGCGAGATCGGACATGCGCCGCGGGTTCGCCCGCGATGGCTCTGCGGCGAGCGCCGCCTGCGCACAGCCCATCGGCGCCTTGCCGCAGCCGCCGCCGTTCTGCTGCTGATTGCGCGGTCGGCTGAACACGGGCGCCCACAGGGGAGGTCCGGCCTGCGGCGCGAGCTTGAAGCCCCACGGTCGCGGCTTGCGCCGCTCCTACCAGGGGTGCGGCCCGGTGTCGCGCGACCGGCCTATAGCCAATGCCGCGCCTGGGGCCCGACAATGGCGGTTTCCGACGACGGAGGTTGCGCATGCGTGCTGCCGCCCTGCTGCTCCTGCTGGTCTCGTCCGGCGCCGGCGCGGTCGTTGTTCGCGACGATGTCCCGGATCTGCGCTATCGCATGGCGGCCTCCGAGTTCCCGGCGCTGGCGGACATGCCCGGCGAGGGCCATGGGGTGCTTATCGCGCCGCAGTGGGTCGTGACCGCCGCCCACGCCGTGAGCTGGCAGCATGCCGTGGATACGGTGGACGTGGGCGGCACGCCTCGTGCGGTGCGCCGCATCGTCGTCCATCCGGGCTACAAACAGCCGCCTCAGGCGATGATCGACGCCGCACTGAAATCGGGCGATTGGGACGCGTTCTTCGCGTTCGCCGCTACGTCCGACGACATCGCCTTGATCGAGCTGTCCGCGCCGGTTCGCGATATCGCCCCTGTGCGCATCTACCGGGGTTCGGCCTTGGGGAAGCTCGTCCGGATCATGGGACGCGGCGCCACGGGGACGGGTTCGACGGGCCATTCGTTGCGTGGACCGAATCGGACCGAACTGCGCCAGGGCTACAACCGGATCAGCGTGTCGGAAACTCGGTGGATCGGATACGCCTTCGACGCACCGCCGAAGGCGCTGCCCTTGGAGGCGTCGACCGGTAGCGGGGACAGCGGCGGGCCGATCCTGGTCGCGGTAGGCAAGCAATGGCAGGTCGCCGGGGTCGCGGCCTGGAAGCGCGGCCAGGTCGAGGGCACGGAACTGCGCCCGGGCCGGTACGGCGAGATCAGTTACGGCGTGCGGCTGGGGAACTACGCGCGCTGGATGGAAGAGACGATGGCGACGGGCGGGGATTCCGGCAAATCCGCTGGGTGTTGAGGCGGTGGTGGGAGTCAGATGGATCGCCGTTTGCAGGAGCGGCGCAAGCCGCGACCACGAAACCTGGCGTGCGGCGCGATCTGGACGCCCTGCGGTCGCGGCTTACGCCGCTCCTACACGAGGCCAGGTGGCGCTGCGCTTTTTTGATCCTCGCCTGTAGGAGCGGCGCGAGCCGCGACTGCGAAACCTGGTGTGCGGCACGATCTGGACGCCCTGCGGTCGCGGCTTGCGCCGCTCCTACACGAGGCCAGGTGGCGCTGCGTTTTTTGAATCCTCGCCTGTAGGAGCGGCGCGAGCCGCGACTGCGAAACCTGGCCTGCGGCACGATCTGGACGCCCTGCGGTCGCGGCTTACGCCGCTCCTACAAGGGGGCCAGGTCGCTGCGTTTTCTGGATTCTCGCCTGTAGGAGCGGCGTAAGCCGCGACCACGAAACCCGGCCTGCGACGCGATCTGGACGCGCTGCGATCGCGGCTTGCGCCGCTCCTACAAGGGGCCAGG
>NZ_HG424568.1 GCF_000336385.2 Lysobacter antibioticus HS124 | reverse complement strand
CGTCATGGCGTTCTTGCGAGATCGATGCGGCGCCAAGCTCATTACGGCAACGGCAACGGCAACGGCAACGGCAACGGCAACGGCAATGTCTCCGGCGTCGCTGCTGCGTGGGTAGGAGCGGCGCAAGCCGCGACCCCGTTGTTGCGGTCTCGCGCCGTCATGCCGTCAACGCGTTGATCCAGCGATGGGCGGCAAGGCGCTACTGCTAAGCGCGCATCGCTCCCAGAATCATCGCCGTCATGGTCGCGGCGGCGTCCGCTTCGGCGATGCGGCCGTGGGTCATCTCGCGCGACAGCGCGTCGCCGGCGCCGACGATGGCGACGCAGCGGCGTTGCAGCTCCTCGTCGTCGAACTTGGCATACGGCGCCAGCAAGCCGCGGTAGAACGCGACATAGCCTTCGAGCAGCTCCTGCTGTACCCGTTCCATCTCTTCGTCGCCCTTCAGCGCGGCGAAGATCGCGTGGTACTCCGGGCCCGCCGTGCGGAAGCAGCTCATGTAGGACTCGCCGATCAGCCGCGCGACGTCGCCCAGGCGCTTGGGTGCGCGCTCGAAGGCCTGGGCCTGGATCGCGCACTGGCGCTCGTCGATCTGCCGGTACAACGCGATCAGCAGCCCCGCACGGGTGCCGAAGTGTTCGTAGGCGATCGGCTTGCTGACCCCGGCGCGCTCGGCGAGGTAGCCGAGGGTGAGGGCGTCGCTGCCTTGTTCGCGGACGATGTTCATCGCCGTGTCCAGCAATTGCTCGCGGCGATCGGCCTTGGGCAGGCGCCGGGCCGGGGCGGGGGTGTCGCTCATGGAACGCAGTCTCTCGTGTGGCGTGGGCTTGACAGTGCGGGGAAAGCGTATCTTACTGTTGGTAAGTTACCAATCGTAGCTTGCGTCCGCGCCTTTCGGCCGACGCCGCTGCCCAACCACAGAATGTCACCATGAACGCTGCTTCGCTCGCTCCCGTCCTCATCGCCGGCGGTTCCGGCATCGTCGGCCGCCACGTCGCGCGCGCCCTGCGCCGCCTGCATCCCGGCTTGCCGCTGGCCATCGGCGGCCGCGACCCGGACAAGGCCGCGGCCGCCGCGACCGAGCTCGGCCAAGCCGCGCCGGTCCGGATCGATCTCGACCGGGCCGACCTCGGCCTCGACCCGGCCGGCCGTTACTCCGCGGTGGTGACCATGCTCAAGGACGAAGGACTGAACACGCTCAAATACGCGCTGCGTCAAGGCTTGCCTTACCTCAGCACCTCCAACGGTTCCTTCGAGATGGCGCCGGAAGTGGCCCTGCATCTGCGCCATCCGCAACGCGCGCCGATCCTGCTCGCCAGCCATTGGCTGGCCGGCGCGGCGACCCTGCCTGCGCTGCACTACGCACGCGAGTTCGACCGGGTCGAGCGGATCGAGATCTCGGCCCTGCTCGACGAACTCGACATGGGCGGGCCGGCCGCGGCGGCCGACTACGAGCGCCTGACCAGCGCCGCGGCGGCACAGATTCTCGAACGAGGCCGTTGGCGCTGGGTGCGCGGTCGCGACGCCGAACGCGACATCGTCAGCGTCGACGGCACCGTGCTGCCGGCCAGCGCGTACTCGCCGATGGACGTGGTCAGCCTGGCCGCCGCGACCGACGCGCATTCGGTGCGCCTGGACCTGGCCCTGGCCGAAACGGCCAGCCGGCGCCGCGGCGAAGCCTACTCGACCGAGATCGCGATCGACCTGCACGGCCGCGACCGCCATGGTGCGCCGCTGCATCGTCGCCACGAACTGGTGCATCCGCAAGGCCAGGCGCCGCTGACCGGTCTGGGCATCGCGCTCGGCGTCGAACGCCTGCTCGGCCTCGCCGGCGGCGCCGCTCCGGCGCCGGGCCTGTACACCCCGGATCTGCTGCTCGATCCGGCGCAATGGCTGCGGCGCTATCGCGAATTCGGCGGCCAGGAGCGCGAGGTCGCGAGGCCGGCGGCTGCGGCGTGATCGCTGGCAGCGACGCGCGGTAGCGCGCCTGCATAGAGCGGCGCGAGCGGCGATCAGCCCAAGAGGCGTCCGCAAACGCCTTCGCCGCAGCCGACGCCCTTCGGTCGCGGCCAGCAGCGCTGGCCGCGGGCGGCTTCGAGTGGCGGCGTGGCCTTGTTTCGCTGCGGTGGGTCGCGGCTGACACCGCTCCTGCAGACGGGGCCGGGCGGTCCGGATGTCCGCCGGCAGTTCCGCCCTCCCGGTCGCGGCGAACCGGGGATTGATCGGCGTCACAGAAGTCGCGCGCGGTTGCGACAACTGCAACATCCGCCGTAGAAGATGGCGGGTCGCTCCAGCGCCTCCGGGGACCGCGCACGATGACCGATCCGCAACGCCGCCGCTTCCTGATCGGGCTGACCGTCGGTGGCGCGGCGACCGTCGCCGGCCCGATAGCGCTCTGGCGTTGGACCGGCGGACACGGACATCGCTTCGCCAGCGGCCCCGCGCCGGACCTGCAACTGCTGCCGCCCGACGCGCGCTTCGTGCAGCCGTTGCGCCTGCCCGGCGGCGAAGGCCTGCTAGCCGAGGTCGATCTGCGCATGCCCTTGCGTCTGATCGCGCAGGCCACGACACAAGCGCTGTTTCCTGGTGCGCCGACCACGCTGTGGTCCTATGCCGGCGCGTCCGCCGGCCGCGTCCTGTTCAATCCCATCCTGCACGCGCGCCGCGGCGATATGGTCGAGGTCGAACTCGACAATCGTCTCGCCGAAGCGACCACCATCCATTGGCACGGCCTGGCGGTCGACGAGGCCAACGACGGCAGCGGCCTGCATCCGGTCGCGCCCGGCGCGCGCCGCCGCTATCGTTATCGCGTCGACAACCGCGCCGGCCTGTACTGGTATCACGCCCATCCGCACGGCCGCACCGGCGTGCAGCTGCAGCGCGGGCTGGCCGGGCTGATGTTGGTCGAAGACGACGAAGAGCGCGCGTTGAAACAACGCCTGGGCATGCGTTGGGGCGAGCGCGATCTGCCGCTGATGATCGCCGACAAGCAGGTCGGGCCGGACAATGCCATCGTTTACAAAGACGGCGCCGACGACTGGATCGGCAACCGTGTGCTGGTCAACTGGACGCCCGAGCCCTACCTCGACGTGATCCCGGCCTGGTACCGCTTCCGCCTGATCAACGTCGCCAACGCGCGCATGCTGCGCCCGTGCTTCCTGCATGGCGACCGCGTGCTGCCGATGCAGCTGATCGGAACCGACGGCGGCCTGCTCGAGCGCGCCTGGCCGGTCGACGATCTGTTCCTGGCTCCGGCCCAGCGCGCCGACGTGCTGGTCGACTTCGGCGCACTCGCGCCGGGCGAGCGGGTGCGGCTGCGCAGCCTGGAATACGTGGCGATGGAGAACGAGGACGAGTCCGGCGCCTTCGCGCCCGATCCGATGGGCGATCATCCCGGCGCGGCGGCGATGGGCGAGTCCCTGGACCTGATGGAACTGCGGGTGATCGAGTGCGCCACCGAACGTCGACCGCCGGCGCGGTTGCCGCCGCTGGAGGCGATCGCGCAGCTGCCGCCGATGCCGGACACGCGCGACTGGCCGGTGCGCGCGCTGCGCTTGCGCATGGACGAGGAAGGCCGTTGGTTCATCAACGACTGGAATTTCCATCTCTCCGGCCACGAGCCGGCGTTCTCGGTACGGCGCGGCAGCCGCGAGGTGTGGGAGATCCGCAACAGCATGACCAGCATGCCGCATCCGATGCACCTGCACGGCTTCCAGTTCCGCGTGCTCTCGCGCAGCATCAGCCCGCCGGACATCCGCGGACGCCAGGTCGCCGCGGGCGGCCTGGGGCCGCAGGACCTGGGCTGGAACGACACCGTGGTGGTCTGGCCGGGCGAAATCGTGCGCCTGGCGGTCGACTTCGCCCAGAATTTCGCCGGCACTCAACGCTACATGCTGCATTGTCACAACCTCGAGCACGAGGACATGGGCATGATGCTGAGCTTCGCGGTGACCGATTGATGTCGTCGCGGCGCGCGCCGCGAAACGGCGCGGCCTGTCCGAACTTTCCCGCTTCGCTGTGCGTTACGGAGTCCGCATGTTGCCTTTGCCCGTCGTTGGTTCCGCCTCGTCCCTGTCCGTCCGCTGCGCCGCCGTTGCGCTCGCGATGACGCTGGCCGGCTGCGCGCCGGCATCGAAAACGCCGGCGGAATCGGCGGCGGTCGTGCCCGCGGCGCCGCTGACCGCGGCCGAGCTGGGCGACGACAAGGCGCGCATCAGCTACGTGGTCGGCCGCGACTTCGCCCGCAGCATCGAACCGATTCGCGGCGAACTGGACCCGCAGATCGTGCTGCGCGCGATCCGCGATGCCCAGGCCGGCGCCCAGCCGCTGTTCGACGATGCGGGCAGCCGCAAGATCCGCGAAGGCTTCAGCGCCGCGCTGCGCGACAAGCAGGATCGGGCGCAGCAGGCGCTGGCGGCGCGCAATCTCGACAGCGGCCGCGCCTTCCTGGAGCGCAATGCCGGCGTCGCCGGCGTGCGCCGCACCGCGTCGGGCCTGCAGTACCAAGTGCTGAAAGAAGGGAGGGGCGTTCATCCCAAGGCCAGCGACACGGTACGGGTGAACTACATCGGCCGCCTGCCCGACGGCAGCAAGTTCGAAAGCACGTACGACACCGATCACCCGGCCGAGTTCGTGCTCGATCGGGTGATGCCCGGCTGGACCGAAGGCGTGCAACTGATGACGCCCGGCAGCCGCTACCGATTCTGGGTGCCGTCGCAGCTCGCCTATGGCGAACGCGGCGTGCCCGGTCAGATCGAGCCCAACACCGTGCTCGACTTCGAGATCGAACTGCTGGAGATCGCCGGCGTTGGCGGCACCAGCGGCGCCGAATGACCGCGCCGCTGCTGTAGGAGCGGCGCAGGTCGCGACCGCCCTCTCGCCTGGTCGCCGCGTCTTTGTCCCGAGCCCCTTGTAGGAGCGGCTTAAGCCGCGACCGCGCTCTTGCGGTCTCGCGGCGTTTGTTGTTCGCAGGTCTGTGAAGCTTCAAAGCTTCAAAGCTATAAGGCTCCAAAGCCAAGCTTCCGTCCGCAAGCGGCCGGGTCACTTTCTTTGTCCAAG
>NZ_HG424567.1 GCF_000336385.2 Lysobacter antibioticus HS124 | reverse complement strand
AAGGCGTTGATTTCTCTGCGCGTCCCGTGGTCGCGGCTTACGCCGCTCCTACAAAGGGGCCCAGGACAAAGACGCGGCGACCGGGCGAGAGGGCGGTCGCGACTTGCGTCGCTCCTACTCCGCCCCGCGACGGTTTCGGGTTTCGATCGATGGCGCCGGCGGTGGCTTCTCTGCGCGTCCCGGGGTCGAGGCTCACGCCGCGCCTGCATGGACGGCGCGGCCGCGGCGCGTCACCCGGGGAAATCCATCTCCGCCAGGCAGGCGGCGAACAGGCGCGCCGCCTCTTCGATTTCGGCCACCGACAGGGCGCCATAGCCCAGCAGCAAGCCCGCCCGGTCCGGCGGATCGAAATAGTAGGGCGCGATCGAATACAGCCCCAGCCCGCGCCGCTGCGCCAACGCGATGAACGCATCGCCCTGCGCCGCGCTGCGCCCGCGCAGCCACACCAGCAGGTGCATGCCGGCGTTCGAATCGTCGATGTCCAAGGCCTCCCCGCAAGAGCGCCGCAGCGCGCCAAGCAGCGCGTCGCGGCGTTGCTTGAGGGTCTTGGCGGTGCGGCGCAGATGCCGTTCGAAACCGCCGTCGGCGAGGAAATGCGCCAGCGCGGCCTGCTCGATCGCCGGCGAGCCGAAGTCGTCGACCCACTTGGCGCTGACGAAATCGTCGCGCAGGCCCGGCGGGGCGACGATGTAGCCCAGCCGCAGCGAGGGGAACAGCACTTTGGAGAAGGTACCGGTGTAGATCACCCGCCGGCTGTCGTCGAGCCCGCACAAGGCCGCGTGGGGCTGCGCGTCGTAGCGGAACTCGCCGTCGTAGTCGTCCTCGAAGATCCAGCAGTCGTGGCGGCAGGCGTAATCGAGCAGCGCGCGCCGGCGCGCCAGCGACATCAGCGCGCCGGTCGGAAACTGATGCGATGGGGTCACGCAGATCAGCCGCGGCGGACGCTCCGGCAACAGGTCAGTGCGCAGCCCTTCGCGGTCGACCGGCACTGGCACCAGCCGCGCGCCGTGGATCTGCAGGGCCTCGCGCACGGCGAAATACTGCGGCTCTTCGATCGCGACCTCGTCGCCTTCGTCGAGCAGCACCCGCGCGGTCAGGCTCACCGCCTGCTGGGTGCCGGTCACCACGATCACGTCCTCCGGCCGCGCCTGCACTCCGCGCCGCAGCGACAGGTATTCGCAGACCGCCGCGCGCAGCATCGGCAGGCCCTGCGCGGTGGGATAGTTCGGTGGGGTGTAAGCGGCCGCGTGCGACAGCGCGCGCGCCCAGGCCGAGGTCAGCAGCGGATTGGTGAACGGCACGCCGTACTGGAAGCTGTGCAGCACGCCCGGCACGCCGCGGCCGGGCATGGCGCCATGATCGTGATAGCGGCGCAAGCGGCGCGCATAGGCGCTTTGCGGCGGTACCCGCTGCGGCGGCTCGCTGCGCGGCTGCACCGGCGCGCCCGGCATGACCACATAACTGCCCGACCCGACCCGGGCCTGCATGAAACCCTCGGCGCGCAATTGCTCGTAGGCGGCCAGCACGGTGTTGCGCGACAGGTCCAGCTGCTGCGCCAGCAGCCGGCTGGGCGGATAGCGCAGCCCGGCCGGCAACCGCCCGCCGAGCACCGCATCCTTGAGCGAGCGGACCAATTGGCCGTGCAAAGGTCCGCGACCGTCGAGCGGCAGATACATGTGCGCGGCTCCGATTGGCCCCCCGCGGGCCGTCCAAGCGTCCGATAGTGCCAAGCCATTGTCCCGCCGGGGAGACCACTGCCGCCAGTCGGTCGAATCCTGCATAAGCCGGCCCTGCCCGTCGCATAACGCAATGCGACGGCGGCGGCTCCAACGGCCGCGACTGGCCGGGCGTCAATTGGCTCCTTCGAGTCCGGGCTGATTGGCCCTCCAGCCGCGGGGGTCGGCTAGCTAGCGTAGGAGCCATCGCCGGGTCACCGCTGCGCCACCAGGACGAGGGACGCATGAACCTGCACCACCACCGGATCCATTTCGCCGAACACCTGGACCTGTCCGCCGCGCGGCCGGGCCTGCACCTGATCCGCGCCTCGGGGCGCGCGGTCCAATTGGAACTGCCTGCCGGCTGGCTGTCGCTGTGGCTGCCGCTGCGCGGTCCGCTGCGGCTGGAAACCGCCGACAGCACCTGGGAGTTGGCGCCCGGGCACCTGCAGGTCTGGCGCGACGGCCGCCTGCGCAGCAGCGCGCGGG
>NZ_HG424566.1 GCF_000336385.2 Lysobacter antibioticus HS124 | reverse complement strand
AATCCCCAATCCCCAATCCCCAATCCCGAATCCCGAATCCCGAATCCCGAATCCCGACTCCCGACTCCCGACTCCCAACCAAACGTGGCAACCCAGGCTGCTTGCGCTTGCAAAGCATCTTGTTGCCGTCCCGCACCGGGCGCAGACTGTGCGTGCGGTCTCTACGTCGCGATGCAATGTCGCGATGCGATCGCAGCCGCACCGTCTGTCTTACTCCCAACTCCAGGACCATTAGATGAGCCGACTGCCCGGCCTCGATCTGCTGCGCGCGATCGCGATCGTTTGGGTGATGTTTTTCCATGCCGCCGGAGCCGGACTCGGCTCGCCGTTCATGCCGATGTCGCAGTTCGGCTGGATGGGCGTGGATCTGTTCTTCGTTCTCAGCGGCTATCTGATCGGCTGGCAGGTGCTGCGGCCCTTGAGCCGCGGCGAGCCGTTGGCGTTCGGCGATTTCTATCTGCGGCGCGCGCTGCGCGTGCTGCCGGCGTTCTGGGTGGTGCTGGCCTTGTATCTGTGGCTGCCGGCGTTTCGCGAGCGGCCGGGCATGCAGCCGGCGTGGCAGTTCCTCAGCTTCGGCGTCAATCTGTTGATCGACTACCGGCACAACAAGGCGTTCTCGCATGCCTGGTCGTTGTGCGTGGAAGAGCATTTCTATCTGCTGTTCCCGGCCTTGGCCTGGCTGACGACGCGGCGGCCGGCAGGATGGAAGACAGGGTTGCTGGCCGCATTGCTGATCGGCGGCGGCATGGCGCTGCGTGCCGCCGTCTGGCAGGCGAGCGCGAACGACGGTGCCGATGCCTGGGTCGAACGCATCTATTACCCGACCTGGATGCGCCTGGACGGCCTGTTCGCCGGCGTGCTGCTGGCGGCGCTGCGCGCGTACCGGCCGGCGGCCTGGCAGGCCTTGCAGCGCCGCGCCGGCGGCTTGGTCGTGCTGGGACTGGGGCTGGTCGCTGCGGCGATCTGGTTGTCGCGCGAACGTCTGGGGCTGCAGGCGTCGGTGTTCGGTTTTCCGGTGCTGTCGTGGGGCCTGGCGTTGCTGGTCGTGGCGGGCAGCGCCGAGCAGCGCTGGACCGGGCGCCTGCGCGTGCCGGGCGCCGCGTGGTTGGCGGCCGCCTCGTTCAGCCTCTACCTGACCCACAAGGCGGTGTTCGGCATGGTGTCGCGCGCCTACGGCGACGCCCTGGAGGCGCACGGCCCACTGGCGTTCGCGGTCTATGCCGGCAGCGCCCTGCTCGCCGGCGCCGCGCTGCATTACCTGGTCGAGCGACCGGGCTTGCGCCTGCGCGAACGTTGGCGGGGG
>NZ_HG424565.1 GCF_000336385.2 Lysobacter antibioticus HS124 | reverse complement strand
CGCGACCCCGACCTTGGCAAGGTCGTGCTCTACCAACTGAGCTATTCCCGCTGAGGAAGCGATATTTTAGGCATGGAAGCGAAAGTGTCAACACCTTTCTTCACGCCCCGGGACCGCGTCGGACCCGTTCCGGGAACCGGTCAAACCGGCTTGACCGGTTAGACCGCCCTGCGCTGCGTTTCCGTGTGCGGGATCCGCTGCGCAGCGACCGTCTCGTTGCCGATCAGGTCGAAGGCTTGTTCTCGTCGGCGAGCATTATAGGCCATGCCGCGCGCAAATACGCCAGCCCCGACCACAAAGTGAGCAGCGCCGCCGCCGCGAGCAGCCATTCGCCGATCGGAAAAATCGGCAGGCCGAACAAGGGTTCCTGATACAACAGGCAAACCAGCGCGACCATCTGCACGATGGTCTTGATCTTGCCGATCGCGGCCACTTTGACCGCCGCGCGCTGGCCCAGCTCGGCCATCCATTCGCGCAGCGCCGATACGGCGATTTCGCGGCCGACGATCACCGCCGCCCACAGCGTCATCCACACGGTCGGATGCTTCTGCACGATCAACAACAGCGCCACCGCCACCATCAGCTTGTCGGCGACCGGGTCGAGGAAGGCGCCGAAGGCCGAGTACTGGTTGTAGCGGCGGGCGATCCAGCCGTCGAGCCAGTCGGTGATCGAGGCGAAGGCGAAGATCGACGCGGCGGCGAAATTGGTCCACGGATAGTCGAGGAAGAACACCACTACCAGCACCGGGATCAGGACGATCCGGGCCAGGGTCAGCATGGTGGGTATGGTCAACTTCATTGCTCGCTCCGCTTGCCGTCGGGCGCGGCCTCCTCGGCCCCGCCCCGTTGTTTCCTGCCCCGCCCCGCCGGCGCTGCGGCGGCCGGCTCGGCCGGCGCCTCCAACCCGTGCAGGGCGGCGTAGATGCGCTCGGCCAAGGCCTCGTTGACGCCCTCCACCCGCGCGATCTCCTCGATCCCGGCGGCCTTGAGCCCGCCCAGGCCGCCGAAGTGCCGCAACAGATTAGCGCGCCGGCGCGGCCCGATGCCGGGGATGTCCTCCAGCCTACTGCTGTTGCGGGCCTTCTGCCGACGCCCGCGGTGGCCGGTGATGGCGAAACGGTGCGCCTCGTCGCGGACCTGCTGGACCAGTTGCAGGGCCGGCGACTCCGCGCCCGGATGGACCACGCGGCCGTCGGGCAGCAGCAGTTCCTCGTCGCCGGGACGGCGCGCCGGGCCCTTGGCCACGCCGACCAGGATCACGCCCTCCACGCCCAACTCGTCCAGCGCCGCACGCGCCTGCGCCACCTGTCCGGCGCCGCCGTCGATCAGCAGGACGTCGGGCAGCACGCCGTCCTCCTCGACCGCGCGACGGAAGCGGCGCGAGATCGCCTGGTTCATCGCCGCGTAATCGTCGCCCTCGGTGATGCCGGCGATGTTGTAGCGGCGGTATTGGCCGCGCACCGGGCCCTCGGCGTCGAACACCACGCACGAGGCCACGGTCGCCTCGCCCATGGTGTGGCTGATGTCGAAACACTCGATCCGTCCCGGCAGCGCCGGCATGCGCAACAGCTCGCGCAGGGCCTCGGCGCGGGCCAGTTGCGCAGCGTGGCTGGTCAGCTCGGCGCCCAGCGACAATTCGGCGTTGCGCCGCGCCATGTCCAGGTAGCCGGCGCGTTCGCCGCGCACGTTGTGCTTGATCTGCACTCGCCGCTCGCCCGAGCTGGAGAGCGCGTGTTCGAGCAATTCGCGCTCGGGCAGGTCGCGGTCGAGCACGATCTCGCGCGGCGGCGGCTGCTCGGCGTAGTACTGCGACACGAACGCGGCCAGCACTTCCTCGGGGCTGTCGCTGCCGTTGGTCTTGGGAAAGAACGCGCGCGTGCCGAGGTTGCGGCCGTCGCGGAATGCCAGCAGCAGCACGCAGGCCGACACGCCCTGCATCGCCACCGCCAGCACGTCCAGGTCGGCGGCGCGGCCGTCGACGTATTGGCGCGCCTGCAGGCTGCGGATGCTGGCGATCAGGTCGCGCAGGCGCGCGGCGTCCTCGAAGTCCAGGCGCGCGCTGGCCGCCTCCATGTCGCGGCCGAGTTCGTCGGTGAGTTCGTCGCTGCGCCCCTCCAGGAACAGGCCGGACTGGCGCACGCTCTCGGCGTATTCGCGCGCCGGCACCAGGCCGACGCAGGGCGCGCTGCAACGGCCGATCTGGTGCTGCAGGCACGGCCGCGAGCGGTTGCGGAACACGCTGTCCTCGCAGCTGCGCAGGCGGAACAGCTTGTGCATGAGGTTGAGCGTGTCGCGCACCGCGCCGACGCTGGCGTAGGGGCCGAAATAGCGCCCCGGCACCGCGCGCGGCCCGCGGTGCATGGCGATGCGCGGCCAGGCCTCGTTGGTCATCAGCACGTAGGGGTAGCTCTTGTCGTCGCGCAGCAGCACGTTGTAGCGCGGCTTGAGCGACTTGATGAGCTGGTTCTCGAGGATCAGCGCCTCGGCCTCGGTGCGGGTGACGGTGACTTCCATCCGCACCGTCTGCGCCAGCATCGACATGATCCGCGCCGACTTGGGCGTGGCGTTGAAATAGCTGGAGACGCGGTTCTTCAACGCGCCGGCCTTGCCGACGTAGAGCACGCCGTCGTCCGCGCCGATCATCCGGTACACGCCCGGCGCGGTGCTGAGTTGCTTGACGAAAGCCTTGCCGTCGAACGGCGCGGGCGCGGCGGCCTGGTTCATGCGCGCCCGGCCCGGGCTACGCGCAGCCCGGGCCGGGCGCGCACGCGCCACGCCGCGGCGCGCGAGGCGTCGTTGAGGGGGGCGGATACGGCGGAAGGCGGCACGGGCATCGGCGGCGGGGGGCGGCGGGCGG
>NZ_HG424564.1 GCF_000336385.2 Lysobacter antibioticus HS124 | reverse complement strand
GTGCAGGAACAGACCTTGCATCGGGAGATGAATCGCGCGCAGCATCATCGCGAGGAATGCGCACGCGCCCATCGCGCCATCGAGCAGGAGTTTCACACGCTTCGCTCGCGGGTCGAGGCGCCAAATCGGCTGTCGCAGAGCAAGGCCAAGTTCGCCCAGCTTGAGAAGCACGATAGCGACCTGCGTAACGAACTGGCCAAGGCCAAAACCCGTCAGAATCAGTTGCAGACCCGCGCAGATCACCTCGCTCAGGAAGTGGAGAACGACCAGCGTCAAGCCGCGCAAGCCCTGATCGACAGCGACGACGACGCTCCGGAGATCGCGCTTCCGAAGGGTCAGGCGGAACTGGTGGTGGTCCGAGCCGCGCTGGAACAGATCGACAAGCGGATCGAGGAGTTGCAGGCGCAGCTGAAGGAGATGCCGAAACGCATTCGTGATGCGCAGCACTCGATCCACTGCGACCAAGCCACGCACGCAGAGACCGAACTGGAGGCGGCCATTCCAGGCTTCATCGGCCACATTGCCCGCTATAAGGTCGCGCGATACCGGGCTGGCTGGACCTCGTCCACGCGGAGTCATGAAGTTGATATCCCCACCGCGGCACTGGAAGCTGCTAGCGCACGCCTCGACGCCGAGATGCGCGCGTAATGCCAGCGCGCGGGCGACAACGACCGTCGCCCGCGTGCGTTCTTGCCAACAACTGGACGCGGTTGGGTTGGCTTTCAGGCCGACCCGAGCGTACATGTCAACCCGTCCACGCGAGTCCAACCGCATGTCACAGATCACCACCACGTTCCAACCGTCCGCCTCGCTGTTGGCGCAGTTGGCGCGCTTGCCCGAGATGTCGTGGGCCGAGTTGAAGGCCGAGCATCAACGCCTATATCACGCCGAGCCGGCGGTAAAGCACCGCCGGTTTGTCGAACGCCGCATCGCGACCCGGCTACAGGAGATCGAGTACCGCCATCACGACCGCGCCCGGCTGGAACGAAACCAGCGGCGCATCCGGGCACTGGTCGAGTCCGGCGAGATTCCGCCGCGCGCCCGCAAGACGGCGCCGATGCCGGGCACGGTGCTGTCGCGTGAGTTCGGAGGCGAGATCCATCGGGTCGCGGTCGCGCAGGACGGCACCGTGGAGTACGGAGGTCAACGCTACAACAGCCTATCGGCCGTCGCCCGCGCCATCACCGGAACCCGCTGGTCCGGCCCCGCGTTCTTCGGCCTGCGCGCCACGAAGGAGTCCAAGTGAACAACCCGAACAACCCGCGCCGCCTTCGCTGCGCCGTCTACACCCGTAAGTCCACTCAGGAGGGGCTGGAACGAGAGTACAACTCGATTGAAGCTCAGCGCGACGCCGGGCAGGCATACATCGCCAGTCGACGATGCGAAGGTTGGATTCCGGTAGGCGATGATTACGACGATGCCGGTTTCTCGGCGGCGACGATGCTTAGACCAGCGCTACAGCGCCTTCTGTCGGACATCCGCTCAGGAAAGATTGATGTCGTTCTCGTCTACAAGCTGGACCGCCTATCCAGAAGTCTTCGGGACTTCGTCCACCTGTATTGGGAGGTGATGCAGGAGAATAACGTAGCCTTCGTGTCCATAACCCAGCATTTCAACACCGCGGATGCGATCGGCAAGCTCATGATGAACATCATGATGTCATTCGCGGAGTTCGACCGAGATCTCGACGTGGACCGTGCTCGCGACAAAATGATCGCGAGCAAGAAGAAGGGGCTATGGATGCACGGGGTTCCGCCGCTGGGATACGATCT
>NZ_HG424563.1 GCF_000336385.2 Lysobacter antibioticus HS124 | reverse complement strand
CGTGACGACTCGTCCCCCGTGCTGGTCTGAGGGCCAGAAATGCCCGAACGACTGTGCCGCCGCGTTGCTGCAGCAACAGGCCCATAACCACTTCAACCTCACCGGCCCGTGGTCCGGCTGGCGCTTGCGCGGGCGTGATCTGGTCGGCCCCGGCGGCGAACGCGTGAGCCCCGAGCGCTTGCGCGGGCTGTTGTGGCGGGAAGCCGGTACGGATCGGGCCAGCTCTGCCCGGAACCGCCGGGAAGCCGCCCAGGCCGCCCGAGGCCGTCAGCCGGTCAAGGTCGTCGTGATCGAGTTGGCCGACTTCCGGGTCGGCGGCGTCACTGCCGGCTGAGACGCTGGCGATCGCCAGAAATGAACGAGGCCCCCAACTGGGGGCCTTTTTCTTATCCTAGCTTTGACTACCGGGGGGCTTATGGAAGAGAGACGACACATCATCAGAAGCGATGAAGCCACAAAATGGGGCTGGCTTAGCCCCGGCCTGACCGTCTTCGTACTGATTGGGCTGGTCGGAACCGCAATAGCGACCGCTTACATCATCGGAAAGCAGCAGGCAGCCGCCGAGGATAGACAAGCTGCCCTGCTGGCTTCACGTGCCCTGGCGGAAAAGCAAGGCGTCCGAAAGCAGTTCGACGCGCTACGAGCCGAGCGCGACACGCTTCGCGCTGACGTGGCTCAACTCTACGCCGAACTAGAAAAGCTTAGGCGGCAGCAACAGCCCGAGACCAGCGCCACCTCCCGATGTATCAGCGGCCAACGGCTGACAAAGCGCGGCGCCGAATGGTCCGATAGCGGTCCCTGCTAGTTTTTCCTGCATGGCTGCGCTGGCCCGGCCACCAAGACGGCGGCCCGATGAAGGCCAAGCCCAGCACGCCGGCGGCAACTACGAGCCCCGAGAGGCCCGTCACTGCGATTGCGAACTCGTCCATGCCTGCAATCTCCGTAAAGCGGGTTTGGCGGGAGCGGTGTCGCGCTTGGCTCGGCCTGGCGCGAGTGGTCCGCGTGCAAGCCTAACGCGGACCAAGCGCAGGCGCGGGTGAGGCGTTTAGCTGGAATTCCCGGCCGGCGCCGACGCGGGCACGGCAAGGTCACCATACGTGCTGATCTGCCCTGCCCTCAGAACGGCGCCCGCGCTCGCCTGGGGCGCGTTCGGCGCTGACGGTGGCGACGGTGCGGGCTCATCCTGCCGCGCAGCCTGGGGCGCGGCGGCGAGCTGCCTGTAAGGGTTATAGACCGGGCCATCCCGAGCGATGCGCCGGCACTCGCCCTGACTAATGTCGTAGCGCGTGCCCTGCTCCGTCAGGCAGGTGCAACTCGCGTCGCGGTGGCCTCCATCTGCGTCGGTGCCGGCCTCCGCGGACATGCAGAGAAGCTGCGGATCGGCCGTAGGCTGGCGCTGGTCGAACACGGGCGCGGTCCACGGCATGGTGGCGAAACGCGGGAGATGCGCCTTGGCGTAGTCGCCGGGGGTGTCGTAATGCACGCCGGCCGCGTCCGACGCGCCCCCACGCGTTCCGCGCGGAGCCGCGCCAGCCACGCCCACCGAGGCCGATTTGTTCTCGGCGGCGAACTTCTCGATCTTCGACTCATAGCTGTGCTTGAGGTAGAGCGAGCCGCAAAGCAGCAGGAAAAGCAGAACGGCAATCCAGCGCAGCCACATCGGCACATGCAGGCGGCTCGTATTGAGAACCGTGGACGTGTAGTACTGAAAGACCTCGTTGGGCCGAATCCATTGCGACTCGTCGGAACAGGCCGACTTAACGTTGCCCTGGTACGAACTCCAACGCTTGAGCGTGGTGGCCTTGCCGAAGCGGCGCTTAACATGCACATGCTCTTCGTAGAGGCCACGCAGGAACGGATCGAGCTGCAAGCCCTGTTGTGCGATCAGGATGAAGTCGAAGCCGCGATGACGATGCCGCGCCATCGCGTCCACATGGTCGGGGACCTTCGATCCCGCGTTGCGATTCGGAAACGTCCCATAGCACTCGTCCAGCACGACGACAGAGCCATCGGGCAAGGACTGCCAGTCCTGCGGGTTGTCGATCGCCTTAAAGCCAAGCTGATCGTAGGCAAGATCTTTGATGCCGTGCGCGTAGACCTCGCGCCCTTCCTTCTTGAGCTTCATTGCGCGCCAGAGCGCATAAGCGGTTTTTCCGTGGCCCGGCTGGCCGGTGACGAGCATCAGCATGTTCTGTTACCCCAGCTTGGCAAGCATGACTTTTTGCGTGGCCTTGGCCGCCATCGCCGAAAGAATCAGCGTGATAGCGATATCGAGCTTTAAGGCGCCGAAGTAGGCGAGCAGCAACGAAGGCAGCGTGCCGACCTTGGCCTGGATCAGGCCCAGCAACGCGGGCAATGCCACCTCCTTAACCGCCGCGCCAATACCGATGGCGAGAAGCACGCGACCAACGATTCCCGGCAAGTAAGTTCGCAGTGCGTTGAGTAGCGCAGAGACAAGCGCGCCGATAATCAATGGCATGGTCAGGGCCTCGCGAGAATGAAAATAGCGGTGATGAGCGCGAAGAGGTTGAACACGATCCCGGCCCAGCTGATGAAGTTGCACCAGGAAGCTGGCGGAGACGAAACGACGCCCATGAACCCGCTGGTGAGGCCACTACCACCGGAACCGACACTGAAGCCCGGACACGTCCCGCCACCGCCGACGAAACCGGATGCGTTGAGTCCGCTTCCGTCTATGCGCTCAGCTGGCGCCCATATGTTCGTGTCGCCGGGTGCGCTACCGGCGCCCGGGTCTTGGCTCATGCCAGGGACTTTAGTCCAGTCGGGCTGCTGCCCTGCCCCGCCAACCGAGCCGCCCGCGTTGGCCTCCATGCGCTCAAGCGCGCAGCGCATGCGCCACGTTTGCAGGAGGCTGGCGTATTCCATTGCATTGCACTTTTCACCCGTGCAAACCGGCATCGCATTGCAGGCGCCGCCTGTGACGTTCTCGTTTCGCCGCGTGTTGCAGTCGATGCGCCATTGGATGCGCGCTTGACCGCAGAGGATGTTGTCGCCGGAACACTGCGGCGGGTTCTTACAATCGTCGCCGCCAGAGAACTTGCCATCGTCCTCCCCCGGGTCGGGATCGCCGTCGCCGTCGCCGTCTTTCTTGCAACTGCCGTCCTGGCCGCGCACCTGTCCGGCCGGGCATTTGCCGTCATCGACGCAACTTCCGTCCGGTCCCTTGGTCTGGCCGGCGGGACACTCTTCTTTGTTCGGGGTGCACTTGCCTTGAGAATCCATATGCTGGCCGTTCGGGCACTGCTGGTCCGGAACGCACTTACCTTCCTCCAGCCTCGTACCTGTAGGACACTCGGGCGGGCCGTCCGGTATGCAGTTCACAGACATTAGGGAAGACGCAATGCCACCGCCACGCACGTAGCCCGGCGGGCACTCATAGTCCCACACATCGCACGACCTGCCGGTCGCAACCTTCTTCGGCGGATTCTTGCCATCGTTGAAAAAACGGTGCTCGCACCCCGCGTCGCACCTCATGGTGCCGTTGATCGCGACGCTGTTAGATAGCCTTTCACCCAACGACGAGCAGGTGTTGTTGTAGTACCGGGTATACGCGGCAACGCCAGTGCTATTAGTAGGCGATAGGCAAATCTTGACCGCAACAGCGGACGGCGGAGGATCATTGGTGAGGCCGCAAACCACCCAGTCGGGATAGCTCGGGTTCCCGGCATCCACGCGTCCACGCGCCGCGGCGAAGGCCGCCGCTGCGGCATCGCCTTCATTTGCGCAACCGTCATCCACGCTCAACGAATACGACTTAGAACAGGTTCCGGTGGTCGCGAATGCGGCAGGCGCAGCGAGAACGGAAAGAAGGGCGAGAAAGATCAGGAACGCTTGGCGCATGACTAGTCCTCAAATGCGAGCCAAGCGAATCCGAGAAGCGCGAGCATCACGAAATAGCCTGCGTATTCCATAACGAACACAGGGGCGGTTGCCCGCCCCTGCCCTATGTCGATTAGCTGGCGACTCGCTTGCCGGAGCGAACCATGAGGACGACGCCGGAAATGGTCAGAACGACGACGCCGATCAGCAGCAGTTCGGCCTTGTCCACGCCGCCGCTGACGGCTTCGGACATGGCGCCCGCGTTGGCGGCAGCGGCGAAAGCAGTGAGGGACAGCGCGGTCAAGCCCTGCTTGACGCGGGTGGCGATCTTGGTGTGCATGGTGGTATCTCCTATACATTGGCGGTTCGACGGGCCTGCTTGATGTAGAAGCCAACGGCCCAGGCACCGACGATCACGACGGATACTTGAAAGCCTTCGGCAACGTCGAGCGCAGGCGGAAAACTCGACGCGGGACCGTAGAAGGGCGCGGCGCACTCACCGGTCGTGGCGTTGTAGTCCGCTGCCTTGCAGTACTGGACTAGGAGCTGTGCGGGTTGCTCTTCCATGGTCGTTCTCGGTGATGGGCCGCCCGCCGCAAGCGACGGTCGGCCTTCGGGTTGGTTAGCCCTTCGGCAGCGGCGGCGGCGCGCTGATGCGCGAGCCAATGCGGACGCGGTTCAACCGCAGGTTGCCGTGCTGATCGGTGCCGAAGCTGTCGCCGGCCAGGTTGTATTGACCCGGTTCGTATTCGTGGCCGCGCTCGACGTTGACCTTGAACGGCAGCGGGTAGTCCGCGCCGGCAACGTGCAGTGCCGCCTGCTGTTCGCCGTACCACTTGTTCTTGTATTCGCGATGGTTGGCGCTGGTCTTGCTCTTGAATTCAACGTGCATGGCTTTTCTCCTGGTTGGGGCGGTTGCGCTCAAGCCAGAGCGCCCACCGAATCGCGGCGGTCAACATGACCGAGCCCTTCTCGTAGGTACTGCATGAGGTGTTCGCTGCTGAATCCCTTGAATCTGCCGGGAACACCCGGTCGGCAGAGGGCTTCGCGGATGTAGGCGTCCGCGTCATCGCCGAAGACTTGGTGAACCAGCGTCAACGACCGACCCACCTGATTTTTGATAAAGCGCGCCCACGCGACCGCCGTTGCTTCGACCTTCGCGCGCACAGTACGAAGCCGTTCGGTCACGTCAGCCGGAATCGCTTCGCACACGTTGTACGCAGCGCGCAGGTAGGCCAGTGGTTGCAAGAGCATTTCGGGCGGCAACTGCTGGCGCTTCGAATAGAAACGGACCTCGACGCGCACCCAGGGACTATCCGGGTCGCCCTGCTCTCTGCCCTTGTGGTACACGCACAGCTCTTTGTGACCCTTCTGGCCGGCATAGAACGTGCACCCCGCCCCGCTGCCGTGATCGGTCACGTAGCGGGTTTTGGGCGGTTTCCCTGGCCCGTTGGCGCGCACGACGAGTTCGCCGGCCTGGACGGCTTCGTGCATGTCGCGCGGGTCGAAGTACTGGCCGAGGTAGTCATCGAACGCCAAGTCGCAACGCGTGATTCGCGCGCCCAGTTGCAGCAGGCCGTGCACGGCGCGTTGCCAGTCGGTGATGCACGCGGTGCCCGCACCGGTCAACGATACGTGCGCGGTGTCGTTGTTACCGCCGATGCCAACCTTGCCGGCGACTTCGCCGCCAGGACCGATGACGAGCGCGCTGTTCGTGTAGCCCTGGAAACCAGCTCCGGAAAGCTCGGTGGCGGTCAAGCCGCAGGCGCGGCCGAACAGCATCGCGATCAGCTTCGCGGCGAAATCCTCTTCGCCGACCAGCTCAAGCAGGCCCGTTGCGTCGCTCAGGGTCAACGACAGGTAGTCCACCAAAGCGCCGACACCGGGATCGCCCTTGGGAATAGAACGCCTCGGCTTCGTGAGGCTTCCTCGGCGCTTGGGGATCAGTGCATTTTGGCCCGTGTTACTACACGGGCTTTTCGCCCCCCGGTCGCTGGGGGCATATTCGGTACACGCCCAACAGCAGCCGTCGCCGAAGTAGTGGTCGGCAGTCATGCCGCAGCGCCAGCAATAGTCATTGCTCACCGCAACGAGCCCCGAGCCGTCAGCCATGACGAATCTTCCCGTTACAGCGGTGCAGGCGGTCGCCGCAGCGATAACAGATGACACCGGGGCCCCGGCCGGCGTCGGACGCATCGCCGTAGTGATGGCCGAACAGCTCGCAGAGAACTCGGCGGAACAGGTTACGCATGGCGCTTGCCCTCCTTGGCGCTACCAGTGCGGTGAGCATTGCGCATCGGCGTCGCGGCGGTCGCGACGTGCACGAGCGACTCGCGCTCGCAGGCCATGAATGTGTCGAGCCAGAACGCACACGCCGCGCGTTCGTCGGTGATGGTGATGAAGTCGAGTTGATCGCCCTTGAGGTAGCGCGCTGCGGCGGCGCTGGCGATCTCGTACTGCTCCCACGCCAGATCGGCGAGCGTGGTGCTGATGTGCTGTGCCATGTCCCCTACCCCTCCCTAGTTGCGGGGACGGCCGCCCCGGGTCTAGGGGGAGGCCGGGCGACCGTCCCCGCTGGCGCCCATCCGTCTCCATCGCGGAGACATTGAGGGCATGTATATTCCCCGGAGACATCGGCTGTCAACTGGGCGGAGACATGAGCGCGACCCTGAAGCTACTTGACAAGTACCGGGAGACACGTGGAATCCCGTCAGATAACGCTGCTGCAATCGCGTTGGGTATCCATCGCGCAACCGTGAGTGGCTGGCGGAAGCAAGGCAAACAGGCGGAGGCTCATGTGATAGCTGCGATGGCGAAGACCATCGGACAAGAGCCCGGCGCCTGGCTGGCCCTGATCGAGTCGGAGCGTGCGCGATCCAACGAGGATCGGAAGGTGTGGGCCGCCCTGGCGCGCCAGCTCGGGGCGGCGGCAGCGTTCACGCTAGTGCTCTGCGTGCTGTCGCTGCCCGCCCCCGCTAGGGCCGCTTTCCAGAGCGTGGAGCGCGGAACGAGCTATGCATTATGCGAAATTATGGGTGCCGTACGTGGTCGCGGCTCCTGCGCTTCCTGCGTGGCCTCCTGGCGGTACTCACACCGACAGGAGGTCACCGTGACGACTCGTCCCCCGTGCTGGTCTGAGGGCCAGAAATGCCCGAACGACTGCGCCGCCGCGTTGCTGCAGCAACAGGCCCACAACCACTTCAACCTCACCGGGCCCTGGTCCGGCTGGCGCTTGCGCGGGCGTGATCTGGTCGGCCCCGGCGGCGAACGCGTGAGCCCTGAGCGCTTGCGTGGGCTGTTGTGGCGCGAGGCCGGTACAGATCGGGCCAGCTCTGCCCGGAACCGCCGGGAAGCCACCCCGGCCGCCCGAGGCCGTCAGCCGGTCAAGGTCGTAGTGATCGAGTTGGCCGACTTCCGGGTCGGCGGCGTCACTGCCGGCTGAGACACTGGCGATCGCCAGAAATGAACGAGGCCCTGTCAGGGGCCTTTTTCATTTGCAGGCGTCGTAAACCTGATCGGCCCAAGCCCGGCGACCGTCATAACCGGTGTCATTGGTAACGTTGGCATCGCGCATGCGTTTCATGTTTTCGCATTGGCTAGTGCCAAACGAACCTGTGGTGACGGCTGCCCCGGCGGCTGCCCCCGACCGAGATCGGCCGGCGATCCGAGACAAATAGCGCGAGTCAGCATCGGCCTTCTTTTGGGCTCGATGTCGCCGCCAAAGCTCTTCGTTCGTAGGAGGCGCTTCGGGTGTGGCCGTCCAGGACTTGGCAGTTTTGGTACCCGCGCAGGGGTCGCTTTGGTACGAGACCGCCCCGCCCTTGCCTATGCATTTGTACACCATCTGTGCGGACGCAGCGGGCGACAACAGCAGTACGGCATAGCAAATCCATGTCTTCATGACGGTTCCTCCCTGTACGGAAAGAATAGCCGGGAAAAGCGGGTCAGCGGGAGTGGTAGCGCGCCTGGTTTGACCTGGCGCGAGTGGTCCGCTTGGCGT
Source organism: Lysobacter antibioticus HS124 (assembly GCF_000336385.2). Lineage (GTDB taxonomy): Bacteria > Pseudomonadota > Gammaproteobacteria > Xanthomonadales > Xanthomonadaceae > Lysobacter > Lysobacter firmicutimachus. Next base: position 20,629 of record NZ_HG424563.1, on the reverse strand, counting down.
TCCACGCAATGCCGGAGCAGGCGCGGGTGATGCGTTTGACTGGAATTACCGACCGGTTTAATCGTGGACACCGGTTATATCGCCGAATGCGGTCCCCTGCCCTACGCCCCGGGTGAGGTGGCGGGCCATCTTGGCGATGCTTCGGGCTACGGCGCCAAAAGAAACTTTCATTCGAGTTTGTTCTCTTTTGCGTATTCGCGGCGAATGCCGTCAAGGAAATCCTGCAGGCGCAGCACGCGCTCATCACGGGAAATGGCCTGCATCGAAACGTAGCGAATGACGTTCATGATCATTCCGCCGCTCAGCTCATAACGAGTGGCGATGCGCGCAAGGTCAATGCCGGGCTCCAGCGAGGCGGCGGGCGGCAGCCCTTTCTGCCAGATGAGCAGGCGCTCGCCTTGGCGCGGCATCGGAAAGTTGACGATGTGTTCGAAGCGGCGCGCGAAGGCTTCGTCGACATTCCCCGCGAGATTCGAGGCGAGAATGGCCAGGCCTTCGAAGGTCTCGATCCGCTGCAGCAGGAACGAGACTTCCTGGTTGGCGTAGCGATCATGTGCATCGCGAACCTGCGTGCGCTTTCCGAACAGCGCATCGGCTTCGTCGAAGAACAGGATCCAATCCTTGCGCTCCGCTCGGTCGAACAGTCCGGCCAGGTTCTTCTCGGTTTCGCCGATGTACTTGGACACCACCATGGAAAGATCGACGCGATAAACCTCGCGTCCCGTGACTTTTCCCAACAGCATCGCCGTGACCGTCTTGCCCGTGCCTGGCGGGCCGTGGAACAGTGCGCGGCAGCCCGGGCGCAACTTGCGGCGCATCTGCCAGTCGTCGAGCAGCACCTGCCCGTGACGCACCCAGGTCTCGAGGTCGCGGATTTCGGCGAGCGTACGCGGCTGGAGAACCAGATCGTCCCACTCCATGTCCGTGGACAGCTTCTGCGCGGGAAACTTGGATGAAGATCGCGGCGGGCGCGGCTTGCCGTTGATGATGCGATCCGCGGTTTCCTCATCGACCAACAAACGGCCACTCATCGGCGGATCGCCGTCGACCGACTCTTCGAGATAGACGATGCGCCTCTGTATCAGCGGGTGATCGCCACCCAGTAACTTCTGCCAGCGTAGTCGCTCGCCCAGGTCGTCGCCCGCCATGACGAATAACGCCGTGTCGCCCGTTGGCAAAAAACCGCGGTGTTGTTTGCCGCGGATGCCGCCGAGGAGCGGGTAATCCCCCGCGCCGGGTGCGAGATTCTGGACCAGGCGATCGAGAAAGTCCGACCTGACCAATGGGGCGAGTGCAAGCAACAGCAGGGCCTGCGACTCGCTATCGAGGCGCTGCTCCCTCACCAGGCGGGCATAGGGCGCATCATCATCGGGATCGGGCGGGTCGATCACGGTCGGCATCAGGACGCAGTCGATGTCTCGCTGAAGGTGCGCGCGCAGATGACGCTCGAGCAACGCCTCGAATTGTTCGAACGCCCGGTGAAGATAGGCGCGCCCCTCTGTGTCGCGCGCCTTTGTCGGAATCCGCAAGGGCTCGATGTGTCTTGCTAAGGTGCCGGCTCCAGCGTTCATTGAGTCTCCTTCTGCGCCATGGCTTGCATGTCGGCGTCCGGCGTGATGGTGGGCAGAGACGTGTGATATTCCCGGAAGGCAGCTAATCCGTCGGTGCCCGGCTCAGCTCCCTGCGCTTATCGTTGATTGGTCACGGAACACTGTAGTCATCGCTAAGGCACCACAGCGTATGGTACAGCTGCACAACGCCATTGCTCGTGTCGAGGCGGATGCCGTCGAGCAGTTCCAGGTTGGCGTTCCAACGGCAAAGTCCAACGCCAAATCCTTTCGTTACATAGAGTCTATTCACTGCGACATTCAATACCCGGTACACGTGCTTGCCGTCGACCACGATATCCAGATCGACGAAGGCAGGCGGCTTCGGAACGTCGAAGTTGAGCGGGTTCTTCGACCACTCGATGTACGACCAGAAGTTGACGATCTGGACGCCGATGCCCTTGGGGACGATCCAGTCCTTGTTGGCGGGAACGACTTCGTGCGCTTTCACGACCTTGACCGACGGGTCCAGCCCCTTGGTGGCTTGGGCGTACTGCTTGTCCGCGTCGACCTTGTCCTGTGCAGCCTTTTCCTTCGCTGCTCTTTCCTTGGCCGCCTTTTCCCGGTCGGCCTTCTGTTTCTCCAGGGCTGCGACGGTTTCTTTATAGAAGAAATCCTTCTTCTTTCCATTCTTGTCGTAGAACGCCAGCAGGGTGGCATCACCGGCGATGCCGTCCTGCTTCATGCCCAGTTTTCCCTGCATGTCATAGATTGCGTTCGCGAATTCATCCGAATCCGCCTTGATGCCGGGTTTCGCGATGAACAATGTCGGCTCCCACCCGCGAATCTTCTTGTAGACGACGTTCTGCTCGCGAGCATGCGGGTAGTCGATCTTTCTCTCGACTTCTGGCTTCGGAGAGGGAGGGTCCTTCTTGACGGCCTCCCGCTTGGCGTCCTCGAGATTGAGCTTTCCCGTCTTGCTTTCGCGCGCCTGTTCGAGCAGCGCCCTCGCTGTCTGCCGGTCCTTGAACTCTTGCATCGAGAGCCCGCTATCCTTGATGCGCTTGAGCAAGTCCAGCATTTCCTCCTTGGTGACCGCTTTGCCGCCCGGTTTTCCGAATACGGTCTGAAGGTCCTTCAGGATCTGCGGCTCGAATTCCTTCTCCCACTGGTCGCGATGGGCGCGCATCGCATCCGAATTGTCGGCGATTCCGCCCTTGGCCTCGAACTTCATGGCGGGAATCGCGTCGTCGGCGATGTGGCAGTGATATTTGGACAGATTGGGGCCCAGCACGTTATTGATGAGCTTCTGGTAGGTGGGAGCGATGTGGGTGCGTAGCAGCTCGCGGACATTCGGCGTAACGATTTCCCGATTGAACCAATCCGTGCCGATGACGATGCTCACCATGGCGCCGATGCCCAGTTGGGCAACGAGGCCCCACAGGCAGCCCAGCGCCGGCGGAGAGACGCAGGAAACTATCTGAACGCCGATGCGGATGAGGTCGACCGCTGTGGTCGCGATATCCATCCAGCGCTTGGCGTCCTGGACGGCGGTGACGAGCGCTTCGAGCTGCCTGATCACATCGCCCCATTCGGTCTCGAGCTTCTCCTTGCTCTCCTCGAACGACTTGCGGGCGCGGCAGATCTCGTCGCCGAAGCTTTCGTTGAGTTCTTCATTGAACCTCTCGACAAGCTTGTCCATTGCGCTGTGGAAGCAATCCGCGAAGAAGTTGAAGCTCTCCGTGATGAACGCTGTGAATGCTACTTTGCACGCGCTCACGACAACAGTCAGCAGCTTGCTGGCCCAACCGATCTTGGTCATGCCGCCCGCCTTGACTCCCTGGACCTTGGTGCGCACGTCTTCCATGGGCTTCTTCTTGCGCTCGAAGACGCCGATCACCTTGTCCCACGCACTGCCCAGCATGAATCGCACTTTTCCGAGGTACTTCCCCGCGCGACCGCTCCAGAACATCAGTTGCTTGTATTCCCTGACCTCCTTTTCGCCCGTGCCGGAAAGCTTGCCGCCCGCCTTGCCTATGCGCTTTTCGAACTTGACCTTGTCGCGATGGCCGGAGAGCTTGGAATCCAAGAACTTCCGGAAGTCGCCGCCCCAGGCGCCGCGCTTCTTCTCCCAGGCCGCCCCGCGCTCTTTCCAGTAGCTATCGGGCCGGTCCTTGGTGTGGCGCTGGATATGCCGCGTGGCGGCACCCGATGGCGCACGCGAGACGACCGGAGCGGGAGCCGCGATCGTCTTGGGGCTGGCCATCTTCCCCGGATGGGGATGCGAGTCCGTCATCGACTTCTTGAGTTCCCGCATCTCCGCGAGGTGCTTGGTGAAGTATTCGTCGGGGGGAGTGTCCAGCCCCTTCGCGAGATCCTTGTACAGATAGACGCCGCCGCCGACGTAGGCGACCCACAATCGCCGGTCGCCGTACTCGGTTTTCGGCGAGCCGATCTTGTGCTGTGCGTCCCAATTGTCGAAGTCCAGGAAGCCGGGCAGTTTGAGCTTGAGACGATCGAAGGAGATGCTGCCGCGCGTCTTGCCGCCGCTGAGCTGATTCACCCGCTTAACGAAGGCGTTGTATCCCAGCGCGTAGCTGTCCAGCTGGGCCACGCCTGCCGCCAACTTTCCGGCGTTCCACGGTTTGAGTTCGCCCAGCCAGATGTGCGACGGGAAGTCGCCCTTCCAGCCGCGAACGCCCTTCTTGCGATCTGGCCGCGTGGGCGCGGACGCCACTGCGGGCTGGGTGCCCAGGAACTTCGACGATGGCTTGTCCATCGACACGATTTCGTGTTCGGTTTCGGCTTCCTTGTACGCCTTGACTCCCGAGACCGTCTTTGCCGGCGTGGACATGTACAGGTCCGCCACGCCGACCTTGTTCATGCCGGGGGCGAAGCGATCCGCGCCCGGGATCGCCGCCTCGGTAACCAGCGCGGCGTCCGACTCGCGCAATAGCCTCTCGATGATTCCGTGGGTGGCTTTGCCCGAAACGTAGGAGGTGTTCTGGTACCACTTCGTCTCGTAATTGCTGCCCGCGCGCGATATTTGTCGTCGGCTCGCCATCTGCTGGATGGCGCCGTCTCCACCGCGCGAACCTGTCTGCTGCACGACATGCGTGAGCTCATGGGCAAGCAGGTGCTTGCCGGAGTCCGTGTCGGGACGGTACTGCCCTGGCGCGAAGTGAATGTCGGTGCCGCTGGTGAACGCATGACTGTGGATATCGCGGTTCATGGCGGCCGAAGCCGCGCCGGTGTGGATCTTCACTTGAGAAAAGTCGTGGCCGAATCTGGATTCCATGAAGTCGCGCGTGTCCGGGGGAAGCGCTGTGCCGCTTCCCTTGGCGGCATCGATACGCGATTCGAGATCGGCCGGAGCGGCTGAATCGCCCCCCTCACGCTTCGGGCTTACGGGCGTTTCTTTCGGGTTGACGAGGTCGATGTCCTCGGTCTCTTCGTTTATCTCTCCGGGTTCGGGCGGCTCGTCCTTGGCCGAGCAGCTCTCCGCCGAGTCGCGCTGAACGCCGGCGCCAGCGGTCGAGGAAACCTGCATCGGGGCCGCAGGATCCGGCATCCGCATTACGGTGTCGGCCATCTGATCCGCCTCCTGCTCGAAGCGGTCGCCCGGGGTGCCCAGCGAAAGCTTGGCCTGTACGGGCGCGTCGCGGCGCTGCAGCTTCGGAGGCTCGTGATCGCAAGCGTCGCACTTCGCCTGCAAATCCGGAGGCCCTTCCTCCTTGAGTTTCGCCGTTTCCTCGGCTTCGCAAGACGCGCATTTCGCCTGGATCATCGGCGCGAAGAACGATGCCGCGCTCGCCCTGTGCGGGCTGAAAAACGACTTGCTCGCATGACCCGAAGCTTCCTTGGCGGCGGTCTTTGTTCGCACGGCTCAGAATCTCTTCTTCAAGCCCGGAAACAGCTTCAATATGTCCATGTTCAACATGAACTGGAATCCCGGTCGTTGGAGGTCCGGCATGCCCGGGGTCTGGTTCATGAGCCAGGTCGGCTCGTAGCCCGGCGCCATGCCGGGCATCAGCATCGGGTACGGGCTCAACGATTTGAACGTCTTGCCTTCGGCCTTCAGCGCGCCGTCCAGGAAATCGAGGCCGAACTTTCCGCCGGTCAAGTTGAATCCCCTGCCTGTGGGGTCGTAGCCGGACTCCAGGCCGAATGTCGCGCCCGACGGAATGTACGCCGGGCGTTTCTTCCACAGGTCCAGATAGGGGCCGAGGGTGAAGTCCGCGGAGAACTCGGTTTCATGCTTCCCGGCCGCGGGAAGTTTGTAGCTGAAGCCATCGATGGGCGAGTACGGAATCAGCCCCAGCAACTTGCCGATGTTCACGCCCGACAGGGTTTCGCGCAGTTGCGGGTTCGATGCAAACGCCAGCCCCGCCATGCCCAGGTTCACACCGGCGAAACTCAACATCGCAGCCTTCTCGGCCGGGCTCGCCCTGTCCCATAGCGTGTACTTCAGGCGGGTGAGGCGCGGCTCGTACCACTTCTTGAACGATTCGTTCTCCCCGAGTTTCTCGGCGGCGGTCTTCAACCCCTCGGTGATCGGGTCTTTCTTCTCTTCCTCCTGGGCTGCGCCGGGGGCGTCCTCCTTTTGCAGCACGGGCGCATCGCCGGCGGCCGCGGGCTTGAAGAACGGATCGCCGGCCGCGGGCCCGCTCTGCGGCTTGAAGAACGCCGCATCGCGGGTCTGCGTGCCTTCCGCTTGTCTGCGCCTGAGTCTGCCCATGGCGGCCTCCCGCCGGGCGGGACGAAGCCCGCCCGGCTTGCCGGGTTACGGCGAACTCTTCTTCCTCATCAGCAGGAAGACGATCAGCAACAGCAGCAGGATCAGCCACCACCATTTCTTGAACACGGCGCCCAGACCGCCCGGGTTGTTGCCGGGCTGACCGCCGTCGACCTTGGGCGGCGCGGGGCTGTACCACGTGCCCGTGCCGAGGGGCTGGAATCTCTGCATGGTCTCGTAGCTCTTGCCGAAGCCCTCATGGCCGGTGACCATCACGTCGAACACGCAATCCGCCTTGCGCACCGGATCGGTGACCGCCGCGCACGCGGCCTGCGCCACCGCCTCGGTCGCCGGCTGCACCGAGGTCTGGCCGGCCAGGTCGCAGGACTGCGGCGAGTTGCGCGGCCACTCGTCCAGGGTGAACGTCGCCGTATTGCTGCCCGACGCGTAGTCGAACAGGCTGCTTGCATCGGTGACCCGCCACGCATCGGCGAACTTCTCGTACAGGTCCTGGTAGCGCTGATCGATGGACTCGGGCATCGAGCCGAGCGACGTACCGTCGGGCAACGCCGGAATCCAACTGCCTTCGGGGACCACGCCCATCGTGCCCTGGGTCGCCGAGGTCTGGTACACGTTGACGTTCAGATACCAGACCTTCGGCCCGTCCCAGAACCGCGGGGTGACCACCAGTTGCGTACCGCGGGCGTCGATGATCTCGATCGCGCCATCGGCGGCCTTGCGGATGTGGCCGTCGATGCCTCCGATCGCGGCCCCCGACGTTGCACTGCTGGCGTTGAGTACGATGCCGGCATCGGTCAGCTGGACCAATTTGCCATTCACTCGCAGCTCCATGCCCTTGCGCGTTTCCTCTACGTTCGGATTGGGTTGCAAGGTGACGCGGCTGCTGCCGACGCGGGCCGCCACCGCGGTGTACACCGCGACGCAATGCGTGATGCCCGTGTAGGCGTTGGTGATCGGGATGGTGGCCGTGGGCACGGCGGTCTGACGCGTCTGGATTTCCAGCTTGTCGTCGCGCAGCGCGGTGAATTCGCCGGCGCTCTGGAAGTCGTAGTGGACGCCGTCGACGGTGGTCAGATGGGGGTCGCCCCAGCCGCCGCCTTCGGCCGTAACGTGGAACAGATAGGTGCCCTTGCACTTCTTGGCGGGGTCGGACGCATCGGAAGCCGTCAGACTGAACTGATCCTGCTCGCCCAGCGCCGCGGCCGTGCCGGCGACCGTGGTCTTGCCGTCAGGGGCCGCGGGCGAATGCACGACATCCGGCGCGGGCACGGTCACTGTCAGCCCGGCGCAGGTGAACGGGCCAGTCCCCGAGCAACTCAGGTTCCCTCCCCCGTTCTCGAACACCCAATAGGCATCCTTGTTGGTCTCTATGTCCGTGGCCGTGATCGCCTCGCCCGGCTTGGCCGCGTACGAGTACTGGAAGTCTGCGCACGGGATGGGCAGGTCCTGAGGATCCGCCCAGGCGACGGACGGGATGCCGCAGGCACCGACCATCATCAGGATCGCCGGAATGCCGAGCTCCCGGCTGCGTTTCATCGCTCTGGCTGATTTCATGAGTCACTCCTCCTTGGGCGTCGAATTACGTTGGCTGGTTTCATGGGTCACTCCGTATCGGACGCTGACGTTTTCGCACTGGATTTAAATCGCGCGCCTCGTCTCAGAACACCGTCGCCTAATCCAGCCACTGCACGAAAATCCTGTCGTTGAGCCACGGCAGCGAGATCACCCCGAAGCCCCAGGGCAGTCGCGCGAGCAGCACATCCTGTGCGCGACGTTCCACTGTCACGCGGTAGCCGCCCTCCACCGCCTCCAGCTTGCCCTCGCGCAGGAAGAACTGGCTGCGCAGCCATGCCGCCGAACTGCTGCGCAACGCCGTCCAATGGCCGAGTACGGCGTCGAGCAGCTCGGCACAGGCGGCGATGTCCTGTTCTTCGAGCCAGAGGCTTTCCAGTGGCGAGTCCAGCGCGATGCCGGTGAGCAGCTTGGCGAAGCCCAGTTCGTACTCCGGCGTCCGGGCAAGCCCGGTCGCGAGGTGACCCAGCAGTTGCGCACCACGCTGCCTCGCTCCCTCGTCGACGAAGCAACCACGTTCCAGCAAGCCGCGGTCGTCGAACAGCGCCGCGAGGAAGGGGTGCAACAGCAGGATGCCGACGCAAGGCAGATAGACCGCTTCCCCCATCGCGGGTTCGACTTTTCGTCCCGGCGCCTCGCGCCGCGGAGCGCCCGGGCCGGGGGCCGCCGGCACAGGCCTGCTCGCTGCGGGGGCGATCGATGCGCCCTGCCCCATGTCCTGGAGCGCGGCTTCGCACCACTCGCGCCAGGGCGCAGGCAAGGCGGAAGTCGTTACCGGCCTGATGACGGGGGGGCTTGCCTCGCCCGTGGATGCGCTCATGACATCGCTCCGATGCCGCGATTGCTCCATCGCCAGTCTGCAGCGATCGGCCAACAACGACTGGACCAGGGCCGCGCCGGAGACGGCGTCGCCTCGCGCCAGAGACCATCCGAGCACTGCGCTCCAGAACGCTTGACGCCAGCGCTGATACGCCGCCGGAGAGTCCGCGGGGAGCAGTTCGCGCAGCGCCGCGGTGCAATCGCGTGCCGCCCCGACGCCGGCGACCAGCGTCTCGAGGCGGGGATCGTCCAAGGCATCGATCAGGCGTGGCAGGATGCGCGGTTCCTCCTCGAACAGCGAACGCACCGCCTCGATGCGTCGCGCATCGGCTGCTTCGAAGAGGGGCGGCCAATCCGCGTCCGGCGCCCGTCTCCACCAAGGCAGTCTTCCGTGTCGCAGGAAGAACATGAAGGCTTCGAATTCCCCGCCGCCTTCCTCGCTTGCCTGCGCGCTGCGTTGGCGCTGCGCTTCCGCGGCGCGGCCTTCCAGTTGCCTCCCCAATTCGGCCAGCAGGCGCCGCTCGAACTCCGGCGCCCAGTCCGCGCCCTCGATCCGGCCCACGTCGATCTCCACGCGGTCCAGCCGCAGCAGTTCGTGCGCCGAGGCCACCGCATCGAACACCTGCTCCATCCCCTTGAGCAGCGGCTCGCGGCAGGCGCGGGCCAGTTGCTCCTGGATGCCCGGCGCTGCTCTGGCATCGCCGACCGTGAGCTCCATGACCTGACGCTGGATGCGGTGGCGGTTAGGCGTCATTGGCGATCGCATTGAGCGCCTCCACCAGGGCATTGCGCGCGGCGGATACCGCTGCGGCGGGTGCGCCCGGGACCAGCACCGTGTCCAACCAGGCGAGATACCGGGTCTCGAACGTGTCGAAGCTTGCCGGCGATGCGCTCGCCGGGGATTCGCGGTCCACCCAAAACACCTTGATCAACAGATGGGCAGGACAGCAGCGCTGGATCATTCCCTCTACGTGCCGCCGGAATTCCGAACTGCGGAAGCGGTCCGGCGTCACGGGGGTGCGCACGGCATCGGCGGGCGCGAGCGCGAAGTCGCGTGCATAGCCCGAGGGCAAGACCAGCGACAAGCGGTGGCTGTAGGGATCGCGCTCGCGTCCCTCGCCTTCCGGCAGCGACAGGAGCGCATCCGTGTTCGCGAGCGGCCGCAACAGCAGGTGCTCCAGCAGATACATCGTCTCGGCGCCGTACTCGCGATAGAGCATCGCGACCGCGGCCTCGATGCCCGCCCGGGCGAGAGCGGCGCTGGCGAAGGTTCCCTGCCCCACCGCCAGCAATATGCCCGTCGGGTCGCGCAACTGGATCGCGAACGTATTGCCGCCCGCGGGGACCGCGCGATAGTTCCATTCGTCCATCCCGTAACGCAGCACGCGGCCGATGGATTGCTCCGCCAGCGCCACGGCGCCGGCCGCCGTGGTGTCGTCGTAGCGCACGTCGCTGGCCAGCAGCACCGCGCCAGCGGGCATGGTTTCGCGAAGCCGCCAACGACGGCCGACGAACCCCGGGGGCGCGGGTTCGTCGAAGATCTCGAAGAAGTCGCCGATGGGGCGAAGCGCGCGACGTCGGCGCGCGTTTCGTATCCCGCTGTGGTGGGCCAGCTTGCGCTCGAGCGGCGACAGGGAGGGCTCGATGCGCGCGGCGGCGAACAGCGCCGCCAGCGCCGGGGCGGCGGCGTTCGCTGCGACCAGCGAGACGAAGGTCTGGACACTCTCCGCGATCGCCTGAGCCGCGCCGCCTGCGCCGTCGGTGAGCCGCAGGCGGAAAACGCCGCTACCGCTGTCGAAGCCGATGTAGTTGCTGGTTCGCGCGGCGAAGGCCAGGGCGCGCTCGCCCGAGATCGCGGCCATGATGTCCGTGGCCTCGGGAGCCGCGCCGCGCAACCGCGGCTGGCCGTCCGGGCTCAGCATCCAGCGGAAACCGACGCCTTCGGCCAGGACGGCAAGCATCCCTTCGTCGCGCTGGACGGGGTTGCTGAGCGCCTGCAGGCGCATCGCACTGAGTTCCGGCGTTTCGCGCAGCAGCGCGGATTTCAAGCGCAGCAGACGGGCATCGGCGGCTTCGCGCCGGTCTGCGACCCGTTGCTCCTGCTGCGCCGGCGGCAAGGCGCGTACGTCCAGTTCGGCGCGGGCCCAGCGATGCACCTCCTGCGCCAGTGCCGCGGCGTCCTCGCCCTGGCGCGCCAGCCTATGGTCCAGGATGCGATTGCGCCGATCGAGCAGACGCTCGCGGGTCTCCGCGGCCTGGCGCAGAGCTCCGGCCACCGGGTTGTCCGGGTCGGCGATGAAGGCGGCCCAGTTGCCGCCGGCGGGGAACTGCCGCAGCAACCGCGGCGCGCCAGGCAGGTCGAACGGCGGGCGTGTGACGTAAGTCGTCCCGGCCTCGCCGTTCCCGGAATAGAAGCGGTTGATGTGGCCCAACTGCGCGGTCATGTCGCCCAGGAACTGCTCGAACAGGAGCAGATAGCCCTGGAGCTGACGCACGGCGGCGTGCCGCTCGGCGCTGGCGCTGTCCGGCAGCGCCGCATCGCCGGTGCCGAACAACGCCGGAAGATCCATTTGCAAGGGGGTGTATTCGTCCACCGGCAGGACGTCGCCGGATACCACCGGCCAGACGGGCGACGGAGCGTCCGTAAAGGCTTCATCCAAAGCCTGTGTCTGCATGGCCTGGAAGAGGCTGAGCACGCGCGCCGTGTCGTAGGCCACCTCCACATCGTTGCGCACGACGGTGATGCGCGACTTGGCCAGGCTCAGGCGCGGACGGTAGCGTGCGATCTGCACCAGGTGCAGGCAGTCCTCGGCGCCCGAGGTAATGGGCCGGTTGTTGATGAAGTTGGCCAGGGTCAGGTCGGTGACGGCGACGATGTCGCGCGCCGCCACGTCCTCCTGAGTGACCACGTCGTCGCCGCCACCGCCGCGGCGTTGCATGATCCGCCGCAAGATGTCGGAGGTGTAGATCACATCGGGTATCGCCCGGCCGCTAGTGGCGCGATCGAGGAAGCCCCGGCGCAACAGCGGCCCGTCGTAGATCGAGTCGGGGTCGGGTTCGGCGACGCGACGCTCCGCCAGCGACTGGAAACGCACGTACGGCGACAGCATTGCGTCGATGTCCAGGAAGATGCGCGCCAACAGCGCTTCGACGTCGATGCCGCCGGTGACCTCGAGACGGGCGTTCAAGGCGATTTCCTGCACGCGCGCCAGCCCGATGCGCACGGCCTGTTCGCCCAGATTTCGCCAGCCGGCGACATAATCGGCCAGCTGCGCGACGGCGGCGGCCGCCTCGCGCACGCGAATGGCGAAGCGCGACAGCGGCGCCCCGGGCAGGTTCGTTTCGATCGCCGCCCGTGCCGCGACCAGAATGGCCGGCACCACCAGGCCGGGCTGCGCGATCTTCTCCACCACGCGCAGAAGCACCCAGGCCTGCATGCTGCCGGGCGTCCCGGAGAGGTCCGTGTAATCCACCCGGATGCGTCCGAAATAGCTTTGGGGTTCCGGCAGCGCGCGCCAGAAAACTCCGGCATCGGGGAGCATGACGACGGCATCGAGCGTCACGGGCCGATGGAAGGGCGCGGCCTCGATGTCGTCCCAGCAGGGCAGCGCGACTTCGATATCCCAGGTGTCGCCGGCCGCCAGCACCGGAAACGGATAGGTATTGCTGTTGAGGTCGCGTTGGGACAGTTCTACCAGTACGTCGTAGAGCCCGGCGGTGCGCGAACGCACCGGCGCGACGGGCGGCGGCACGAACGTGAGAGGGGGATCGGCATCGACTTCGTAGAAGGCGACCTCGTTCTGTCCGGGATGGAAGATCTGGGCGTCGCTCACCAGCGGGTGGTCGAGCAGGAGGGCGCGCAAATCCCGCGCATTGACCGGACCCACCGGCAGCACACGGTGCGCCGGTTCGTACTCCGCTTCGGCGTGCGCCTGGCCGCTGCGCAGCAGGTCGGCGATGTCGAGTTGCAGCTTCAGCCCCAACTCGGTTATGGCGTAGCTGGCCGCCTCGAGCAGCGTGATGCCCGGGTCGTGGACGTTGTGGTCCGTCCAACTGTCCTTGGCCAAGGCCCGGATCGATTGCATCCCGCCTTCGCGCAGCCTGGCGTAGTCCAGACTGATCCGGTCCGGCGGCGCAGCCGAAATGTGCAGCGTCTGGCTCATCGCGCAGCCTGCGATCTAGCCTGAGCCAGGGCGTGCTCCAGCGCATCGACCTTGTCGGCGAGTTGCTTGACCGCGTTGATGAGCACGAAGGTGAGCGCCGAAGGATTGAACACCCGCAGGTCCTCCATGCCGTCGGCGTTCGAGTCTGTGGGCAGTCTCTCCACGGTCTCGGGCAGGATCTCCTCGATCTCCTGACCCAGGACGCCCACTCCCTGCTGGCCGGCGCGCGTGCCGGCCAGGCCGTTGTACCGATAGCGGATCGGACGCACGCGGCGAAGCTCAGCCAGGCCTGCGTCCAGATCACGGACATCGTCCTTCACCCGGGCGTCGGAGGTGAAGGCCCAAGCGCCGTTGCCGTCGTTCTTGAACGCACCGCCGGCCACCTGGAACACGGCGGCGCCCGACCCCGCCAGCTCGGACTCGGAGCCGACCACGACGTTGCCGTTGGTCGTGATGCCCAGGCGCACGGAGTTGCCGCCCTGGCGCAGGCTCAGTACCTGCCCGGTCGCTGCGTTGAGATTTACCGCCCCGGTATTCGACTGTCTCAACGCATAGCTGGAATTCACCGCGCCGACATTCGCGCCCAGCGCCTGATGTCCGAACAGCGCGAAGGAACTGAAGGCGGCGCCGCCGCTGCCGACCATGGCGTTGCCGAAGCGCACCTGCTCGGCCGGCCCGGTGTTCGGGCCCAGCACCACTTCCAGCCTCGCCGCCGGTTCCGCCGCGCCGGTGTTGATGCCGACACGGCCGGCGCTGTAGGAGATCGCGCCGGCCGCGCCCACGGCCGCGAACCCGCCGCCTTCCCCGCCGCCGACGTTGCTCCAGCCGGCGCCATTGTTGACTTGCAGCTGGCCGCCGTTGAAGCGCAGCCCGCCGGCGATATTGGGCACGGCGCTGTCGCCCAGGCGCAGGCCGCGCGAGAGCATCAGCGTGCCGTCGGCGTCGAGGTCGAGGCCGTCGGTCGCCTTGTTCAAACAGCTGTCGATGAGGTCGCCGAACGCCCCCTGGTCCGGCCGATCGCCGTTCTTGAAGTAGGAGTTCTTCAGGAAGTCCCTTGTCTGGTTGCTCATAGGTCACCCACCCGCTCATGTTGATCTGGAGATTTCACGACACTTCCAAGCCGACTTCGAAATCGAGGCGGACGGTCATGTAGCCGATGCCGAGCGCCGTCACGCCCGAGCACACCTCCTCGCCGGGCGCCACGGCCGTGATGAGGTGTTGCGGATGCGAGACCAGGATCGCGTGCGCCTGCGTGGTGCCGGCCGACTCGAATGCGCGCCCGACGATGAAATCGTCGTCGACCCGCATCTCTCCCAAGCCAGGCTTCGGCCGTGCATGGACGATGAAGTCCTCGTCGATGACCATCGAGCCGATGCCCTCGGCCTTGGTTCCCGAGTACGTGTGGTAGATGCGCAGGCCGACGAGGTGGTCGACGTAATGGCGTCCCTCGATGAATGCGAGGATCTCGGAACGGTAGATGCGCGCGCCGAACGGGATGTCCTCGCCCACCTGGTACGCCCAGGGCGACAGGAAGCGGCGCAGGTCTTCGTTCAACACGCCGCTGTAGTAGCCCGGGTCGAAGCCGGGCCCGAACACGACCTTGGCTTCGACCCGAACGCGTTCGAACACCGGCCGGATCACATGCAGGTCCAGGAACGGCGTGCCGAGGCCGTCGAAGTAATCGGCGATGCGTGCCAGCAGGTCCTCGCCAGCGCGAGGCTCCAGCGGATTGGCGGCGCCGCCCCGGCGCAGGTTGGGCACCACCACCAGGGCCGCATGGCCTGCGCGAGCCCTGCCGTCCGCATCGGTGTGCGGCAGGCACTTGGCCTTGAACACTTCGGGGAAACGCTCGAGCGCCAGGCGCTCGATATCCCAGGGCGTGACAGGGCGCCGGCGGTGACGCAGCCGCTCGCTGGCGCGGCGAACGAAATCCTCGTTGCTTTCCGGCCCTCGCCCGTCGAAGGAAGGCCGCGGCTGGGTTATGGCGCGGATCGCCGCATTGCGCTGAACCAGCGCCTTGATCGAAGCGGCCGGCAAGCCTTGCCGCAGATGGGTCGCGAATTCCTCCAGCGGCGCAGCGCCCGGTTCGAAGCGGGCGGCAGCGGCCTGCGAACGGATCGAGAGCGTGCGCGCGGCGCCCCCGGGCGGCTTGTCGATGGATGCGCGCAGCCAGGCCAGCCCGGACGGCAGGCTCTGGTGCTCGAGCACGGCCGCGGCCGGCACATCGATGGCGATGATGCCGGGACTCTGGAACCCCAGTGTGGTGTCGATGAGCAGGGAACCCTCGCTCAAGGGGCGCCACTGATCGCCGGCGCCGAGATAGCTCCATCGCGTGTCCCCGGTGGCCAGCACGTCGGCAGACTCGGCCGTGCCGGCGTCGATCTCGAAGTACAGGGTCAGCGTGCCGGGCGGTTGCAAGCGGTCGATGCCCAGCAGCAACTCCGCGCGAGCGCTCAGGCGCGGCACCAGGCGAGCCTGTGCGGGGTCCGGGGCGCGCACGGCACCGTGCGGGCCGACCACGAAGTACGCTGCCGGCTGGTCGTCGTTGGGCACGAAATCGCCCGTCGCGTGGTAGTCCAGGGTCAGCGAACTCAATACTGGCGTGTATGGATCGCTGGGCAGCGGAACATTCGTGCCCGGCGGAGAAGTCGCCAGCTTGATGGCCTGGCGGGCATACCGTTGCGCGAACACCGGGTGGCCGAAAGCCTCGAAAGGCACCGCACCGGAGAACACCGCAAAATCGTCGCGCGTCGGTTCGCTCAGCACCAGGCGCGCGAAACCGGCGCGGCTCTGAGGTGCGAAGGTGTCGGGCACCTGCAGATCGGGCTGTTCGCGGTAGTCCAGCCCCTGAAACGCGAAGTTGAACGCACTGGCATTGGCTGTGATGGCGTTGACATCGGCGGTGACCGGCTCGAACAGCGTCTGGTTCACCAGCAGCCGGCGGAACGCCCGCTCGTGCAACAGGTCCACGCTGACGCGGAAATTGTTGGCGAAGGTGTCCGACAGGGTGTTGTTGACGGTGTCGAAGTAGCCGCGATAGTGATCGAACAGGTCGAGCGGCGGAGACTTCCACTCCAGGTTGAAGGTCAGCGAGTCCAATCTCTTCGAGAACGCCTCCTCGCTGCCCACGTAGAACACGCTGCCGATGCGCGGCTGGCTGCCGAACAGGGGCATGGGTTTGCCCGCATCCAGCGGGGTTTCGTCGCTTTGCACCACCAGGCCATGCAGCCCCGACACGCTCACTGCCAGGTCGATGCGTTCGACGGCGAAGCGGTCGAAGAGCTCGAAGGTCCCGGATGCGCCGTTCACCAGGCAACGCAGCACAGGCCGGTCGCTGGTCATGCCGGCGCCGTGCAAGACAGGATCGAAGGACACGATCGCAGGAGACGCCGAGCCCACGTCGATCGTCAGGTCAAGCGCAGGCTGCCCGGAGCCGGAATCGGCCACCAGCGTGGCCTCCACGCGATCCGGAGTGAGCCAGCCTGCCGCGCCGCTCATGGTCACCGCGACCGCACCGGTCAGCCCCTGCGTGCTGATCGGGGCGGCGCCGTCCACGCGCAGATGCGCGCGCAGCGTAATGCGACGCTCGCCCTCGGCGAGCCTGAGGATGGGCGCGGCCACGGCGAATCCCAGCGACGCTTCCTGCATGAAGCGCTGCGAGACATCGAGGTCCAGCTGCTGCCGCCCGAAGGTGTAGCCCCCGGGCCCTTCGAGCGCGGAGAATCCGTCGGCGACGAACACGCGACGATGGTGCTGGATGTCCTCCTCCACCACAACGCGGCGCACCTGCGCCACGACGGCGGCGTTGACCACGATCTCGTTCTGCAGGGCGTAGGCCAGTTGCCGGCCCGCACCGTCCTTGCCGCCGTCGAGCAAAGTGCCCGCGGGCAAGCGCGTCGCGGCCGCGTTCTGCGCCAGCTCGAAGACGGCGTGTACGCAGTCGCGCTCGGGTGCGTGAAGCAACAGGCCCAGCTGACGGGTGTAGTAGTGCAGCAGGTGGCGACGCGTCAGATCGTTGAAGTCGCCCTGGAGATGCTGGAACAGTCGGAGGAACGCGAGAAACAGCACCAGGTGCGGTGGCCAGTCCGAGCGCGAAGCCAGCAGCAGCTCAAGATCGCCGGCCGAGCGCATGCGGTCGGTGCCGGGCGCCAGCAGCGGCTCCAACAGAGCCTGCCAATCGCCGGTGGATTGGCCGGACAGGTCGTAATAGCGAACTTCCGCCGCCACGCGATGCGCATAGGCGAGCAGGTCGGAGAACGACCGCTCGTCCGGCACGACGTAGTCCGCCTCCAGCCCGGGCAACAAACGCTGCAACTGGTTGGCGCCGTCGGGCCGCAGCAGGTTTCCATAGCGGCGGAACAGGTCCATGGTCAGGCCTTCGCCTCCGCATGATCGAGGTAGAAGGGATAGACCAGGTTGGTGCGGGTATTGGTGGCGCGGATGGTGTAGTCCAGGCGGATCAGAATGAGCCCGGCCTGGTCGACAGCGGGGTCGAAGTCCACGCGGTTGAGTTCGATGCGCGATTCGTAGAACAAGATCGCGCTCTCGATCTCCTGCGCCAGGTACGACGCGAAGGACGTCGACAGCGGCTCGAACAGCAGGGCGTCGCGTTTCCAGCCGAAGCCCGGGCGCATCACGCGTTCGCCCAGTCCGGTGGACAGCAGGATGTCGAGGCTCTGGCGGATGTCGTCCTCGGCCTCCGCCATGGCGACGCTGCGCCCCTGGTTGCCGAACGTCACCGGAAACGACCAGCCCTTGCCGAGGAATTGAGGATTGTCGGCCACCTCAACCTCCGATCATCACAGTGAAGCAGCCCACGACGAGACTGCCGCCGTGCGCGGTGCTGTCGCCCAGGCGCGCAGCCGGCATGCCCGCGATCATCACGCTGCCGCTGCCGGCCACCACCACGTCCGGCGGTCCGGTGCAGGTCAACATGTCGCCCACCCGCAGTGCGGGCTGGCCGCCGATCATCACGGTCGGCGCCCCGGGCAATGCCGGCCCGCCCACGTGCGGCACCGTACCGGTGACCATGGGGCAGACGTGCATGTCGTTGGCGCGCGCAGCGGGCGGCATGGCAGTCGATCCGTTCCTCAGTTGATCATCACCATCGACCCCTTGAGGGTCAGGTTTCCGCTGCTGGAAACCTCGGCCTTGGCCTGCGCCTTGGCTTCCAGCGTCGTTTGGGACTCCAGGGCGATCTTGTTGGCCTTGGCCTCCAGCTTGGTCTTGGCGGTAAGCGCCACGGCCTTCTTCGCGCTTTCGATGACCACGCCCTCCTCGCCCAGCACCAGCTTGTTGCCGTGCTGGTCCTCGAGCGTGATGCCGCCGTCCTCGTCGCTGAGGACGATACGGTTCTTGCCGGGAGTCCTCAGCGTCATGACTTTCTTGTCGTCGTCGAACTCGAGCGTGAGCCCGCTGCGCGACACGTAGGCCTTTGTATGGTTGTCCGCCGTGGCTTCGAGCGGCGGCGCCTTCTTGCGGCTGTGGAGCATGCCGAGGATCACGGGCTGCGAGGGGTCGTCATGGAAGAAACCCAGAACGACTTCGTCGCCTACCTCGGGCCGGAAGAACGTTCCGCGCTTGTCGCCCGCATCCAGGGTGGCCACGCGCGCCCAAACGCCCTGCTCGCCCATTCCGGCCAGCGGCACCTTCACCCGCACCCGGTGCTCCTTGCCGGGGTCGTCGGCCAGTTCGCTGACCACCCCGATCTGCAGCCCATGCACGGCGGCCGCGAGTCCCGCGGCCGGCAGGTGGTCCATCGCCACGCGCGCAGCATGCGGCTCGCGCGGCAATCCGAACTCGGCATCGGTGATCCATCTGCCGGAGCTGAACTCGTGACGCACCCCGGTGACATAGACCTTGCCGTTGAAGCGTTCTCCCAGGCGCGAGAGTTCCAGCAGTGCCCCGGGCTTGACGGCAGTCAGGCCGACGAAGCGAACGCGGCCGCGAGCGGCGGCCAGCCGGGCCCGCAATAGCGCGCCGTCGGCCCATTTCTGCAACTGATCGTTGGCCAGGCTGCCGCCGTGCCACAGCACGTCCTCGGTGCGGCCGGCGGCGGCGCTCAACTTCGACGCGCCCAGGTTGCCGTTGCCGCTCCAGCCCGGGTCCTTCGCGCTGGCTTCCAGCAGCGTCTGCTCCGCCGGGTCCCATGCCACCGCGCGAACGGCGCCGGACTGGGTGCGGGCGTCGATCTCCGCATCGAGTTCGAGCACCGTGAATCCATAATCAAGCGCTGCCGCCGGCGGGTCGTCCAGCGTCGGCTTGACCGTGGCCACCTTGCCTGCGTCGGCGAAGCACAGCTGTCCCGCCGCCTCGACGCGGCTCACGAGGAAGTCCCAGTCGCTGGACTGATACTGCAGCAGCTGCGGATGGCTTACGTCGCTGCTCGCGACTTCGCCCGCGCTCACGCCGGAGCCGGGATACTCGCCCAACAGCTTCTTCGCCACATCGCTGTCGCTCATTTCCTCGAAATAGCGGTTTCGTCGCACCAGCGTCATGACGAACACCGGGTCGCGGCATTCCACTTCCAGCCAGGACGCGCCGTCGCGGGACACGATCCGCTGGGTCAGGATGACGCCGCCGAAGATGGCTTCCGTTTCGCCGTGGTATCCGGCCGCGATCTGGATCTTGTTGCCCGGCACGAACAACTCGCCGGTACTGCGCATGAAGTCTCCGCGCGCCGCGTCGCCGTCGCCGATACGCAGGCGGGCATAAGGCACACGGTTCGCCTGATTGACCACCTCCACGCCTTGCAAGGCCACGGTGCGCGGAAGCTCGGCGCCGTCGACCTGCACGGTCAGCGTGATGACGTCGGTGGGGCGAGTGATGGGCAGCGCACTCATGCCTTCACCCCCACCGGGGGGAAAGCGACCCGGCTGGCCGGGCGCAGGCGGCGGAAATTCACCAGCTTGTTGACGCGGGCGACCTCGAGATACAGCTCGGGCTTTCCGTAGATGGCGTACGCCATGGCCGGAAGAGTGTCGCCCTCGCGCACGTCCCGCAGATGCGTCAGATCCGGCGAAGTGGCGTTTTTCTTGCGCTCCGCCAGCGACCTGGGGACGTGCTCGCAGAACGAACAAGCGGCAATGGCGCGCAGCGGCGTGCCGTCCGGCTTGAACAAGGTGTAGCGGTAGCTCACCGAGGTCAACACGCAGGGGAATACCAGCGCGCCCCAGACCAACAGCAACTCGCGCGGCCGGTGGATGGTGCCGTCGAACGCATGTACCAGGCGGTCGAACTTCTGGATCTCGTCCATGACCACGAACTTCTTCGGTCCGGACAGCGCTGAGGCGATGGCGCCCACCAATGGAATGTCGCCGAGCTCCGAGGGCTCGGGCACGACACCGGTGCCGTCGAACAGGAATTCGAAGGAAAGATTCGCCGGAGGCGTGTTGTTGTAGAGCGCCTCGGACGCCGTATCGCCCTGCCCCGTCTGGCGCGAGTAGTTGATCAGCTTGTTCAGCGTGTACGTGCCCGGATTGACCTGGACCACGTACGTGTCTTCCGGACTATCCGACGGGACGGGTTTGTCCTCCGGACTGGCCGCCGGCTTGAACGCGCGCAGCGTGAGCTTCTCGAGCTTTCCTTTCTCGAACAGCATCAGCGTTCTCCCTTGCGTTCGAGGATGCGCATGACTTCGCGCACACAGACCTGCACCAGGTCGCCGTCGGCGGGCGCGGAATCCGCGTGGGCGCCGGGTGCTCCGCCCTGATCCTGGCCGTCTTTGCCCGCGGGGAGACCGCAGTTTCCCGGCCCACCGCCCCCGCCCCCGC
>NZ_HG424562.1 GCF_000336385.2 Lysobacter antibioticus HS124 | reverse complement strand
CCCGAGAGCGCCGCAGCCGCATCCAGGGCCACGCTCGCCGGGTCGTAGTACTTGAAATACTGGTACTGCAGGGCCAGCGATTCGATCAGGATCTCGTTGCTGCCGGCATTGATGCCCGCAATCTCCAGGCGCTTGGGAACGGCTCCGGTCACATACCAGTTGTAGAGGGGCAGATGCTCCTCGTCGAGCAGCGAGATCATCAGGTTGACGGGCTTGTACTCGAACTGCTCCATGGCCTTGCGCGCCCAGTGCAGCACCCCGGACCCCATGAACTTGCCGCGCTTGAGCGTCAGTTCGCCGAACTGCAGGCTCTTGGGCAACTGGTGGGCGTAGCGGTTCTCGCCTCCTTCGGGCCAGCTCTCGAATTCCGTGCTCACGCTGAGGCCCGACACCTCTTGCCAGCGCGTGTCGTAAGGGAACTGCGGCAGCAGCTCGAAGACCACCAGGAAATGGAATCCCGGATGCGGGTAGCTCAGGTCCATGGATCAGCCGTTCGCCATGGTCAGGCCCTCATGGGCCAGCACCAGCGTCTCGATCGCGCTCTCGTTGCCCGAGGAGTTCAGATCGGTGGATGTCACTTTCGTCGGCCACGCGTTCTTCACCTTCCAGATCACGACCGGGTCGTGGTTCTCGTTGAGCAGGCTGATGGTGATGTCGCGGCGCTCGATAGTGTTGAGCGACACCGAGTCCCACCAGGCGTAGAACTCGTTGTCGTTCGCGAAGATGCCGCGCTTGAGCGTGAGGTCGCCGAAGGTCTGCATGCCGGGCATGCGGATCTTGTGATACTCCGGGCTCGCGCCATCGCGGTATTCGATCTTCTCCGTGGTCACTTCCAAGCCGGTGACCTCGGTGAAGCCGATGCGGGTGCCACCCCACTCCACCTCGAAGTGGAATTTCGGCAACGGATACTCAGCCATGTTCTCGTCTCCCTGCAGAAGTTAAGAGGTCTGCATCTTGTGCGCGAAGCGCAGCACGATGAATTCGGCCGGCCGGACGACCGCCATGCCGACCTCCACGATCATCCTTCCCTCCAGGATGTCCTGGGCCGTCATGGTCTCGCCCAATCCGATCTTCACGAAGAACGCCTTCTGCGGAACCGAACCGGCGAGCGCGCCCTGCCGCCACTGCACCGTCAGGAAGTTCTCGACCATGGCGCGAACCCGCACCCAGGTGCCGCGGTCGTTGGGCTCGAACACGAAGACCTCGGTGGCCTTCTTGATCGATTCCTCGGCCATGTTGAAGAATCGGCGCACGGGCACGTAGCGCCATTCGTTGTCGTTGCCGGCCAGGGTCCGGGCGCCCCAGACCAACGAGCCCTTGCCCGTGAAGGTGCGGATGGCATTGATGCTCTTGCCCGTGCTGGTGACGTTCAGATCCTCCTGCGCTTTGTCGTTGATCTTCACCGCCACGCCGCTGATGTCGGCCACCGACACGTTCGCCGGCGCCTTCCACACGCCTCGCGTGCGGTCCACGGCCGAGTAGACGCCGGCCACCGCGCCCGAGGGCGGCTGCAGGGTCATGACGCCGTTGACCTGCTCGAGGATGTTGGCGAACACGGGATGCCTCTCGAACAGCCGGTTCTGCGCCTCGTCGGCCAGAAACTCCACGCTGGCGAAGATCGCAAGCACCGCGGCGGCCGGCCGCTCGAACAGCCCGCGCAGCGCCGAGGCCGCATTCAGCGCCGTGGCCCGCACGGTGGCGCCACCGAACGCGTCGGCACTGGCGGCGATGGCGCCCGCATTGGCGTTGGGTGCGATCCAGGGCGAACCGTTCAGAGCGGCGTAGTCGCCCTCGACCTCGGCGATCCCGCGCGTACCGGAGATCGATCCCATGACGTCCGCGTTCTTTTCGTAGGCGATCAGCGCCGAGATGCCGGCCGCGAGCTCGGAGTCGTTGCTCAGGTCGGTCACGGCGAGATTGACCGATGCAGGCAGCGACGGCGCCGCAGTCTGCAGTGCGCGCAGCGCCAGCGCCACGGCACGGACCAGGAGCACCAGGTTGGCGAAGCGCTGGCGCACCGTGGCGGCCGCAGTGGCGGCGTCCGTCTGCCGCAGCAGATCGAGGAGCCTGGCATAGTGTTGGCTGAGTTGTCCGAAGTTCGCGCGCGTGAGCGTGAGCGGGTTCGGTCCGGCCATGGCGGAGACGTTCACCGTGCCCACGACGGTGGTCGCGGCGGTATCGGCCGAGCGCGTCGCGGTGACGAGGCCGTCGATCGTCGTGTCGCCAGTCAACGTGTTGATGGTCCCCGCGGGAATGGCCGCCAGCGCCGGGGTGACCAGGTTGAGTTGGCGGAAGTCCACGTCCGGCCGGTAGATGGTCCGGACCCAGGGGTAGTAGGCGGCTCCGTACCGCAGGGACGACGTGCCCACGTTCTGGCGGAAGTTGCCGACCGGGTCCAGCGCCAAGGACACCGGCTGGTCGCCCTGCACCAGGTCCATGATGACGAAGCGGTCCTGCAGCTTCTCGCACTGGGCCAACGCCGCAACCTGCAGCGATCCCATCTCAGCGGCGCTCAGCGAGACGCCGTCGGGGAACACGAGCAGCGTCGGGTCGTCCACGGCCTCTACGCGCGACAGCCCGCCGAGCAGGCCGGCGGGCGTGGTGGTATTGCCGAGCGCCGGCGCATCCGCGTACGACCCCACGGAAACGACATAGCACGGGCCTCCGCCGTTGGCGTAGAAATGCCGCAGGGCGGTGGCCAGGTAGTAGCGTCGCTCGACGTCGGCCGCGTTGCGCGGCGACACCGCGCCAACCAGGTTGCCGGCGGCGGTGTCCACCACGACCCGATAAGCGGCGGGCGTGTATTCGCCGCCGTATGATTGCTGGTAGTCGAGCAACGAGCGGATGCGCGTGGGTACGAAGCGAAGATCCTCGCCCGCGGCGCTCTGCGCGCGCTCGCTGTAGCCGATGAATACCGGCACGGCGGTTTCCACCGCCACGACGGAGGGCGCCAGCGTGGAGATCTCCTCCACGTGTACACCTGGTGTCTTGTACGGCATGGGTCAGGCCTCCTGCATCTTGTGCGAGAAACGCAGCACCACGAACTCGGCAGGCCTGACCACCGCCATGCCGATCTCGACGTTCATGCGCCCTTCGAGGATGTCCTGCGCCGTCATGGTGGAGCCCAGGCCCACGTTCACGTAGAACGCGTCGCCCGGTTTGGCGCCGGCCAGCGCGCCTTCGCGCCACTGGATGACCAGGAAGTTCTCGATCATCGCCTTGACCTTGGCCCAGGTGCCCGCGTCGTTCGGCTCGAACACGAACGGCTCTGTGGCCTTGCGGGTCGACTCTTCGACCAT
The DNA here is from genome assembly GCF_000336385.2 of Lysobacter antibioticus HS124. Classification (GTDB taxonomy): domain Bacteria; phylum Pseudomonadota; class Gammaproteobacteria; order Xanthomonadales; family Xanthomonadaceae; genus Lysobacter; species Lysobacter firmicutimachus. Next base: position 45,687 of record NZ_HG424562.1, on the reverse strand, counting down.
GTTGAAGAAACGCCGCACGGACACGTAGCGCCATTCGTTGTCGTTGCCGGCCAGCGTACGCGCGCCCCAGACCAGGAAGCCCTTGCCGCTGAACAAGCGCAAAGCGTTGATCGCCTTGCCGCTGGGCTCCACGTTCATGATGTCGTTGAGGTCCTGATCGATGCGCACGCTCAGATCGATCACCGACGCCAGGCTCTGGTTGGCCGGCGACTTCCACACGCCGCGCGTACGGTCCACGGTGGCATAGATGCCAGCCATCGCGGCGGCGGGCGGCAAGGTGACCGTGAAACGAGCCAGCTCGTTGCGCGCGTTGCCGTAGATCAACGGGCTGGAATTGGGCGCGCCGCCCTTGAGCGCGGCCAGGGTCATGCCGTTGTGCGGGCTGGGCCGGTCCACGGTTCCATCGTCGTTCCGGCGCGCGACCTGCGTGACCGTGATGCTGGACTCGTCCCAGTTCCAGGCCATGGTGGTCCGGATATGCGGGTGGTAAGCCGCGCCGTACTTCAGGTTGCTCGTGCCGATGCCGTTGCGGAAGGCGGCGATGCCCTCGCTGCCCGGCTGGTTGCCGTCCCACAGATCGCAGATCAGGAAGCGGTCCCCCAGCGTGGCGCACTGGTTCAGGGCCTGCACCAGCACCGAGTGATAGGCGGCGCGCGTGGCGGCGAGGTTGGCGGCGACCTCGGCGGGGTTGGCGCCGGGCGCGGGCCGCATCCCGCTCAGGTCGGGAAAGACGATCAGCGTGGGCTCGTCTTCGCGCGCCAATGCCTCCAGCCCCGCCACATGCGCGTCCACGATGTCGTTGACCACGGCGCTGGCGGCATAGGTGCCTACGCTCACCACGTAACAGCGGCCGCCGCCATTGTCGTAGAAGTGCCTCAGCGCGTAGCCCAGGCGAAACCGCGCATTCGGTCCCTGCCCCGGGTCGGCGGCGGGCGCGGCCACCCGGCCCTCCTCGTCCAGCGAGATGGCAAACCCTCCGATGACCGGGGGCAGGCCGAAGATCTCCTGGAACTCGAGCAGCGAATTCACCGCCACCGGACGGTTCAGGAGGTTGTTGCCCTTGTACTGGGCGTTGCGCGTGTAGCCGAAGAACGCGGGGATCGCGGTTTCGACCGGCACCACGGACGGAGGAAACTTCGACTCCTCCACGATGTACACGCCTGGAGTTCTCAGATTCAGAGCCATGGGTTACGGTCCTACGGTCAGGTTCGGCAGATGGGTTTCGGAGAACCATTCGGCGTTTTCTCGCCGCATGCGCTCGACGTCGGGCGCTGGGAGCAGGATCTCTTCGGAGGCCGGGGTCGCCACGACGTTGGCCTGGAGGAGAGATCCCGGGCCGAAGCGCGACAACGGACGTGCGGCGGCCGTCACGAGCACGCGCTGATCCAAGCCTTCATGGGCGACGTCCGCTCCCGCGCCGACCGCCTGCGGCGCGGGAAAGATGTAGCGCCAACGGGTCGCGCGATTGAGGAAGCGCAGCGCATACCGCGGGGAGCGCAACGCGCCGGCCCCGTCGAGCAGCGCATAGTCCGCGGTGCCGGACCGGATCTCGATCACGCCGAAGGCGCCGGTCGAGCGCGCGTCGGCAGCGACGAAGATCGACCGGGACTGGCCTGGAACCGCGGTCTGGGTGTCGTCCAGGACTTCCAGTCGGTAGGTCCCGGAAGGCATCGTGCGCAAATCGACCTGCACCCGGCTCAGCGTGCCCTGCTCTGCCGCAAACGGCTGCTCGGAAACCGGAGCCGCTGCGCCGGCCCGGGTAATGCGCACGATGGTGCTCGACAAGGCGGCTGCAGCGATGTCGAGCGTCGCGAACGCAAACTCGACGCCCATCGCGTCCGTGGCGGAGGCGTACTGGTTGCCGAGCAGCTCCAGGGGCTGCCACTCCGCCGCATTCGCCAGATTCGTCCCCGGCGCGTTCACGAGCGCGCGGTAGACGCGGTTTGCGGCGAGGACGATCGCTCCGGATTGGTAAGTCTCGCCGGCGCTGAACGTGTCGGCCGGGATACGCCGCCAGTCCGCCGCGACCGGCGTTGCGGCCGGCCCGGTGTCCCGCAGCGCCAGGAAGAGGTCGAACGTCGAGCCCGCCGCCTGGGATCTCACCTCTCCAACGAGGTATCGGCGGGTCGTATCGAATGCGGGGATCGGCCGCGAGAGATAGCTGACGCCGGCCACTCGATTCTGCGCGTCGTTGCCGAACCGGTAGAAGCTCGATGGCGGCCCGAGTTCCGTGTAGTTCGCGAACCGCGCATCGCGCAGGCGCAGCACAAACGCCAGCCTGAACCCATCGCCGGGAGCGATGATGGGGCGCGGAGGCGTCGATGCATCGGCCTGGACGACGACGATGAAACCGCTGCGCGTGCTGCGGAACAAAAGCTTGTGCCCTGCCAGAGCTGCGCGCGTAGGCGCATCGGGTTCGATTTCGAAGACGTCAGCGGTGGAGTACAAGGCCGCCAACGCGGCCCGATCCTCGTCCGGCTGCGCTTCGATCACGACCTCGCCGCGATTCACGAAGTAATCGTGGACGATATCGACCTCGAACAAAGTCCGGTAGCGGATCATTGGGTCGCATCCCGGCTCAGGACGTCGATCTCGCGGATGCGGCCGCCGCCGGCCAGCACGCGGTCGTCGGAGATCGCGACCAGGCGACCGCGATAGAGGACCGAAGCGACCTGCTTGGCGCCGAGGAACCCCCAGAGGTGATTGACCTCCTCGAACGTCGGCGACAGCAGATCCATGGTTAACGAGAACTCGGCGATGGGCACCTGCGGCAGCGCGCCCGGCGAGTTCGCCAACGTGAACTTCTGCTTGCCCTGGAAGAAGGCCAGAACCTGCGAAAGCCGGCGCAGCGCCGTGCCGTAGTTCCGGTAGTTCGCCGTGAACAGCACGAAGAGGTTCAGATGAACCGGACGGTTGCGATACGCGATATCCGATGGGCCCACGGTCGCGAACGACCTGCCGTTCTTGAGCGTGCGCTCTTCCTCGAGGTTCACCAAAGTCAGCACGATGTGGTTCTCGAGCTCGCTCGCCACCTCCGGGCGCTCCAACTGCGCGACGTTGCCCCAGACGGCCTGCACCGGCGCGCCGGGCGCACCACCGTCCGCTTGCGCGACGTAGTCGTTGAGCTGCTTGAGCAGCAATGTCATGGCCTCGACCATCATCTGCCGTCCTCCCGATGACGAACGGCAGAGGCAACCAACGATGCGGCCGTGTTCATGAAGCCGCGCGCACCGCCCGTGGTCTCCTCGACGGGGACGCCTGGATGGCGCGGTGTGGCTTGCATGGCGATCTCCTTGGCCATTGCGGGGTCCGTCGATCAGTTCGGCTGTTGCGGAGGCCCGGCGCGACTGAGCGCGTACAGCACGGCGCCGCCGGGAAGACGGTCGCAGCGCAGCTGGCCCCGCTCGATCAGTTGTTTCAAGGCCTGCTCGATGCGGTGGCGTTGGGTTTCATAGCGTTGCTGCGGCAACCACCAGCTCACGATGCCGTCGAGCGTGTCGGCGGCATCGGGATGCTGCGCCAGATAGGCCAACACCGCGTCCTCTACTTCACCCCCGGCGTGTCGCTCCAGGCTTTCCTTAGGTCCCATGCGTCACCTCCGCGTCAGCTTGATTCAAGCAAATGTCGTACCAACGCCGGGAAAGCGAGAAAGGGCTCTATTCCGGGCGTTGCGCGTCGAGCCGGGAGGCGGCCGGGTCATGTTTGACCCGGTTTTCAAGCGCGGCGGGTCAGTCAACACCCATCTTCGGCGGGCGAGAAATCGCGTGCCGGGCGGCGCCGGCTTCGATCCCGGAGAAGGGCGCTCCGGTCGAACCGTCGCACATGGAGGGGCGCTCAGGGAGATGAAGCAGGCCCTGCGCTAGCGGAGCGCGGTCGCCTCGATGCCGTGCTTCTTCAGCAACTTGCCCAGCTGCCTCCGCTCCGTGCCGGACAGGCGCGCTGCGGCACTGATGTTGCCCGCGGTTCGCGCCATCAGGTCCAACAGGAAGGATCGCTCGAACGCGCACATGGCGTTGCGTTTCGCGGAAACAAAGTGCAGGTCGGCGCCGGCCATGGACACGCCGGCAAGCGTGGCCGGCGCAAGATCGGCCGCAGGCGCGATGAAGTCGTGGAGGATGGAGGCGCCTATCGTCGCGCCTTCGGTCCCCAGATACGCCCGTAATACCACGTTCTCCAGCTCGCGCACATTGCCTGGCCAGCTGTGCGCGTCGAGCACCCGTTGCGCCTCTTCCGTCCAGCGCTTTTCCGGCCGCTCCATCCGCAGGGCCACCTGCCGCAGGAAGTGTCGGGCAAGCATCGGTATGTCGCCTTCGCGCTCCCTCAGGGGCGGCAGGCGCACGTACAGCGCGTTGAGCCGGTAGAGCAGATCGCGCCGGAACAGGCCGGCCGCCGCCTGCGCTTCCAGGCAGGCATTGGAGGCTGCGAGCACGCGGGCGGTCGACACACGCGTCGCGCCTCCGCCAACGGGGCGGTACTCGTTGTTCTCAAGGAAACGAAGCAGGGTCACTTGCGCCTTGCTGGAAAGCGAATCCACCTCGTCGAGGAACAGGGTTCCACCGCTCGCGTGTTCGATCAGCCCCGGCTGCGCGCTCCGGGCGTCGGTATAGGCGCCGCGCTCGTGCCCGAACAGCTCGTTCTCGATGAGGTTGTCGGGAAGCGCGCCGCAGTTCACGGGTACGAACGGCCGTTCGCTGCGTTCGCTGAGATAGTGGATTTCCCTGGCGGCGAGTTCCTTGCCCGTACCCGTCTCGCCCTCGATCAGCACCTGCACGTCGCAACCGGCATAGCGATGCAGCAGCGCGCGCATCTGTCCGTAAGCCTCGGACTGCCCCAGCATGGCTGAGGCGAAGCCGCTCTGGCGCGATGCGGACTGACCATCCCTAGCCATTGCGTTTCTCCACGCAATATTGACGCGGCAGTTGATCGGAGTTTATTCCCGGAAACGCTGGAACACGAAACCAACGGGGGGCCGGAAACTGTTCTTGGGCTTTCATGTTAGGGCCACCGCAATCTCCTCGGGACGTTCCGCCCTGTTAGCCGTCCGGGGCGCCGTCGGTGTTCACCTGCGTCTGCGATGCGAAGGCGATGACGGACGGCGTGGCGTTCCGGAAAAGCCGGATGTCTGCGAGCTCGTCCCGGCGGAAACGTTGCCCTTGACCAGGAGGCATCGGCGCCGCCGATCGATGGAACACCGGCGAGCGCTGCCGAGAGGATCGGGCTCCAACGCCCGCATGAGCCAGGCGCCCTGTCCGTTTCAACGGCGACGCTTCCCACGGAAGCTTTTTCCCCAGCGGTGCCGCGCGACCGTCCATGGCTGTGCGCCTCTCCGCGCGAGTCGCGCGCTCGATTGGATACTCCGGGGCAACGTCAGGCCGCCCGGCGACCGGACACGAATCCTCGTGCCGCGATGGCGCCCCGCTGTGGTCGTAGTACGCACCATCCCCGGTGGGACTGCCTTCGGCGTTTGGATGAAGCGCCCTCTCGCTGAACACTATGAGACGCCAGTGGCATCCCGGGACTGGGTGCGGACTGGCATTCCCGCATCCAGGGGCCGGTCCCGGTCAAGCGGTTCCGATGACTGCGCCCCCCAGTCGGCCGCCCAGGCTGGGGCGACGCTCGTCCCAGCGCTTGCGCTCCGGGGCAGGCCGCAGCCCCGGCCGGGCGCCGTTGTGACGGGTTGGACAAGAACAAAGGAAGGCCCATGAACGCTCAACCGCAGCGCGAAGGGACGCAAGCCGCCGTTGCCCGGGGCAACCCGGAGAGCACGAAAAACGCCAAGGACACCCACGGCGCCAGGACCGCCGGAGGCGAGATCCCGGCGATCCGGATCGAGGCGTTCCGCAACGTGGTGGTGACTTCCGTGATCATCCTGATCGTCGGCGCACTGCTGATGTCGGCCGAACCCGGCACGCTGCTCTTCAAGTTCGGCTCCGTCACTTTCGCGATCAGCGCCTCCGCGGCCGCGGGTGCGCTGATCGGATTTCTGTTCGGCATTCCCCGAGCGCTCACGGTGAAAACTGATGCGGTCCGGTCCGGTTTCACCGACAACACGAACCTCGAACAGATCAGCGACTGGCTGACCAAGATCATCGTCGGCGTGAGCCTGGTGCAGGCGCGAGAGCTGGCCGAGGGTTTCTCGGAAATCTCCCGGATGGCCGCCGTAGGCTGGGGATGGAAAGGCGGCGCCGTTATCGCGGGCTGCATCCTCCTGGCCAGCGCGCTGGTCGGGTTCCTGACGTGCTACATCTGGACCCGCACGGACTTCTCCCTTTTCCTGGAAGACAACCAAAGCAGCATTTCCGAACTCAAGCGCGCAAGGGAATTGGCGGAGCGGGAGCGCGACCAGGCGCAGGAACGGGCCCTACAAGCGGTCGAGACGCTCGAGCAGACCCTGCAGGAGCGCGACCAGGCGCAGGATCGCGCGCAGATGGTCGCATCGGAACTGGAGGAAGCGGTGGGGTTCTTGAGCAAGGCCGGTCCCGCGAGGCCGTCGGCCGACGCACTGGCGGCAAGCGCCGTGGGCGTCGGCATGGACACCCGAGCGCGTGTGGAAGAGTCCTGGAAGGGACTCTGGAACAGCGATCCGCACAAAGGCAGCTTCGGCGGACAAGCGGTCGTCGGGGGATACCAGCTCCAGGCCGAGGTGACGCAACTGACCGAGGGCGGTTCCACGTACGGCGTGAGACTGACGGTGAGTCCGCTGCCCGGAGGTCCACCGCTGAACGGGCCGGTGCGCTTCTACCTCCATCCCACGTTTGCCACGGCCGAGCACGACGTGGCGCCCGTCGACGGTGTCGCCGAACTGAAGATCGTGGCCCAGGAAGCCTTCACCGTGGGAGCGCAGACCAGCGAGGGGGTGCGCCTGGAACTGGACCTCAATGACGTCCCCGGCGTACCGGAAGGCTTCAAGGGGTGAGCGCCGGTCAGGCGGAACGAGCGGCTTGCATGCCTCCGTTCTACCGGACCGGATAACTCGTTTGCGGGCCGCCAGTCGGTCGGATGACCGTGCCCGCCCCCGCGCCGTTGCTCGCTTCTCTGGCTGGCCGGCGAGGCTGCCCGGGTCCGCAGCGGGCACCAATGCGCCGCGCTAATCAACATCGGCGAAATAGCGCCGCCGCAACCATCGATCGTGGCCCTTCTTGTAGTGGTCCTTTTGCCAACTGTCGTCGGGCGCCAACGGTGCGCGTTCGGCTTCGAAGTCTTCCCCGTTATCGCGAGCGATCTTGACCGCTTCCCTGAAGGCGTAATGCGAGTGCAAGCGCATGAACTCGGTCAGGTAGATATCCGCCACCCGCTTGTCGCCGCGGATCACCAGCATGTTTTCGTCGTTGGACAGGGTCGACGCTTCGCTGAAATTCGCCGATCCGGTAATGACCACCGGGTTGTTGCCCAGCGGGTCGATCAGGGCGTACTTGGTGTGGATCCATTTGACGTTGGCTTCGTGGCTGAGCGCCCGACGTTCGGCCACCCAGCGATCGAGCACATTCAGTTGAAGGTTGTTGGCCACCGCAACGATTACGTTGCGCCGGGCGCGAATGCGCCGGATATCGATTTTCCCCTGCGCGAGCCCGGCGCCGTTGCCCTCTTTCTCCATCAGGGCGTAACGCAGGACGTCGTCGTCCTTTTCGTAGACCTCGAGGAAGCGCCGGTTCATGCCGAAGGCGAAGGTCATGAACAGGGCCGCTTTGGCCGATGCGGCAAGCTCGGCGTACCAATCCAGCACCGACAGGTCGTTTCTGGGAGAGAACACGGCGACTGTCTTGTCCGACCAAGGCGAAGGCGGCGCGGGGGCGTTTTCGTCCATCCAGTCGCGATTCGCCTCGGAGGCCTGGTCGCCGGACAACTGAGTCCAGTAGTCCAGGTAGTGCTGCGCGATATCGGCGCCTTCTATGACGTGGCCGCAATTGGAATGTCCGTAGATGCCGTTTTCGGTCCAGTTCGTCGAGCCCGTCCACACGGCTATGGGCTGGTTCCGGTGGCTGAGCACGAGGAATTTGTTGTGCATGATCGTGCCCTTGGTCTTTCCGGACGATTCCCGGACAAGCTTGGCGGAGGCGATCGCGCTCAGGTTCTTTTCTTTGGGTTTGTTTGCGCCGGGGATGGCGTCGAAGACGACTTTTACCTTGGCCTTGCGGCCGCGGGCGGCTTTGAGCGCGCTCAGCGCTTCGGGGCGCTGGAACTCGTAAATGGCGCCATGCAACGCATAGGAGGCGTCTTTGGCGCGCGCGATGAAGGCCGCCATTCCTTCGAACAATCCACGCGATAGCCAATCGTAGGCGGCGGGACCCACGTCCTTGGGGTGCTTGTTCTCGAAATTGCGCGCATAGGCCTGCGACGAACAGGCGCCGCGATTGAAGTACACGCCGTGGCGGCCGTCGTTGTTCGGCTCGGTGCTCACTTTCACCGCGATCCCATCGCCTTCGGCCAAATTTCCCGGCGAACCGAACAACGGCACGACCCGATAGCTGTAGTCGTGCTCGGGCTTGGCGGTATAGTCGCACCACTGAAACGACTGGAAAGGATGGGATCGACTGGAGACATCCTGGCCCGCGGCCACGTGCGCGCCGGTGTCGGCGAAGACCTTGTGGCCGCGCATCCAGTACTTTTCGTCCTCGGTGTGATCGGTGCGCTGAATCGCGAAGCCCAGGCAGCCCTTGCGGGCGGCCTCGTCCATGCTCATTGCGAGCAGGACGGTGTTGGTTCCTGCGATCGCTCTGACGGTCAAGCCGTTGCCTTGCTTTCGCGCACGCATCGAGGCATCCCCCTGGCGGTGGCCCACGCGACCCGGGAGGCCGCGGTTTTCCCTGAGAACGGAGGGCCGCCATGCGAAAGGCCACCCTGCCCCGCTCAGGTTTCCGCAGGCTCCGGCGCCGGATCTGGCCGATCCGAGGCAGGCGCGGGATAGGATGAACGTCCTCGCACAGCCGTCCGCCGCCAGTTCGGCCGGGCGGCCTGGATTGGCCTGTCGAACCAGGAGACTGAGCCCATGAGCGCCGAATCCGATCGCCCCATGCACCACGACGAGGAGCAGCGCCGGCAATGGGACGCGGTCGCCGCCGGCTGGCGGAAATGGTGGCCGACCATCGAGGGCGGCGCGCAACGTGTCAGCCTTCGCATGCTCGAACTGGCGCAGGTCCGACCCGGGCAGCGGGTGCTGGACCTCGGGACCGGCATCGGCGAACCCGCGCTATCGGCAGCGCGCTGCGTCGGTCCCTCGGGGCGGGTCGTGGCGACGGACTTTTCGCCGCGGATGCTCGATATCGCCCAGGAAAGAGCCGCTGCACAGGGACTGGCGAACGTGGAATTCATCCAGGCGGATGCGGCGACGCTGGATGTTGCCGGCGCCCGCTTCGATGCGATCCTCTGCCGCTGGGGGGTGACGTCTCTGCCCGATCCGCCCGGGGCGTTGGCCGCGATCCGGCGCCTGTTGGTTTCCGATGGTTGGTTCGTCACCGCCGTTTGGCCATCCGGGGCGCAGGGGCGACCGATGGCGAGCCTGGCGGCGGCGGTCGCGCAAGAGATGTTCGGCTTGCCGCCGTCCGCGTCCGACGCCTCGCCTGCGTGCTCGCCTGCGCGCGTAGCAGTGCAAGAGACCATGCGTCGCGCCGGCTTTCGCGACGTGCACAGCGAGGAAATGACGATGCCCCTCGAGTTTTCGTCCGCCGCAGACTGCGGCCGATACCTGATGGACGTGTCGCCCGAGTTCTCCGCCCTGCTCGGCGATCGCCCGCTCGCGCAGCGGGCGGAATTCGGCCGCAGGCTCAGCGAGCGCCTGCAGCCGTATGCGACCGTGGGCGGCGCGGTTCGGATTCCGAATCTGACGATCTGCGCCGCAGGGCGGAGATGAGGCTTCGTCTCGGGCCGCGGATGGCGGCGGCCGTGCCCTTGCCCGGCTCCGGTTCTCCGCGGCTGGAGGCGACCCGCAACCGGCGTGCGGCCCGGCGGCGAGCTTAGCCTGCGGCGACCGCCTCGACCTCCAGCTTCCACGTCGGCTCCAGCAAAGTGCAGCAAATCACCGTCGAAGAGACGCGATGCGATCCCAACTGTTCGGCGCGGATGCGGGCGTTGGCCTCGTCGAATGCCGGGTCGGCCAGGTAGGTGCGCAGAGACACCAGGTTCTCTATCCCGAGCCCGGCTGAGTTCAGGATGGTCTTGATGTGGCTCCAGATCAGCAGCGCCTGGTCCTCGAACGATTCCGGCATGGTGGTGCCGTCGGACTGGAAGGCGTTGAGTCCGCTGATGAAAAGCAACCGGCTTCCGCCGGCGACTTCCATGGCGTGGACATAGCCGCGGTATGGCGGGAACAGCTCGGGCGGGTCGTGGGCGATCAGTGGCATGCGGGTTCTGAGTCAAGAAAGCGCTGTGCGGCGCTGGACATCGAATCGGTGGAGGTCGGCGCGGCCGGCGCCGAGCGGATTTCGCATAACGCTGGCCGGCATCTCGGCCTGCGTCATGCGGCCGCAGGGATCATGCCTGTTCGGCCGGACGTGCGCGCCCGGTCGGCGGCATAATCTGACGGCTTCGCACGCAGCCTGCCCTGCTCTGCCCCTGCGCGACCGTCCTGCTCGATCGCCTGGTTCGTGCGGACGGCCGTGCCGGCGATTAATTCCTTCTTAAACTCGCCCGCCTAGCTTGGTCGCGATGCGCGCACGGATCGCAGCTCCGGCCCGTCCGCACGACGCCGGCCCCGATCCAGCGCCGCCCCTATTCTTACCTACCTCGACGGAATCCCATGCGCGCACGGTCACGGCGTTGGCCAGTCCCCCTCCTCCTCGCGGCGTGCCTGTCCCTGAGCGCGTGCGCAGGCGACGAAGACGCCGACCCGGCCGCAGCCAAGAGCGCGTCGGCCCTGACCGTATCGCTGGCCCCGGCGCAGTGGCGGCCACTGGCGCGCAGCGTGCTGGTGTCCGGGCCGGTGTCGGCGTTCGAGGAAATGCAGCTGGGCGTCGAGCTCAGCGGCCAACGGGTCACCGCACTCGACGTCGACGTCGGCCAGAGCGTGCGCAAGGGCCAGGTCCTGCTGACCCTGGATCATCGCACCCTGGACAGCGAACTGGCCCAGGCCGAGGCTTCGCTGCGCCAGGCCCAGGCCTCGCTGTCGTTGGCCCAGGTCAGTTACGAGCGCGGCGCCAAGCTGGCCGCGCAGCAATTGATCAGCGCCGGCAATCTGGACGAGCTGCGCGCCACCCGGGTGCAGGCCGAGGCGCAGACCGCCACCGCCCGCGCCGGTCGCGATGCGGCCCGGCTCCGGCGCGACTTCGCCGAGTTGCGTGCGCCCGCGGACGGCGTGATCTCCAAGCGCCTCGTGCAGCCCGGCCAAGTGGTCGCGGCCGGCAGCGAACTGCTGCGGCTGATCCGCGACGGCCGGCTGGAGTGGCGCGCCGAGCTGCCGGAAGACCAACTGGCCCTGGTTGCCGTCGGCAACACGGTCGAATTGCCGCATGGCGGCCGGACCATCGCCGGCCGCATCCGCGCAGTCAGCCCGGGCGTGGACGCGCAGACCCGCACCGGCACGGTCTATGCCGACCTGCCCGATCCCGGACCGCTCAAGCAAGGGGTGTACGTGGAAGGCCGGATCGTCACCGGCGCCGGCCGCGCCCTGATGGTGCCCAGCGCGGCGGTGGTGCAGCGCGACGGCCACAGCTACGTGTTCACGATGAAGGATGCGCAGTCGGTGCAGCGCCAGCGGGTGCGTACCGGTCAGACCGCGCAGGGCCTGGTCGAGATCGTCGAAGGCCTGAAAGACGGCGAGCGCGTGGTCGCCGCGGGCGCCGGTTTCCTCGGCGACGGCGATCGGGTGCGCGCGGTCGCGGCGGAGAAGCCGACGCCATGAATTTTTCCGCATGGGCGATCCGCCGCCCGTTGCCGGCGGTGATGGTGTTCTTCGTGCTGTGCGTGGCTGGGTTGTGGGGCTTCTACCAACTGCCGGTAGCGCGCTTCCCCGACATCGCATTCCCGATGACCACGGTGACGGTGACCCAGCCGGGCGCCTCGCCCAGCCAGTTGGAGGCCGAGGTCACCCGCAAGATCGAGGATTCGGTCGCCACGGTGACCAACGTCAAGCGGGTGATGTCCACCGTCAGCGAAGGCGTCAGCACCACCCAGATCGAATTCCTGCTGGAAGCCGACCTGGCCACCGCGCTGGACGACACCCGAGACGCGGTGACGCGGATCCGCACCGACCTGCCGCAGGACATCCAGGAGCCGGTGATCTCCAAGGTCGACATCGGCGGCTCGCTGATGACCTATGCCCTGGTCGCGCCGCAGATGAGCGCCGACGAGGCCAGTTGGTTCGTGGACCGCGAGGTCAGCCGGGCGATGTACGGCGTGCCGGGCGTGGCCCGGGTCACCCGCGTCGGCGGCGTGCAACGCCAGGTGCGGGTCGACTTGGACCCGAACGCCCTGCTCGCCTACGGGGTCACCGCCGGCGACGTGTCGCGCCAGATGGCGGCGATCCAGGTCGAGCGCGCCGGCGGCAAGGCCGAGCTCGATGGCGCCCAGCAGACCATCCGCACCCTGGGCACGGTCGGCACCGCGCAAGCGCTGCGCGACTATTCGATCAGCCTGCCCGACGGACGCTCGGTGCGGTTGTCGGCGCTGGCCCGGGTCAGCGACGCCGCCGCCGATCCCAGCCAGGCCGCGCTGCTCGACGGCCGCGACGTGGTCGCGTTCTCAATGTCGCGCACTCGCGGTTCCAGCGAGGTCGAGGTCGAGGCCGGCGTGCACAAGGCGCTGGAGGAACTCAAGGCGCAGCATCGGGGCATCGACTTCCGCCTGGTCACCACCGTGATCGACGAGACCCACCGCTCCTACGACTCGTCGATGACCATGCTGTGGGAAGGCGCGTTGCTGGCTTTGCTGGTGGTGTTCGCGTTCCTGCGCAACTGGCGCGCGACCTGGGTTTCGGCCTTGGCCCTGCCGCTGTCGATCATTCCGACCTTCGCGGTGATGCATTGGTTCGGTTTCACGCTGAACCTGATCACCCTGCTGGCCTTGTCGGTGGTGGTGGGCATCCTGGTCGACGACGCCATCGTCGAGATCGAGAACATCGTCCGCCACCTGCGCATGGGCAAGCCGCCGATCGAGGCCGCCCGCGAGGCGGCCGGCGAGATCGGCAATGCGGTGATCGCGACCTCGCTGACCCTGGCCGCGGTGTTCGTGCCGGTCGCGTTCATGCCCGGCATCGCCGGCAAGTTCTTCCGCGAGTTCGGTTGGACCGCGGCCACGGCGGTATTGTTCTCGCTGCTGGTAGCGCGCCTGTTGACGCCGATGATGGCCGCCTACCTGCTCAAGCCGCACGGCGAGGAGCCGGCCGATTCCCGGCTGATGCGCTGGTACCTGGGTTGGGTCGATGCGGCGCTGCGCCACCGCGCCCGCACGCTGTGGATCGCCACCGGTCTGTTCGTCGTCTCGCTGGCGCTGGTGCCGCTGATTCCGGCCACCTTCATCCCGCAGTCCGACCTGGGGCGCAGCAATCTGAGCCTGGAGCTGCCGCCGGGCACGCGCCTGCAGGAAACCCAGGCGGTGGCCGAACGCACACGCCAACGGTTGAAGGACATTCCCGAGCTCAAGCAGGTCTATACCGCGATCGGCAGCGTGCTCGATCTGGGCGACCCCTCGACGACCGGGGTGCCCGACGTACGCAAGGCCACCCTGGTGCTGGACTGGGGCGCGGCCGACGACCGCGGGCGCGACCAGCGCGAACTGGAGCGCGTGGCCCGCGCCCGGCTGGCCGACTTGCCCGGGGTGCGGGTGAGCTATGTCAGTTCCGAGCCGGGCAACCTGTTGCAACTGGTGCTGTCCGGCGACGATCCGCAACGCCTGCAGGAGGCCTCGATCGCGCTGGAGCGCGACCTGCGCGGCATCCCAGGGCTGGGCAGCATCACCTCTTCGGCTTCGCTGTTGCGCCCGGAGATCCAGATCGTGCCGAACCCGGCCCGCGCGGCCGACCTCGGCGTAGCCACCGCCGACATCGCCGAGGCCGCGCGCATCGCCACCGCCGGCGATTACGAGCAGCGCCTGGCCAAGCTCAATCTGCCCGACCGCCAGATTCCGATCCGGGTCGGCTTCGCCGAGGCGGCGCTGTCGAACCCCGCGCTGATCGGCCAATTGCGCGTGCCCGGCCGCTACGGCCCGGTGCCGCTGGCGGCGGTGGCCGAGGTGCGCATGGGCAGCGGCCCGTCGCAGATCTCGCGCTATCAGCGCCAGCGCAACGTCACCCTGACCGCCGAACTCAACGGTCGCCCGCTCGGCGAGGTGATGGAGACGGTGCAGCAGCTGCCAAGCGTCAAGCAGTTGCCGCCAGGGGTGAGCTTCCTCAATACCGGCGACGCCGAAGTCTTCGTCGAGTTGTTCGTCGGCTTCCTGTTGGCGATGGCGGCGGGCTTGATCTGCATCTACATGGTGCTGTTGCTGCTGTTCAACCACGCCCTGATGCCGCTGACCATCCTGACCGCGGTGCCGCTGTGCGCCGGCGGCGCGTTCGGCGCCTTGCTGCTGACCCAGAACATGCTGTCGCTGCCGGCGTTGATCGGTTTGCTGATGCTGATCGGCATCGCCACCAAGAATTCGATCCTGTTGGTGGACTATGCGGTGATCGCCGAAGACGAACACGGGCTGAGCCAGCATGACGCGCTGGTCGACGCCTGCCGCAAGCGCGCCCAGCCGATCATCATGACCACCCTGGCGATGGGCGCGGGCATGCTGCCGATCGCGCTGGGGTTTTCCGGAGATTCCAGCTTCCGTGCGCCGATGGCCATCGCGGTGATCGGCGGCCTGATCACTTCCACCCTGCTCAGCCTGATCGTGATCCCGGCCGCGTTCACCGTGATCGACGACCTCGGCGAGTGGCTGACCCGGCGCTTCCGCCACCACTCCTCGCACCCGGCCCGGCCGCAATCGCCGTCGGCCTGACCGCGGGCCCGGCGCGGAGCCACGCGCCGGGCCGACCGCGCGCCGGTTTGCCGGCCGGCCCGCCCAGGAAGGGGCAGCCGGCTTGATCCACGTCAACCCCGGCCGGCTTGGCCGGTGGTGTAGTAGGCACGGCTGCCAAGCAGCCGATCGGGACAACGCGCCAGAAGGAGCATGCCGATGAACGCCACTCCCGCATCCAGGCTCGATGGCACCGGGTCCGCGGCGCGCATCCCGGTCGGCGCGCTGGGCATGGCGCTGAGCCTGTTCTTGTCGGTCTCGTTCGGGCTCTGTGTGGTCGCCCACTTGTTCGTTCCGGCCTGGCCCGCCGCCCGCTCGCTGTTGACCCTCGTGCTGCCGGATTTCCAGCTGTTGACCTGGTCCGCGGTGCTGATCGGGCTGGTCAAAAGCTTCGCCGGCGGCTGGTATGCCGCCCTGGTGTTCGGCCCGATCTACAACTTCTTCGCCGACCGGCAGTAACGCCGCGATCACCGCCGCCACCGGGTAACCGCTGCGGGCGATGGCCTCGACCGCTGCGGCCGGAGAAGTGCTGTGCCGGCGTGGCGATGAACCGCACCCCGTCGATGGTCGCGCTCTGTCACCAGTCGAACTGGCGCACTTCGCGCCCGCGTAAGCGCCTGCCGATCGCGCGGCGCTCGATCGGCGTGCAGATGCCTATGCGTTCGGCGCAGCCCCGTTCCTGAGCGGCATCGCCGCCGCATCACGGGCGACCTCGTCTCCCGACCGCGTGGCAAGCGCGATCAATGCGGGAGCGGTAACGAGACGGCATGCCCGCGCTTCGGCGTGTCGCTGCCCTGCCCCATCCGGTGTGCAACGCTCAGCGGTCGGGCGCCCAGGCGAAGTCCTCGCCTTGGCGCTTGATCCGGCCCAGCCCCGGGAACGGGAAATGCACGGCGTACACGTGCATGTCCTCGTCGACGGCGCGCTGCAGCAAGGCGCGCCGGCTGGCTTCGGCCAGCGTCGCGTCGCGATCGTAGTCGACCGTCCATTCGGGGCGCTGCACCGAGATCACGAAGTGGTGCGCGGTGTCGCCCAGATACAACAGGCGCTGGTCGCCGGACGCGATCCGGTACGCGCTATGCCCCGGGGTGTGGCCGTCGACCGCCACTGCGTCGACCAAGCCGGGCAGGATCGCCGCGTCGGGCTCGAAAGCCTGGACCTTGGAGGCGATCGCGGCGACCAAAGCGGCGTTGCCGGCATCGCCCTTCAAGGCCTCCCACTCGGGCCTGGACAGATGCACCACGGCGTTCGGAAAAACCAAGGCGCCGTCGCTCGCGCGCAGGCCGCCGACATGGTCCGGATGCGCGTGCGAAATGAAGATATCGCTGACCTGCGCGGGCTCGACGCCGGCGGCTTTCAGCGCCGCCGGCAAGCGGCCGGCATGGGCGAAGGAGACGCCGGCGGCGCCGGTGTCGAACAGCAGCGTCCGATCGCCGCTGCGCACCAGCAAGGGCTGGATGCTCAAGTGCAAGGTGTCGGTCGGTTGCCCGGCGGCAGTCAGCAAGGCCGCCACCTGTTCGGCCGGCTCGCCGATGGCGAACGTCTTGCCGTCGTTGGCCACATCGATGTCGCCGTCCTTCAGCGCGTAAGCCTCCAGCGCGCCGATACGGAACGCGAATGCGCCCGTATCGGCGGCGGCCGGCGCGGGCGTCGCAGCGGTCGCTGCTGTCGACGCGGGTTCGGCGGTGGCGGCAGGCGGCGGGCGCGAGCAGGCCGCCAGCAGCGCGCCGCTCAGCGCGGCGACGGTCAGGATGGAAACGCGATTGCAGGGCATGGCGGGCTCCGGCCGAAGGCAATGGAAGGGGCGATGCGAGCGACTCGACGGCGCACCGTGCGCGCCGCGACCGACCGGCGTGGCCGGCATCGCGATCCAGGCCGATGCTACCGCCGGCAACGGCGCAGGTCGACCGCGCCGGATCGACCATTGGCCGCGTTCAATCGCGGCGCACAGGCGCCCATAGCGAGGCCAGGAACGCATCCACCCGGGCGGTGTAGTGGCCCTCGGTGCCGAGCTCGGCGTTGATGGCCGCATGGTCCAACTGCACCGGCAGTACCTGCGCGAGCCCGCCCAGATCGACGGCGCGGCGCGCGTAATCGCGCGCTTGCGGGCAAGACTGCCGGCGCCGGCTGGAGCACACCAGCAGCATCGGCGCCGGTGCGCTGTGCAGGCGTCGGGTCGGCGAGGCCTCGCGCCAGTAGCGGGGATCTGCGCCGAAGGCCTGGTCGTACAGGCGCAGATGCGGCCGCCGCATCAAGGCCTCGACATCGTAAGCGGCGCTGTCCAACGCCACCGTGCCGCTCCAAGGCCGCGCTCCTTGCGCGCGCGCCAACTCCGGCGCGGCCGCCAACAGCGCCACCAGGTGTGCGCCCGCCGAATGTCCCATCAAGACCACGCGTGTCGGGTCGCCGCCCCAACGCGGCGCCTCGCGTTGGACATGTGCCAAGGCGCGCGCCACGTCCGCGGCCTGCTGCAGCGGATCGGCTTGCGGCAGCAGACGGTAGTTGATCGCGACCACGATCCGGCCCTGCGCATTCCAATGCGCGGCCTTGGCTTGAGCGACGCCGCGCGCCGCTTTGTCGCCGATGCGCCAACCGCCGCCGTGAACCATCAGCACGATGGCGGCGTTGCGCGCCCGATGCGGGCAGTACACGTCCAGGCGTTGCGCCCGGTCCGGCCCGTACGCCACATCGCGCTCCACCGCCGCCGGCGCGGCCGTGGAATGCGCTGCGACGGCCGCTATGGGCGACGCGGCAACGACGAAACCGAGCAGGGCTTCAGAAAATCGGCGGACGAGGAGGCAATGCATGGCGATCCTTGCGCTTGTGCGATCGTTGTCGACAACGCGCGTCGGGCGCCGGGGATGACAACCGCGCGCAGACGGCCGACGTCGCTGGCCGGAATCGCCGCGATGCGCGTCGCGATCGACAGCCGAGGCTGCAACGGCGAATCGGCCCTGGGTTCGCCTGTCGCACGCGCCGATGGCTGTGGGCGATTTTCGGCATCATTCGCACTTGAGACGCGATGCAAAGATCGTCACGCCTTCCGATTGCGTCGGTGATCTGTCCGCTTCCGCTGCGATGCCGCGTATTCCTACGAGGCCGGTGGGGATTCGACCGCGTCGTTGGAAGAACTGCGATGACGTCTGTCCCGCCGGTAGCGCAAACGACGTTGAAGGAAAGCGGGTTTCGGCGACACGGAGCGGGTCGCACCCGATGGCGCGAGCGGATTGCGTGAAGCGGCTCACGGGTCGCGATCCGTATCGCGCTCCGGTCTGCGACCGGGCATCCGACAGTGGCTTGCCGCCGTCGAAACACCAACGATTCGCGAACAGGGAGGTCGCAATGCGCATCGGTACGAGCGCCGGTTCAAACAGGGGGCGGGCACGGTCCCGCCCGGCGCCGCCCCGGCCCCCGTGCGGGTTCGGGCACGCCCTGCCCCGCAGCATGCGCTAGCGGGTCGGGCAGAACGCTGCGGGGTTCGCAGCGTTCGGAATCGAACGTCGGTACGGCGCCGTCGCGCCGCGGGCGCGGCTGCCCGAGCGAAGGCGTTCGCACAATCGGCTATGACGGACGCCATCGGGCGTCCGCACAGCGCGGCCAGGGATGGCCGCGTCGCGAACGGGCGCGTCCGTGCCGTTCGCAGGGTCGGCGAGGCATCGTGCCGGGCCGGCCGGCCGGAAGCGGGCAGGAAGCGCGCTTCCGGCAGCAGTCAGGACATTCAACCAACAAGGAGCTAGTTATGAAGAGTCTAGTCGCACTGAGCCTGGCGTTGCTGGTTTCGGCCCCGCTGGCCAACACCGCGGAAGCCAAGGAGCGCCCCTTCCAGAAGATGAGCGCGAAGGCCAAGTTCATCCACGGCGACAACCTGGTGCGCGACGTGCTGCCGGAACGCGGCGGTTCGATCGACGCCCGCCTGCAGAGTCCGCGTCAGAAGGCCGCCGGCCTGAGCGCGGTCATGGTCACCCCCAACGGCGATCAGTACGCCGCCAGCATGAACCCGGAAGATGTCGCCGTGTTCGAAAAGGCGATCCGCGACCTGGAACTGCTCGGCCGCAACGCGTCGACGCCGGGCAACGCGCCGGTGCGGCCGGCGCTCGACGGCGGCGATATCCGCTTCATGCCGAAGGTGGTGATCGGCACCGACGACCGCGTTCAGATCACCAACACCGTCGCTTCGCCGTACTGGCACATCGGCCGCATCGGCATCGGCTGCACCGGCACCCTGATCACGCCCAAGCACGTGCTGACCGCGGGCCATTGCGTCTCCAACGGCGCCGGCACCTGGTACTCCAGCCTGAACTTCACCGTCGCCCAGAACGGCAGCTACCAGCCCTGGGGCACCACCAGCTGGGCCCGCGCCGTCACGACCAGCGCCTGGCACAACAGCGCCGATACCAACTACGACTACGCGCTGATCGTGCTCAGCTCGGCGCCGCACGGCGGCAACTCGGGTTGGGGCGTGTACTCGGGCGGCACCCACACCATCACCGGCTATCCGGGCGAGAAGCCCTTCGGCACGATGTGGACCCACTCGGGCACGCCTTGGACCAGCGGCTCCTACCGCCTGTGCTATACCATCGACACCAGCGGCGGCAACAGCGGCAGCGGCATCTCCAGCGGTGGCGGCGTCTATGTGCGCGGCATCCACACCACCGGTTCGGCGAGCCAGAACTGCGGTACCCGCCTGACCAGCACCGTCTACAACACGCTGCAGAGCTGGATCTCGACCTACCCGTAAGCGGGCGGCAGCGATCCTGAGCCCCACCCGCGGCGCACCGGCTCTCCGGTGCGCCGCACACCGACGGATGACCCCATGCGCAAGGCGGCCACGATGAGCCCGGTATTGATCGCACTGATGCTGCTGGCCGGTTGCGGCATCGACAACAAGCAACCGCCCGCCAACCGCACGGAGCCGGTCGTGCAGACCGCGCCGCTGCGCAACGCGACGATCGTCGGCAGCGCGGAATCGCCGGACCCCGTGCTGGAACGGGTCAGGGAACTGGAGCAGCTCGGCAAGGTCGAGGACGTGGTCGTGATGGAATCGTTCCCGGTGCAGATTCGCCTGCGCGCCCCGCAATCCGTGATCGACGAGTTGCAAGGCATGCCGCGCAAGGGCGGGCTGCGCTGATCTCGGTCGGCGCGGCGCACGCCGCTTCCGAGCGTTTTGCCGGCGAGCGCGGCTCGGGCCGAGAGATCATCGGCCGTCGCGTCGTTGATGCATGCTTCACGCATGCCGATTAGGCTGCCTGCATGTCGGTGCGGATGCGAATACTGGCCGAGGGCGTGCACAGGCACGTGCTCGCCCGCTTCATGCTGACCGCTGCGGCGGCGATGGCGAGCGCGGTCGCGTCGCCTGCGCCTGCCTCGTCCTGCAAGCAACGCCTGTTGCAGGATCTGGGCTGGCGCTTCGAGCCCGATGCCACCGCCCCGACTGGCGTGCAGGCCGGTCGTCCCTGCGATCGCGCCGACCTGCAGGACGCAAAGGCGCACGGCGACCTGACGGTTCGTTGGCCGTCCGAACTGAGCGTCGCCGAACGCGAGCGCCGACTGGACCAATTGCTGCGCCACCCCGCCACCGTGTGCGCCTACGGCTACGCGCTCGGCGCCGCCACGCGCCGCGCCGTGGACCGGCTCAGCGCCAACGGGGGCTTCCGTTTCACCGGCGTGCAGCTGGGCTGGATCGGTTTCGGCCCGACCGGTGCGCGCCACGACGGCTGGCGTGCGACGGCCTGGTTCGGTCGCGGCTACCGCCCCGCCGGCGCCAACTCGCGGGCGATCGAGGCGTTCTACCGCGGGCGAATGCGCGGCGAGTGCGGGCTGGGCCGGCAGATCGCGCAGTACGCGGCGCAGTTGGAGTTGTACGGCCCGGCCGGGTTCGACCGCGAATTCGCCGCCGACGAAATCGCCATCGGCACGTTCAACCGCATCCGGCGCAGCCGCAGCATCCTGCTAGGGAGTTCTGCGGGCGAGTTCAGTCGCGACGGCATCGCCGTCCAGGCCTCGCGCAGCGGACGCCAGGCCTTCATGGGCCTGCCGGGCTTCATCTACCACGTCTTCGATCGCAGCGCCCTGGACGATATCAACAACCAGGCCGAGAACTTCGTGGTCTACGACGTCAGCGCCGCGGCCGCGGATGCGCTGCGCCGCCATCGGGGATTCGAACACTACAACCGACGCAACCGCGAGATCTGGACGCTGGCCCGCGGCTTGCGCCCGCGTCCGCTACGCCGCTACTACGAACGCCTGCTGTACGAACGCGATCCGGCATTGCGCGCCGAACTGTCTGCCGACGCGCGCGCCGCGCTGGCCCGGATCGACACCGAACTCTCCGACCCGTTCTATCGTGGTTTCGAGGTCTACGTGCACAAGCAGGGGGTCAAGCCGGTGGGCTATCACATCGCCCGGCTGCTCGACCGCAATCCGCGTACGCCGTTCCGCATCGAGCTGGGCCTGCACAATCTGCATACCACCTTGTACCGGCGCTACATCGCGCACCGGCTGGCGCAGTGCGGGGCGCGCGCCGAAACGCCTGCCAGCGATCCGGCCGCGGGCGCGACGACCGCCGTCAGCGGTCGATCCGGGTCGCCAGTGCGCTGAGCAGGGACTCGTCGACCGCCAGCGTGCGGCCGTCGATCCGATTCAACGCCCGCAAGCCCAGACTGTTGCTCAAGAACGCATGATCGGCCGATATCAGGGCCTCGACATCGAGCGGTCGCTCGATCGCGCCGCAACGCTCGATCAACAGTTGCCGGGCGATTCCGGGCAGGGCGCCGTCGCTCACCGGCGGCGTGAGCAGCTCGCCGGCGCTGACCAGGAACAGGTTGGCGGCCGCCGATTCGGCCAGCCGGCCGGCGGTGTTGAGCAGCAGCGCCTGATCGGCGCCGCACTCAGCGGCTTCGCGGGCCGCAATCACGTTGTCGAGGTAGCACAGCGATTTGATTCGCGACAAGGGCGAGTATTCGTTGCGTCGGGTCGAACGGGCGACGATCGCGGTGGCACTCCCGGCTGGCGGCAGCGGCCCGGCGGAAACGACGACCGTGGGGCGCGGTTCGCTGGGCGGCAACAATCCGCGCGCCGACGGGCCGCGGCTCAGGCTGAGCCGGATCGCGGCCTGCTCCAGTCCCGGCTCGCGCACGACCGCGGCCATGGCCGCACCGAGTTCGGCATCGCTCCATCGCAACGGGATGCCGAGGAAGGCCGCGCCCGCGCGCAGGCGCGCCAGGTGCCGATCCAGGTGCCGGGCCGCGCCGTCGGCCCAGCGCAGCGTCTCGAACAGGCCGTCGCCCAGGGTAAAGCCGCGGTCGCCGGGTTCGATCGCCGCTCCTTCCCGCATCGCCCCGTTGCACCACACCCGCATCGCGCGCCTCCGCTCTGAAGTCCGCGAATGTACCGCAAGCCTTGTGCCGGCGGGCGGCGACGCGCCGAGCTGATGCCTGTCCGGTGGCGCAGCGCCGTGCCTGCGGATCTTGCCAACCGACGCACGACACCATTCCCAGCCGACGCGATTGCAGAGAAACTGGTCGCCGAGCGCGGCGCCTGCCCGGTGCCGCCGCCTTCCCCCGCCCCCAGGTAGCCGCATGCCCACCGACGCTTCGCCGGCCCCCGACGCCGCCCCTACGATCGCCCCCAAGCCCTTGCTGGCCGCGCCGCCGGCGCGCATCGCGTCCTGGGCGCTGACGCTTGTGGCGATGTATCTGGTGCTGAAGCTGGGGCTGGTCGGCGCCTTGCTGGCCGGGCTGTTGGTGTTCCAGCTCATCCACGCCACCGCGCCCCTGGTCGAGCGCATGGTGCGCGGCCATCGCGCCCGGGTGATCGCGGTGGCGTTGCTGGCGACGGTGGTGGTCGGCGCACTGATCCTGGCCGTGCTCGGGCTGGCGGCGTTCTTCCGCGCCGACACCGGCGGCGAGCAGGCCCTGTTGGCGCGGATGATGGAGATCATCGACGCCTCGCGCGGACAGATTCCGCCCTGGGCCCAACCTTACCTGCCGTCCGACCTGTCCGAGCTGCGCACTGCGGTGAAGGATTGGCTGGAAGCGCATCGCGGCGAACTCAGCCTGGCCGGCGCCGAAGCGGCCCAGGTGGCGGCGCGCCTGCTGGTGGGCATGGTGTTGGGCGCGATGATCGCGCTGTACGACGAGTTGCAGCTGCCGCGGCTGGGGCCGCTGGGGCGCGAACTGCTCGGCCGCAGCTCGCGCTTCTCCTCCGCGTTCAAGCGGGTGGTGTTCGCCCAGTTCAAGATCTCGCTGCTCAACACCGCCTTCACCGGCGCCTTCCTGCTGGTGGTGCTGCCGCTGTTCGGGGTGCATCTGCCGCTGGCCAAGACCCTGGTCGCGATCACCTTCGTGCTGGGCCTGCTGCCGGTGCTCGGCAATCTGGTCTCGAACACGCTGATCACCGTCGCCGCGCTGTCGATTTCGCTGTACGCCGCGATCGCCGCGCTGGCTTACCTGGTGCTGATCCACAAGCTGGAGTATTTCCTCAACGCGCGCATCGTCGGCGGCGAGATCCAGGCGCGCGCCTGGGAGTTGCTGCTGGCGATGCTGGTGATGGAAGCGGCCTTCCACATCCCCGGGGTGATCGTCGCGCCGATCTACTACGCCTACATCAAGCGCGAGCTGGCCGACCAGGGCTGGATCTGAGCCAGCGGCCCGGCCCTTCAGG
This sequence comes from Lysobacter antibioticus HS124, assembly GCF_000336385.2. Taxonomy (GTDB): domain Bacteria; phylum Pseudomonadota; class Gammaproteobacteria; order Xanthomonadales; family Xanthomonadaceae; genus Lysobacter; species Lysobacter firmicutimachus. The sequence continues at coordinate 22,095 of NZ_HG424562.1, read as the reverse complement.
TCAGTCGATCGGATTCGACGATGTGCAGGCCGGGCTCGGCGCGCAGGGCGGCGTCGAGCAAGGCGCGGGCGATGCGCGGCGCCGGATTGATCCGCCAACGCCGCGACAACACCGGGCCGGCCAGGCGCAGCGCCCAGGTCGCGACGCGCTCGCCGGTGCGAAACGCCTCGCGTTGCCCGCCGATCAGGCCCGGACGGACCAGGCTCAGCGACGGATAGTCCAGCCCGCGCAGCGCCTGTTCGAGCTCACCCTTGACCCGGTTGTAGAAGATCCGCGAAGCCGGATCGGCGCCGAGCGCGGAGTTCAGCGCATAGGCGCGGGCGCCGTGGCGCCGGGCCAGGCGCGCGGCCGCCAGCGGGTAGTCGTGGTCGACGCGGCGGAATGCCGCCTGCGAGCCGGCCGCGCGCATGGTCGTGCCGAGGGTGCAGATCACCGCGTCCGCTCGCCACCATGGGGCCTGGTCGGGCAAGGCGTCCCAGTCGATCAAGGGCGCGTCGAGCTTGGGCTGCGGCGGCAGCGCGCGGCGGCCGGGCGCGACCACCGCGCTCACGGCCGGCTCGGCCAGGGCCAGCCGCAGCACTTCGCCGCCGACCAGGCCGCTGGCGCCGAGCAGCAACAGTTTCATGCGCTCTTCCCCCCCGCGACGATGCGGCTCAGGCCGGATGGAGTTCGAACGACACGGCGATTCCGGCGGTCGCCGACGGCGCTATCCACACATCGAAACGTCCCGGCTCGGCGATCGGGCGATTGTCGACGCTGCGGAACTCCAGGTCGCTGCGGTCCAGGGTGAATTCGACCACCCGCCCCTCGCCCGGCGCGAGCGCGATCTTCTGGAAGCGCTTGAGCTCGCGGATCGGCCGCACCCGGCTGGCGACGCGGTCGCGCACGTACAACTGCACTACCTCCTCGCCGCTGCGGGTGCCGACGTTGGCGATGCGCGCACGCACCGTCAGTTGTCCGTCCCAGGCCAGGCCGGCGGGATCGAGTTCGACCGGGCCGTAGTCGAAGCGGGTATAGGTCAGGCCGTGGCCGAACGGATACAGGGCCGAATGATCGACTTCGCGCCAACGGGTGCGGAACGCCTGCAGGCCTTCGGGCGTGTAGGGTCGGCCGGTCGAGGGATGGTTGTAGTAATACGGCTGCTGGCCGGCATCGCGCGGAAAGCTTACCGGCAGGCGCGCCGACGGACTGTGATCGCCGAACACCAGGTCGGCGACGGCATGGCCGGTCTGGGTGCCGAGGAACCAGGTCGCGAGAATGGCGTCGGCCGATTGCAGCGCCGGGCTCAGCGCGAGCGCGCGACCGCTGCGCAGCAACACGACGACGGGCGTGCCGGTGGCGATCACCGCCTCGGCCAGGGCCTGTTGCGCCGGCGGCAGCACGATCTGGGTGCGCGACTGCGCCTCGCCGGAGTACACCGACGGTTCGCCCAATGCGAGCAGCACCGCCTCGGCCTGGCGCGCCGCGGCCACGGCGGCTTGGATGCCGCCCTCCAGCGATGCTTCGATGCCGCAGCCTTCCACGACCTGCAGCGATTGCGGATCGGCGAGCGCGGCGCGCAGGCCGGTTTCCAGGTCGATCTCGCGACTGGCGTCGCCGAAGATGTTCCAGCAACCGGCGAGGTTCTCGCGGTCGCGGGCGAAGGGGCCGATCAGGGCGATGCGCTGGCCGGATTTGCGCAGCGGCAGCAACTCGCCCTGGTTCTTCAGCATCACCACCGAGCGCCGCGCGGCCTCGCGCGCGAGCGCGTCGTGCGCCGCCAGATACGGCGCCGGGCCGGGCGGCGCCGGGTTCAGAGAGCGGTACGGATTCTCGAACAGGCCCATCCGCGCTTTGACGTCGAGGATGCGCCGCGCCGCGGCGTCGATCGCCGCCACGCCGACCCGGCCTTGTTCGACCAGGGCGCCGAGGTGGTCCATGAAAATGCCGCTCTGCATGCTCATGTCCAGGCCGGCGTTGAGGCTCAGCTCAGCGGCCTGGCGTTCGTCGGCGGCATAGCCGTGCGCGATCAGTTCGAAGTCGGAGGTGTAGTCGGAAACCACGAAGCCTTCGAAGCCCCATTGATCGCGCAACACGCCGGTCAGCAGCTCGCGGTTGGCGGTCGCGGGCACGCCGTTGATGTCGTTGAACGAGCTCATGACCGTCAACGCGCCGGCCTCGATCGCGGCCTTGAACGGCGGCAGGTGCACTTCGTGCAGCGTTTGCGGCGCCAGATCCACCGCGTTGTAGTCCAGGCCCGCGCCGACCGCGCCGTAGGCGGCGAAGTGCTTGAGCGTGGCCAGCAGCGAATCGTCCGCGGTCAGGTCCGGGCCCTGGAAGCCGCGCACCCGGGCGCGGGCGAACTCGCACGACAAATAGGTGTCTTCGCCGCTGGTTTCGGCCACCCGGCCCCAACGCTGGTCGCGAGCGACGTCGACCACCGGGGCGAAGGTCCAGTGCAGGCCCTCGCGAGTGGCCTCGATCGCGGCGGCGCGGGCGGTGCGCTCGGCCAGTTCCGGCTCGAAGCTGGCCGATTCGCCGAGCGGAATCGGAAACACGGTGCGCATGCCGTGGATGACATCGGCGCCGAGCAGCAAGGGAATGCCCAGCCGGCTTTCCTCGACCGCGATGCGTTGCAGTTCGCGCCCTTCGGCGGCCCCTACTCCGTTGAACAAAGCGCCGACCTGGCCGGCGCGGATCATCTCGCGGGTACGCTCCGGACCCCATTGGAACGAGTCCGGATTGACGTCGAAAGCGAAGGGGCGGATCGAGTCGGCCAAGACCGACAGCTGGCCGATCTTTTCCTCCAGCGTCATGCGCCGGAGTAGCGCATCGACATCAACGCGGCCAGTCATTACGGCTTGCACCCTGCGTAAAATTATCGTTCAGGCATCATATGTAACCGGTTACATGCCTGTCAACGCAAGCTATCGCTTGGCGAGCCACGCCGTGGCCGACGCTGCGCAAGCACCCTGCCCGCCCGCACGAAGAACGATGCATTATGCCGCGCCCGCCGCCGTCGCCTGTCGCCGATGCCGCCATCGATGAGGCGCCGCGATGCACGCACTGCGACGGTCGTCCGCTCGCGCGACAGCCGGGCACGGCGCAGATCGTCCGTCGAGCGCGTTCGCGGTGCGGGCTTGCAGCCGCACGCTCAGCCCGGCGTCGCGCCCGGCCAGCCGACCCGCGCCGCACGGCGCAGGTAGGCGCGAACGATCAGGCGGTGGAACGGCGCAATCACGAACAGGTAGCCGCGGCCGAGGCGGTTATGGCAATGCACCACCGTCGACACGGTCAGCCGTCGCCCTCGCGGCGCCGGCGGGCACAGCAGAGACAGGCGAAAATCCAGATGCCTGTCGTCTTCGCCGAGCACGATTTCGCCGGCGCGGCGGCTGTAGATCTTGAAGAAGGCGATCCGTTGCGCGGCCTGTTCCGGGGTGGTCGCGGTCAGCTGCGCAACGGTCTTGAGGCCGAGACCGGCGACCAGCAGGTCGCGCAGGCCCATCAGCGCCCGCGACCAGCCCGGCGCGTGAGCAAACATGAAGCGCGCCAACTCTTCCGGGCTTTGCGAGACGCCCGGCGGCAGCTCGATCGAATAGGCGTCGGCCAGATCGGTGCGCGGGTAGTGATCGATCACGCTGCATTCGCGCGGCAAGGGTACGGCGCTGACGATGTTGCGGGGCAAGGCCATGTTCGCTCCTGGCGTGCCGCGCCGGATTGCGCGGCGTCGGGCGCCGTCGTTGGCGCTCCGGATCAGTCTGCGCCGCTCGGCTCCGGCGGGGATTGCGACCGATGCGCGCACCGGGCGGCGCATCGATGCGGCCGGCGCGCTATTTCGCCGGCACCGGGAAGCGACGCGCCAGTTCCTTGGCGATCCGCGAGCCGAGCTGCTGCGCGGTGCGTTCGCTGACCGCGCCCGGATTGGCGGCCAGCCAGGCCAGCGCCTGGCACAGGATGCCGGTCTCGGCACCGGCCGGGTCGCTCCAGGCCGCGTCGAATCGATCGGCCTTGCGGCGGCGATAACGACGGGCGCGTTCGGCCGGGGTCAGCGCACTGGTGTAGAGCGTCGGCCGGCCGCGCTTCTTGGGCAGTTCCAGTTCCAGGGTGCCGGGATCGTCGGCGTGCTTCATGGCGGCGGCTGCATGGCTTGCGGCGCGCTATAGTGATGCGTCACGAAGTGTTTATAAAGACTTGAAATAAAATAAGAAAAGAGGCTGCGACCCGGTGCTTTCCGGTGACGCATCGCGAAAGCCGCCGTCCGCCCAGGCGCGGCCGCGAACGGCGAGAGACGCCGCCGGCATCGGCGCCGCCGCCATGCAGCGTTCCTTCCCCACCCGGGCAGCGGCGCGCGAAAGGCAGGCGCCTGACGGCATCACGAAGGCTCGGCCCACGGCGCCTTCTCGAACTTGCGCACCAGATAGTCGATCAGCAGTTGCACCCGCGCCGGCCGCACCCGTCCCGGCGGGGTGACCACGTGCAGCGCGATCGGCGGCGGCGCCCACTCGGCCATCGCCGCTTCCAACTTGCCGCTGCGCAACTCGCGCCAGACCAGGAACTCGGGCTGCAGCGCCAGTCCCAGGCCGGCGATCAGGGCCGGGTTCAAGGCTTCGGCGTTGTTGACCCGCAGCGGCGACGGCACCGCGATGGAGAAATCGCCGTGGCGTTTGTGCTGGAAGCGCCAGGCGCTGCCGAAACGCGAGTAGGTGTAGGACAGGCCGTGGTGGGCGGCCAGTTCGCGCGGGTGGCGTGGGCGGCCGTGGCGTTCGAAGTAGGCCGGCGCGCCTACCAGCAGGATGCGCACGCCGCACAGCCGTCGCGCCAACAGGCTGGAATCGGCCAGGGCCGAGATCCGCAGCGCCAGGTCGTAACCGCCGCCGACCAGGTCGGTGACGCCGTCGTCGAAGGCGATCTCCAGGGCGATGTCCGGGTACTTGGCCATGAACTCCGGCAGCAGCGGCGACAGGTGGGCCACGCCGAACGACATCGGCGCCGCGATCCGCACGACCCCGCGGGGGTTCTTGGCCTGGGCGGTGATCTCGGCCTCGACCGCCTCGCCCTCGGCGAGGATGCGGCTGGCGCGCTCGAGCGCGCCGCGGCCGCTCTCGGTCAGCGACATGCGCCGTGAGGTGCGGTGGAACAGCACGGTCTTGAGCCGCGCTTCGAGCCGGCCGATGGCCTTGGACACGGTCGCTTGGGCCAGGCCGAACTCGGCCGCGGTGCGGGCGAAAGAGCCGGTTTCGGCGACCTTGGCGAAGATCGCCCAGGCTTCCAGGTCGGGGAGTTTCTGCATGGCGCGGCAACCGTGATGTTTTTGGAATGAATCTTATTCGATCCGTTCCATTCTAAAGCCTGCCTGCGAGGTCTATCGTGCCGTCCATCGCCCACGCAACCACAACTTCGGGAGCCACGACATGATCCAGCATCGCCCTTACGCCCGCCTCGGCGGCGCCCACCACGGCTGGCTCGACGCCAAGCACCACTTCTCCTTCGCCAACTATCACGACCCCGAGCGCATGGGCTGGGGTGCGCTGCGAGTGTGGAACGACGACGCGATCCAAGCCAATACCGGCTTCCCGCCGCATTCGCATGCGGACATGGAGATCATCACCTACGTTCGCGACGGCGCGATCAGCCACCAGGACAACCTCGGCAACCGCGGCCGCACCGAGGCCGGCGACGTGCAGGTGATGAGCGCAGGCAGCGGCATCCAGCACGCCGAGTACAACCTGGAGGCCGATACCACCCGCATCTTCCAGATCTGGATCTTGCCCGACCAGCGCGGCGGCACCCCGACCTGGGGCAGCAAGCCGTTCCCGAAGGGCGAGCGCAGCGGCCGCTTCGTGATCCTGGCCAGCGGCATGGCCGGCGACGACGACGCTCTGCCGATCCGCGCCGATGCGCGGGTGCTGGGACTGACCCTGGCCGCCGGCGAATCGGCCGAGTACGCGCTCGGCGCCGATCGCTACGGCTACCTGGTGCCGGCCAAGGGCGCGGTCGAAGTCAACGGTGTGCGCATCGACGCCCGCGACGGCGCCGCGATCCGCGACGAAGCCGGCCTGCGCGTCACCGCGCTGGAAGACGCCGAAATCGTGCTGGTCGACACCGCGCCCTGAGACTTTAGTCTCGAGTCGCACGCAAGCGCACGACGTACGACTCACACTGTAGAACGTAGCGCCGGCAAGGTGGCCGGCGTTGCTTGCCCCAGCAATCCAACCCTACTTCCAAGAGCGCCCCATGGCCAAGATTCTGGTGTTGTACTACTCCGCCTACGGGCATATCGAAACCATGGCCCAGGCCATCGCCGAAGGCGCCCGCGGCGCCGGCGCGCAGGTCGACATCAAGCGCGTGCCCGAGCTGGTGCCCGAAGAAGTGGCGCGCCGCTCGCACTACAAGCTCGACCAGGCCGCGCCGATCGCCAAGGTCGAGGAGCTGGCCGACTACGACGCGATCGTGATCGGCACCGGCACCCGCTTCGGTCGCATGTCCTCGCAGATGGCCAACTTCCTCGATCAGGCCGGTGGGCTGTGGGCGCGCGGCGCGCTGCACGGCAAGGTCGGCTCGGCTTTCGTCTCGACCGCGACCCAGCACGGCGGCCAGGAAACCACGCTGTTCTCGATCATCACCAACCTGCTGCACTTCGGCATGGTGGTGGTCGGCCTGGACTACGGCCACGCCGGACAAATGCGCCTGGACGAAGTCACCGGCGGTTCGCCCTACGGCTCGACCACGATCGCCGGCGGCGACGGTTCGCGCCAGCCCAGCGAGAACGAACTCGAGGGCGCGCGCTACCAGGGCCGCGTGGTCGCCGAGACCGCGCAGCGCCTGATCCGCTGATCCTCCGCACCGCTCCCTCCCCCGCGCTCGGGCGCTGCCGCGCCCGTCCGCTTCAATCGCTACGACAGGAGTCGAACCATGGGCACTTTCATCACTAAAGACGGCGTACAGATCTACTACAAAGACTGGGGCCCGACCGACGGCGCGCCGGTGGTCTTCAGCCACGGCTGGCCGCTCAACGCAGACAGCTGGGAAGCGCAGATGCTGTTCCTGGCCGATCACGGCTACCGCACCATCGCCCATGACCGCCGCGGCCACGGCCGCTCCAGCCAGCCCTGGCACGGCAACGACATGGACCATTACGCCGACGATCTGGCGCAGCTGATCGAGCATCTCGACCTGCGCGGCGCGAGTTTGTTCGGCTTCTCCACCGGCGGCGGCGAGGTCGCGCGCTACATCGGTCGTCACGGCACCGGCCGGGTCAAGAAGGCCGGATTGATCTCGGCGGTGCCGCCGCAGATGCTCAAGACCGAGGCCAATCCCGGCGGCTTGCCCAAGGACGTGTTCGACGGCCTGCGCGCCGGTTCTATCGCCGACCGCTCCAAGCTCTACCAGGACCTCGCCAGCGGCCCGTTCTTCGGCTTCAACCGCCCCGGCGCGACGCCGTCGCAGGGCATGATCGATTGGTTCTGGATGCAGGGCATGCTGGCCGGGCACAAGAACACCTACGACTGCATCGCCGCGTTTTCGGAAACCGACTTCAGCGAAGACCTGAAGAAGTTCGACGTGCCGACCCTGATCCTGCACGGCGACGACGACCAGGTGGTGCCGATCGACGCGGCCGCCCATGCCGCGGCCAAGTTGGTGAAGGACCACAAGCTGGTGGTCTATCCGGGCGCCCCGCACGGGTTGACCGATACCCACAAGGACAAGCTCAACCAGGATCTGCTCGCCTTCCTGCGATCCTGATCGACGGCGGCGGGCCGGCCTCGCCGCTCGCACCGACCCGCAGCGGCCCCGGCGACTCGCGTCCCGGGGCCGCTGCCGTTGCGATGCGCTCATTCCGCCGTGCCGGCCATCGGCGGCAACGCGCCCCCGCTCAGTCCGGCGCGGCGCGCCGCCGCCGCGACATCGCCGGGCGCGTCGCGCCACGCGCCGTGCAGGAACGCGACCAGCAGGTCGTTGCTGAGCGCCTGGGTCGCGGCAGCGCCGCGCGAGCCGCCGATGAATTCGGCCGCGAGCCATCGCGCCGGCGGCGCCAGGAACTGCGGCACGTCGGTGAAGCTGTAATGGTTGGCCGCGGCGATCTGGTAGCGATAGCCGCCGGCACGCAGGCGCTGGGCCAGCGCCAGCGCGCCGCGCAAGTAACGCTCGGAATGGCCGGTCTCGCGACGGTCGCTTTCCAGCAGCAGGAACGGCACCTCGAGACGGTCGCGGAGCGTGCGGCCGTACAGCGTGCCGTCGAGATTGGCCGCGGCGCGCAAGCGCGGGTCGCTCATCGCCGCGGCCACCGCGGCGGCGCCGCCGAAGGAGTGGCCGATCGCGGCGATGCGGTCGCGATCCAGGCATGCCGACAAGGCGCCCAAGCCGGCGCCGCTCTCGACCCGGTCGAGCACGCCGCGCAAATCGTCGGCGCGCACTTCCAACTGCAGCGACATGTAGCGGAGCTGGCCGGGATCGTCCGGCAGGAAGCGCTCGACCTGCGTCGCCAGTCGGCCGTCGGCGAGCTCAGTCACCGAGGCTTCGTAGGGGTGATCCACCGCCAGCACGACGAAGCCGCGGCTGGCCAAGTCGGCGAGCAGGCCGCTGTAGAACCCGCGGGATGCGCCGTAGCCCGGGGAGAACAGCACCACCGGCCAGGGCCGCGCCGACACCAGCGGCGGCGCCTGGCGGCGGGCATGGGTGTCGATGCGGCCGAAGCGCTGCATCGCCAGCGACGGAATGAAGGAGACCCGGGAAGGCAGGCGGCCGAGGCCGTCCAGGTACGGCGGCGGCGGCGCGCCGCCGGCGGCGGCCGGGTACCAGGCCTGGACGATCAGATTGCGCCGATCGTTCGGGTCGTCGGTCGCGGCCTCGCCGCGGCGCGGATCGGCCCAGCGGAACACCTGGCTGCCGACCGCGTACGGCCCGCGCGGCGGCGGCAGTTCCGGCACCGGCAGCAGCCCCCACGGCATGACCGCAGCCGCGGCGAGGGCGACCAGACCGCCGCGCCCGGCCCAGACCAGGACGCGATGCCGCGGCGGTCGTCGCCGCAGCCAGGCCAGCGCGGCCAAGGCCAATACCAGCATGCAAAGCGGCAGGTACTGCCAGCACGGGCCCCATCGCCACGCCTGCGCCGCCAGGCCCAACGCCGACAATCCGGCTACGGTGGCGAGACTGCGCGGCCCGAGCCGCGGCGACACCGCCGCAAGCAAGGCCGCGCCCAAGGCGATCGCCAGGATCGCCAGCTCCAGGTACGACATGCGCGTCGCGCCCTGCCCTGCCCGCTCAACCGGCGTACTTGGCGAGCATGCCCAGGTTCTCGCTCAAGATGGCCTGGAAGTGGTCGCGCTGCGACGGCACCCACATCGGCGGATCGAACGACGCGACGATGCGGCCGGGCTCGATCTTGATCGTGCCGGCCAGCGGTTCGCGCACCGCGAATCCGTCGCTCTGCGCATCGACCTCGAACCCCAGCGCGGCGCCTTCCTTGAGCTGGGCCTTGAGCGCTTCCTGCAGCCTGGCCGGACGGCCGGCATGCGGGATCGATATCTCGATGGGACGCAGGTCCGGCAGCGGCAGCAACACCGCCGTGGTGACCTTGGACGGCCCGGACGCGGCGGCGAAACGCAGCTTGGAGGCGGCGTCCAGCACCAGGGCCCGCACCGCGGCGACATCTTCGTTGCTTTCATAGCCGCTGTGCGCAGTGACGAAGTTGTCGGTCAGCACCGCGACCGACTCCACCGCGCCGTCGGCGTCGACGCTCAGGCGGAAGGTCATGACCCCTTGCACGTCCTTGTACGGCTTCACCGGCTCGGCCAAGGCGCGATGGAACTCGAACACGGTCTTGCGCGCCGCGGCGGCGTCGAGCGGGCCGGTCACCACCGGCGAGGTCGCGCGCAGATGCCCGACCAGGGCGATGCGGCCGTCGAGCGGGTCCATGCTGCCTTCGATGGTCTGGGTGCCGTGCACGATGCGGTCGTCGAACAGCAGCAACTGATTGAACTGCGCCGGCACCAGTTCGTACAGCACCTCGCCCTGGACGTGATGCTTCTTGTAGCTGGGCACGCCGTCGCGCATCAGCAGGGTTTCGCCGCCGGAAAACTTGCGCGTATCCCAGCGGGTCAATGAGAACACGAAACCGAAGGTGCCGTTATGGAAATCGCTGTGCAGGCCGAGGGTGCAGCCGTTGACCATCAGGTGCAGATTAGGCGTGCCGGTCGGCAGCAGGCCGACGTGGTCGATGCACCACTGCTTCAGGTGCTGGGTGAAACGGCCCCACAGCGCCTCCGGCATCACCTGCTGCGGCATGGTGCGCAGATAGGTGTACATCCGCGGTTCGCAGAAGTACTGCCACTGGACGGTCTGGTTGTAGGCGTTCTTGACCTTGCCGTCGTAGGCCGTGCGCATGGCTTCGGCCTCGGGAAAGAAGTCGTTGACGACGTGCTGGCGCTTGATCATGCCGGAATTCTCGTGCCGTGAGGTGTGGTGGTGGGCGGCGACTCAGGCGGCCGCAGCGTGGACGCGCATGTCGCCCAGGGCGACGCGGATCTGGCGGTTGCCGCTGTACGGCAGGCGCCCGTGCGCCAGCAGCAGGTTGTTGACCAGCAACACGTCGTGGGTCTGGGTCTGGATGCGCACCGAGCACTCGCTCAGCACCCGGTCGATGGTGCGCACCCATTCGGTCGGAATCGGACTGCCGTCGCCGAAGAACACCGTGCGCGGAAACTGATCGCGCTGGAAATGCTTGCGCAACAGGCCGTCGACCTCGGCCGGCAGCGCGTCGGGATGGTGCAGCAGGATCTGGTTGAACCAGGCCTCGGTGCCGCGTTCCGGGATCTGCAGCAGCGCATGGGTGCGGTAGGACACGGTGACGTCGTTCTCCGACGGCGCATCGATCTCGTGCCCGGTCGGCGCGATCTTGTCGCGCAGCTCCTGCAGGCTGCCGACCTTGAAGAATTGCTCCCAGGATGCGTCGAGCCCGCGGATGAAGCGGCGCCGATAGACCAGGCCCAGCTCGCGGAAGCGCTCGAGCATCTCCGCCGGCAGGCGCTGGAGCACCTGGCGCCCGTCCGACAGGGTCCATTCGCCGCCTTCGGGCGCCGGCTCCAGGCAGAAGAACAGCTGCCGCGAGGGCCAGGTGTGAGTGTGCGAGGCTTCGTTATGAAACTGGATCTCCAAGTGCTTGGGATACGGCGTGGCGAAATAGACGTTCTCGCTGGCGCTGGCCAGCGGCAGGTCGCCGTAGTGCTTGTACAGGCAGTCGCAGGCGCTGGCCGCGCTCTCCTCAAAGCCGTCGAGGCCGCCGACGTCGAAGCCGCGGAACAGCACGTAGCCGTCGCTCCACAGTGCGTCGTCGATGAGCGGGCGGTTCTGTCGGATCCAGGGCGCGAGCGCCTCGCGCGTGGCGGAGTTGATTTTCATATTCGTGTTCGCGTCGTTTGGAAAGTGGTGGTCGGAGAATCGGGCTCAAGACATGGCGACCAGGATCCGGCGCGGCCCGTCGAACGGCAGCCGGCCGTGCGCGGCCAGCACGTTGTCGACCACCAGCAAGTCGCCTTGCTGCCAGCGGAACCCGCGACTGTGCGCGTTGAGCACGTCGCGCACGTCGGCCAGGGTGTCGTTGCCGATCCGGCCGCCGTCGCCGTAGTAGGCGGCCATCGGCAGCCCGGCCTCGATCCGGGCGCTGAGCGCGCTGGCCAGCGGCGTGTTCGAGGCGTGGAACAAATGCACCTGGTTGAACCAGACCCGCTCGCCGGTTACGGGGTGCGCGCGCGTCGCCGGGCGCCGCTCCTGGATGCGCAGCCCGCCGCTGCGTTGCCATTCGTAGCCGATATCCATCTCCCGGCAATAGGCCTCGACCTGCTCGCGGTCTTCGGTCTCGAATGCCTTGCTCCATGCGTTGTAGGGCGACTGCGCCGAGGCCAGGTTGCGCACGTACAGCAGCTCGCGGCGCTCGAACTCGTCGACGATCCGCGCCGGCATGGCCTGCAGGATCCGCCGCGAGTCCGCGATCGGCGTCGCACCGCCGGTCTGCGGCGCGACCGCACAGAAGAAGTACAACCGCTGCGGCCAGCGCGAGCTGTAGGACATCTCGTTGTGCAGCGGTATTTCCAGGTGTTTTGGGTAGTCGGTCGAGGTGTAGACGCCCTCGGCGACCTGGCTTCGCGGCGAGGTGCCGCCGGTGTAGTCGCGCAACTGCGGCGCCATCGCCGCGACCGCGCGACGGAAGTCCTCGGCCTCGCGCAAAGCGAAGCCGCGGAACAGCAGTGCGCCGCAACGGTGCAGTTCCGGCTCCAGCCTCGGCATGGCCTGCTCCAGCCAGGCGATGGCATCGCCCGCGTCGGGCGCGGCTCGGACCAGGTACGGAAAGCCTTCGCCGAGGCCGTCGGCGACCCCGCAAGGCGGCGCGTCGATCGGGCGGGCGGTTTCGCTCATGTTCATCGTCCCAGATACCAATGGCGGCCGACGATCTCGACCAGCCGCTCCACGTGCGGCGGCTTCAGTACCGACAGGTGATCGCTGCCGTGCAGGTCGAAGCCGCGCAACTCCGGCTCGAAGCGGCGCCAGTCGTCCAGATCGACCGCATCGGCCTCTGCCCCGCCCATCGCCCGCACCAGCACGGCCAGACCGCCGAATGGCCGCTCGTGGCGGTAGCCGATCGCGCACTGCCGGCAGAACATCTCCAGCGCCGGAGCGAAGTCGTCCAGGCGTGCCGTGGCCGGCAACAGTCCGCCCAGGCGCATCGCCTCGAACACGCTGGCGGCTTGCTGCTCCCGCGTCAGCGCGACCAGCGACTGCGCGCTCAAGCCGTGGCCGCGCACGCCCTGCAGGCCGATCAGCGCCAGATACTCGCCCAGGGCGTACTCGCGGCCGCCATGGCCGTCGGCGCGCGGCGCTTCGCTGTCGACCATCACCACCGGCGCGACTTCGGCGCCGGCGTCGAGCAGTTGCCGCGCGACCTCGAGCGCGACCCAGCCGCCGAAGGAATGGCCGATCAGGTGATACGGCCCCTCCGGTTGCAGGCCGCGCATGGCCTGCGCATAGCGACGCGCGGCTTCGGCCAGGGTCGGCGGCGCGCCGTCGCGGCCGATCAGGGCCGGCGCCTCCAGTCCGATGAAGCTGATGTCGCCGGGGACGGCGGCGGCGAAATCGAGGAATGAGGTCGCGTTGGCGCCGGCGCCCGGCAGGCAGAACACCTGGCGTCCACCGGCGCGCCCCTGGCGGATGACAACCGCAGTGCCGGCGGCGGGCGGCATGGCCGGCGGCGCGACCGCGGCGCCATCGAGCCGGGCCAGGCTCGCGCCTATCGCAGCGCCGACCCGCGCCGCGAGCTCGGGTTGCATCATGATGTTCCAGTGGTCGCCGCCGATCGGGTGCACTTGCAGACGTTCGCCGAGCAGCCCGCCCCAGCCGTTGGCCGGGTCGCCGGCGTCGGTCGGATGCGCGGCGAACAGATGCGCATCCGCCGCCAGCGGCCGAGCGTAGTAGCGATGGGCGGCGGCGCGCAGGTCGAACCACAGCCGGGCGCGCTGCTCGAATTCCTGCGCGCTCATGTCCTTCTGCAGCCAGCCCTCGCGCCGCGCCAGCGCGATCGCCTGCGGCAGGTCCTCGGCGCCGATCAGGCGCTCGATTTCCGCGCTCTCCAGCTTGCGCCCGTAGTACTCGGCGAATGCGACCAACAGCATCTTCTTTTCGAACACGCCGAGCTCGGACACGCCGCGCTCGCCGTCGCCGCGGTACCAGCTGTCGATCAGGCCGAGGAACTCGACCCGCTCGCCGGCCGCGAGCAACTGCTGCGCGATCTCGTAGGCGAGCGCGCCGCCGGCCGACCAGCCGGCCAAGCGGTACGGCCCTTGCGGCACGGCCTGGCGGATCAGCCGCACGTAGCCGGCGGCCAAGTCCTCGAAGCGGGCATCGGCGCCGACCTGGCGATGGTCGGCGCGGATTCCGTACAGACCGATTTGCGCATCGATATGCCGGCTCAGGCGCTCGTAAGCCAGCACCTCGCCGCTGGGCTCATGGATGAAGATCAGCGGACGGGACGAGCCGCCCTTGCGGATCGTCATCCATTGCTCATGCGCGAAGCCGCCGTGCGGACGCTCGATCAGGGCCGCCAGCGCGCTGAGCTGCTGTGCCAGCAGCACGTCCTGCAGCGCTACTTCGTAGCCCTTCTGCTTCAGCCCTTCGATGACCTGGAACACCATCAGCGAATAGCCGCCCAGGTCGAAGAAGTTGTCGTGGCGACCGACCTTCTCCACTCCCAGCAACTCCGACCAAAGCGCCGCGATGGCCAGCTCGGCCTCGCCTTGCGGCGGCTCGTAGCGGCTCAGCGCCAGCCCCTGCCCGTCCGGCGCCGGCAAGGCCTTGCGGTCGAGTTTGCCGTTCGCGGTCAGCGGCAGCGCATCCAGGCACACGAACGCCGACGGCAGCATGTATTCGGGCAAGTGCGGCGCCAGCCCGGCGCGCAGCTGCGCCGGGTCGGGCGTCGGCGCGCCGGCGAGGCTGACCACATAAGCGACCAGGCGCTTGTCGCCGGGGCTGTCCTCGCGCGCGATCACCGCCGCCTCGCGCACGCCCGGCTGCGAAGCCAGTCGCGCCTCGATCTCGCCCAGCTCGATCCGGAACCCGCGCAGTTTGACCTGGAAGTCGTTGCGCCCCAGGTATTCCACCGTGCCGTCCTCGCGCCAGCGGCCGAGGTCGCCGGTCTTGTACATGCGCGCCTGCGGGTCGGCCGCGAACGGGTCGTGCAGGAAGCGTTCGGCGGTCAGTTCGGGACGATGCAGATAGCCGCGCGCCACGCCGGCACCGCCGATGTGGATCTCGCCGGCGACGCCGACCGGCACCGGCTGACCGGCCTCGTCGAGCAGATAGATCCGCGCGCCCGGCATGACCCGGCCGATGTGCGGGCGGCGGCCGTCGATCACGCCGCAGCTGGCGTCGACGCTGCATTCGGTCGGGCCGTACATGTTGAAGAACAGCCGGTCCTCGGCCGCGGCCAGCGCGCTCCAGGTCGCCGAATCGATCGCCTCGCCGCCGAGCAGCAGCTTGCGCAGGCTCGGCGCGCGGCCCTGCAACAGGCCGGCGCCCTGCATCAGGCGCAGGTGCGAGGGCGTGCACTCCATCGCTTCGATGGCGTGGGTTTCGAGGAAGCCGAGCAGATCTTCCGCGCTCAGGCGCGCCGCTTCCGGCAGCAAGTGCACGCTGCGGCCGTGCGCCAACTGGCCCCAGGCCTTGACCGCCATGTCGAAGCCGAACGAGGAGTTCCAGGCCACGCGCCGGCAATCCGGCCCCAGGCCGTGAATGCAGGCCTCCATCGCGTGCAGGAAGTAAGCGACGTTGCGGTGCTCGACCATCACGCCCTTGGGGGTGCCGGTAGAACCGGAGGTATAGATCACGTAGGCCAGATGGGCCGGGGTCAAGCCGATCTGCGCCGGGTCCGGGTTCGCGTCCGGGGCCTGTGCCCAAGCCGGTTGCGGATCGTCCAGCAACAGCGTCGCGCAGGCCGGCGACGCATGCAGGCGCCGCTCCAGGCGCCGCTGGGTCAGCAGCGCCACCGCGCCGCTGTCTTCGAGCATGTGCGCCAGGCGTTCGTCCGGATACACCGGGTCCAGCGGCACGTAGGCCGCACCGGCCTTCAGCGCGGCCAGCAAGGCCACCACCAGCTCCAGGCTGCGTTCGGCGCATACCGCGATCCGGTCGTCGGGGCGGACGCCGAGTCCGCGCAGATGGTGGGCGAGCCGGTTGGCGCGCGCGTTGAGCTCGGCGTAGCTCAGCCGCTCGCCGTCGTACTCGATCGCCGTCGCGTCCGGCTGCGCCGCGGCCTGGCGCTCGATCAGCGCGTGCACCAGCGCCGGCTCGGCGGCGGCGACGTGGCTTTCGTTGAAATCTTGCAGCACCAGCTCGCGCTCGGCCGCATCGAGCAGGTCGATGCGGTCGATCGCCTGGCTGTCGTCGGCGACCATGCCGCGCAGCATCGCTTCCAGGCAGCGCCACTGACGGCGGACGGTCGTCTCGTCGAACAGCGCGCTGGCGTAATTGAGTTGACCGGCGACGCCGTCCTCGCTTTCGCGCAGCTCCAGCGACAGCTCGAACTGGGCGCTGTCGGGACCACCGCCGAGGCTGTGCGCCTGCAGTCCGGCCAGATCGAGCTCGGCCTTGGGCGTGTTGTGCCAGGACAGCATGACCTGGAACACCGGGTGGTGGGCCAGCGAGCGCGGCGGGTTCAGCGCCTCGACGAGGCGTTCGAACGGCACGTCCTGCAGGTTCTGGGCCTGCACCGCGGTCTGCCGCGCCTGGGTCAGCAAGGCCTGTACGCTGGGGCTGCCGGACAGGTCGATCTTCAGCGCCTGAGTGTTGACGAAGAAGCCGATCAGGGGTTCGATCTCGACCCGGCTGCGACCGGCGTGCGAGCTGCCGATCACCACCTGGTCCTGGCCGCTGAGCCGGCTCAGTACCGCCGCCCATGCCGCCAGCATGGTCATGTACAACGTGGTGCCGTGACGCTGGCTGAGCGCATGCAGGCCGCGGCTGAGCTCGGCGTCGATCGCGATCTCGACGTTGCCGCCGCGATAGTCCTGGATCGGCGGACGCGGCCGGTCGGTCGGCAGGTCGAGCAGGCTCGGCGCGCCGCGCAGCTGCTGCACCCATTGCTGCAACTGCTGCTGCAACAGCGGTCCCTGCAGCCATTGGCGCTGCCACATGCCGAAGTCGGCGTACTGGATCGCCAGCGGCGGCAGCGGGTCCGGGCGACCTTCGCGGAAGGCCCGGTACAAGGTCGAGAACTCGTTCGCCAGCACCCCGCCCGACCAACCGTCGGACACGATGTGGTGCATGGTCACCAGCAGCACGTGATCGTCGTCGCCGAGCTCGAGCAGGCGGCCGCGGATCAGCGGCCCCAGCGCCAGGTCGAACGGGCGCAGCGCTTCCTCCCGCAGGATCGCTTCCAGTTCGGCGTCGTCGACGCCGCGCAGGTTCTCGCGGCTCAGCGCGAAGCCGCGCGGCTCGTCGATCACCTGCAGCGCCTGGCCGGCGATGCCGACGAAGCGCGTGCGCAGCACTTCGTGGCGCTCGATGATGCGGTCGAACGCAGCCTGCAGCGCCGCCACGTCGAGCGGGCCGCGCAGGCGCACCGCGTCGGGCACGTGATAGGCCTTGCTCGCCTCGGGATCGACCCGGGCGATGAACCACAGCCGCTGCTGGGCGAACGACATCGGCAGCGGCTTGGACCGGTCGGCCCGGACGATCGCGCTGAGCGTGTTCTGCCCGGCCTCGGCCACGTCCCGGGCCAACTCGCTCAATTGCGGATGGGTGAACAGCGCCGACAGCGGCAGTTCGATGCCGAGCCGCTCGCGCAGCTGCGAGATCAATCGAACCGCCAACAGCGAATGCCCGCCGAGTTCGAAGAAGTTATCCTGGCGGCCGACCCGTTCGAGACCGAGCAACTCGCACCAGATCTGCGCCAGAGTGGTCTCGATCTCGCCGATGGTCGCCTCGTAGGCGCGGTGGACGAAGGCCAGCCCGTCGGGCGCCGGCAAGGCCTTGCGGTCGAGCTTGCCGTTCGGCGTCAGCGGCAGCGCTTCCAGGGGCACGAACGCGCCGGGCAGCATGTAGTCGGGCAGCGCCGAGCCCAACCGGGCCCGCAGTTCGGCCGGCTCCAGCGCGGTTCCGGCTTCGCCGACCCAGTACGCGACCAGGCGCTTGTCGCCGGGTACGTCTTCGCGTGCGATCACCACCGCTTCGCGTACGCCTTCGACTTCGGCCAAGCGCGCTTCGATCTCGCCGAGCTCGATCCGATAGCCGCGGATCTTGACCTGGAAATCGTTGCGTCCCAGGTACTCGACGCTGCCGTCGTCGCGCCAGCGACCGAGGTCGCCGGTCTTGTACATGCGCGGTGCCGGCTCGCCCGGCTCGGCGGCGGCGTAAGGGTCGAGCAGGAAGCGCTCGGCGCTCAGCTCGGCGCGCTGCAGATAGCCGCGGGCGACCTGGACGCCGCCGATGTGGATCTCGCCGGCCACGCCGCGCGGCACCGGCCGCCCCTGCGCGTCCAGCAGATAGAGGCGGCTGTTGTCGATCGGCGCGCCGATCGGCGGCAGATCGGGCCACGACCCGGCCGGGCCGGACAGGGTATGCGCCGTCACCACATGGGTTTCGGTCGGGCCGTAATGATTGTGCAGGCGCGTCGAGTGGCGGCCATCGAACAGGCGCCGGATCGCCGGAGTGATGCGCAACTGTTCGCCGGCGACGATCAGGTCGCGCAACGCCGGCAACGGCGCCTCGCGCTGCGACCACAGCTCGCTGAGCGTACTGAGCGCGATATAAGGCAGGAACAGCCGTTCGATCGACTGCTCGTCGAGCCAGTCGGCCAGCGCCGGCAGGTCCTGGCGCAGGTCCTCGTTGAGCAAGACCAGGGTGCCGCCGCTGCCGAGGGCGCTGAAAATCTCCTGGAACGCGACATCGAAGCCGAGCGCGGCGAACTGCAGGGTGCGCGCCGGTTCCGGCAGCGGCCCGCGCTGCCAGGCCAGCAGATTGACCAGGCCGCGGTGCGGCATCGCCACGCCCTTGGGCAAGCCGGTCGAGCCGGAGGTGTAGATCACGTAGGCCAAATGCTCGCCGGACAAGTCCGCGACCGGAAGCGGCGAGGCCTCCAGCGACGCCCAGCCGTCGTCCGCGCCTTCGTCGAGCAGCACGCACTGGCAAGCGACGGCGACCTGCAGGCGATGCCGCAACCGTTGCTGGGTGAGTACGGCGCGCGGCGCACTGTCGCGCAGCAGATGCCCCAGGCGTTCGTCCGGATAGGTCGGGTCCAGCGGCACGTAGGCGCCGCCCGCCTTCAGCGTGGCGAGGATGGCGATCACCATCGCCGGGCCGCGTTCCAGGCAAACCGCGACGCGCTGGTCGGGGCCTATGCCGAGCGAACGAAGATGCCGGGCGAGGCGGTTGGCCTGCGCGTCCAGTTCCGCGTAGCTCAACCGCTCCGGCCCGAACTCCAGCGCGATCGCGTCCGGGGTCGCGGCGGCCTGGCGCTCGAACAGCGCATGCACGAGCTCGCCGTGCGCGGCGTAGTCGCGACGGCGGTGATTGAAGCCATGCAGCACCTGTTCGCGCTCCTGCGCCGGCAGCACCTCCAGCGCCTGCACGGGCGTGTCGGGCGCCCGCGCCAGCGCTGCGACCAGTTGCTCCAGGGTCTCGCGCACCCATCCAGCGATCCGCGCGGCTTCGACGCTGTCGACGATCTCGGCGGTGATGCCGAAGCCGTCGCCGTAGTCGTCGACGTGCAATACGAACGGGTAATTGGTCCGGTCGCGGCTGTCGAGGTGATGGATGCCGGCGATGCCCTCGTCCGCGGCGGCCTCGGCATCGTCGTGGCTATGGCGATAGTTGAGCAACGCCGAGAACAGCGGCGTGTTGGCGGGGACGCCGCTGCAGCGCTGGGCCAAAGTCAGCGGCGCGTGTTCGTGGCGCAGCAGTTCGGCCAGGCCGGCGGCGGTATCGGCCAGCGCCTGCCCGGCGCTGCGCCCGCTGAGGCGCACGCGCAGCGGCAAGGTGTTGATGAACATGCCCATTGCCCGGTCGGCACCGGCACCGCCCTGCAGGCGGCCGAACAGCACGGTGCCGAACACCACATCGTCGCGGCCGCTGCAACGCGACAGCACCTGCGCCCAGGCCAGATGGAACACGCTGGCCGGACTGACCCCGCGGGCGCGCGCGACCCGGCGCAGCTCGGCGCTCAAGGCCGGGTCCAGACGCAGTCGGGCCTGTACCGCATGGGCGCCGTTGCCCTGCACGTCGAGCAGATCGAACGGAGCGGTCGGTTGATCGACATCGCCCAGTTCGGCGCGGAAATGACGCTCGTGCTCGCCCTCGCGTGCGCTCAGCCGCGCCTGGGCGACGAAATTCCGGAACGGCACCGGCTCGGGCAGTTGCCCGCGGCGGTCACGCAGGATCAAGCCGACTTCTTGCGTCAGCAGTTCCAAGGTGACGTGATCCATGACCAGATGGTGGTAGAGCAATTGCAGCAGCCAACGTTCGCCCTGCGCGTCGTACGCGGCGAAGCCGCGCATCATCGGCGCACGGCGCACGTCGAGGCGGTAGCGGGCCGGATCGGCGTAAGCCTGCAACTGCTCCCGCACGTCGCCGGTGAAGTTCAGCACCTCCACGTCCAGCCGCGCTCGCCGCCACACCACCTGCACCGGCTCGGCCAGGCCGTCCCACTGCACGGCGGTGCGCAGCACGTCCTGGCGCGCGATGGTTTCGTCCATCGCGGCGACGAAGCGGTCGAGCAGCTCGCGGCTGTCGAAGCTCATCAGCACGCGGGTCAGATAGGCATCGCCCTGCTGTTGCAGCAGGTGATGGAACAAAATCCCCTCCTGTAGCGGCGCCAGCGGATAGATGTCCTGGATGTTGCCCGCACCGCCCGGCGTCGCCGCGACGATGCGATCGATCTGCGACTGTTCCAGCCGCACCAACGGCAACATCTGCGGGGTGATCTGCGGCGCCGGGGCCGGCGGCGCGGCGCGCTCACCGTTGGCCGCGGCCCATTGCAGCAGGGCCTGCTTGTGCAGCTTCAACGAGGCCATGACGCCGGGAGTCAAGACTCCGCGCGGCGCCTTCACCACCAGCTCGCCCTGCTCCACCCGCACCCGCACTTGCTGCTGTTCGAGCAGGCCGATCAACGCCTGCGCGTCCAGGGCCTGCATGCTCGAGACTTCCGCGTTCACAGTCTGAACTCCTCGATTTCGTGTTCATTGGGCGACTCGTCGAATCGCTCCGGAATGGCGTTGCGCGGCACGGCGACCTCGCCCTGTCCCGGCGCGACGATGCCACGCACGGCCGCGGCCATCGCCGCCAGTTCGGGTTGAGCGAACACCGCGCGCACGTCGATCGTCCAGTCGCGGCGGCGCAGGTGTTCGAGCAACTGCACCGCCAGCAGCGAATGGCCGCCCAGCGCGAAGAAGCTGTCGTGACGGCCGACCCGCTCGACGCCGAGCAGTTGCGACCAGATCGCAGCCAGGGCTTGCTCGACCTCGCCCTGCGGCGGTGCGTATTCGCAGTGCCCGAACGCGGCCTGATCGGGCGCCGGCAGCGCCTTGCGGTCGAGCTTGCCGTTGCCGCTCAGGGGCAACGCCGCCAGCGCGACATAGGCGGTCGGCAGCATGTAGTCCGGCAGGCGCCGGCCCAGCCGCTCACGCAGCGCGGCCGGGACCGGCGCATCGGTGCCGGCGGCCGGCACCACGTAGGCGACCAGGGCCAACGCGCCGTGAAGGTCTTCGCGTGCCAGCACCGCCGCATCGGCGATGTCGTCGAGAGCGCACAATTGCGCTTCGATCTCGCCCAACTCGATACGCTGGCCGCGCAGCTTGACCTGGAAGTCGTTGCGGCCCAGGTACTCGATCGCGCCGTCCGCGCGCCAACGGCCGAGATCGCCGGTCTTGTACAGGCGCCCGGCACCGCTGGGGTCGAACGGGTCGGCGATGAAGCGTTCGGCGGTCAGGTCCGGCCGGTTGAGGTAGCCGCGCGCCACCTGCACGCCGCCGATGTACAGCTCCCCGGCCACCCCCACCGGTACCGGACGCAACGCGGCGTCGAGCAGGTAGAGCCGCGTGTTCGCGATCGGCCGGCCGATCGGCACGACCGTCTCGTCGGCCGCACTGCAAGTCCACGCGGTGACGTCCACCGCCGCTTCGGTCGGGCCGTACAAGTTGTACAGCCGCGCCTGCGGCAGGCGCTCGCGGCACTGCCTTGCCAGCGCCGCCGGCAAGGCCTCGCCGCTGCAGATCACCCGGCGCAGGCTGGCGCAACCGGCGACCGCATCAGGCCGGGCCAGGAACAGCTGCAGCATCGACGGCACGAAATGCAGGGTGGTGACCCCGGCGCTGCGGATCAACTCGCCCAGATAGGCGGGGTCCTTGTGCCCTTCCGGGCGCGCCAGCACCAACTGCGCACCGGCCATCAGCGGCCAGAAGAACTCCCACACCGACACGTCGAAGCCGAACGGCGTCTTCTGCAGCACTACGTCCTGCTCGGTCAAGGCGTAAGTCTGCTGCCCCCAGTGCAGTCGATTGACGATGCCGCGGTGCTCGTTCATCACCCCCTTCGGCCGGCCGGTCGAACCGGAGGTGTAGATCACATAGGCCAGGTGGC
>NZ_HG424561.1 GCF_000336385.2 Lysobacter antibioticus HS124 | reverse complement strand
CACAGGCCATCCCTGGCCTGGCTGCGCACGGCCCGCATCCCTGCGGGCCGCCCTACGGGGCTGCAGGGCGTTCTCGCGAGATCCAAGCGGCGCCAAGCCGTTCACGGCAAAGGCAAGGGCAAGGGCTGCGGCTTTGACGTCCTGATCCCAATCCCGAATCCCCAATCCCCAATCCCCACCATTCAGCCCCAACGGTTCCTTTCGGCCTCCCGCGCCGCGACAATAGTCGGCCCGGCGCCGGCTGCGCCGGTCGCGTCCCCCGTCCGCATTTCCCGCATCGCCTCAGGAGGCCCCGTGTCCATCGTCCGCATGACCGATCTCGATCTCGCCGGCAAGCGCGTGCTGATCCGCGAAGATCTCAACGTGCCCATCGACGATGGCCGGATCACTTCGGAACAGCGCATCCTCGCCGCCCTGCCGACCTTGAAGCTGGCGCTGGAGAAGGGCGCGGCGGTGATGGTCACCTCGCATCTGGGCCGTCCCCAGGAAGGCCAGTGGAGTGAGGCTGATTCGCTGGCGCCGGTGGCCAAGCGCCTGTCCGAGCTGCTTGGCATCGAGGTGCCGCTGGTCAAGGATTGGGTCGGCGGCGTCGAAGTGCAGCCGGGCCAACTGGTGTTGCTGGAGAACTGCCGCATGAATGTCGGCGAGGGCAAGGACGACGAGGCCCTGTCCAAGCAGTACGCCGCGCTGTGCGACGTGTTCGTGATGGACGCGTTCGGCACCGCGCACCGCGCCCAGGCGTCCACCCACGGCGCGATCCGCCACGCCAAGGTCGCCGCCGGCGGCCCGCTGCTGATGGCCGAACTCGACGCGCTGGCCAAGGCGCTGGACAACCCGGCGCGGCCGTTGCTGGCGATCGTCGCCGGTTCCAAGGTCTCGACCAAGCTGGAACTGCTGTCCTCGCTGGTGTCCAAGGTCGATCAGCTGATCGTCGGAGGCGGCATCGCCAACACCTTCATCGCCGCGATGGGGCACGGCGTCGGCAAGTCGCTGGTCGAAACCGACCTGATCGACACCGCCAAGCAGATCATGGCCGACGCCAAGGCGCGCGGCGCGGACATCCCGGTGCCGACCGACGTGGTGGTGGCGCCGGCCTTCGCCGCCGACGCCCCGGCCACGGTCAAGGCGGTCGACGCGGTCGCCGCCGACGACATGATCCTGGACATCGGCCCGGACACCGCCGCCCGCTACGCCGAGCTGATCCAGAGCGCCGGCACCGTGGTCTGGAACGGGCCGGTCGGCGTGTTCGAGTTCGACGCCTTCGGCAAGGGCACCGAGACGCTGGCGCGCGCGATCGCCGCGTCGAAGGCGTTCTCGATCGCCGGCGGCGGCGACACCCTGGCCGCGGTCGACAAGTACGACATCGCCGGCGAGGTGTCCTATATCTCCACCGGCGGCGGCGCCTTCCTCGAATTCCTGGAAGGCAAGGAACTGCCGGCGGTGGCCGCGCTGAAGCAGCGCGCGGGTTGAGCGTGAGCGTCCGCCCCGCGCTGTTCTTCGATCTCGACGGCACCCTGATCGATTCCTCGCTCGGCATCACCCGCTCCATCGCTTACGCGTTGGAGCGGCTGGAGCATCCGGTGCCCGACGAGGCGGCCTTGCGCGGCTGGATCGGGCCGGCGCTGCGCACCAGCTTCCTGCCCCTGCTCGGCGACGCGGCGCGCGTCGAGCAGGCGGTGGCGTTGTACCTGGAGCGTTACGGCCGCGAAGGCTGGACCGAGCACACCGTTTACGACGGCGTATCCGAGATGCTGGATGCGGCGCACGCGGCGGGCCATCGCCTGGCGGTGGTGACCGCCAAGAACGAGGACAATGCGCGCAAGATCCTCGCCCACCTGCCGTTCGGCGATCGTTTCGACGACGTCGTCGGCTCGACCGTCGACGGCCGCCTGACCCACAAGGTCGACCTGATCGGCGAGGCGCTGCGACGTCTGGAATTGCGTGCGCAGGACTGCCTGATGATCGGCGACCGGCGCATGGACATCGAGGGCGCGGCCGAGCACGGCATGGGCCACATCGGCGTGCTGTGGGGCTTCGGCAGCGAGGACGAACTGCGCGAGGCCGGCGCTCAGCGGCTGGCCCGTTCGCCGACGCAGTTGCCGGAATTGTTCGCCGCCTGACGGCATCGCCTCGCGGCGTCCGGCCCGCCATCGATCCGACGCTGCGCCTTTGCCGTTTTCTCGGGTGAAACAAGCGGCGCAGGTGGTCGCTCTGCAGCGTTCGCGATCGTGCCCGGTCGCCGCTCGCGGCGTCCGGCGACGGCAGCGCGTCGTCGTGGTCTGTTCTGCGCGTTGCCTGGCGCGGCTTGCGCCGCTCCTGCGGGGCGCGCGGCAATCGCGATAGCAATCACGTTTGCGAAAAGTGATGACAATCGCTTAACGCCGGTTTTATGCCGGTGCGGCAGGGCTGGCCTATGGTGCGCGAGCGGCGAATTGGCGCCGCACCAAAGGGAGAGACTGCATGCGTCGTATCGGAATGTTCGCTGCCGTGTTCGCGGTGGCGCTGGCGGGTAGCGTGTCGTTCAATGCTCTGGCCTTCAGCTGGCAGGGCACCTGGTACTACTACGACGCCGAAGGCGCGCAGGTCGGCAAGTGGACCGCGGGCTGCGGCGCCGCCGACGGCCGTTGGGGCCAGGCCACCGAGAACAAGCGCTTCGTGCAGGGCTGCGCGGCCGAAAGCTGAGTTCCGCGCGCCGAATCCCATGCCGGCCGTCGCGACGGCCACGTCGCCGGAGGGCCCGTCGAAGCGGGCCTTTCGTAATGGATCGCCGCCGCATGGGCGGAGTCGTCTTACCGATCGTCGTCACGACAGGAGAGACCCACATGCGTCACTTCATCACCGCCGCGGCCGTGGCCGCGTTCGCCGGCGCGCTCGCGCTGGCCGGCAACGTCCTGGCCGCACCGCCGGGCCAGGGGTATTCGATCACGTACTTCGGCACTGACGGCGAAGTCGTCGGCGGCGCCACCGCGCACTGCAGCGGCGAATACTTGTCCTGGGGCGACCATACCGCGACCTACGACAAGCGCACCTGGTACTGCGATTGATCGATGGCGGACGGTGCGGCTGCGCCGCACCGTCTTCTTGCCGTGCGATGCGACGCCGTCGCGTCGTCCTTCCAGCGCGTCGTGCGGCGGTTTTCTCGTCCCGCTCGAGCGCCGTGCGGCGTCAGGATGCGCGATGCCCCGCGAGCGCAACTCCCTCGCGGCGCGGCGCCGATCGGCGTTAGGCTGCGCGCATGAGATCGCGCCGTTATTTGCAACTGGACGTGTTCGCCGAACGGGTCGGCGCCGGCAATCCGCTCGCGGTGGTGCTGGATGCGGACGATCTGGACGACGCGCGGATGCAATCCTTCGCCGCCTGGACCCATCTGCCGGAAACCATCTTCCTGCTGCCGCCGTCTCCTGGCGCGGACTACCGCGTGCGCATCTTCACTCCGACGCAGGAACTGCCGTTCGCGGGCCATCCCAGCGTCGGCGCGGCCTGGGCCGCGCTCGACGCCGGCTGGGCGCCGGCTGCGGCCGGGCAATTGCTGCAGGACTGCGCGGCCGGTCGCTTGCCGGTGCGGGTCGAGCGCAGCGGCGCGCGCGTCCGCATCGCCGTGCGCGCGCCGCGCGCACGGCCTTGCGAGGTCGACGAGGTCCGGCCACGCGCGATCGAGCGGGCTTTCGCCGGCGCCGCACGCGGTACGCTGGACGTGCGGCTATGGGACAACGGACCGCGATGGTGGCTGCTGGAACTGGCGGACGAGGCCGCGGTGCGCGGTCTGCGTGCGGATGTCGCCGCGATCCGCGCCGCGACCGACGGCCATGCGCTGGGCGTGGCGGTGTTCGCGCGCGGCGGCGAGGGCGCCGATGCGGACTACGTGGTGCGCGCGTTCTGTCCCGGCGACGGCATCGACGAAGATCCGGTTACCGGCAGCGCCAACGCGGCGATCGCCGCGGCCTTGCTTGAGGCCGGACGCGTCGCGCCAGGCAGCGCTTACCGGGTCAGTCAGGGGCGCGAGCTGGGCCGCGACGGCCGTGTCGAGGTGGGCGTCGACGAGGACGGCGAGGTGTGGGTCGGCGGCGAAGTACAGGCGACGATTCGCGGTCGCCTGATCTGGTGAACGGCCTGGCGTACGGGCCGCGATCGCGTCCGGCCGATGTGGCGCGCGATGCGCGCATTGCCGGTCAAGCTGAATGCGTAGTCGATGTCTGAATGTCTAGACGATGCGTAAACAAATGCGAGTCTGCATCGCATCGCCCGGGTCCTGGCCGAATTTGCGTACGCACGCGCATGGAGCGCATTCGTGCACGTTTGGGTGGTCGTTGGTCCGCCGCTTCGGCGGCCGAAAGACCCCGGGCGGCCCGGCTCGCGGCAGCGACCTGCGGACTGTCCTGCCGGTCGGGGGATTTGCGTTTCTGCCCGGGAAAATGAACGAAAATCACCTTCGCTCACCAAGCGCGCCGGCTGTCAGAAAGTGGCGTGCTTCTATCTAAAAAGAGACTTTGATCACGTTTTATTTGCGATGAACGGGAGCAGGCTAAATCGCGATGCACACTTAAAAGCACCTCGAAAGTGTGTTGTCGGCGCCTGGCCCGAAGTCGTGCCCCCAGCGAGCGCGGCCTGGCTGACCATCTCAGGCACGAGGCGGCCGCGCGCCGCTACAGGAGGACGTGATGGACT
The DNA here is from genome assembly GCF_000336385.2 of Lysobacter antibioticus HS124. Taxonomy (GTDB): domain Bacteria; phylum Pseudomonadota; class Gammaproteobacteria; order Xanthomonadales; family Xanthomonadaceae; genus Lysobacter; species Lysobacter firmicutimachus. The sequence continues at coordinate 203 of NZ_HG424561.1, read as the reverse complement.
CTCAGACCCTGCTCAAGGCCCTTTCTTATAGCCTGCTCGCCGCGTGCATCGCCGCGGCGACGGTCTCGACCACCGGGTGTTCCGGTTCGGGGGGCGTCAAATCCAACTTCAACCCCGGTGCGGGCGGCGGCGATGGTTCGGGCGGCGGCGGCTCCGGTGGCGGCGGTTCGGGCGGCGGCGGCTCCGGTGGCGGTGGTTCGGGC
>NZ_HG424560.1 GCF_000336385.2 Lysobacter antibioticus HS124 | reverse complement strand
CGGCGACCTCTACAATGCCATTGTAGCGCTCTCCCAGCTGAGCTATGGCCCCACTGTGCTGGAAAGACGAACATCTTAGCGGGCGTTCAGCGAAGTCGTCAAGCGGTCATCGCTGAATTTTTGCCCTCTCCCGCGAGGCCTGTTCCGATCGGATCGGGCGACGCCGGGTCGAGTTCGACGGGGCGCAATCTTGTCATGCCATGACCGCGTTCGGCTAGATACTCGAGCCACTTGCCGAGGAAAGTATTCATGCGCATGCGGTGGCCGATCACTTCCGCCGGCGGCGGGTACATGCCGATCACGTCCTGCCAGCGCCGGCCGACGTAGCAATGGGTGGCCTCGACCTGGTGCGCGTCGTGATAGAGCCGCAAAAACGCGGAAGGATCGGGTTCGCCGGTCAACGGATCCTGCAGCGCGTACGTCAGCCGCAGCTCGGTGGTGTAGCGGTGCTGCTCCAGCACGTCCAGGCGCAGATCCAGGCCGTCGCCGACCGAAGACAGATACGTGCCGCGGGCCAGTTCGGCCGGTGCGAACAGGCGCTGCAGGCGCGCATGGTTCTCCGCGTACAAGCCCATCAGCCAGCCGAAGCGGCTGAGCCGAGGGATGCGCGCGAGACGGGAAGCGGACGAGGTCATGCTCGCGATCCTACACGTCCGCAAGCGCTCGCGGCAGGATTGACGGAATCGCGAAAAACCCTTAATTTATAGGCTCTTTCGCGATGCTCCGGCGAATCGCCGAGCGGCCCCGTGCGGCGGCCCCGTTCAGCATCGACCTTCCCTCCGCTTCCACGCTCGCCCATCGGCGCGCCGACGCATGCGCGGACCGGCGTCCGCCGCGGCGAAGCGCGGGCGAATGCGCGTCGCGCACCCGCCCGCGCCCTGCCCGCTCAGAACATCTCGCGATGGATGCCGAGCGTGGTCATGACCTTGCTCGAGATCTCCTCGATCGAGGTGTGGGTGGTGCTCAAGGTCGGAATGCGTTCGGCGCGGAACATCATCTCGGCCGCGGCGACCTCGCGCTTGCAGGTTTCCAGTTGCGCATAGCGCGAATTCGGCCGCCGCTCCTGGCGGATCTGTTGCAGCCGAACGGGGTCGATGGTCAGGCCGAACAGCTTGTTGCGGTAGGGGCGCAGCCGCGGCGGCAGGCGGTCGTGCTCCAGGTCTTCCTCGGTCAGCGGATAGTTGGCCGCGCGCACGCCGTAATGCAGGGCCAGGTAGACGCAGGTCGGGGTCTTGCCGGCCCGCGACACCGCGACCAGGATCAGGTCGGCCTCGGCATAGTCGATGCTGGCGCCGTCGTCGTGGGTCAGGGCGAAATTCATCGCGTTGATGCGGCGGTGGTAGGTCTCGAAGTCGACCAGGCCGTGGGCCTGGCCGATCCGGCGCTGGCGGGTCTCGTGCAGCTCCCGCTCCAGCGGCTCGATGAACGGCGCGAACACGTCCAGCATCAGCGCCCCGCTCTCGGCCAGGGCCGCGCCGACCTCGCCGTCCATGCAGGAATTGATCACCACCGGCCGCACCCCGTACTCCACCGCGGCCTCGCGGATCTTGGCCGCCACTTCCCGGGCCCGATCCACGCTGTCCACGAACGGTATCCGGTCGGTCACGAACCGGGTCTCGGTGAACTGGGTCAGCAGGCTGTGGCCGATGGTCTCGGCGGTGATGCCGGTGCCGTCGGAAACGTAGAAAACCGGTCGGGTCCCGGCCATCGATCACCTCGTCTGGGTAGTGCGCCAATACGAAAAAGCCCGCCGGATCAAGCTTGTATGCACCCGACGCCCGGGCGATCATAGCGGTCTTGGCCGCGAACGCGTCCCCGCCCCCCTCGGAGATTGTGTGTCTTGAACGAGAACATCCTCTGGCTGCATGCGCTACGCCTCGACGACCTGGCCCGGGTCGGCGGCAAGAATTCCTCGCTCGGCGAGATGATCGGCCACCTGTCCAACCTCGGCGTCTCGGTGCCGGGCGGCTACGCCACCACCGCCGAAGCCTTCAAGGCCTTCATCGCCCATAACAACCTGCACCAGCGCATCTACGACAAGCTGGCCACGCTGGACGTCGAGGACGTGCCGCAGCTGACCGCGGCCGGCGGCGAAATCCGCGGCTGGGTCATCGACGCGCCGCTGCAGCCCGAGCTGGACCGGGACATCCGCGCCGCCTACCGCCAGCTGTGCAGCGAGAACGGCGGCGGCGACGTCGCGGTCGCGGTGCGTTCCTCGGCGACCGCCGAAGACCTGCCCGACGCCTCCTTCGCCGGCCAGCAGGAAACCTTCCTCAACGTGACCGGCGAAGACGACGTCGTGCACAAGGTCAAGGAAGTCTTCGCCAGCCTGTACAACGACCGCGCCATCGCCTACCGCGTCCACCACGGCTTCAAGCACGAGGACGTGTTCCTGTCCGCCGGCGTGCAGCTGATGGTGCGCTCCGACGTTGGCGCCTCGGGCGTGCTGTTCACCCTGGACACCGAGTCCGGCTTCCGCGACGTGGTGTTCATCACCTCCAGCTACGGCCTGGGCGAGATGGTCGTGCAGGGCGCGGTGAACCCGGACGAGTTCTACGTCTACAAGCCCACCCTGGCCCAGGGCAAGCCGGCGATCCTGCGCCGCTCGGTCGGCGCCAAGCAGCTGCGCATGGTCTATTCGAACCAGCCCGGCGAGCGCGTGCGCACCGAGGACACCCCGGCCGAGCTGCGGGTCAAGTTCTCGATCGACGACGCCGACGTGCACGAGCTGGCCAAGCAGGCGCTGGTGATCGAAAAGCATTACGGCCGCCCGATGGACGTGGAATGGGCGAAGGACGGCGTCAGCGGCAAGCTGTTCATCGTCCAGGCGCGCCCGGAAACGGTGAAGTCGCGCGCCAAGGCGACCCAGATCGAGCGCTACCAGCTCGAAAAGCGCGGCGAAGTGATCGCCGAAGGCCGCGCGATCGGCCAGAAAATCGGCACCGGCGTGGCGCGCGTGGTGCGCAGCCTCGACGACATGAGCCGGGTCCAGCCCGGCGACGTGCTGGTCGCCGACATGACCGACCCCGACTGGGAGCCGGTGATGAAGCGCTCGGCCGCCATCGTGACCAACCGCGGCGGCCGCACCTGCCACGCGGCGATCATCGCCCGCGAGCTCGGCGTGCCGGCCGTGGTCGGCACCGGCAACGCGCTGGACACGGTCAAGGACGGCGACACCATCACGGTCAGCTGCGCCGAAGGCGATACCGGCTACATCTACCACGGCGCCCTGCCCTTCGAGCGCCACGTCGCCGACCTGGAAAAGATGCCGCCGGCGCCGCTCAAGGTGATGATGAACGTCGCCAACCCGGAGCGCGCGTTCGACTTCGCCATGCTGCCCAACGCCGGCGTCGGCCTGGCGCGGCTGGAGATGATCATCGCCAGCCACATCGGCATCCACCCGAAGGCGCTGCTCGAGTACTCGGCGCAGGACGCGGCGACCAAGAAGAAGATCGACGAGAAGATCGCCGGCTACGGCGGCGACCCGGTGCAGTTCTACGTCGATCGCCTCGCCGAAGGCATCGCCACCATTACCGCCTCGTTCGCGCCGCACCCGGTGATCGTGCGCCTGTCGGACTTCAAGTCCAACGAATACGCCAACCTGATCGGCGGCTCGCGCTACGAGCCGCACGAAGAGAACCCGATGATCGGCTTCCGCGGCGCCAGCCGTTACGTCGATCCCTCGTTCTCCGACGCCTTCGCCCTGGAATGCCAGGCGGTGCTGAAGGTGCGCGAGCAGATGGGCCTGACCAACTGCTGGATCATGATCCCGTTCGTGCGCACCCTGGACGAGGGCCGGCGGGTGATCGAGGTGCTGGAGAAGAATGGCCTGCGCAAGGGCGAGAATGGCTTGCAGATCATCATGATGTGCGAGGTGCCGTCGAACGCGCTGCTGGCCGACGAGTTCCTGGAGATCTTCGACGGCTTCTCGATCGGCTCCAACGACCTGACCCAGCTCAGCCTGGGCCTGGACCGCGACTCGGCGATCGTCGCCAAGCTGTTCGACGAGCGCGACCCGGCGGTGAAGAAGCTGCTGGCCATGGCCATCTCGGCCGCGCGCGCCAAGGGCAAGTACGTCGGCATCTGCGGCCAGGGCCCCAGCGACCACCCCGACCTGGCCGAGTGGCTGATGGACCAGGGCATCGAGTCGGTGTCGCTGAACCCGGACACCGTGGTCGACACCTGGCTGCGCCTGGCCAAGGCGAAGGCCAAGGCCTGATCCGGCGATGACCGAACAGGACGCGGTGCAGGCGCTGGTGCCCAAGTCCCTGCTGGGCCTGGAAACCAGCGGCTTCGACCTCGACAAGCTGCTCGCCTGGGCGCAGAGCAAGGGCCTGACCCTGCTCAGCGCCCTGGCGATCCTGCTGATCGGCCTGTGGCTGGCCAAGCGCCTGTCGCGGGCGTTGGAGCGGGTCATGACCCGCGCCAACATGGAAGTCACCCTGCGCGGCTTCCTGCGCAACATCGCCTACGCGGCGATGGTGGTGGTGGTCGGCGTCGCCACCCTGCAGCAGATCGGCGTACCGATGACCTCGGTGCTGGCGGTGCTCGGCGCCGCCGGCCTGGCGATCGGCCTGGCACTGAAGGACTCGCTGTCCAACATCGCCTCCGGGGTGATGCTGATCGTGCTGCGCCCGTTCCGCGCCGGCGATCATGTGCAGGCCGCCGGCGTCGAGGGCACGGTGGAGCAGATCCGCGTGTTCCAGACCCGCCTGCGCACCATCGACAACCGGGTGATCGTGCTGCCGAACAGCCTGATCACCACCGCGGCGATCATCAATTTCACCGCCAACCCGAAGCGGCGCATCGACCTCACCGTCGGCGTCGGCTACGACGACGACCTCAAGACCGCCAAGGACACCCTGCTCAGCCTGGCCAAGGGGCACGCCAACGTCCTGCAGGACCCGGCACCGGAAGTGCTGGTGACCGCACTGGCCGAAAGCAGCGTCAATCTCGAGCTGCGCGCCTGGGTCAAGACCGCCAACCTGGTGCGCACCCGCAGCGATCTGGTCGAAGGCATCCGCAACGAGCTGATCGGCAAGGGCCTCAACATCCCCTACCCGCAGCGCGACCTGCACGTCTACCACCACGACGCCGACGGCCGCCCGCTCGCCGAGCTGCTGACCCAGTCGATCGCCGACGACGGCGACGTGCCGGCCCCGGCCGGCAAACCCAAGCCCTGAGCGGCGGGCAGCTTTTCCCGTCGGCCCCGCGATCGGTCACGACCGCCTGGTAGGCCGGGCTTCGGTGGCTTGCGCTTGCGCACGTCGCTGCGGTTGTCGCGGCTCACGCCGCTCCTACAAGAGCCAGCCCGGGGTAGGAGCGACGCAAGTCGCGACCGCGGGACGCGCAGAGGCGACCGGGCCGTCGCCAAT
>NZ_HG424559.1:138750-146552 GCF_000336385.2 Lysobacter antibioticus HS124 | reverse complement strand
CCTTCGGTCAAAAGTAACCAAAGAAAACGCCATGGCGGTTTCGGATCAAAAGCCACTACGGGACGAAGCGTGCGCGGGGCTGCTCCGCACAGGCCCTCCCTGGCCGGGCTGCGCACGGCCCGCCTCCCTGCGGGCCGCCCTTCGGCGCTTCAGGGCGTTCTCGCGAGTTCGATGCGGCGCCAAACTCTTACGGCAACGGCAACGGCAACGGCAACGGCAACGGCAACGGCCTATGCCGCTCCAGGTGAGCAAGGCTTTGGTCGGGGCGGGTCAGGGCGGGGCTTACAGCAACTCCAGCACCCGCTCCGGCGGCCGGCCGACCACGGCGCGGCCGGCGTGGACGAAGATCGGGCGTTCGATCAGGCGCGGGTGGGCGGCCATGGCCGCAATGAGCGCGGCGTCGTCGAGGCTGGGATTACCCAGGCCGAGTTCGCGGTACTCGTCTTCGCCGCTGCGCAGCAGTTCGCGCGCGGACAGGCTCAGCAGTCCGAGCAGGGCGCGCAACTGCGCGGCATCGGGCGGCGAATCCAGGTACGTCACCAACGCCGGCTCCAGGCCGCGTTCGCGCAGCAGCTCCAGCGCGCCGCGCGACTTGGAGCAGCGCGGGTTGTGGTAGAGGCGGGTAGGGGCGAGATGCGGGTCGGTGGTCATGGTGCGGATTCTCGTCAAGGCGCAGAGGCGCGGGGACGGCATCCGCGCCGGCGCGCTGCGCCGGAAACGAAAAAAGCCGGCTTGCGCCGGCCTTTTCGTACAACTGGTGGGCGGTGCAGGGTTCGAACCTGCGACCCTCGCCGTGTGAAGGCGATGCTCTACCGCTGAGCTAACCGCCCGAGTCTTATCGGGCCGCAAAGTGTAATCGGGCTTTTCCGGACTGACAAGCCTCGGCGTGAAAATTTCACCGAAGCCCGGCCGGCGGGGCGTGCCGGCTGCGATTGGGTTCGCGTTCGTGCAGGGACGGCAGGGCGAGCGCGAACACGGGACCCCGTCCGTCCCCGTGTCGCTCGCGCGGCCGTGGCGGCGTCCGGCGAGGCCTGGGGCACGGCCTTGGATTCGCACTTACTCCAACTGTTCCTTGGCGTAGGCCGCGTCCAGCGCCTCCATCGCGTCCAGCGGCTTGAGCTTGGCGGCCTTTTCGTACGCCGCCGCGGCCGCGTCTTCCTGCTTGTCGCCGTGCAGGAGCAGCAGCACGTTGCCGTGCTCGATGTGGGCGATGGGCGAGTCCGGGGTCAGCTTGAGTGCGGTCTTGATGTGCTTCTCGGCGTCGGCGGCCTTGGCGCCGTAGGTCAGGCCGCCGATCATGCCGCCGATCTTGTCGATGATCTCGGCGTGGTACAGCGCCATCGCGGTATGCGCCTCGGCGTGCTTGGGCGCGAGTTCCAAGGTGGCGTCGAGCGCGTTGCGCACCTTGCCGGCGATGCCGGCCTTGAGCGCCTTGGCGATGCTCAGCCCCTGACTGTAGCGGCCCAGGGCGAAGGCGTGGCGGTAATGGCTGTTGGCCTCGTCCGGCAGCGCCTTGACCGCGGCTTCGGCGATCTTGGCCGCCTGCTCGTAGCGCCTGAGCTGTTCGTCCTCGTCCTCGACCAGATAGGTGGCGTGGATGCCCAGCGCCTTGACCGCGACCGACGCGCCGACCGGGCCCAGCGCCTGGCCAGCGTCGAAAGCGGCCTTGAAATCGCCGCGATGGAACGCCCGCCAGGCCTCTTGCAGCGCATCGGCCAGCGCATCGGCATCCAGGCCCTTGGGCGCGGCCTTGCCGGCGGCGTCGATCAAGGCGGCGGCGCGCTTGGCGTCCGGGTAGGGCTCGGTGTCGCCGGCATGCAGCTTGGGCCAGGCTTTCTTGAGGGCGTCGCCGGCATAGGCATAGGCCTTGGCGTCGTGGGGAAAAGCGGCCCAAGCGGATTTGGCGGCCATCTGCGGTCCTTGTCGACAGGTCGGGTTGGGCAGCATCCCGCCGCGGCCGCGCGCTGGCAAGAGGGCGACCGCGGGCGTGCGGCGGCGGTCGCGGCTAGTGTGAATGCTCGATGCCGGCGGCCCACAGTGGCGTCCTGAAACCCCCCTCCCCGGGCGGTCGTGCGGAGCGAACCATGGCAGCTGTGAAGCGCAACAAGCCGGCGGCGAACAACCCCACCCCCACGTTGCGTCATCTCTGGCTGGCCGGCCTCGGCCTGGCCGTGATCGCACGCCGCGAAGCGCTGGCGAGCGGCGCGCGCACGGTCGACCGGATCGGCGCGCTGCAGCGCCGCGCCCAGGGTCTGGTCGCCGACGCGCGCGACAACGTGCGCGGCGGAATCGAGAGCGTGCGCGGCCAAGTCGAGCCGACGGTGGTGAAGTTCAGCGCGGAAGTCGAGGCGCGGCTGGCGCCGGTGCTGGACAAGCTGGGTCTCAAGGGCGGCAAGAAGCAGCGCCGCGGCGCTCGCAAGCCGCGCAAAGCGGCCAAGCCGGCCCAGGCACGGCGCGGCGCGCGCAAGCCGGCGCCGCGGCGGACGCGCCGGGCCTGATCCGAAGCACAGACGAAAAGGGCGCTGCGGCGCCCTTTTCGTTGCGTGGAGCGCGGTCCGGCGCGTTTGCCGGATCGGGGCGGGGCATGCGCCCGGTGTGGCGCTTGCCGCGTTCGCGGCGACGGGCCTCGACGCCGCCGGCCGCCGCGCCGCGACCCCGGTCCCATTCCATCGGCCGGTCGCGCGTACGGTCGGGCCCGCGATGGCCTAAACTCCACGGTTCCCGTCGCCGTTCCGGCGGCGTCCCACGTTGCCCTCACAGCGCGCCGAGCCGATGTCCGCAGAACCGATCGATTTCCACGCCTACCCGGACGCGTCCGGTCACTTCGGCCGTTTCGGCGGGCGCTTCGTCGCCGAGACCCTGATCGCCCCGCTGGAGGAACTGGCCGCCGCCTACGATGCGGCGCGGGTCGACCCGGCCTTCATCGCCGAGTTCGAGCGCGACCTGGCCCATTACGTCGGCCGACCCAGCCCGATCTACCATGCCCAGCGGCTCAGCGACGAGGTCGGCGGCGCGCAGATCCTGCTCAAGCGCGAAGACCTGAACCACACCGGCGCGCACAAGATCAACAACACCATCGGTCAGGCCCTGCTCGCCAGCCGCATGGGCAAGACCCGCATCATCGCCGAGACCGGCGCCGGCCAGCACGGCGTCGCCAGCGCCACCGTGGCCGCGCGCCTGGGCCTGGAGTGCGTGGTCTACATGGGCGCGACCGACATCGAGCGGCAGAAGATCAACGTCTACCGGATGAAGCTGCTCGGCGCGACCGTGGTGCCGGTGACCAGCGGCTCGCAGACCCTCAAGGACGCGCTCAACGAAGCGATGCGCGACTGGGTCACCAACGTCCGCGACACGTTCTACATCATCGGCACCGTCGCCGGCCCCGACCCGTATCCGCGCATGGTGCGCGATTTCAACGCCGTGGTCGGGCGCGAGGCGAGGGCGCAGATGCTGGCCGAGTACGGCCGCCTGCCGGATGCGATCACCGCCTGCGTCGGCGGCGGCAGCAATGCGATCGGCCTGTTCCACGCCTTCCTCAACGACCCTTCGGTGCGCATCGTCGGCGCCGAAGCGGCCGGCGACGGCATCGACAGCGGCCGCCACGCCGCGTCGCTGGCCGCCGGCCGTCCGGGCGTGCTGCACGGCAACCGCACCTACGTGCTGTGCGACGACGACGGCCAGATCATCGAGACGCATTCGGTCTCGGCCGGCCTGGACTACCCGGGCGTCGGCCCCGAACACGCCTTCCTCAAGGACGCCGGCCGCGCCGAGTACGTCGGGGTCACCGACGAAGACGCGCTGGCCGCGTTCCGCACCCTGGCCCGCACCGAAGGCATCCTCGCCGCGCTCGAGTCCAGCCACGCCATCGCCCAGGCGATCAAGCTGGCGCGCGCGATGCCGAAGGATCGGGTCGTGCTGTGCAACCTGTCCGGGCGCGGCGACAAGGACGTGCATACCATCGCCGGGCGCGAGGGGCTGCACTTCTGACTTTTTCCTTCTCCCCCTCGCGGGAGAAGGCGCCCGCAGGGCGGATGAGGGCGCGCGCCCGATCCGACGTTCGCCGACGCCGACGACCCTCACCCCACCCCTTTTCCACACGCGGACGAGGGGTTAAAGCCGAAGCCTTTCATCCATGAACCGAATCGACGCCAAGTTCCAACAACTGCAAGCCGCCGGCCGCAAGGCGCTGATCCCGTTCCTGACCGCCGGCGATCCCTCGCTGGAGTCGACCGTGCCGGTCATGCACGCCCTGGTCGCCGCCGGCGCCGACGTGCTGGAACTGGGGGTGCCGTTTTCCGATCCGATGGCCGACGGGCCGGTGATCCAGCGCAGCTCCGAGCGCGCGATCGCGCGCGGCGCCGGGCTCAGCTGGGTGCTGCGGGCGGTGCGCGAGTTCCGCCGCGACGACGCCGACACGCCGGTGGTGCTGATGGGCTATCTCAACCCGATCGAGATCCGCGGCGCGGCGCGCTTCGCCGCCGATGCGGTCGCCGCCGGCGTCGACGGCGTGCTGCTGGTCGACCTGCCGCCGGAAGAAGCGGACGAACTGCGCGGCGCCTTCGCCGACACCGGCCTGGCGCTGATCCTGCTGGCTTCGCCGACCACCACCGAGCAGCGTCTGGCGCTGCTGTGCGAGGGCGCGCAGGGCTATCTGTACTACGTCAGCTTCGCCGGGGTGACCGGCGCCGACCGGCTCGACGCCGGAGCCGCCAACGACCGCCTGCACGGCATCCGCGCGCGCAGCCGGGTGCCGGTGGTGGCCGGGTTCGGGATCAAGGACGCCGCCAGCGCCGCGGCGATGGCGCGCGAGGCCGCCGGCGTGGTGGTCGGCAGCGCCCTGGTCGCGGCCCTGGCCGAGGCCGGCGACGCGGCCGCCGCCCGCACCGCCGCCGACTTCCTCGCCCCGCTGCGCCAGGCGCTGGACGCGCGCGCCTGAACGGCCGGCGGCGGACGCCCGCGTCCGCTGCGCTAAACTCATCCGCCGGTGCGCGGCGGCGCCTGCCGCGCCGCGCCCGTCGGTACCTCATCCGTGGTTGCCTGAACAGGAAGATTTCATCGCATGTCTTGGCTCAAGAAACTCATGCCCTCCGGCATCCGCACCGAGACGGTCGCGGCCAAGCGGCGCAGCGTCCCCGAGGGCCTGTGGGAGAAGTGCGAGAGCTGCGGCGCGGTGTTGTACCGGCCGGAGCTGGAGGAGAACCTGGAAGTCTGCCCCAAGTGCGGCTTCCACATGCCGATCCGCGCCCGCGTGCGCCTCACTGCGTTCCTGGATGCCGGCAGCGCGCAGGAGATCGCCGCCGAGCTCAGCCCGGTCGACGTGCTCAAGTTCAAGGATCAGAAGAAGTATTCCGAACGCTTCAAGGCGGCGCAGAAGTCGACCGGCGAGCGCGACTCGCTGGTGGCGATGACCGGCACCCTCAAGCAGCGTCCGCTGGTGGCCTGCGCGATGGACTTCGCCTTCATGGGCGGCTCGATGGGCTCGGTCAGCGGCGAGCGCTTCGCCCGCGCCGCCGAGCGCGCGCTGGCCGACCGCGTGCCGCTGGTCTGCTTCGCTGCCAGCGGCGGCATGCGCATGCAGGAAAGCCTGTTCTCGCTGATGCAGATGGCCAAGGCCTCGGCCGCACTGGGCCGCTTGCGCGACGCCGGGCTGCCATTCATTTCGGTCATGACCCATCCCACCTTTGGCGGCACCACCGCCTCGTTCGCGATGCTCGGCGATCTCAACCTGGCCGAGCCGGGCGCGCTGATCGGTTTCGCCGGCCCGCGCGTGATCGAACAGACCGTGCGCGAAAAACTGCCCGACGGTTTCCAGCGCAGCGAGTTCCTGCTCGAGCACGGCACGGTCGACCAGATCTGCGACCGACGCGAAATGCGTGATCGCCTCGCGCATCTTTTGGCGCTGTTGATGAAACAATCGCAACCCGAAGACGACGCAGAGGCGGCGGCTTGATCGCAGCGGCCCGACCGCGCGCGTCATGGGGGACCGCTGCGGCGGTCCTCGCCGTCTGTGGACTCGAGCGCGGGCTGGATGGCCATGGGGCGCGATCGGTGTCGGCGGCGTCTTCGATCCTGTCCCGATCACATCCAGCGCCCGCGTCCTGGTGCGACGCGCCGCGCTACCTGGAGGTTGAACTGCATGGCTCGTAAGTATTTCGGCACCGACGGCATCCGCGGCCGCGTCGGCGAAGGCCCGATTTCCGCCGATTTCGTCCTGCGCCTGGGCAACGCCTACGGTCACGCCCTGACCCGGCGCGGCTGGCGCAATCCGATGGTCATCATCGGCAAGGACACCCGCATCTCCAATTACATGTTCGAAGCCGCGCTCGAAGCCGGGCTGGTCGCCGCCGGCGTCGACGTGCAGCTGATGGGGCCGATGCCGACCCCGGCGGTCGCGCACCTGACCCGCTCCCTGCGCGCCGACGGCGGCATCGTCATTTCCGCCTCGCACAATCCGCACTACGACAACGGCATCAAGTTCTTCTCGGCCGAGGGCGAAAAGCTCGACGACGAGACGGAGCTGGCGATCGAGGCAGCGCTGGAACAACCGTTCCGCACCGTCGAGTCCGAGCGCCTGGGCAAGGCCGTGCGCACCCGCGACGCGATCGGCCGCTACGTCGAAGCGTGCAAGAACTCGGTGCCCAAGGGCTTCGATCTCAGCGGCATGCGCATCGCCATGGATTGCGCCAACGGCGCGACCTACCAGACCGGTCCGCTGGTGCTGGGCGAGCTCGGCGCGCGGGTCGACGCGATCGGCATCGATCCCAACGGCCTCAATATCAACGACGGCGTCGGCTCGACCCATCCGCAGACCCTGGTCGCGCGGGTCCAGGCCACCGGCGCCGACCTCGGCATCGCCTTCGACGGCGACGGCGACCGGGTGCTGTTCGTCGACAGCGAAGGCCGCGTCTGCGACGGCGACGACCTGCTGTACGTGCTGGCCACCGACTGGCAGCGCAGCGGCCGCCTGCAGGGGCCGGTGGTCGGCACCCTGATGACCAACTACGGCCTGGAACGCGCATTCGAACAGCGCGGCATCGGTTTCCTGCGCGCCAAGGTCGGCGATCGTTACGTGCATCAGCAGCTGATCGCCCACGGCGGCGTGCTCGGCGGCGAGGCCTCCGGTCACCTGTTGTGCCTGGACCGCACCAGCACCGGCGACGGCATCGTCAGCGCGCTGCAGGTGCTGGAAGTGCTGGGGCGCAACGGCATCAGCCTGCGCGACGCGCTCGACGGCCTGTACCGGGTACCGCAGAAGACCGTCAACGTGCGCTACGAAGGCGAGGCCAAGCCGGCCGAAGCCGCCTCGGTGCAGGAGGCGCTGCGCCAGGCCCAGGCCGCGGTCAGCGGCCGCGGCCGCGCCTTCCTGCGTCCGTCCGGCACCGAGCCGGTGGTGCGGGTCACGGTCGAGGCCGACGACGAGGTCTTGATGCAGTCGACCCTCGATACGCTGTCCGCCGCGGTGCGCGCCGCCGCGGCCTGACCCGCGGGCATCGTCCACCGTCAACGCACCGGCGCCCTCGCGCGCCGGTGCGTTTTTGTTTTTGGCGCAAGATCCGCGGGGTAGGGGGGCAAGTCGCGCCCCCAGTGCGCGCAGCGAATCCAGTGCCGACGTCTCCAGCGCCGACCTCATCGACCGGAGCTCGAAACCGTCGCGGGGTAGGTGCGGCGCAAGCCGCGGCCGCGTCCTTCACTCTTGCCGCGTCTTTGCCCTACGCCCGCTTGTAGGAGCGGCGCAAGCCGCGACCGCGTCCTTTCGGTCTAGCGGCGTCTGTCGTTCGAAGGCCTGTGAAGCTTTAAAGCTC
>NZ_HG424559.1:132833-138659 GCF_000336385.2 Lysobacter antibioticus HS124 | reverse complement strand
GGCGACAACGTCCTACTGGATTTCCTTCGGTCAAAAGTAACCAAAGAAAACGCCGTGGCTGTTTCGGATCAAAAGCCACCATGGGGCGAGACCTGCGTGGGGCTGCTTCGCACAGGCCCTCCCTGGCCTGGCTGCGCACGGCCCGCCTCCTTGCGGGCCGCCCTTCGGGGCTTCGATTTGTCTTCGCTAGTTCGATGCGGCGCCAAGCGCTTTACGGCAACCGCAACCGCAACGCGTCCGGTCAATGCTGTTGCTGGAACCGGGTCAGCATGTCCCAGGACTGGCGCAGGGCGGCGGGATCGACCTTGGCGTCGGGCAGCGGCCGATAGCGGCGGTCGACCACGGTGGCCGCGCCGTAGTTGTCGAACAGGTAGATCCGCTCGCCCTGGCGGATGCCGCGTTGCGACCAGCTCTCCACCAGCAGCGGCCGCTGCGGTTGGGCCGGGCCGAACAGGTCGCGGCCGGTGCTGTAGTCGCCGGCCGGGTTGCGGCAGCCCAAAGCGTGACGCATCACGGTCGGCACGAAATCTTCGTGCGCGGTGACGTGGGCGAACTTCTGCGCCGCGCGGCCGGGCCAGTGCAGTACGAACGGCGTGCGCAATTGGTAGTCGGAGAAGTTGCCGTTGTGGCCCCAGTAATTGAGCTTGAGGTCGTTGAACTCCTCGCCGTGGTCGCCGGTGATCAGCACTACCGTGTCGTCGGCGAAGGGGCTCGCGTCCAGCGCGCGCAGGAATTCGCCGATCAGGCTGTCGGCGTAATGCACTGCGGTGCGGTAGCGGTTGTACTCCGGAGTCGGGTCGTGATCCGGGCCGAGGTCGAGCGGATTGACGTCGGCGGCCATCGGCCGCGCCAGCGGCGGATAGCCCTTGGGCATGTAATAAGGCTGATGCGGCGAATCCAGGAACACGAAGCCGAAGAAACGCCCGTCGCGCGGGGTCGCGGCGATGTCGGCCTGCAGCCGGCGCAGGATTTCGCGATCGCGTTCGGCGCTCTTGCGCTTGCGCGGGCCGTTGACCACCCGCTCGCGCACCTCCGAGAACACCGTACGGTCGAACTCGGGGCTGTGCAGCGGCGCGCTGCCGTAGATATGCATGCCGTAGCCGTCGCGCTTCATCTGCCCGATCAGGGCCGAGCCGCGCTGTTCGGCCAACATCGGGTGCCAGTAGCCGCCGGGCAGGCCGTAGAGCAGGCCGAACACGCCGAAGCGGGTGGCGTTGCCGGAGCTGTAATGGTCGTCGAACCACTGCGAGCGCTGCGCATAGGCCCAGACATTGGGCATGGTCTGCGGCTCGAGCGCATCGTGGCGCAACGATTCGAGCAGGATCACCACCACGTTGAGCTTCGGCGCCGGATCGCATTGCAACGGCCGCAACGGGTAGGTCAGCAGACCTTCGCCCTGGGCCGGCAGCGAGGCGCCGGGCGCGCGTTCGATGCCGAACCGGGCCAGCGTGTCCTTGAGCGTGATCGGCTGGGCCCAGGGGATGTAGGGCAGTTGCGACATCACCACGCGGTCGCCGCGTGCGTCGTAGTAGGCCACCATGCCCTGGCTGATCAGCATCACGCCCGCCGCCCACAGCCAGCCCTTGAGCAGGCGCTGCCAGCCCGGCCGGCGCTCGAGCAGGCGCCACCACAGCCAGGCGAGCAGGATTTCCAGCGCCAGCACCGCGCCGACCGCGAGCGCGATCAGGCCCCATACCGCGCCCGAGAACACCACCTGGTCCTGCATCGCGCCGCCGAACACCATATTGGCGACCATCGCATTGAGGTGGAACCGATACAGGGCGAACACTTTGGCGTCGATGAGCAGCAGGCAGATCCAGGCCGCGTGCGGCAGCACGGCGGCCGCGCCCAGCACCCGCACGCTGCGGGTCGCCCAGCCCAACAGCAGCGCCTGCAGGCCCAGCACGGCGCCGAAGAACACGAAGTGGGCGGGCAGGGCCAGGGCCAGGAAGACCCCGGCCTTCCAGTGCTCGGTGAGGTGAGCGAAGGGGATGTTGGAGGCCGCGATCGCGATCGCCGCCAGTGCATTGGCGAAGATGAACCCGGTCAGCCAGGCCAAGGCGCGGCGCGCCGGGAAGGCGGGGCGGGCGGCAGTGTCTTGCATGCGGGGCGTTCTCGGCGGCCGACGGAGCTGCCGGCGCGCGAGGCCGGCCGGGGCGCGACTTTATCGTGTAATCCGCGTCCCGAATACCGCCCAAAGGTGGCTTTGCCGGCCCTGTCGCGATGCGGCGAGCGCGGACGCCGGGTTTGAGCGAAAATGATTTATTACCTTACGACCGACGACACCAACAGGAAGGCCACGTGAGTCAGATTCCCACCCTGGACATCCGCCGTTTCGACACTGACCGCGAGGCCTTCGTCGCCGAGCTCGGCGCCGCCTATCGCGAATGGGGCTTTGCCGGCATCCGCGGCCATGGCATTTCCGATCAGCAGATCGACCGTTCCTACGACGTGTTCAAGCGCTTCTTCGCCCTGCCGGAAGAGATCAAGCGCAAGTACCACGTGCCCGGCAGCGGCGGCGCGCGCGGCTACACCCCGTTCGGCGTGGAAACCGCCAAGGACTCCAAGCACTTCGACCTGAAGGAGTTCTGGCACGTCGGCCGCGAGATCCCGCGCGACTCCAAGTACGCCGCGGACATGCCGGCCAACCTGTGGCCGGAGGAAATCCCGGAGTTCCGCGAGCAGGCCTACGGCCTGTACCAGGCCCTGGACCGGCTCGGTTCGCGCGTGCTCAGCGCGCTGGCCCTGCACCTCGGCCTGGCGGAGAACTATTTCGCCGACAAGACCGACTCGGGCAACTCCATCCTGCGCCCGATCCACTACCCGCCGATCACCACCGACGACATCCCCAACGTGCGCGCCGGCGCGCACGAGGACATCAACCTGATCACCCTGCTGGTCGGCGCCAGCGCCGAGGGCCTGGAAGTGAAATCGCGCCAGGGCGAGTGGGTGCCGTTCACCGCCGACGCCGACACCATCGTGGTCAATATCGGCGACATGCTGCAGCGCCTGACCAATCACGTATACCCCTCGACCACCCACCGCGTGGTCAACCCGCCGGGCGAGAAAGCGCGCCAGCCGCGCTATTCGACTCCGTTCTTCCTGCACCCGAACCCGGACTTCCTGATCGACGTGCTGCCGTCGACGATCAGCGCCGACAACCCCAGCCGTTACCCCGAGCCGATCACCGCCCAGGGCTACCTGGAAGAGCGCTTGCGCGAGATCAAGCTCAAGTAAGCCGCCGGCGCGCGCCGCTCGCGCGCCGCATCGCCAGAACGGAAAAAGCCGGCTTGCGCCGGCTTTTTCTTTGCCTGCGGACGGGCTTGCGCGCTCACTCGATGCGTGTCGCCAACTCGCCGAGCGCGTCGGCATCGGCGGCGGTGAATCCCGCGGCCTCGCCGAACTCGGGCCAGCCCGCGCGCAAGGCCGCCATCACCGACGGGTCCTCGGTGTGGGCTTGCAACAGCCAGGCGGCGATCTCGGCGCAGGGGACGTCGGGCGCCGGACGGCACAGCAGCGGACCGGGCGGAATCGGCGGCGAACGCCACAATTCGACCAGGCCGGCGGGCCGGGCCGCGTCGTAGACGTCGGCGGCGAGCGCGGCGACCTCGGCGCGGCCCTCGCTCAGCGCCTGCAGCGCGGCGGCGTGCGAGCCGGCATAGCTCAGGCCGGCGAAATCGCTCGCCGGGTCCAGGCCCAGGCGGCGCAAATGGTGGGCCGGCACGAAGCCGCCCGAGGCGGAGTCCTGGCCGACCAGGACCAGGCGCAGGCGCGGCGCCTCGCGCCGGAGACTGTCCGCGGCGACGGCGTCGCTGCGCCCGACGAGCACGGCGCGATAGCGTTCGGCCTGCGCCGCCGGCACTTGCGGCACCGGCAAGGTGACCGGCGCGGACGCCCGCCAACGCCGGGTCTGCAGGTAGGCATGCAGATTGGGCACGGCCACGTCGACTTCGCCGCGGCGCAGTGCCTCCACCAGGTCGGTCGGCGAGGGGAACAGACGCAGCGCGGTCGCACGGCCGCCGCGCGCGGCGAGGTAATCGGCCAGCGGCCGGATCGCCGCTTCGCGATCGCGCTGCGGATAGGCATAGGTGGCGACGACCCAGGGCCGTGGCGCGGCCGCGGCGGTCGATTGGGCATGGGCCGCGGGCGCGCACAGCGCGAGCAGGCCGCAGAACAGCAGTGAGCGCGTCATCGCGATATCAGACGGCATCGACCGGCGTTTGTCATCGCCCTTACGACAGCGGCGTCGAAACCGCCTGCGCTGCCAACGGCCCGCAACACGCCATCGCTCCGCCCCCCTCAATTCCCCATCCCGAATCCCCAATCCCCAATCTCCAATCTCCAATCTCCAATCCCTAATCTCCAATCCCCAATCCCCAATCTCCAATCTCCAATCTCCAATCTCCAATCTCCAATCTCCAACCAAGACAATAAAGAAGCCGGCTTGCGCCGGCTCCTTCCTTTGCTGCATCGGCCATCCCTGGCCGGAGGAACGCAGCGACACAAACCGCTGCCGCCCCATTCCAGACTCCCCATTCCCCATTCCCGACTTTCAACACCCGATCGCCGCACACAAAGCCACGATGTTGTCGTCGGCGAAGCGCGGGCCGACCCAGGCGGTGCCGAAGGCGCCGATGTGCGGGCCGCTGACCACGCTGTTGACGTAGTGGCCGCCGCTGAGGTTCAGCAGCCAACCGCCGCCGCTGGCGCCATAGGTCATGTCGCAGCCCTGCACCAGCACGTTGGTGCCCTCGCTCGGCGAGCTGTAGGTCTGGCCGTTGCAGATATGGGTGAACTGGGTGCTCAGATTGCTGGCGTAGCCGTGGGAGGTGGCGTACTCGGAGTAGGGGCGGTTCCAGGTGCGGCCGAGCCAGCCGACATAGCTGGTGACCGGCAGGCCGGTGACCTGTTCGCCGGTGAGCTTGATCACCGCCACGTCCCAGCGCCGGCCGCCCGACGGGAAATAGCCGCTCGGAACGCGCGCGCTGCTCCAGCCGAAGCGACCGTACGGCGCTTCGCCGTAGCGCTCGGCCGGCACGAACACGAAGTTCGTGTTCCAGCCCGCGCCGAGCGTATAGACGCAATGCGCGGCGGTGATCAGCACCGAATTGCCGCTGGCGACGTTGGCGGTGCAGTACGAGCCGCTGCCGTCGGGCTTGGTGAAATAGAGCTTGCCGATCTTGTTCCAGGGCGTGGTCTTCCACTGGCTGGTGTAGTAGTTGCCCGGATAGCGGGTATAGGGGTAATGCGCGCCGTCCTTCTCGCCGCCGTCGGACAGCGCGCTCAACGGCGCTGCGCCCTTGGCCGCGTCGAGCGCGTCCAGGCGCTGCCAGGTGGCGCGGAAGTGGTTGCGGGCGAGGTAGTTGGCGAACGCCGGCGCTTCGCCGCCGGGGGCGCTGCCGGCGGCGCGGACCATCTTGTCGCTCAGCTCGGCGGTGTCCGCGGCTGCCCGGTCGTCGCGCGGCGCCCATTGCAGCGGCTTGACCGCGGCGCGTTGGCGTGCGGTGGCGAACGGGTGCGCTTGCGCCGACGTGGACAGGCGCTGCTGCGACGGCGGCGCCTGGATTTCGATCACGTCGCCGTAGGGCGTGCGCACGGTCTTGCCGGTGTCGGCGGCGTCGGCGGCGAAGCAGGTCAGGGCCAGCGCGCCGAGAGCGGCGAGGCGGGCGATGGGGCGGGGCGAGCGGCGGTTCTGCGACTTCATGGCGAAACTCCTTGTGGTATCGCTTCCCTGGGGGCGATGAACGGGTCGACGGTCGCCGGACGTGCGCCCCGACCCGGAGGGCGCGCGTCGCGGATCGGGAACGGGGGCGGTGCGCCGCCGGC
>NZ_HG424559.1:66389-132763 GCF_000336385.2 Lysobacter antibioticus HS124 | reverse complement strand
GGGGGGGGGGCTTCGCAAGCGATCCTTGGCGTTGAGGCCCGATACGGGCAGTCACCCCCAACAAACGCCGGGGTCGACAGGGGCAGGACAGGGGGCGGGCGAATCGGCGCCGGCCGAACGACGGCCGCGGCACCGGCGGCAGGTCGGCCAGCCGGGTGGAAAATCCTTTCCCGGCACTGACTTACGCTGTTTTTCGCGACTGCGTAGAGCGGGCCCGGAGTTTCAGGCCTGCAACACGCGGCGGCGCGGGCTCAGTCGCGTACCGCCACCCCGGCGTCACGCAAGGCCTCGCGCCAGGCCGAGCATTTGGCCGCATCGGCCTGCGAGGCGTTGGCCGGGCTGGTCGACGGCAGGCGGCGCAATCCCGGCGCCGCCGCCAGCCCGGGCAGGACGAAGCGGCGGAAGCTCTGTTCGGCCTTGGCGCCGTTGAACAGCACCGTGCGTACCTGCGGGTGGCGAACGAAAAAGCCGGCGAAATCGTTGGCGACCGCGGTGTCGTCGCGGATCGCCGAATCCAAGCTGCCCTCGCGCTCGCATTGCGCGAGCACGTCCCACACCGCGATCCCGGCGGCGCACAGCGCTTCGATCCTGTGCTCGTAAGCCAGTTCCGGGCCGGCGCCGATCAGGCGGCCCATGATCGGCCAGAAACGGTTTTGCGGATGGGCGTAGTAGCGGCCGGCGGTCAGCGAAGCGACCCCGGGCATGCTGCCCAGGATCAACACCCGCGCTTGCGGCGGTTCGATCGGGGCGAAGCTGCGGACGGGGGCGGGCGGCGTTGTGGGCATGGGCGAGGCGAGCGGGAAGGTCGGACCGATAGGGTGGGGGCGTGGCGGCCTGGGTTAAACTGCGCGTTCAGACGCAACAGGAGAGACCATGCGCCGCAGGATCGTCGCCGGAAACTGGAAGCTGCACGGCAGCCGCGAGTTCGCTTTCGCCTTGCTCGACGAGGTCGCCGCGCAGACCCCTCCGCCGGGGGTGGAGCGCCTGATCCTGCCGCCGCTGCCGTACCTGGGCGAGCTGATCGAACATTACGGCGAACGCGGGCTGGCCTTCGGCGCGCAGGACGTCAGCGCCAACGAGAAGGGCGCCTACACCGGCGAAGTCTCGGCCGCGATGCTCAGGGACGTCGGCGCCGGCTACGGCCTGGTCGGCCACTCCGAGCGCCGCCAGTACCACGGCGAAAGCAGCGAGCTGGTCGCGCGCAAGTTCGCCGCCGCCAAGGCCGCCGGCCTGACCCCGGTCCTGTGCGTCGGCGAGACCCTGGCCGAGCGCGAGGACGGCAAGACCGAATGGCGCCTGCAGGAGCAGTTGGGGCCGGTTTTCGAGCTGCTCGGCGCGCAGGCGCTGGACGGCGCGATCCTGGCCTACGAGCCGGTCTGGGCGATCGGTACCGGCAAGACCGCCACCCCGGAACAGGCTCAGCAGGTCCACGCATTCATTCGTAGCGAAATCGCTGCGCACGATGCTACAATCGCTGGCTCGCTTCCGATTCTTTACGGCGGAAGCGTGAAGGCCGACAATGCCGCCGCGCTGTTTTCCCAGCCCGACGTCGACGGCGGCCTGGTCGGCGGCGCCTCGCTGGTGGCCGCGGATTTCAACGCCATCGCAGCCGCGGCGGCGCCCTGATCGAAGCGTTGCAGCGCCCGGCGCCGCAGCGGGACGGTCCTAACCCGCAGTCCGAACCGAAGAATCCTAAGCGATGCTGTTGTTCCTCAACGTCATCTATGTGCTGATCGCGATCGCCATGATCGCGCTGATCCTGATGCAGCGCGGCGCCGGTGCGCAGGCGGGTTCGGGCTTCGGCGGCGGCGCTTCGGCGACGGTGTTCGGCGCGCGCGGTTCCTCGAACTTCCTGTCCAAGGCGACCAAGTGGCTGGCGATCGCGTTCTTCGCGATCAGCCTCTTCATGGCCTGGCAGGCGAGCCGTCCCTCGGCTCAAGCCGGCAAGCCCGACATGGGCCTGATGGGCGCGCCGCAGGCGGCCGCCCCGTCGGTTCCGTCGACGGTTCCCGCTCCCGCGGCCACCGCTCCGGCCGCGCCCGCCAGCGGCGTGCCGCAGGCGCCGGTGCAGTCCGTGCCGGCACCGGCGGCGGCCCAGCCGGCCGCGGTTCCGGCCGCGCCCGCCACGGCGCCGGCCGAGCAGGCAACCCCGGCAAAACAGCCGGCTGACGGTAAGTGAAATAAAGAGTTAAAATACAGTTTCAACGCCCCGCAAGGACGGCAGGGCAGGTCAGCGATGACCGGGTGGCGGCGCGAACGCGAGCCCCACCGGAGCCAGGATGGCGTGGTTGGTTACAGTGCCCAGATGGCGGAATTGGTAGACGCACTACCTTGAGGTGGTAGCGACTTAGGTCGTGGGGGTTCGAGTCCCCCTTTGGGCACCACATCCATCCCTTTGCTTCAGCAATTCGCACCACGGTACGCAGGTGCGGCACGCACGGCGGGCCGCGCAAGGCGTCCAAACGACTGGGCGCCACGGCGCCAAGCCAAGGTCGCGGCAACGCGCCCATGTAGCCGAACAAGTAGCCGAGAGAACACCGCGTGCTGGCCGAATACCTGCCGACTCTGCTGTTCCTGATCGTCGCCGGTGGTATCGGCGTCGCCCTGTTGGTGGTAGGCAATGTGCTCGGGCCCAAGCGCCCGACCGCGGAGAAACTATCTCCCTACGAATGCGGCTTCGAAGCCTTCGAAGACGCGCGCATGCAGTTCGACGTGCGCTACTACCTGATCGCGATCCAGTTCATCATCTTCGATCTGGAAATCATCTTCATCGTGCCCTGGGCCACCGTGTTCCGAGACCTCGGAATCATCGGCCTGATCGAGATGGGCATCTTCGCCAGCATGCTCCTGCTCGGCTTCGTTTACGTCTGGAAGAAGGGAGCGCTCGAATGGGAGTGATCCAAAGCGTTGGCGACACGATCTCCGGGTTGATGCACAACCCGCTCCCGGAAGGCCGTCTCGACGATATTCTGCGCCCGGAAGGCGAAAACCCGCTGCTGCAGCAGGGTTTCGTCACCACCAACCTCGACACGCTGTGGAACTGGGCGCGCACCGGTTCGATGTGGCCGATGACCTTCGGTCTGGCCTGCTGCGCGGTCGAGATGATGCACGCCGGCGCCGCGCGCCTGGACCTGGACCGCTACGGCGTGGTGTTCCGCCCGTCGCCGCGCCAGTCCGACGTGATGATCGTCGCCGGCACCCTGGTCAACAAGATGGCCCCGGCGCTGCGCAAGGTCTACGACCAGATGCCGGACCCGAAGTGGGTCATCTCGATGGGCAGCTGCGCCAACGGCGGCGGCTACTATCACTATTCCTACTCGGTGGTGCGCGGCTGCGACCGCGTCGTTCCGGTCGACGTCTACGTGCCGGGCTGCCCGCCGACCGCCGAAGCGCTGATCTACGGCATCCTGCAGCTGCAGCGCAAGATCCGCCGCGGCACCAATTTCGGCGACCAGAAGCAGGGCGTCCGCGAATGAGCACCGCCAATCTCGCCGAGCGTCTGCGCGAACGTTTCGCCGGCGCTTCCGTCGTCGTGGCCGAACCGCGCGGCGAAGTCACTCTCGAAGTCGCCGCCGCCGACTGGATCGGCGCCGCGCGCGCCCTGCGCGACGAATTCGGCTTCGAGCAATGCGTCGACGTCAGCGGCGTCGACTACCTCAGCTTCGGCAGCGACGAGTGGGACACCGACGTGTCCTCGGAAGGCTTCTCGCGCGGCGTCGAAGGCAAGAGCGCCGGCCGCTTCCGTTGGGGCGAAAGCCCGAACGCGGCGTCGATCGCGCCGGAGCGCCGCTTCGCCGCGGTCGCCCACTTGCTGTCGTGCCAGCACAACCAGCGGCTGCGGCTCAAGACCTTCGCTCCGAACGACGACCTGCCGGTGGTCGGTTCGTTGACCGCGATCTGGCCGGGCGTGAATTGGTTCGAGCGCGAAGCCTTCGACCTTTACGGCATCGTCTTCGAAGGCCATCCGGACCTGCGCCGCATCCTCACCGACTACGGTTTCGTCGGTTATCCGTTCCGCAAGGACTTCCCGCTGATCGGCAACGTCGAAGTGCGCTACGACGCGGACAAGCGCCGCGTGGTGTACGAGCCGGTCTCGATCGACCCGCGCGTCGGCGTGCCGCGCGTGATCCGCGACGACGCCCGCTACCAGACGGCGCAGGGCGAGCGCGCGCAGCGCGAGGTGAAGTGAAATGAGCAACCCCGCTAGCGTCATGCCGCAAGCCAACACCTCCGGCCTCAACAACGCCGAGATCCGCAACTACACGCTGAACTTCGGCCCGCAGCATCCGGCCGCGCACGGCGTGCTGCGTCTGATCCTGGAAATGGACGGCGAAGTCGTGCAGCGCGCCGACCCGCATATCGGCCTGCTCCATCGCGGCACCGAGAAGCTGGCCGAGTCCAAGCCGTTCAATCAGTCGATCGGCTACATGGACCGCCTCGACTACGTGTCGATGATGTGCAACGAGCACGCCTACGTGCGCGCGATCGAGACCCTGCTGGGGATCGAGGCGCCGGTGCGCGCGCAGTACATCCGCACCATGTTCGACGAGATCACCCGCATCCTGAACCACCTGATGTGGGTCGGCTCCAACGCGCTCGACCTGGGCGCGATGGCCGTGTTTTTGTACGCTTTCCGCGAACGCGAAGAGCTGATGGACTGCTACGAGGCGGTCTCCGGCGCGCGCATGCACGCGGCCTACTACCGTCCGGGCGGCGTCTACCGCGACCTGCCGGACCGGATGCCGAAGTACAAGGAATCGCCCTGGAAGAAGGGCGCCAGCCTGAAGCGCTTCAACGAATGGCGCGAAGGCTCGATGCTCGATTACCTCGACGCCTTCGCCGACGATTTCCCCAAGCGCGTCGACGAGTACGAGACGCTGCTGACCGACAACCGCATCTGGAAGCAGCGTACCGTCGGCGTCGGCGTGGTCTCGCCCGAGCAGGCCCTGGCCTGGGGCATGACCGGCCCGATGATCCGCGGCTCCGGCATCGCCTGGGACCTGCGCAAGAAGCAGCCCTACGCCAAGTACGCGGAAGTCGATTTCGACATTCCGGTCGGCGTCAACGGCGACTGCTACGACCGCTACCTGGTGCGCGTCGCCGAGATGCGCGAATCCACCCGCATCATCAAGCAGTGCGTGAAGTGGCTGCGCGCCAACCCCGGCCCCGTGATCGTCGACAACTTCAAGGTCGCCCCGCCCAAGCGCGAGGAGATGAAGGACGACATGGAAGCGCTGATCCATCACTTCAAGCTGTTCTCGGAAGGCTACTGCGTCCCGGCCGGCGAGACCTACAGCGCGGTGGAAGCGCCCAAGGGCGAGTTCGGCTGCTACCTGGTCTCCGACGGCGCCAACAAGCCGTTCCGGGTCAAGCTGCGCGCCCCGGGCTTCGCCCACCTGTCGTCGATGGACGAGATCGTCAAGGGCCACATGCTGGCCGACGTGGTGGCGATGATCGGCACCTACGACATCGTGTTCGGCGAGATCGATCGATGAAGCGGGGATTCGGGATGGAGCATTCGGGATCGGCAATCGCCCGAAGCAACCGCCCGAACACCTGTTTCGCTCACTTTCCTGGAATGCGGGCTTTTCGAATCCCGAATCCCGAATCCCAAATCCCGGCTTTACCCCTATGAAAGCGACAGGCAATTTCGAGGCCGCACAGCACGTCGATCCGATGGTGGCGTTGTCGGATGCGACGCGCGCGCACATCGATCACTGGCTGACCAAGTTCCCGCCGGACCGCAAGCGCTCGGCGGTGCTGCAGGGCCTGCATGCGGCGCAGGAGCAGAACGGCGGTTGGCTGACCGACGAGCTGATCGCCGCGGTGGCCAAGTACCTGGGCCTGCCGCCGGTGTGGGCCTACGAGGTCGCCAGCTTCTACTCGATGTTCGAGACCGAGAAGGTCGGCCGCAACAACGTCGCCTTCTGCACCAACATCAGCTGCTGGCTCAACGGCGCCGAGCAACTGGTCGCCCATGCCGAGAAGAAGCTGGGCTGCAAGCTGGGCGAATCCACCGCCGACGGCCGCGTGTTCCTCAAGCGCGAGGAAGAATGCGTGGCCGCGTGCTGCGGCGCGCCGGTGGTCGTCATCAACGGTCATTACCACGAGAAGCTCGACGCTGCCAAGGTCGACGAGCTGCTCGACGGTCTGAAGTGAGGTCGGGCGAGATGGCGCACGGTCACCACGATTATTCCAAGGGCTACGGCCCGGTCGGCCCGGCTCCGCAGGAGCACCAGGTCGTTTACACCACGCTGCACTACGACACGCCGTGGTCGTACGAGAACTACCTCAAGACCGGCGGCTACAGCGCGCTGCGCAAGATCCTGACCGAGAAGACCGATCCGGCGCAGATCATCGACGCGGTCAAGGCCTCGGGCCTGCGCGGCCGCGGCGGCGCGGGCTTCCCGACCGGCCTGAAGTGGAGCTTCATGCCCAAGGGCAGCGGCACTCAGAAGTACATCCTGTGCAACTCGGACGAATCCGAGCCGGGCACGGCCAAGGACCGCGACATCCTGCGCTTCAACCCGCACTCGGTGGTGGAGGGCATGGCGATCGCCTGCTACGCCACCGGTTCGACCGTGGCCTACAACTACCTGCGCGGCGAGTTCCATCACGAGCCGTTCGAGCACTTCGAGCAGGCGCTGAAGGAAGCCTACGAACACGGCTGGCTGGGCAAGAACGTGCTCGGCAGCGGTGTGGACATCGACATCTACGGCGCGCTCGGCGCCGGCGCCTACATCTGCGGCGAAGAGACCGCGCTGATGGAGTCGCTGGAAGGCAAGAAGGGCCAGCCGCGCTACAAGCCGCCGTTCCCGGCCAACTTCGGCCTGTACGGCAAGCCGACCACGATCAACAACACCGAGACCTACGCCTCGGTGCCGGCGATCCTGCGCAACGGCGCGGAGTGGTTCCTCAACCTCGGCAAGCCCAACAACGGCGGCCCGAAGATCTTCTCGGTCTCCGGCCATGTCGCCAACCCGGGCAACTTCGAGATCCGCCTCGGCACGCCGTTCTCGGAACTGCTGCAGATGGCCGGCGGCATGCGCCAGGGCAACAAGCTCAAGGCGGTGATCCCCGGCGGTTCGTCGATGAAGGTGCTGCCGGCCGAGACCATCATGGCCTGCACCATGGACTATGACTCGCTGCAGAAGGCCGGTTCCGGCCTGGGCTCGGGCGCGGTCATCGTCATGGACGAGACCACCTGCATGGTCCGCGCCTGCCAGCGCATCGCCCGGTTCTACTACAAGGAAAGCTGCGGCCAGTGCACGCCGTGCCGCGAAGGCACCGGCTGGATGTACCGCATGCTGACCCGCATCGCCGAAAAGCAGGCGACCCTGGACGATCTGCACATGCTGCGCGCCGCCGCCGGCCAGATCGAAGGCCACACCATCTGCGCGTTCGGCGAAGCCGCCGCGTGGCCGGTGCAGGGTTTCCTGCACCACTTCTGGGACGAGTTCGAGTACGCGATCGTGAACAAGCGCTTCCTGGTCGACGACCAGCGCGCCGGCACGGTCATTGAAAAGAAGGTGGCGGCATGAGTGCGCAGCCTGTAAATCCGAATCTGCCGCCCGACCACGTCACCGTCTTCATCGACGGCGTCGAGCTGGCCGCGCCGAAGAACTCGATGATCATCCATGCCGCCGACAAGGCCGGCATTCCGATCCCGCGTTTCTGCTACCACGACAAGCTGGCGATCGCGGCCAACTGCCGCATGTGCCTGGTCGACACCGAAGTCGGCGGCCGCGCCGCGCCCAAGCCGTCGCCGGCCTGCGCCACCCCGGTCATGGACGGGCTGAAGGTCTTCACCCGCAACGAGCGTGCGCTCAAGTCGCAGCGCAACGTGATGGAGTTCCTGCTCGCCAACCACCCGCTCGACTGCCCGATCTGCGACCAGGGCGGCGAGTGCGAGCTGCAGGACGTGTCGATGGGCTACGGCCGTTCGGTCAGCCGCTTCGCCGAGCGCAAGCGCGTGGTGCCGGACGAGGACATCGGTCCGCTGGTCGCGACCGAGATGACCCGCTGCATCCAGTGCACGCGCTGCGTGCGCTTCACCGCCGAGATCGCCGGTACTTACGAGCTCGGCGGCATGTACCGCGGCGAGAACCTGCAGATCGGCACCTTCGACGGCAAGCCGCTGACCACCGAGTTGTCCGGCAACGTCATCGACGTCTGCCCGGTCGGCGCGCTGACCAACAAGGTGTTCCAGTTCAAGGCGCGCCCGTGGGAGCTGACCGCGCGCGAGTCGCTGGGCTACCACGACGCACTGGGCAGCAACCTGTTCCTGCACGTGCGCCGCGGCGACGTGCTGCGCACCGTGCCGCGCGACAACGAAGCGGTCAACGAGTGCTGGCTGTCGGACCGCGACCGCTATTCGCACCAGGGCCTGTACGCAGAGGACCGCGCCCAGCGTCCGCTGGTCAAGGACAACGGCGAATGGCGCGAAGCCGCCTGGGACGAAGCCCTGGCGCGCGCGGCCAAGATCCTGCGCGACAACGGCGGCGACAACCTCGGCGTGCTCGTCCATCCGGCGACCTCCAACGAAGAGGGCGCGCTGCTGGCGCGCCTGGCCGAGGCCCTGGGCAGCGGCAACCTCGATCACCGCATCGGCCAGCACGACCTGACCGACGCGGCGGTCGCCGAGACCTTCGCCATGCCGGTCGCCGAGATCGACCGCGCCGACGTGGTGGTGATCGTGGGTTCGAACCTGCGCCATGAACTGCCGCTGGTCCACCAGCGCGTGCGCAAGGCCTTCACCCGCGGCGCCAAGGTCCACGCGATCAACCCGGTCGACTTCGACTTCACCTTCGACCTGGCCGGCAAGCGCATCGTCGCGCCGTCGCAGCTCGCCGGCGCGCTCGCCGACGAAGCCCTGCGCGAGGCGGCCAAGGCCGGCCACCACGTCGCCCTGATCGTCGGCGCGCTGGCCGAGAACGGCCCGCACGCCGCTGCGATCCGCGCCGCCGCCAAGGCCTTCGCCGAGGCCACCGGCGCCAAGCTGTGCCGCATTCCGCAAGGCGCGAACGCGGTCGGCCTGGCCCGCCACGGCGTGCTGCCGAGCGCGCGCGACGCCCGCGCCATGCTCGACGACGCGCGCGGCGCCTACATCGTCTACGGCATCGAGCCGGGCCTGGATTTCGCCGACAGCGAAAGCGCTCTGCGCGCGCTCGGCGCGGCCCAGGTGGTGGCGTTCAGCCACTACGCTTGCCGCTCGACCAAAGCGGTCGCGGACGTGATCCTGCCGATCGGCCTGCTGCCGGAAATCGACGCCACCCTGACCAACCTCGACGGCCTGTCCCAGGCCGCCAGCGCCGGCGGCAAACTGCCGGGCGATGCCCGCGCCGGCTGGCGCGTGCTGCGCGCGCTCGGCGGCGAGCTGGGCGCGAAGGGTTTCGAGTTCACCGATCTGGACGGCCTACGCCGCGGCATCGCGCCGCGCAGCGTGACTCCGGCCGCCGGCCGTGCGCCGAAGGCGGCGGGCGAGGGCTTGGAGCTTGCCGTGTCGACCGCGATCTACCGCAGCGACGCCACCGTGCGCCGCGCACCGGCGCTGCAATCGCACCCGCTCAATCTGGCGCCGCGTGCGGTGCTGAATCCGAACGACGCGGCAGCGCTCGGCCTGGCCGACGGCGCGGTCGCCAAGTTCGGCGCGGGCGCCGGCACGGCGACGCTGCCGGTCGCGCTCAGCGCCAAGGTCGCGGCGGGCACGGTGTGGATCGAAAGCGGGCATGGCGCGACCGCGCCGCTCGGCGCCGGCCGCGTGCAGGCGGGGAGGGCTTAAGCCATGACGGATGGAATGTTCACGACCCATGTGGTCGACCCGGTTCGCGAGTTCTTCCTCTCCTTCGGCATGGCCGGCGCGGTGGCCTGGATCGTGCTCAAGATCCTGCTGATCGCCATGCCGGTGATCGTCTCGGTCGCGTTCTACGTGGTCTGGGAGCGCAAGCTGATCGGCTGGATGCATGTCCGCCGCGGCCCGATGTACGTCGGCATGGGCATCCTCCAGGCCTTCGCCGACGTGTTCAAGCTGCTGTTCAAGGAAGTGATCCAGCCCACCCGGGCGCAGTCCTTCCTGTACAAGCTCGCGCCGCTGCTGGCCCTGGCTCCGGCCTTCGCCGCCTGGGCGGTGGTGCCGTTCGACGCCCAGGTGGTGCTGTCGAACGCCAACGCCGGCTTGCTGTACCTGCTGGCGATGACCTCGCTGGGCGTGTACGGCATCATCCTCGCCGGCTGGGCGTCGAACTCGAAGTACGCCTTCCTCGGCGCGATGCGCGCCGCGGCCCAGGTGGTGTCCTACGAAATCGCCATGGGCTTCGCCATGGTCGGCGTGATGGTCGGCGCCGGCAGCCTCAACCTCAGCGAGATCGTGATGGCCCAGTCGGGCAACGCCGGCGCGCTGGAGTGGTTCGCGCTGCCGATGCTGCCGCTGTTCGTGGTCTACTTCATTTCCGGCGTGGCCGAGACCAACCGCGCGCCGTTCGACGTGGTCGAAGGCGAGTCGGAAATCGTCGCGGGCCACATGGTCGAGTATTCGGGTTCGGCGTTCGCGCTGTTCTTCCTCGCCGAATACGCGAACATGATCCTGATCAGCTTCCTGACCTCGATCTTCTTCCTCGGCGGCTGGCTCAGCCCGTTCCAGGGCCTGGGCATTCCGCTGCTGTCGGCCGACGGCTGGTGGTGGCTGCTGATCAAGGTGTTCTTCTTCGCCAGCTGCTTCATCTGGTTCCGCGCGTCGTTCCCGCGCTACCGCTACGACCAGATCATGCGCCTGGGCTGGAAGGTGTTCATCCCCCTGACCATCGCCTGGATCTGCGTGGTCGCGGTGATGGCGTACTACGGCGTCTTCCAGCCGGGACAGTAAGGCAGGCACCTACATGAATCGCATCGTTTCCTATTTCAAGAGCCTGCTCCTGATCGAGCTCGCGCAGGGCCTCGGGCTGACGCTCAAGTACCTGTTCAAGCCGAAGTACACGCTGATGTACCCGATGGAGAAGACCCCGCAGTCGCCGCGCTTCCGCGGCGTGCACGCGCTGCGCCGTTATCCCAACGGCGAAGAGCGCTGCATCGCCTGCAAGCTGTGCGAGGCGGTGTGCCCGGCGCTGGCGATCACCATCGACTCGGAGAAGCGCGCCGACGGCACCCGCCGCACCACGCGCTACGACATCGACCTGTTCAAGTGCATCTTCTGCGGCTTCTGCGAAGAGTCCTGCCCGGTCGACTCGATCGTGGAAACCCACATCCACGAGTATCACTTCGACCAGCGCGGACAGAACATCGTCACCAAGCCGCAGCTGCTGGCGATCGGCGACCGTCTCGAGACCGAGATCGCCGAACGCCGCGCTGCCGACGCCGCCTTCCGCTGAGTACAACGACATGGATCTCGCCCAGATCGCCTTCTTCGTCTTCGCCGCCGCGGCCACGCTTTCGGCCGTGGCCGTGATCAGCGTCAAGAACCCGGTCCATGCCGCGCTCAGCCTGGTGCTGACGTTCTTCTCCGTGGCCTGCGTATGGATCATCGCCGGCGCCGAGTTTCTCGGCGTGGCCCTGATCCTGGTCTACGTCGGCGCGGTGATGGTGCTGTTCCTGTTCGTGGTCATGATGCTCGACATCGACGTCGCGCCCCTGCGCGAGGGCTATGTCCGCTATCTGCCGGTCGGCCTGCTGGTCGCGGTGGTCATGCTGCTGGAAATGCTGACCCTGATCGGGGTCAAGGCCAGCCTGGCCGCGCCGCTGACCGCGGACGCCGCCGGCGAATCCAACACCAAGTGGCTGGCGCACGCGCTGTTCACCGATTTCCTGCTGCCGTTCGAGGTCGCTGCGGTGATCCTGACCGTGGCGGTGATCGCGGCGGTGATGCTGACCCTGCGCCGCCGCGCCGGGGCCAAGCACCAGAACCCGAGCGAGCAGGCCCGCGTCCGCGCCGGCGACCGCATCCGCATGATCAAGATGGAAGCGGTCAAGCCGGTCGTGCCGGCGCCCGCCGAGCCCGCCGCACAGGAGGCCAAGCCGTGAGCGAATTCTTCGGGACGGGCCTCGCGCTCGGCCACTATCTCGCCCTCGGCGCGGTGCTGTTCTGCATCAGCGTCGCCGGCATCTTCCTCAACCGCAAGAACGTGATCGTGCTGCTGATGTCGATCGAGCTGATGCTGCTCGCGGTCAACATCAACTTCGTGGCGTTCTCGCGTCAGCTGGCCGACCCGGCCGGTCAGGTGTTCGTGTTCTTCATCCTGACCGTGGCCGCCGCCGAGGCCGCCATCGGCCTGGCGATCCTGGTCACGCTGTTCCGCAACCGGCGCACGATCAACGTCGCTGAAATCGACACGATGAAGGGCTGACCGGCATGCAACCCGTCGTACTTTCCAAGTCCATCCTGCTTGCGGTCGTGCTCGCGCCCTTGCTCGGCGCGATCCTCGCCGGCCTGTTCGGGCGCAAGATCGGCCGCGCCGGCGCGCACACGGTCACCATCCTCGGCGTCGCCGCCAGCTGCGCGATGTCGATCTACGTGCTGTGGCAGCTCGTGGGGCAGGGCGCCGTTCCGTTCAACGAGAACGTCTACACCTGGTTCCAGATCGGCGGCTACGAGGCCCACGTCGGCTTCATGGTCGACAAGCTGACCGCGATGATGATGGTCGTGGTCACCTTCGTCTCGCTGCTGGTCCACGTCTACACCATCGGCTACATGGCCGAGGACCCGGGCTACCAGCGTTTCTTCAGCTACATCTCGCTGTTCACCTTCTCCATGCTCATGCTGGTCATGAGCAACAACTTCCTGCAGCTGTTCTTCGGCTGGGAGGCGGTGGGCCTGGTCTCGTACCTGTTGATCGGCTTCTGGTTCAAGAAGCCGACCGCGGTGTTCGCCAACCTCAAGGCCTTCCTGGTCAACCGCGTCGGCGATTTCGGCTTCCTGCTCGGCATCGGCGCCGTGCTGTGGGCGCTGGGCTCGCTCGACTACGGCACCGTGTTCGCCAACGCGCCGACCCTGGCCGGCCGCACCATCACGGTGTGGGGCGGCGCCGACCCGATCGTGTGGTCGCTGCCGACGGTGATCTGCATCTGCCTGTTCATCGGCGCGATGGGCAAGTCGGCGCAGGTGCCGCTGCACGTCTGGCTGCCGGACTCGATGGAAGGCCCGACCCCGATCTCGGCGCTGATCCATGCCGCGACGATGGTCACCGCGGGCATCTTCATGGTCGCGCGCATGTCGCCGCTGTTCGAGATGTCGCAGACCGCGCTGAACTTCGTCCTGTTCATCGGCGCGACCACCGCGTTCTGGACCGGCCTGATCGGCATCGTCCAGAACGACATCAAGCGCGTG
Source organism: Lysobacter antibioticus HS124 (assembly GCF_000336385.2). GTDB lineage: Bacteria > Pseudomonadota > Gammaproteobacteria > Xanthomonadales > Xanthomonadaceae > Lysobacter > Lysobacter firmicutimachus. Next base: position 119,448 of record NZ_HG424559.1, on the reverse strand, counting down.
GTCGCGTACTCGACCCTGTCGCAGCTGGGCTATATGACCGTGGCGCTGGGCGTATCGGCTTATTCGGCCGCGGTCTACCACCTGATGACCCACGCCTTCTTCAAGGCGCTGCTGTTCCTGGCCGCCGGCTCGGTCATCATCGGCATGCACCACGAGCAGGACATGCGCAAGATGGGCGGCCTGCGCAAGTACATGCCGATCACCTACTGGACCAGTCTGCTCGGCACCCTGGCCCTGGTCGGCACGCCGTTCTTCGCCGGTTTCTATTCCAAGGACACCATTATCGAGGCCGCGCACCACGCCGCCAGCGGCGAGCACGCGACCTGGGTCTCGCAGTACGCCTACTGGGCGGTGCTGCTGGGCGCCTTCGTCACTGCGTTCTACAGCTTCCGCCTGCTGTACCTGACCTTCCACGGCAAGGAACGCTTCCGCGACGCGCACGGCCACGACGATCATGCGGCGCACGCTCATGACGACCACGGCCACGGCAAGCACGACGACCATGGGCACGACGATCACGGCCACCATGGTCCGCACGAGCCGCACGAGTCGCCGTGGGTGGTGACGGTGCCGTTGATGCTGCTGGCGATTCCGTCGGTGCTGATCGGCATTTTCACCGCCGGCCCGATGCTGTTCGGCACCGACATGTCCGGCCACGTCAAACAGCTGCCGTTCTTCCTCGGCGCGATCGACCTGCAGCCGGCGCGCGACACCATCGCCCAGGTCGGCGCGGAAGCCTGGCACGGCTGGATGCCGTTCGCCCTGCACGGGTTCCAGGCGCCGGCGTTCTGGCTCGCCTTCTCGGGTTTCCTGCTGGCCACGGTCATGTACTGGTGGAAGCCGGAGCTGCCGGCCAAGGCGCGCAAGCTGTTCGCCCTGCCGATTCGCGTGCTCGAGAACAAGTACGGCATGGACAACCTCTGGATCGACGGCTTCGCCGCCGGCGGCGTCGGCCTGGGCAAGGTCTCGCGCCTGTTCGACAGCAAGCTGATCGACGGCGCCGCGGTCAACGGCAGCGCCAGCCTGGTCGGCTTCGTCGCCAACCTCGCGCGCCGGGTCCAGTCCGGTTACCTCTACCACTACGCCTTCGCGATGATTGTCGGCCTGATTGCTCTGCTCGCCGTCGTCATCCGTTACTGGCACTAATCCGACAAGGACACCCGACGTGAGCCCCGTGCCCTTGCTTAGCCTTCTGATCTGGCTGCCGATTCTCGGCGGCTTCGCCACCCTCGCGTTCGGCAACGAGCGCGCCAACACCGCGCGCTGGTTCGCGCTGATCGTGGCCATCGCCACCCTCGGCCTGAGCCTGCTGATGTTCAGCCACGGCGATTTCGCCAGCGCGAACATGCAGCTGGTCGAAGACCACGCCTGGATTCCGGCCTACGACATCCGCTACCACCTCGGCGCGGACGGCATCTCGGCGGCGCTGATCGCACTGACCACGCTGACCTCGATGCTGGTGCTGATCAGCGCCTGGACCTCGATCGACAAGCGCGTCAGCCAGTACTACGCCGCGTTCCTGATCCTCGAAGGCCTGATGGTCGGCGTGTTCTCCGCCCTGGACGCGATGCTGTTCTACGTGTTCTTCGAGGGCATGCTGATCCCGATGTTCATCATCATCGGCGTCTGGGGCGGCCCGCGCCGCGTCTACGCCTCGGTGAAGTTCTTCCTGTACACCTTCCTCGGCTCGGTGTTCATGCTGGTCGGGTTGATCTACCTGTACTTGAAGGGCGGCAGCTGGCAGTTGGCGGACATGTACGCGCTGCAGCTCACCGCGACCGAGCAGATGTGGATCTTCTTCGGTTTCCTGATCGCGTTCGCGGTCAAGGTGCCGATGTTCCCGGTCCACACCTGGTTGCCGGACGCGCACGTCGAGGCGCCGACCGCCGGTTCGGTGATCCTGGCGGCGATCATGCTGAAGATCGGCGGCTACGGTTTCCTGCGCTTCGTCCTGCCGATCGTGCCGGATGCCGGCCACGAATGGGCCTGGTTGGTGATCGCCCTGAGCCTGATCGCGGTGATCTACGTCGGCCTGGTCGCCCTGGTCCAGGACGACATGAAGAAGCTGATCGCGTACTCGTCGGTCTCGCACATGGGGTTCGTGACCCTGGGCACCTTCATCGCCTTCGCCCTGGTCCACAACGGCGACGCGCACGGTACCGACGCCGCGCGCCTGGGCCTGCAGGGCGCGATGGTGCAGATGATCAGCCACGGCTTCGTGTCGGGCGCGATGTTCACCTGCGTCGGCGTGCTCTACGACCGCATGCACAGCCGCATGATCAAGGACTACGGCGGCGTCGCCAACGTGATGCCGTGGTTCGCCGCTTTCGTGGTCTTGTTCGCGATGGCCAACTCGGGCTTGCCGGGCACCTCGGGCTTCGTCGGCGAATTCATGGTCATCCTGGCCGCGTTCCAACAGCATCCGCTGATCGCGTTCGGCGCGGCCACCACCCTGATCGTCGGCGCCGGCTACACCCTGTGGCTGGTCAAGCGGGTGATCTGGGGCGAAGTCGGCAACGCCCACGTCGCCGAGCTCGAGGATATCAACCCGCGCGAAGCGCTGGTGTTGGGCGTGTTCGCGGCCGGCGTGCTGATCCTGGGCGTGTGGCCGAAGCCCTTGACCGACCTGATGGAACCGGCGATCGCCAATCTGGCCAGCCAGATCGTCGCCAGCAAGCTGTAAGCGGACAGCGGGCCGTCGGCCCGCCGTCCTGGAAGTGAGTAGCAGCGAGGAGTGAGGGGCGGGAGAAAGGCAGGGCGCGGGTGCGCTCACTTCTCACTTCCCTCCGTTCGCTTCTAGAGCAAGGCTCGCCGCCGAGCCGGATCCGCCAAGAGATGCACTAATGAACATGCCCGTACGGACCTTCGCCGATCTGATGCCCCTGCTGCCCGAACTGGTGGTGATCCTCGGCGCGTTCGCGCTGTTGATGCTCGACCTGTTCGTCGAGGAGCGCAATCGCATCGTCTCCCACGTGTTCGCGATCGCGACGGTCGCGGTCGCCACCGCGCTGATCGCCTTCGACGTCGGCGGCCACGGTTCGGTGCTGGCCGGCATGTTCGTGCGCGATACCGCCGCCGACGTGCTCAAGCTCGGCATCGGCGTGGTCGGCATCCTGTCGCTGATCTATACCTGGCCCTACCTGCGCTCGCGCGGCCTGTACAAGGGCGAAGTCGCGGTGCTGATGCTGTTCGCCCTGGCCGGCATGATGCTGCTGGTCTCGGCCGGCAGCCTGGTGATGGTCTACCTGGGCCTGGAAATGCTCGCGCTGTGCTCCTACGCGCTGGTCGCGGTCGATCGCGACAGCCCGCTGGCCTCGGAAGCGGCGATCAAGTACTTCGTGCTCGGCGCGCTGGCCTCGGGCCTGCTGCTGTACGGCCTGTCGCTGATCTACGGCGCCACCGGCAGCCTGATGCTGGACCAGATCGCGGTCGCGACCCAGGTCGGCCCGTCCTCGCTGATGTTGATCACCGGCGTGGTGTTCGTGGTCGCCGGCATCGCCTTCAAGTTCGGCGCGGCGCCGTTCCACATGTGGCTGCCGGACGTCTATCAGGGCGCGCCGACTCCCATCACGTTGTTCATCGGCGCGGCGCCGAAGCTGGCGGCGTTCGGCATGACCTACCGTCTGCTCGAAGTCGGCGCGGCCGGCCAGGACGGCCACTGGCGCTTGCTGCTGGCCGGTCTGGCGGTGCTGTCGCTGGCGATCGGCAACCTCAGCGCGCTGGTGCAGACCAACCTCAAGCGCCTGCTCGCTTACTCGACCGTGTCCCACGTCGGCTTCCTGTTCATCGGCATGGCCGGCGGGGGCGGGCAGGGCTTCGCCGCGGCGGCGTTCTACGCCATCAGCTACGCGCTGATGTCGGCGGCGGCCTTCGCCGCGATCATCGTCATGTCCGGCCGCGGTTTCGAGGCCGACAAGATCGACGACTACAAAGGCCTCAACGCGCGCAGCCCGTGGATGGCCGGCATGGTCCTGTGCGTGATGGCCTCGCTGGCCGGCCTGCCGCCGTTCCTGGGCTTCTGGGCCAAGCTGGCGGTGCTCAAGGCCGCGCTGCACGGCGACATGCTGTGGCTGGCGATCGTCGGCATCGTGTTCGCGGTGATCGGCGCCTTCTACTACCTGCGCGTGATCAAGGCCATGTACTTCGACGAGCCGGACGGCAAGATGCCGGCGCCGAGCGACGACCGCCCGCTGCGCGTGGTGTTCGGCGTCAACGCCCTGGGCCTGCTGGCGCTGGGCATCGCCTGGAACCCGATCATGGACTGGTGCCTGCGCGCCTTCCAGGCCTGAGCCCTTTAGGCCGCAGGCGTCACGAGAGGGCCGCTTCGCGGCCCTTTTGTTTTTGGGCCGGGATTCGGGATTGGGGATTCGTTCAAGCGGTTCGCCGCTAGCGGGTGGGGCGCGGATAGCGGGTGGGGTTGGAGCGACGAGCGCCTGCTCGCCAATCCCGAATCCCGAATCCCGAATCCCGAAATAAGACTTGAATAATTTTGAAACCGCCTTATTATTGCGGTCCTGCGAGACGCAGTCGGCAACGACCACGGAACGCAGGGCAAGCGGAGATCCCGAATCGAGATCGAAGGCTTGCAGGAAGTGACGCCGACCGCTATCATGGTCGGCCTGATGCGGGGTGGAGCAGTCTGGCAGCTCGTCGGGCTCATAACCCGAAGGTCGCAGGTTCAAATCCTGCCCCCGCTACCAGCTTCGGCTGAAGAGAGTCTCCAAGGAGGCTTTCTTTTTGCCTAAGGCTCGGGCTTTGTGGTCGCGCTCTGCTCGCGCGATCACGCCGAAATCCAGCGGTAACGGACAAGGGGCCCAACGGGCCCTTTGTCGTTTCTGCGTTTCCGCGATCCGGGGCGCAACGCGGTTCGCGGCGCTACCAAGCCGCAGGGCCTCGCGGTTACCGCTCGGCGTACACAAGCTTCGCGTATCGAAAGATTGGTCGTAACCAGTCGCACCTCTTGGCAATCGCAACATAGGGAGTTCCGGCGCGTGACGGACAAGGCCACCCAAATCGCCGAAATGCTCGCTCCGACCATCGCGTCGCTGGGCGTGGAGCTGCTCGGCATCGAATACCTGCCGGCGCCGGGCAGCGCGACCCTGCGCCTGTACATCGACGTGCCGGCGGCCGAGCTCGACGCCACGCCGGAAGGCCAGGAGCCGCGCTCGGTGACGATCGAAGATTGCGAAGCGGTCAGCCGCGAAGTGTCGGCGCAGCTCGACGTCGAGGACCCGATCAGCGGCAACTACAACCTCGAAGTGTCCTCGCCGGGCATCGACCGGCCGCTATTCACGATCGAGCACTACCGCCGTTTCGCCGGCGAGACCGCCAAGGTCGGCCTCAAGCTGCCGCACGAAGGCCGTCGCCGCCTGCAGGGGGAGATCCTCGGCGTGGAGGGCGAGCAGGTCGCGTTCGCGGTCGACGGCGTGCGGTTCGCGGTGCCGTTTTCGAACATCGACAAGGGCCGGATCGTGCCGGACTGGGCCGCGCTGGGCTTCGCCCCGAGCAAGGGCAGCCCGAGCCGCGGCAAGCCGGCCAAGGACAAGGCTTCGAAGCAGGACGCGTCGAAGAAGAAGTGACGAACATGGGAGCGCGGGACGCTTCCAGCCGATTACCAACCCGAAAAGCCGGCGGCGGAACGCCGACCCGTGCGGAGTGACGAAATGAGCAAGGAACTGTTGCTGGTGGTGGATGCGGTCGCCAACGAAAAGGGCGTGCCGCGCGAGGTCATCTTCGAGGCCATCGAGGCCGCGCTGGCTTCGGCCGCGAAGAAGCGCTACCACGACGAGGATGTGCTGGTGCGCGTGTCCATCGACCAGAAGGACGGCAGCTACGAGACGTTCCGGCGCATGGAAGTGGTGGCCGACGACGTGGTCATGGAGTCGCCGGACCGCCAGATCCGCCTGATGGACGCGGTCGACGAGGTCGAAGGCGTCGAGGTCGGCGATTACATCGAAGAGCAGATCGAGAACCCCGAATTCGGCCGCATCGCCGCCCAGGCCGCCAAGCAGGTGATCGTGCAGCGCGTGCGCGAAGCCGAGCGCGCGCAGGTCGTCGACGCGTGGAAGGACCGCGTCGGCGAACTGGTCACCGGCATCGTCAAGCGCGTGGAGCGCGGCAACATCTACGTCGACCTGGGCGGCAACGCCGAGGCGATCATCCCCAAGGACAAGGGCATCCCGCGCGACGTGCTGCGCGCCGGCGACCGCGTCCGCGGCTACCTGCAGGACGTGCGCACCGAGCCGCGCGGCCCGCAGCTGTTCATCAGCCGCGCCGCGCCGGAATTCATGATGGAGCTGTTCAAGCTCGAAGTGCCGGAAGTCGGCCAGGGCCTGGTCTCGATCAAGGCCTGCGCGCGCGATCCGGGCGACCGCGCCAAGATCGCCGTGCTCGCCCACGACAACCGCACCGATCCGATCGGCGCCTGCATCGGCATGCGCGGTTCGCGCGTGCAGGCGGTGTCGAACGAACTCAACGGCGAGCGCGTGGACATCGTGCTGTGGTCGGACAATCCGGCCCAGTTCGTGATCAACGCGATGGCGCCGGCGGAAGTGCAGTCGATCATCGTCGACGAAGAAAAGCATTCGATGGACCTGGCCGTGGCCGAGGACCGTCTGGCCCAGGCGATCGGCAAGGGCGGCCAGAACGTGCGCCTGGCCAGCCGCCTGTCGGGCTGGCAGCTCAACGTCATGACCCAGGACCAGGTCACCGCCAAGTCCGAGGCCGAACAGGCGTCGGCGCGTCAGCTGTTCCAGGACAAGCTCGAGGTCGACGAGGAAATCGCCGGCATCCTGGTCTCGGAAGGCTTCAGCACGGTCGAGGAAATCGCCTACGTGCCGGTCGGCGAGCTGCTGGCGGTGGAGGGCTTCGACGAGGACATCGTCGAGGAGCTGCGCGCCCGCGCCCGCGACGCCCTGCTCAACGAGGCCCTGGCCGCCGAAGAGGAGCTCGACGAGCACCAGCCCGCCGCCGACCTGCTGTCGCTGGACGGCATGGACGAGGCGCTGGCGTTCACGCTCGCCTCGCGCGGCGTGGTCACCCGCGACGACCTGGCCGACCTGGCCACCGACGAGCTGACCGATATCGAGGGCGTGGACGAAGAGCGGGCCAAGGCCCTGATCATGGAAGCGCGCAAGCACTGGTTCGAGTGAATTAGCGAGTCGAGGTAATCACCGCCGCAAGAGGCTCCGGGGAGCGTCTTGCGGCACCCCGCCACCGGCCCGGCCGGGCGCGGATTCGCAGGATCGGGCATGGCCCGGTCCGCGGGCAGGCCAAGAAGGCCTGCGCGAGCCGGTCGTGCGGCGCGCGCGGAGCTAGAATGGCGCCATCACGCGCGGGATCCGTCCCGCGCCACGAGGACACGGAAAACCGAATGTCGCAGCAAACCACCATCCGCAAGCTGGCCGAACTGGTGAACACGCCGGTCGAGAAGTTGCTGGAACAGCTGGCCGAGGCCGGCATGAAGTTCAGCGGCCCCGACCAGGTCGTGACCAGCATCGAAAAAGTCAAGCTGCTCGGCTTCCTCAAGCGCTCCCACGGCAAGGCCGACAAGCCGGCCGATGCGGACGAGGCGTCGAAGAAGATCACCCTCAACCGCAGCCGCAAGCAGGAAATCACCGTCGGCGGCGGCAAGAACCGCACCACCGTCGACGTGGTCGTGCGCAAGAAGGTGACCTTGGTCAAGCCGAACGAGGGCGGTTCGGGCGCGACGGACAACGACGAGCGCGCGGAGATCCTGCGCAAGCTCGAGGAGTCCAAGCAGCGCAACCTGGCCGAGCAGCAGCGCCTGGCCGAGGACGACCGCCGTCGCGCCGAGGCCGTCGAGGCCGCGCGCCAGGCCGCCGAGGACGCAGCGCGGGCCAAGGCCGAAGAGGAAGCCCGGACCAAGCTGGCCGACGCCAGCGCGGCCGCGCCGACCGCCGAGCAGGAGCCGGCGCGCAAGCCGCCGAGCGTTCACGGCCACGGCCATCCGAAGCCGGCGCCGGCCGTCGCGCCGCGCGCCGACGACCGCAACAGCGCCGCGCGCCACAAGACCCGCGGCTCGCACGCGATGGTCGCCGGCGTCGAGGACGACGATGCGGCCAACCGCTTCGCCGGCCAGCTGCACCTCAGCGCCTCCGACCGGGCCCGCCGCAGCAGCAGCTCGCGCGGCAAGTCCAAGCCGCAGCCGCGCCGCCAGTCCGAGCAGTCGCGCTCCGGCGGCGGCCAGCACGGCTTCTCGCGTCCGACCGCGCCGATCGTGCGCGAAGTCGCGATCGGCGACACCATCACCGTGGCCGACCTGGCGCAGAAGCTCGCGCTCAAGGGCGGCGACGTGGTCAAGGCGCTGTTCAAGATGGGCGTCATGGCGACCATCAACCAGTCCATCGACCACGACACCGCGGCGCTGGTGACCGAAGAACTCGGCCACACCGTGATCAAGGCCAACGCCAACGACGCCGAGGATGCGCTGATCGCACACGTCGAGGAGACGCAGGGCGACAAGGCGCCGCGTCCGCCGGTGGTCACGATCATGGGCCACGTCGACCACGGCAAGACCTCGCTGCTGGACTACATCCGCCGCACCAAGGTCGCCTCGGGCGAAGCCGGCGGCATCACCCAGCACATCGGCGCGTACCACGTCGAAACGCCGAAGGGCGTGATCAGCTTCCTCGACACCCCGGGCCATGCCGCCTTCACCTCGATGCGCGCGCGCGGCGCCAAGCTGACCGACATCGTGGTGCTGGTGGTCGCCGCCGACGACGGCGTCATGCCGCAGACCAAGGAAGCCGTGCAGCACGCCAAGGCGGCCGGCGTGCCGCTGATCGTGGCGATCAACAAGATCGACAAGTCCGACGCCGATCCGCTGCGGGTCAAGAACGAACTGCTCGGCGAGGAAGTGGTGGCCGAAGAGTTCGGCGGCGAGACCCAGATGGTCGAGCTGTCGGCCAAGACCGGCGCCGGCGTCGACGATCTGCTCGATGCGATCTCGCTGCAGGCCGAAGTGCTTGAGCTGCAGGCGGTTCCGGTCGGCCGCGCCACCGGTACGGTGATCGAATCCGCGCTCGACAAGGGCCGCGGCCCGGTCGCGACCGTGCTGGTGCAGCAGGGCCAGCTCAAGAAGGGCGACTATCTGGTGTGCGGCGTGCATTACGGCCGCGTCCGCGCCCTGTTCGACGAAACCGGCAAGCAGGTCGAAAGCGCCGGTCCGTCGATCCCGGTGCAGGTGCTGGGCCTGTCGGGCGTGCCCGACGCCGGCGACGACTTCGTGGTCGTCGACGACGAACGCCTGGCCAAGGACGTGGCGCAGCAGCGCGACGCCAAGCGCCGCGAGTCGCGCCTGGTCGCCCAGGCCGGCAACCGCATGGAAGACATCATGGCCCAGCTGGGCAAGGGCGAGGGCCAGCTGAGCCTCAACCTGGTGGTCAAGGCCGACGTGCAGGGTTCGGTGGAAGCGCTGCGCCAGGCGCTGGTGGCGTTGTCGAACGATCAGATCCGGATCAACGTGATCAGCTCGGGCGTCGGCGGCATCACCGAGTCCGACGCCAACGCCGCGGCCACCGCCAAGGCCACGGTGATCGGCTTCAACGTCCGCGCCGACGCTTCGGCCCGCCGCATCATCGAGTCCAACGGCGTCGACCTGCGCTACTTCTCGATCATCTATGACGTGATCGACCAGGTGAAGCAGGTGGCCTCGGGCATCCTCGGCGTCGAGATCCGCGAAGAGATCATCGGCATCGCCGAAGTGCGCGACGTGTTCCGCAGCTCGAAGTTCGGCGCGGTCGCCGGCTGCATGGTCGTGGAAGGCGTGGTCAAGCGCAGCAAGCCGATCCGTGTGCTGCGCGACAATGCGGTCATTTTCGAAGGCGAGCTGGAATCGCTGCGCCGGTTCAAGGAGAACGTCGACGAAGTGCGCAACGGCACCGAGTGCGGCATCGGCGTCAAGCAGTACAACGACGTCAAGCCGGGCGACCAGATCGAGTGCTTCGAGCGCATCGAGGTTCAGCGCACGCTGTAAGCCGGGATTCGGGATTGGGGATTCGGGGTTCGCAAGGCGGACCCCGAATCTCCCGGCTCCCGCGATGCTTGCTTTGACCAATCCCAAATCCCGAATCACGAATCCCTGATGCCAAGCAAATCGTTCCACCGCACCGATCGCGTTTCCGCCCAGCTCCGTCGCGAGCTCGGGACGCTGGTGCACGAGGCCGTGCGCGAGCACGGCCTGCCGTCGGTCAGCGTGTCCGACGTCGAAATCAGCCGCGACCTGGCCCATGCCAAGGTGTTCGTGACCGCGCTGCAGAGCGAGCGCGCCGCCGAGGCGGTCAAGGCGCTCAAGGAGCTGGCGCGCGAGCTGCGCTTCCAGCTCGGCCGGGCGATGAAGCTGCGCCATGTGCCGGAGCTGCATTTCCATTACGACGATTCGGTCGATCGCGGCGAGCGCATCAACATCCTGTTGCGCGACCTGCCGCCGGCCGATGCCGGCGACAGCGACGACGACGGCAAGGCCGGCTGAGCCGCGCCCGGGCGGCTCGGCCCGCCCCCTTCCGCCGAATCCCGATCCGGTCCCCGCGCCCGCGCGGCGGCGACCGCCGGTCGGCGCGCGCTGCTTCACGCGCCGCTGGCTGCGCAATATGGGAGCATTCGGCCATCCGCCTTGCGGCCGCTGCGGCCGCGAACTTCCAACCCGGACGCCCTGCTTGAACACCACGCGTAAACGCCAATGGCGCAATGTCGACGGCATTCTGCTGCTCGACAAACCGCAAGGCCTGAGCTCGAATCAGGCACTGCAGCAGGCGCGACACTTGTTTCGCGCGGAGAAGGGCGGCCACACCGGCAGCCTGGACCCGCTGGCCACCGGCCTGTTGCCGCTGTGCTTCGGCGAGGCGACCAAGATCGCCGGTTTGCTGCTGGGCGCGCGCAAGGCCTATACCACCACCGCCGTGCTCGGCCTGACCACCGACAGCGACGACGCCGACGGCGCGCCGCTGCGCGAGCGGCCGGTGCCGGAGTTCGACGACGCCGCCATCGAGGCGGCGCTGGCGCCGCTGCGCGGCACGATCCGCCAGCGCGCGCCGATCTATTCCGCGCTCAAGCAGGGCGGCGAGCCGCTGTACGCCAAGGCCCGCCGCGGCGAGGCGATCGAGGCGCCCGAGCGCGAAGTGACGGTGCATTCGCTGAGCCTGACCGGCCGCGAGGGCGCGCGCCTGCTGCACCTGCAGGTGGAATGCGGCTCGGGCACCTACGTGCGCAGCCTGGTGCGCGACCTCGGCGAAGCCCTGGGCTGCGGCGCCCACGTCGCCCGCCTGCGCCGGCTCTGGGTCGAGCCCTTCCTGCAGCCGCAGATGATCACTCTGGAGCGATTGCGCGAACTGGCCGGCGAGGGCAGCGACCGCGCCCTCGACGAATGCCTGTTGCCGATCGAAGCCGGGCTGAGCGGCTTCGGCCGGGTCGAACTGGACGCGGCGGCGGCGGCGCGCCTGGGGCGCGGCCAGGCGGTGCCCTGCGAGGCCGGCGAACCCGGGCTGGTGGCCGTGTTCGGCGAGGCCGGGCGCTGCCTGGGGCTGGGCCTGCGCCAGGGCGAGGGCCGGCTGCAGCCGCAGCGGCTGTTCCGTTGGGCCGCGCAGGGCGGTTGAGCCGCTGCGGGCGCGGACCAGGTCGGGAAAACTGAACAGGGCGAGATTCCTGCCGCGGCATTGGCCCGCGGGTCGCATTCGCGCTTCCGGGCTGTTACAATCCCGCCGCTTTTCAAGCACTTCCCGGCGCCCGCGTCGCGGAAGCGGCGAGAACGGCATTCCTTACTTCAGCAAACGGCGGGCCAAGCGGTGCGTCGGGGCGGTGATCCACCGCGACCGATTCGCTTCTGCGGGCCGCGCATCTACAGAGAAATCGTCATGTCGATCGACACCAGCAAGATCATCGAAGATAACAAGCGCGGCGCCAACGACACCGGTTCGCCGGAAGTCCAGGTCGCCCTGCTGACCGCTCGCATCGAGCAGCTCACCGGCCACTTCAAGACCCACAAGCAGGACCACCACAGCCGTCGCGGCCTGCTGATGATGGTCAACCGTCGTCGCAGCCTCCTCGACTATCTGAAGCGCAAAGACGGCGAGCGCTACAAGGCCCTGATCGAGAAGCTCGGTCTGCGCCGCTAACCGGACACCCCACCGCGGCGCAGCGATGCGCCGCGGTTTCTTTTGGCGGACGCGAAAGCGCCGCCCGGCGATGCAGGAGGCAACGCCACCAGCGGCGGTACGCGCGCGCGACCGCCGAACTGGACAGGCCTGCGGGCCATTGCGATGCGGCGCCGGAGCGCGCGCGCACCACAACCAATCCTCAGGCCGCTTGCGCCGGCGGCCTACCGGAGCGAGGCAGGGGCCTCGGCCGGGCACGCATAGATACCGAAGGAACCCAACGTGGCAAAAATTACCAAGACCTTCCAGTACGGCAACCATCAGGTGACCCTGGAGACCGGCGAAGTCGCCCGTCAGGCCAGCGGCGCCGTGATCGTCAAGATGGACGACACCGTACTGCTGGTGACCGCCGTCGCCGCCAAGAGCGCGCGCGAGGGCCAGGACTTCTTCCCGCTCACCGTGGATTACCAGGAGAAGTTCTACGCCGGCGGTCGCATCCCGGGCGGCTTCTTCAAGCGTGAAGGCCGCGCGACCGAGAAGGAAACGCTGATCTCGCGCCTGATCGACCGTCCGATCCGTCCGCTGTTCCCGGAAGACTACAAGAACGAAGTTCAGATCATCGCCACGGTGATGTCGCTGAACCCGGAAGTCGACGGCGACATCCCGGCGCTGATCGGCGCTTCGGCCGCGCTGGCGCTGGCCGGCACGCCGTTCCAGGGCCCGATCGGCGCGGCCAAGGTCGGCTACAAGAACGGCCAGTACCTGCTGAACCCGACCGCCACCGAACTGCTCGACTCCGACCTGGAACTGGTCGTGGCCGGCACCTCGAACGCGGTGCTGATGGTCGAATCCGAAGCCAAGATGCTGTCCGAAGAGGTCATGCTCGGCGCGGTGATGTTCGGCCATCGCGAAATGCAGAAGGTCATCAACGCGATCAACGAGCTGGTCGTCGAGGCCGGCACCAAGCCGTCGAGCTGGGAAGCTCCGGCCAAGAACGACGCGATGATCTCGGCGCTGAAGGAAGCGGTCGGCGGCCAGCTGGCCGAAGCCTTCCAGGTGCGCGACAAGCTGCAGCGCCGCGACGCCATCGGCGCGATCAAGAAGGACGTGCTGGCTTCGCTGGCCGGCCGCGCCGAGGCCGAAGGCTGGGTCGCCGCCGACCTGTCCAAGGAATTCGGCGAGCTCGAGTACCAGACCATGCGCAACGCCGTGCTGACCACCAAGGTCCGCATCGACGGCCGCGCGCTCGACACCGTGCGCCCGATCGCCTCCAAGGTCGGCGTGCTGCCGCGCACCCACGGCTCCTCGCTGTTCACCCGCGGCGAGACCCAGGCGATCGTGGTCGCCACCCTCGGCACCGCGCGCGACGGCCAGATCATCGACGCCGTCTCGGGCGAGTACAAGGAACACTTCCTGTTCCATTACAACTTCCCGCCGTACTCGGTCGGCGAATGCGGCCGCTTCGGCGCGCCGAAGCGCCGCGAAATCGGCCACGGCCGTCTCGCCAAGCGCGGCGTGCTGGCGGTGATGCCGACCATGGAAGAGTTCCCGTACACCATTCGCGTGGTCTCGGAAATCACCGAGTCGAACGGCTCGTCCTCGATGGCTTCGGTCTGCGGCAGCTCGCTGGCGCTGATGGACGCCGGCGTGCCGATCAAGGCGCCGGTCGCCGGCATCGCCATGGGCCTGGTCAAGGAGGGCGACAACTTCGTCGTCCTGTCCGACATCCTGGGCGACGAGGATCACCTCGGCGACATGGACTTCAAGGTGGCCGGTACCGCCGAAGGCATCTCGGCGCTGCAGATGGACATCAAGATCCAGGGCATCACCGAAGAGATCATGAAGGTCGCCCTGGCCCAGGCCCAGGCCGGCCGTCTGCACATCCTCGGCGAGATGGCCAACGCCATCACCGCGCCGCGCGGCGAGCTGAGCGAGTACGCGCCGCGCCTGCTGACGATGAAGATCCATCCGGACAAGATCCGCGAAGTGATCGGCAAGGGCGGTTCGACCATCCAGGCCATCACCAAGGAAACCGGCACCCAGATCGACATCCAGGACGACGGCACCATCGTCATCGCCTCGGTGAACGCCGCCGCCGCCCAGGCCGCGAAGGCGCGCATCGACCAGATCGTGTCCGACGTCGAGCCGGGCCGTATCTACGAAGGCAAGGTCGCCAAGATCATGGACTTCGGCGCCTTCGTGACGATCCTGCCGGGCAAGGACGGTCTGGTCCACGTCTCGCAGATCTCCAACGAGCGCGTCGAGAAGGTCAGCGACAAGCTCAAGGAAGGCGACCTGGTCAAGGTCAAGGTGCTGGAAGTCGACAAGCAGGGCCGCATCCGCCTGTCGATGAAGGCCGTGGAAGAAGGCGAGGGCGTGGCCGCCGAGTAATCGGCCCGCGCATCGCAGCGATTGAAGAAAAGCGGGCTTCGGCCCGCTTTTCTTTTGCCTGCGCGTTTGGCCGGCGGTCGCCGCGGGCGATGCGTCCGGCCCTCAGCCGATGTTGCTCTTGACCTTGTCGGCGGTGGTCTTGAGGAAGTCGGCGATGGCCTTGATGTGTTCGTTGCTGTCGCGCAGGCGGGTTTCCTGCGGCGGTTGCACGTACAGGGTGTAAGGCTGGTGCGCGCCGCCCGGCGGCAGCACGTAGTAACCCCAAAGCACGCCGGCGTTGACGAACTTGCCGGTGACCAGGTCGACGGCGTAGTTGGCGAACTTGGTCAGGGTCGCGGTGGAGACCAGGTTGGGAGCGATGTTCTTGCAGAACTCGCGCGGCGTATCCACCAGCCAACACAGGTCCGCGCCGAGGTGCCGTTGCGGGCCGTCGAACTTCGAGTTCGCGATACGGCCGTTGTCGCTGCCGTACAGGCACTGGGCCATGAATTGGCTCTGGCCGGTGTCGGGGGCGCGCTTGTCGACGTTCCAGGCATTGGGCTTGGTCTGCTCGAAGACCTTGGTCTGCGGAAAGATCAGCTGGACCAGACCGAGCTTGTTGCGCGCCGGCAGCGGCGCGTAGCTGGACTTGAAGTCGCCGCCGTACTGGATGGCCGTGCTGCCTTCCTGCGGATCGGGTTGCGACACATAGGGATACAAGTCCAGGGTGAAGTGGCCGATGTGGAGCAGTTGCTCGGGGAGGTAGTTGCTCATGGCGGGCCTTTCGATGGGTGGAAGGCGGCGGTGCGACGTTCCGCAGGCGGAGCGCGCGACGCTCATGGGTGCTAACGCAGGCTGCATCGCGGCGTGAAGCGCCGCCGCGACTTGCCGCTGCGTATACTCCTGCGCTTGCGCAAGGCAGGGAGTTTCGCGTCATGAGGACGATGCCATGAGAGGACTGTGCCGGGCCGGCTTGTTGGCCGCTGTGTTCGCCGCGCCGGCGGCCTGCGCCGCCGCGCAGCCCGACTGCGCGCGCATCGAACACATGGTCGAATGCATGAGCTGGATCGAAACCCGCGCCGACGGCAACGGCCATGCGGACTATCTGGGCCGGATAGAGCGCTATGCCGGCGACGAGACCCGGGTGGCGATCGACAACGGCGGACATCGGATCGAGGTGCTGCTGCTCGGCAACGGCCGCCGGTTCGTGAAAGGCGAAGCGGCGGGCGCGCTGCCGGAAGACCCGGCGGCCTTCGTCGGCCTGGTTGCGACGCCGCCGCTGCTGTGGCTGAGCATGCTGCTCGAGGAAGGCGCGCGCTGGCCTGCGCCTGGCGCGCCCTTGGAGCGGGTCGCCAGCACGGACTGGGCCTATGGGCAGGAGCGCTATCGCGTGCGGATCGAAGCCTCGGCGGACGCCGGCTATGCCATCGAGATCGTCAAGACCGAGACCGTCAGTACCCCGGAGTCGGCGCCAACGCCGGACCCGAGCGGAACCTTCGCGACCATCAGCACCGACGAGGATCGCGCCGCGCGCCTGGCCGAGCTCGCGCCGGTCGGCATGCGGATCGCGGCCCGCGTGCGCCTACAGCCGCCGTCGCCGCCGCTGCCGGACGATTTTTCCCTGCAGGGTTGGATGCCGCAGCCCGGCGCCGCGGCTGCGACCTTGGGCGAAGCGCGCCGCGCCTCGCCCTGAGCGATTCGCCCGGATGGCGCCGGCCGAGCTGTCGTCGGCCAGCGGCTGGGGTGTCTTGCGGCGCGCTCAATGCGTCGCGGCGACGATCTGCGAGGGCGTGAGCCCGAGCGATCGGCGCAGGCATCGCGCCATGTGGCTGGGGTGGGAAAAACCGCAGGCCAGGGCGACCTCGCTGATGCCGTGACGGCCCTGCTGCAACAGCGTGCGTGCGCGTTCGACCCGCCGCTCCAGCACGAAGCGATGCGCGGGCAGGCCGGTGGCCTGTTTGAACAGGGGTTTGAAGTGGGAGACGCTGAAGCCTGCGATCTCGGCCAGTTCCTCCAGGCGCAGATCGCGGTCGAGATGGGCTTCGATGTATTCGATCACCCGGCGCAGGCGCCAGGCCGGTAGCGCGCCGGCCGCGGACGGCGCCAAGGGTTTGCGCGATTGCAGCGCCAGCAGGCGCGCGGCCAGCGCCGAGGCCAGACCGTCGGCGAACAAGCGCCCGCCGGGAAAGCCGTCGCTTTCCTCGGCTTGCATCATCCAGCCGATGCGTTCGATCTGCGGGTCGCGGATGTGGATGGCCGGCGCGAGCTCGTCCGCCGCTCCCGCGCCCAAGCCGTGCACGGTGTCCTGCCACAGCGACGGCGCCAGCCGCAGCAGCAGCGAGCGTGCCGGACGGGTCAGGGTCCAGCGCGTGCTGCTGCCGCCGGGCACCACGCAGAATTGACCGTGCAGGCGCACGCCTTGGCGTTCGTAGCGGCCGGCGCGATAGGACACCGGCACCGGCGCGCCCAGGTGCAGGCAGAGCACATGGCGCCGGTCCACCGGCGAGTCGAAGCGCCCGACCGGCACCGGCGAGGTCAGCACGTCGAGCTGCGGCAGCGGGCCTGAGGCCGACGATGCGGTCGAAGGGGCGGGGTAGCAGACGGGACGGTCGCTCATGCGCGGATGCTGGTCCGCGTCCGCCGCGGCCGGCATGTGCTGGAGTGCACCCGCGGGCCGGCGGCTGGTTCGCGGTACTCCGCGCCGGTGAACTGCGTCCCGCGATCGAAGTACGGGATCACCGCGCTACGGTGGGCGTTGCCAACTGTCCATCATCAAGGCCTTGAGCACCAGCTGTCGATCCGGTCCTGATGCCATAGAACAAGCAACTGAAGCGTCCTCTTTCTTTCGAGCCATTTGAAAGTAGAGGTGGCTGGCGAGTTCGCCATCGCGTAGTGATGTGGTGAAAGGCCGCCCAGCGATCGGTGCGGGCGGCGATGGCTGCAACGGTGGCGCCAGTCCTCGGCCATGCGCCGGACCTCGTCCAGCGTGGCGGATACGAACCGGTCCGGTGCCTCGTGCTTGGCCCAGTGCTTCAACGCGTCGCTGATGAACTCCGGGCCATTTTCCACGCGCAATCGTTTTGGCGCCGCGCACCTCGACGAGTTCGTCCAGGACGCGAACGATGTTGGCCGATGGCAGGTTGCTGTCGATGTCGATCTTCATCGACTCCCGGTTGAGGTCATCGTTGACGTTGAAGGTGCGAAAACGCCGGTCCGGCCAACGCGCATCGGACATGAAGCAGACGGACCAGGTGTGATTGGCGGAGGGTGGAGCTTTCAGCGGTTCCCTGATCCGTTTCGGTAGGCGACGCTTCCCGTGCCGCAGCAAGTTGAGCTTCAGCGTCTGTCCATGTGCCGGGTCCGCGCCTTGTCTCAGCCCTGCTGCCGCAGCGCACCGTCGAACAGCAACCCCAAGCCTTGGTCCGGGTTGTCCTTCAGATGCAGCTCGATGGCAGCGACCAACGGCCCGTCATTGTAGGCACGGGGCCGATAGTGCCGTGCCGACCGAGACAGGCGCAGCGCTCGATCGGCATGTCGGGCGCTCAGTCCATGATCGGTTTGCATCGCCAGACTCGGCCTCAGCCGCCGAGCCTGGCTTAGAGCCTTCGCGGCATGACGTCCTTGAGTGCATGGCGGTCCAAGGCCGGGTCGGCGTACATGCACTTCAACCGAGCCAGTTCGGCTGCGATGTCCTTCAGGTGCCGTAGTTACGACACCTTCATGCCGGTGTGCTTCGATTTCCGTATGTAGTACGTCAGCTTGTTGATTCCGTGTTTGCGGCAGGTCTCGGCGACCCTGCGCGCCGGCTTCGGTCTCTTTCAGTATCCGGACGATTGAACTTCGACTTCTTCATGCAGAGCTTCTTGGGGAGGGGACTGCTTCTGTTTGGATCGAACTAGCGAGGACGCTTTGGGCCCGATTGTCGTGATCGCCGCCAGTCGCGGTCGATACATGTGATCAACGCGGCACTTTGGCGCATCAGCAAGTAAAAAATTTGAGACCTATTTCACAAAAAAACTAAGAATTTTGCCAATTGAGGCGGCTTGCAAGCCATCGATATTCTTTCCCGCCATGAGAGTTGGTCAGATCTGTAAGCGCTTCGTTCGAAGCCGCACGGTGCCTGACTTCCAAGGGCCGGTGGCAAATGTCGAAGATTCGAAATTCCGATGGCCAACTCGATCCGCTGAGTTCGGCGCTGGCGTGCTGCCGGATCCTGCTCTCCCTGGCGAGGGGCCAAGATCAAAGTTTCGACATCCAGGTTCAAGGCGTCGAAGTCAAGCGCGCGATCGCAATATACGGAAAGGCTAGCAGCGCCAAGTTTTCCGTAACCAAGCTTCGCTATTCGAAGCTGGCCAAAGCCCGCTTGCCCATTGCCTTTCGGACCGAGGCGGGTAGGTATCTAATTCTACTGAATCGGTCGGCCACTCAGGCGTTGGTTCTTCATCCGGGCAGCTCCAGCCCGCAAGTCATTAGTGGCGATCAACTTAAAGCGATTTGGGGCGACGAAGTCATCAAATTGCTCGATTCGCCACCGAAATTCGACGTTCGCTGGTTCGTTCCGGAATTCATACGGCACAAAGGCTTGCTGGCAGAGGTGCTGGCCATCTCTCTGGTGCTGCAGCTGTTGGCGCTGGGGTCGCCGTTGGTGTTTCAAGTGGCGATGGACAAGGTTCTGGCGAACAAGGCGCTATCGACATTGGACGTCCTTACGGTCGCGTTGGTCGTGATCGCAGTTTGGGAAGCGATTCTGACCGGATTGCGCGAGTACATATTCACCCACACCACTAATCGAATAGACATAGGTTTGGGCGTCAGGCTATTCAAGCATTTGATGGGTTTGCCGCTGCTCTATTTCAAGTCCCGTCAGATCGGAACGATCATCGCCCGTGTGCAGCAGTTGGAGGGAATCCGGTCCTTCCTTACCGGGTCCATGCTTACTCTCTGTGTTGATCTTCTGTTCGCATTCGTGTTCCTGTATGTAATGTCGCGGTTGTCGTGGGCGCTAACCTGCGTCGTTCTCGTCGGCATGCCTTTTTACTTCGCTATCGCCTACGCGAGTACGGGACCATTGCAGCTGCGAATAGATCGTCAGTTTCAGGCTGCAGCCATGAATAAATCTCTGCTGACAGAGTCGGTCGGCGGCGTAGAGACGATCAAGAGCATGGCGGTAGAGCCGAGAATGCTTCGGCGGTGGGAGGCGCAGACCGCGGAAGCAGTAGAGGCGGGATTCCGCACCCAGAGTTTGAACAGCATGATCAGTCACGGCGTGACGCTTCTACAGAAGGTCATATCCGTCGGCGTCATCTGGTACGGCGCTCATTTGGTGACTTCTTTGCAGATCACCATAGGGCAGCTGATCGCATTCAACATGATGGCGTCGCATATCAATGGACCCATCTCCAAGCTCACCGACCTTTGGCAACAGTTCGTTCAAGCCAGGGTCGCGGTTGACAAGCTCGGGGACATGCTGAATCTGCCGACTGAGTCGGATCAAGCGGCGAACGAGCCGGCGGAACGGATCACCGGATCGATCCAGCTGTGCGATTTAGTGTTTCGCTATCAGCCAAATTCGGAGCCGGTGCTGAAGGGCGTGTCCTTGGATATCGAGCCGGGAGAGAGTATCGGGGTGGTCGGCCCTTCAGGATCCGGAAAAAGCACGTTGGCCTATCTGCTGCAGAAACTGTATGAGCCGGATTCGGGTGAGATCCTTCTCGACGGCTTGCCGCTGAAGCAGCTGAGTACCCGTTACTTGCGCAGCCAGATCGGCGTGGTCCAGCAGGAAAGCTATCTCTTCAATCGCAGTGTCCGCCACAACATCGCCATCCGGGATACCTCGGCGTCGCTGGACGACGTAGCGCGAGCGGCGAAACTCGCCGGCGCTCACGACTTCATCCTGCAGCTTCCGCTGGGCTACGACACCGTTTTGGCGGAAGGCGGGAGTTCCCTCTCGGGCGGACAGCGGCAGCGCATCGCTATCGCCCGCGCCCTTATGGCCGATCCGAGAATACTGATCTTCGACGAGGCGACCAGCGCCCTGGACGACGAATCGCAGGCCTTGATCCAGGAAAACATGGCGGAAATATCCAGGGGACGCACCGTCATCACGATCGCCCATCGCCTATCCGCGGTTCGACAATGCGACCGAATCGTCGCGCTGGAACATGGTCGAATTACCGAAGTCGGAAGTCACGATGAACTGATTTCGCTCGGCGGATGCTACGCCAAGTTGTTCCAATTGCAGCGCTCGTTCGGGGATGCAGGAGAAAGAAATGCTGCCTAATCGCATAAAAAACGCGTTGAACGTCGTACGTTCCGCCAGTAAGGGCAGTCATCTGGAAAAGAACCGGGACGAATACGAGTTCCAGCCGGGATACCTAGAGGTCGTGGAGCGCCCGCCGGTGCCTTGGTCGCGCCGCACCGCTATCGCGTTGACGGCGCTATTCGTCGCGGCGCTTATCTGGTCGATTGCCGGTCATCTGGACATTCAGGCCAACGCGGCGGGGCGCCTGCTCGTGCCCAGCAATTCGAAAGTGGTTCAGGCGGTCGAAGGCGGCGAGATCGCTTCGATTCACGTACGCGACGGCGATCGAGTCGAGGTCGGCGACGTACTGATTAGCCTGAATCCGATCGGCGCCGACGCAGAGCTAAGGTCGTTGCGCAATCAGCTGAACTCCAAACTGTTGGAGCAGGCCAGGCTGCAGGCGATGCTGACGGACGATCCGGTCGCGAACTTCACCGCACCGGAGGAGGTGTCGGCCGAAGAGGCGGCGCTTGCGCGCGGGCACCTGATTAGTTCTTCGAGGGAAAGGCGGGCGAATGTCGCCGGGATTGAAAGCGAAATGGGAGTCAATCTGGCCAATCAGCGGGGACGCAATGCGGACATCGCGGCGCTGCAGAAGCTGGAGGCCAACGTAAGCGAGCGGCTGGAGGCCTATCGGGCTTTGGCGGCCGACAAATTGCTTTCCAAGGTGGAGTTGCAGCAGCAAGAGAAAGAGCGCCTAGAGATAGAGCGATCTATCTCCCAGCAGCGATCCGATCTGGCAGTGCTGAGGGCGCAGTATCAATCGTTGAGCAATCAGCGAAATAGCTACTTGGCGAAGATGGTCAAGGAGTATCAGGACAATCTGAGCTTAGTGCGAGTGGACAGTTCTACCCTTGCCCAGCAGTTGATCAGGGCGCAAGAAAAGCTGCGCCTGCAGACACTGAGGGCGACGGTCAGTGGAGTTGTGCAGCAGCTGGCCGTGCATACCCGTGGCGGCGCGGTGCAGCCCGGGCAACAGTTGATGGTGATCGTGCCTAACGAGAGTTCGCTGCAGGCAGAAATCATGGTGCTCAACGCAGATGTGGGGTTTGTAAAGCCTGGGCAATCGGTCGAGTTGAAGGTCGACTCTTTCGCCTATACGCGCTACGGAACCGTGCCTGGGAAGATACTGAACGTTTCCCGCGACTCGGTGAAGGACGATCAGTTGGGACTGGTATTTCCTGCCCGGGTCGAGTTGAGTCGTCTGCATATGTCGTCCGACGGCAAGAAGTTCCCCTTGCAAGCGGGCATGAGCGTGACCGCGGAAATCCGCACGGGGAAGCGGCGCGTCATCGACTACGTTCTCAGCCCTTTGCGTGAGTATCGCTCCGAAGCGCTGAAGGAGCGGTGATGTTGAGGTTGACGGCGGGCCGATGTTTGGCCAATGGCGCAATCGACAGCGGATTGGTGGCTCTGTCCTATGCGGCGCGGCATCACGGGATTTCGGTCGAACCCGAGCAGTTGCGCCATCAACTCGGGCGGACGCAAGGCGTAGCGAGTGAAATAGACATTTGCCGCTGCGCGCGCCTGATCGGCTTGAGGGCAAGAAGCGTCCATAGCGGAGTGGAGAGAGTCGCAGCATTGCCGCTTCCGGCGCTATTGGCGACGAACGTAGGCTGGCAAGTACTCGAGGCGGTGGACGAGGCGAATGCGATCTTGCGCGATCCGACGACCGGCACGCGCTCGACAGTGACGTTCGGCGAGCTGCCTTCGGCGTGGCAGGGTCAGGCCATCCTGCTGGCCGAGACGAGCGAGCCAGCTGGACGGAAATCATTTGGCTTCGCTTGGTTCGTTCCGTCGGTCATCAAGCATATCCGGCAGTTCAGGAGCGTTCTGTTGGTGTCACTGATGCTGCAAGTGATCGCCTTGGTGACTCCGGCAGTATTCGAGAACGTCATCGATCGAGTCTTGGTGAGCCGAAGCATCTCTAGTTTGCAGGTGCTTGGAATCGCACTGCTCGCTTTGGCGGTATTCGAGCCGGTGTATGGATTCTTGCGCTCTTGGCTGTTCTCGAACGTAGCGGCGAAGATTAATTCTGAGCTTTCCGCGCGCGTCTATCAACATCTGATGGCGTTGCCGGTCGGATATTTCCGCAAGCGCCAGACGGGAGAAATCATCGCCCGCGTCGGCGAGATGGATCATATCCGCCAGTTCCTGACCGGCTCGACGATGACCGTAGTGTTGGATTTGATGTTCCTCGGGATGTTCGTCGCTGTGATGCTTGCCTACAGCGTCAAGCTGACTTTGGTCGTTCTGGCGACGCTAGTGATCTACTTCGTTCTGTGGATGGTATTAGGCCCGCTGTTGCGCATCCGCACTAAGCGAGAGTACGAACTGAGTGCGGACAACACCGCGTTCTTGACCTCATCGGTCACTGGCATCGAGGTCATAAAGACCACTGCCACGGAAGAGCTATTTCTGCGGCAATGGGAGAGCGAGTTCTCTAAGTTCGTGCGGGCTTCGTTTCGGTCGAACGTGCTAGGAATTTCCGTCGGTCAATCAATCGGTCTGGTGCAGAAGCTGTCGAGCGCTTTGCTGTTGTGGTGGGGCATCACTTCGGTGATGGATAACAAACTCAGTCCGGGCGAGCTGGTGGCGTTCAATATGCTCGCAGGGCATCTCACTCAGCCGATCTTGCGTTTGGCGCAAACCTGGCAAGACCTGCAACACGCGATGATTTCGTTGCGTCGCGTCGGCGACGTGCTCGACGAACCCACGGAGAGCGGAAGCGGCGGACTGGCGTCGATCCCGGCGCTACAGGGAAGGGTTGGATTTAAAAACGTTTTCTTTCGATACGGCGAAGACGGCCAGGAAGTGCTGCGCAACTTGAACCTGGAGGTTCGTCCGGGCGAGTTCATCGGCATAACTGGCCCCTCGGGATCGGGCAAGAGCACGATCAGTCGGTTGCTGCAACGGCTGTACGTTCCGCAGCGCGGGCAGGTATTGGTGGATGGGATCGACCTTGCGATCGCCGATCCGGTGACGCTGCGCCGTCAGATGAGCGTTGTTCCGCAAGAAAGCGTTTTGTTCTCAGGCACCGTGGCCGAAAACATCGCTATGTGTAGGCCGGAGGCCTCCGAGGCGGAGGTCGTCGAGGCTGCCGCTTTGGCCGGTGCCGATGCGTTTATTCGGTCGCTTCCTGAGGGGTACGGCACTCAAGTCGGGGAAAGAGGCTCGCGGCTGTCGGGCGGTCAGCGCCAGCGCATCGCTTTGGCCAGGGCATTGCTCACACGCCCTAAGATCCTGCTGCTGGATGAAGCGACCAGTGCGCTCGACTACGAGTCGGAGGCTGCGATCATGGCCAATATGGACGCGATCGCCGAGGGACGAACGATCATCAGCATCGCCCATAGGCTCAACACGTTACGAAGGGCCGACCGCATTCTCGTGATCGATCGCGGCGCTGTGGTCGAAGACGGGACGCACGACACGCTGATCGCCAGCGGCGCGACCTACGCCCGATTGTGGCGCTTGCAAACAGGCGGAGCGGAGGTGGCGATGATCACCTAGCTATCGCCCAAGCCTCTTCGCTTCGAGGTGCGCAGACGCCAGTTGGTGGGCGCGTCTTTTGAATGTATTTGCCTGGCGCCCGCGACGGCGGCCGGAACACCTTTTCCTATTGAGTTGATCATGAACGAAGCTATTTCAAATATCCTTGACGGAATTATCGACGCCAACACTGATCGCAGCATTCGAGACGGCGGCCGCACGCGCTCCGAATGGTATGGAATGTCGCCGGAAGAGCGCAGGGTCTATACCAATGAGGTCCTCAAGCGCTTAGGCGAGATGCAAAGGACGACTCTGCAGGTATTGGCCGCCCAGTACATTGACATGCAGGGTAATCCGGCTTCGATCGTGGATCGTTTGGCGGAATTGAAGGCCGCTTTGGCTCAGGCCGAGAAGCGAGCCAAGGACTACGGCGAAACTCCGGCGAGGAAGAACTATATAGCGAGCTTGAAAGACACCATCTACATTTACGAGCGGCAGAATTTTCGCGACGTGGAGTACGCGAAGGCGTGGGATGCCGCGACGAAGCTCTTGAAAGAGGCCGGCGCCGGCGGCGGCGATCTCGACAGTCTGAAGACCGACAAAGTCGCAAAGCAGGCCGCTCTGACTGCCAAGATCGCCGCCCTGCAGGCCGAGTTCGACAAACTCACGCCTACGGAGGAAGGCTATCTGAAGAAAAGGATCGAACTCGCCGCGTACAAGGATCTCGGCGAGGCCAAGGTGAAGGTCGGGAAAACGATGGTGGGCAAAGACGGCTACTACGCCAGATTCCTGAATAATGACAAGGATGTTCCCGATCCGATGAAGTTGCCGATGGGGGACGACAAGGACGCTCCGCTCAACGCAACGCTGTTGCTGATGGAGGAGCGGCCCGGCTATATCCGCATGAACATCGCCTTGGTGGATGACGACTTCAATAATACCCCCAAGGGCAGTACTCAGAAAGACGTGTATCTGGGCGAGGATGGGAAGATCGTCATTCAGAACAGGGGTTCCGAAGGTGCCGCCGTCATCAACTTTTCGTTCGGTACGGACTCGCGCAGCCTTGCGTGGCAGCAAAAATATCGTATCGACGTGCCGAGCCTAACCTTGGCTCCGATCCGCTCGGTTCTGGTGAAGACGGAATTCGTCAAGCAATACTTCGGCGACTACATGGTGTCGGAGAAGTCGAGACGTCCCGCGATGCAGGTCGAGATCAGCGAAGACGGAAGAACGCTGAAGCTGACCAATGTAGATCGAAAAGTTCCCAATCAGATCGGCATTGAAGTCGGGCTTGGTAGTCCGTTCCAGGATGTGGTGAACGCGAACGCCGATCTCTCGTCTTTCCAAACCTATGCATTGGAAGACTATCGCAATTCCTACTACAACAAGGACCGGCACGGCGAGTTCAAGAACATAAACCAGCTGGCGGACAAGATCGGCCTCGGCGGTCGCCAGTACCTGCTCGAGTACACGGATAAGGATGGCAAACGCCAAGGGGCGACGCCGTTCATCATGGACGATGGCGGACACCTCACTGCGAACCAGACGAAGGAGCTCTACGAGAGCAGTTTGGACTTCTTCGAGAAATTCGACGATCTCAAGAACGGCATCGCCGAGGATCAGGCTTGGTACAAGGACCCGGTCACGCGCAAGCAATTCGAAGATGCGCTGGCGCGCACGCTTGATCGCAATCATATGACGCCCGCGGGGCTGTTGAGCGAAGTGGATCGAATCAGCGAAAGCCGCCGAGACATCAACGGCAACAGCTACAACAAATCCACCTGGGAGCGGAACTTTGCCGACGGATACATGGACAGCCCTGCAATCAAGGGCATGATGTCCGATCTGTCGAAGAAACTGGCCGGCAGGCTGGTTTGG
Organism: Lysobacter antibioticus HS124; assembly: GCF_000336385.2. Lineage (GTDB taxonomy): Bacteria > Pseudomonadota > Gammaproteobacteria > Xanthomonadales > Xanthomonadaceae > Lysobacter > Lysobacter firmicutimachus. The sequence continues at coordinate 93,300 of NZ_HG424559.1, read as the reverse complement.
TTAAGCGAGCAGATTCATTCTGCAGACACAGGGAAAAAAAAGACTTGGCGCCTCAGTCTGTGGGAAAAAATCATCGACAACGCGGTCTATGTTCGTACCGATCTGTTGACAATTCGCAATAGGATGCCGGAATTGTGGGGGCAGATCTATAAAGAATTTGACTCTGCCGAGAAAGCGCGAATCGCGGCTGAGAACGAAAAAATAACGGAGAGAAACAATAAGAAGATTGCAGACTGGGAGGCGCTTCCGCCTGATAAAAGAGGCGCTGCGCCGAATTTGCAGCCGCTTCAACAGTACCAAGCGAAGGATGTGCGCGACCAAATCAACGAGAAAGTTCTGCTGACCGTCCTGTCGGGGGCCGATGCGGTCGACGGGCTGACCACCGATCCGGTCTTGCGCGACAAAATCAAGGTCGAATTCGGCGGGACGGGGATAGACTCCTTGCGTACCCAGCTGTTCTTCCATGTTCTACGGCCGTTGACCCATCATCTGGACGGTTTGAACGACAATCTAAAGACCGCCTTGGGCGTCACCAAGACGGCTCCGCCCAACAACCATAAGTTCGGTTTCAACGATGATCCGTCCGTGGTTGCCATCAATAATCGGACGCTATCGAAGGATCTCTATTCGCTGCTGAATGCCGTCGATGACGCGACGGCTTTCGATAGTTTTCTTTTTCCGAACGACAAGCTGCGCAGCCGCAATCTGTATGTGCCGGACGAGAACTCAGACGCTAGCAAGTATATGAACGCACTCGATGTGCCGTTCACGGGTGGCATTTCCGGTACTACCCGCGACGTCACTCAGTATTTGAGCTCAACGCTGGGCGAAACCTTGTCGGTGCAGCAGTACTGGAAGTTCGAATTGGCTAATGCTGCGTTGATGATCCGCAATGGCTACCACTCGTTCTTCGAGGCGATCTATGTCGCAGCGCGCTTCGAACCCAAGGCAGCGGACAGCAAGGGGCCGGCACTGCTGCAGCTGTTCGACGACCTAAAGACGAAGGCGAGCGGCGGCGCGATGTTGACTCATGAGCTCTATACCGGCGTCATGGCCGAGCTCCTGCCGGTCGTCAATGAGGGGGCCGCCGGCGCGCAAGTCTTCGTGCCGCCGGTGTATGAGCGGTCTCCCGATCTGTCGGTGTTCGATACCAGCTTCCCGCGGTCCGGCAGTAGGCCGTCCCAGGTGCCAGGCGTTACGGGGACCTGGTCCATTCCAGGTGCACAGAGGGGCTTCAGAGACAGCGACACCCGCTACGAGCGCCAAATCATCGTTCAGCTGGAGAACGATCCGGACGCGGCCGAAGCGGCCGCTCGTCTGGCGGCGAAGCACCCGGACAACAGCGTTATCGTCCAGCTTGCCGCAAACGGCGACTATCGGATCCTGCAGCTCGGCGCTAACGGACAGTTCCAAGTGGTCACCGGCGACGTTGACCTGCTTAAGACGGATTCTCCGATGCGATGGCAGGTGGTGGGCCACGGCCGTGGCGCGGATGATGCGCGGACCATGGGGGGAATGAGTGCCCAAGGACTGGCTGAACATCTGGCCGACTTCCAGCGCAAGCTGTCGGCAGATCGCGGGGTAATAGGCTTGCCTGCGAGAATCAGCCTGGTTGGTTGTTCCCTGGAAAGCAACACTGCCCAGGAAGGCTTCGGCTACCGGTTCGTCAGCGCGCTTAAGGAACCCTCGGTCGAAGTGTCGATCCATACCTCGGATCTGGCGATCGACCGCAATGGCCGAAAGCAACCGGGGGCGCCGGGCGGACAGATTGCATCGGCCATGGACGACAACAAAGTGGTGTATCAATGGCGCTGGGAAGGTAATGTCGTCCAGAACCGTGCCGCCCCCAAGCCAATTCTTCTGCTCGGCCCGGATCGAATCAACGTCGCCGAACTCATCAAGAACATCCGCGGCTCGAGCCGACCGCTGTCGGATCTAAGCGCTGAAGAGCGGAAGGCATTGATCCGGTTCTTCCCGGATGCAGCAGGAACCGGCCTGAACGAAAAGGGGTTGACTGATACGCTGAAGAAGGAAGCCGACTACGACAGGTTGCTGGCCACCATCGAACGAACCGCCCTGGTCCATTTGGGCTCCAAGGGCCAGGGCCAGATCGGCCTCGGTGTCGGCGCGCTGGACAGCGTCGGTGCAGACCCCGCGGTTCGAGACACGATGCGCAAAGAACTCGCGGCAAAGGGCACGATCAAGGTCGACGGGGTCGACGTTTCGCTGGCCTTGTTGTTCGACCTCGGGGCGACGATCGACGGCAGTCCGCTGACCCCGGCCTTGGCGACGGCGCTGGGCGCGTCGATCACCGGAAAGAAGATCGCCTTCGACCCGGTCGGGCTGGCTCGAATGATGGCCGAGGTACCGTCGCAGGCGGACTTGGAGAAGTTGGCGGCGGTCGTGAAGAAGCAGTTGAGCGCCAACGGCGCCACTATCGACAGCCTCTTGCGCAGCGCACCGCTGACCGATGCGCGCGCCGACGATATGCTCGTGGTGCTTAGAGACAAGCCGGCTGCTGCATTGGAGGTCGAAGTCGCAAAGAAGGCCAAGGAACTGTTCGGCGAGCAGGCGTCCGTTCGAGCGAATTGGCTGTCTCTGGCAGAAGGCCTGGATGCGGCGCAGCGGGAGCTGGTGCAGAAGCTGTACAACACCGCCAGCGAAGCATCCGGCTTCGACTTGGTCAAGTACAACAAGCTTCAAGCCGAGCGTCCCGACTTGTCCAGCGTCGAGATCCTGCAGCGAATGGCCTTGGATACCGTCCGCAAGCGACTACGCAACGACGACAACGCCAGTAGCACGCTTCAACTTGCCCAGTGGGACGAAGGCGACGCCAAGCGCTTCTTGCTCCGCTCCGGCGTGGCAACGCAAGACGTTTCGGGGAAGTTTGATCTCAACATCGTCAATTTCAACGGGTTTATCAAGAACGCCAGCGCGATGGACCGCATTCGTGTCTCCATGGCGATGCTGAAGCTGCCGCCAGACGTGTACGCGGAAACACGTGAAGAGATCAACTCGCGCGGCGACCAGAATGCGAAGCGATTTATAGATTCGGTCGATGGCGAACGAAACAAGCCGGTAGATGTGGACCAGGGCGGCTGGAGCGACAGCGTCGGCTCTGCGCTCGACGTGTACGAGGTCTTGAACTCCGTACAGCAGTTGGTCCGCAGTTGGGATCAGATGAGCAACACCGACAAGGGCTTCACCCTGACCGAGTTGGTCGGCGGCATCGCGATGTCCCCGCTCAGTAGCGGGATAGCGAAGGCGCTGAATCAGTTGGGCAAGGTGGTGGGGAAGGCCGCCGGAACGTTGGGCAAGATCGCCAGCGTGATCGACGCCGGCGTGCTCGACCTAGCGTTGGCGCCGGTGACTTTTACCTCCATCGGCATGCAATGGAAGTCGTTCTGGTCGGACAACGGAGACAAGAATAGCTTTGAGTACAAATCGCTGGTGGCCAATACGGTCATCACCACCGTGACCACGGCCGTGAGCGCCGCCTTGACCGGCGTGGCGATCGCTTCGTCGCTGGGCTTCATTGCGGCCAGTTCGGTTCTTGGAACGATTGCCGCCTCGGCCGGGCCGATCGGCGTTGCCGTCGCCGTGGCCGGCTTCATCATCAGTGGTATCGTCCAAGGTGCTATGGCGGTGGCGGAGTACGACGAATACTTCGCCGATACCGGTGCCAAAGTGGAAGCCTTCTTCGCTGCCTGGGTCGGGGTCGAGACTCTCGGCATGAAGCGCGCGAAGGCCGAGAAGGACGCTCAAACGGACGCCGACAAGGTCGAGGCGAGCCTCAATAGCGAATGGGAAAAGACCAAGACCTATCTGTCCGACCTGTTCTCGAAGGACGGCTACAAGACGATGAACTACCGGGACCGCGAGCATAAGGTCTACCATGGTACGTTCCGCACGCGTAGCACTCCGGGCGGGCAAACGGATATGCCGTGGGGGGATAAGCCCGATCCGAGCGTATTTAGTCACGTACTGCAGGATCGCCCGGACTATGGCGCGATGGAGACGAGGGAATCCGATCGACTCTCCAAGGGCGGCGGCGTATGGGCCGAGCTCGGTACCACCGATAAGAACTATGCCGCACAAGGCGTCGCAGACGAGAACAACCTGTTCAATATGAGCGGGGCGGCGCTGAAGAGCGCCAAGGGTGGAGCGAAGACCGATGCCTTCAATCTCGATGCCCTCACCGAAATCGAGGAAATCGACGGCCGGGACGGTAACGACACGGTGTTGTTGGATGCCGCCGGGACCGATGTCGCGCTGAAGCTGGTAAACAGCCAGACTCGATTGACCTATAGCGGGCAGGCGATTCTGCTCGACCAGGTAACCAAGAATGGGAACCTGGACGCCGCGGCCCCCGATGTGACCAGGGCGGTTCAGCAGAATGTCAAGGTCGGAGGCATCGAATCCTACATCATCAGCGACGCGGGCAAGGCCGACATCGAGGGCGGCGCCGGCGATGAGTTCTTCGACGTGTCTGGCGCGAACGTGAAAGTGTCCGGCGGCGCCGGAAACAATACGTACTCGTTGAATCAGGGCAACCAAATCTTTAGCTCAAGCAACGATGTCGTGCTGTGGAACGGGAGGGTCGATGCGACCGTGACCATGCTCGGTGTTCCGGAAAAGGATACCCAGGCATTGCTGATCGATTTGCCGGCGCATCATCGCGATGTCCGAGTGCGTCGGGTCGGAAACAACGTGGAGCTGTCCTATGAGGCCACGGCTGTGGCCGATAGTCGCCATACCGTGTCCAAGCTGCCTCGCGCGGAGACTCGTACACTAACCATCAAGGGGATATACGACGCGAACGGAAAGCTGGACGCCAGCAAGGCCATTCAATTCTTGGATCCCCGCGGCAACAGCTTCTCGATGACTACGCTGGGGCTGATCGACAGCCAATGGCTGTCCCTGGCGATGATGGGAAAGAGCTTCGTGTTCACCGAAACGCAGGCGGCGACGCCGAGGCGGGTGGTCAACGATACTGCGGCCAATACCTATACCCTGAAAAAGGGCGCCGGCAGCTTCATCGGCGAGGTGCATACCGGCATGTCGATGCAGTTCGTGTTGGAGGCGAACCTGGAGGATTTGACCTACAGCGTGAAGAACGACGAGCTGATCATCGCCACGGTTCCTGGCAAGCCCAGACTGGAGCTGAAGATCCCGGGCTATGCCGAAGCGCTCAATAGCGGTGTTCTTCGCGTTGCGCTAGTGCCTCCGAAGGCCGACACGAAGGCCCAGACTGCAAGCGGAGGCGTCGCAAGTCCTGAAGACGCGGATTCCGGGAAGTCCACGATCATCATGGTCGAGCTTCCGGCGGCGAAACTGGATGCGAGCGGACCCTTGAAGGCCATGGGCGATGGGTCCTTGATGGAGGAGATCGAGCGCGAATTGGATAAGGTCGGCGGGCCGTTGGAGATCGTTTCGGATAGCAATAACCAAGGTGCCGAGATCGTTCTGCAGGGCGTGGGTACGGAGGCTTTTACGCAGTTGCGCGTCGGCGACGATCTGCTGCTCTACCAGGGCGACTATTCCAAGGCCAAGAAGCGACGGGTGAAGAACTACTTCTCCTACGCGACGAAGCCGACCATCAAAGATAAGCGCGGTAGCGTTGTCAGCGTCTTGGCGATCGCTCCTTCGTCCTACGCCGGCAACAATCTGGATAATACGTTGGTGGCCGGAAGCGCGACCGAACTGGCGGGAATGGATGGGGCCGATACCTATGTGATCGATATCGCCAGCGATGGTCCGACCCGCTGGGTGATCGACAATGCATCTACGGATAAAAAGCTTGATACCTTGCATCTCAATAAGGCGCCGATCCAGTGGCTGAGCGGATTCCGGCAGGCCGGCGACGACTTGGAGATTCTCCTGGACGTTCCGAAAACCGGCGGGGGCAGTCCTACCAAGAAGACGATCGTAATCAAGAACTACATCATCGATCCCCTGGCCCGGAATCTCGATCTCAGGATGGATGGGGCACTCCCGTTCAGATTGCCTTTGGTGGATTCGGATGCCGGCTTTTTCCTGCACGTCGGTTCGAGCGTCTTGGTGGTGGGCGACGGCGTGCATGAGGTCCAGGTGCCCAGAAATTCGATGATGGCGCTCAGGGTGCTCGATCCATCAAGCACGAGCGTCCTGTTCGACGGTGCGGGCTATCAGATGGAGGTGCAAGGCTACGATCTGAAGCTGATCAAGGACAAGACGACCATCTACTTGCGCGACTACTACCGCAATCCTGCGGGCGTGTTTGGTATTCCGCAAACACTGATTCCGGCGACGTTCAAGAGCGAAATTCAGGCCCTATTCGGGCGTTTGAAGGTGCCGCGCGAAAAGTGGGTCGCCTATATGCACAGCGACATCGACACCGAAGCGGAACTCAAGGAGATCGCGGTTCTCAATCAGGAAGATCCCAGTTCGAATGCGACCGATTTCCAGGCACTGCCGAGTGGAGACTTCGCTGTTTATTTGAAAACTCCGCCGGGTAGCGGGGAGCGGGTCTTATTCGCGACCGGTGGCGGCGGGAGCAACGGCTTCAAGCTGTATATCGATAGCGATGGCTACCTTTGCTACAAGGCCTATGTGACCGAGGGAGGGAAGGATGGTGTCGAGTACACCTTGTACTCCGAGTCCGCACGGATCTCCAACCAAAGGAATGCTCCTGTCGCGCGGCCGAGCGACAGCGAGTTCGTGCTGCAGTTCAACGGCAGCACCCTGACCGTTGTCGCGAACGGCGCCAATGGGCGCACGATAACTAACGATATTCGCTTGGATCTCTCCAGCGATAATCGCTTAAACTTCGGTCAGACGCGCCTGGCGAGCAGCACGCTGAAGCACGACGCCAACCCTATTCGAAAGATGAAGGAAGGTACGGTCGCCAATGCGCAGGTCGACAGTATCTTCTGGTCGAGTGGCCATACCTGGGGCGCGAACCCCAGCAACATCGAGTTGTACTACAGGGCCAACGGGTTCTCCGCCGCAAAGGCCACGGCAGCGGTAAGCGCCGGATTGACCTCGGTGGCAGACGTCGGAACCACTTGTCTTGCGTTCAAGGCGTCCGAGGGACGGTTGTCGGAAGACTTCATCATCGCTTATGCGAAGCAGCATCAGAGCTGGCTGCATGTAGATGGCGGCCTGGAGTTCGCCGAAGCCTTAGAGGCTATGGGGTATGCGCCCGACTTCATTTTGGATGCGTACAAGTATGGGCTTTCGGCGCAGGATATCGCGGCATACAGCTTGCTCGACAATGATCTGCCCGACGAGAATCGATTGGCGGACTTCGCCTTGGCTCTATACGCAAAGACCAAGCCGTATCTGATGATCAATGCCGGGCCGGTTGGGATCCTCAACTCGAACGATCAGGCGCTGTTGACGACACTGCTGGATTTCTTGGAAGTTCCCGCCTGGGACCGGCCGAGGTTGTTCCATGGTGTGGCCGGCAACGCCACTGCGGCTCACATGCAGCAGCTGGCGGTCTTGATCGGTTCTACCTATGCCTCGGATGAGGAGAAGAAGCGCGATTTGCAGAGCTGGTTGGTTCGCGGGTCGGGCGGCGATATGTCGGTCATGCACCGTTTCGTTCCGGGCTCGGTAGACAAGGCCGGCGATGAGAAGCTGCTGAAGTTGGTGCTGATTTATAAGGGATTTCTGGCCGGCCGTGCAGAATTCTTGGCCAAGAAGATGGTTGACGCTCAGGTTCTGGATTACGAAGCCGTGGAAGGGTTGTTGAACGCCGGCGTCAGCGATCCGGCCCAACTCAAGCACCTGGCCCAGGCCGGTGTGGACGGCTACGACTTGCTCGATGCCAATGCGCAGCGCCTTCAGTACGAAGGAAGCGGCAGGCGCGACGGGCTGATTAAAGTGTCGGCCAGCTTGCCTATGGTGACTGGTACGCCCGCGCAGACCGATGCCTATTACGCGCGGGAAATCTTGGGCATCGATCGGGATGGCAATGTCTACAAAATGGGCACCGACCTTAATAATTTGGTGCTTAAGAGTGCGAATGGTACTCCACTGCCCGGCCCTATGCCGGACACTAGCCAGTGGCAGTTCATCCATCCAGGCGAAGTGCTCAGTGTGGGCGGTGTCGTTCCTAACGGCTACTTGGGCGACGACGATCCGGTGATTTGGCTGTGGAAAGCCGGATTCGTCGATAAGGGCGTGAAGCTGAGTGCCGCGACCGAGACTGGTTTCGGCCGTAGTACCGACGAGAATCTGGTCGACGGCAGTGCCCATAGCGGCGAGGCGTTCTCGTGGCGTGCAGCCAATTCGACGGAAGTGATAAAAAAGGTCGAGAACGGCGAGGTCAAGGAAGAGGTCCGGATCAAGGATCTGTCTTTGGAACAGACGGACTCGATCGCCAGTGAAATCGTCCATTTCGATATGCAAGGAAAAGTCCTGCTTACTTCGTTGACTCTGCAGACGGAGTATGATCGGGTCGATGGTAGTCCCCCGGATATCGCTCGCAGCGGTGTGTATATCGTTGAGGCGCTGCGAACGGACGGCAGTTGGGTGGAGGTGTCGAAGGAGAGTTTGCTTTGGACGCCTGTGCCCGGCGAGAAGAAAGGCGACAAGGTCGATATGACCGTTCAATTGGACCCTAAGGGCGCCGCGTATCAGAACTATCGCGTCCGCCGTACTTCTGGCAACAAGGACAGCGATCGCCGGATTTCCGGCGTAAAAGTCCAGCAGAGCGGGCAATCGGCAGCGCAGAGCATCTCGTATCGACTGCCGAGCGGCCAGGCGTCCGAAGACCCGCTAAGCAGCGAGATCGTGGCGGTTCGTTTCGATATGAAGCATAAGATCGCCCTGTCTACCTTGACTCTGAAGACCACCTACAACCCGGCCGACGATAAGCAGCTGGACACCACACGTCATGGTGTTTACGTGGTCGAGGCTTTAAGCGCGGACAACGCTTGGGTGAAGGTTTCGACGCAGAACCTGGTCTGGACACCCAAGGAGGGCGAGAAGGCTGGCGACAAGACGGACATGACCGTTGCGCTCGATACCAAGGGCATTCCATATCAAAGCTACCGTATCCGCGGCATCGAAGGCAGCTACGACCGGGATCGCTGGATCGACGAGGTTACGTTCACGACGAGGCAGATCGATCTGGTTTCGCCTCCCGCCCCGGCTTCGGGCGGATCGCCGTCGCCAAGTAAGCTGAGCCAACCGGATGAGATCAGTCCGTCGGCCAGCGCCGACCGAGATGCTGCGGTGCCGTCGTCGGCCGGCTGGTCGATCGAAAAGCTGATCGAAACCATGGCGGGCTTCGATGCCCAATCCGGAGTCGATCCAGGCACTTCGCAAGGCCAGCCGACGAAGATGCGAGGCGCAATGCTGGCACCGCCTTTGACCCACAATATCGCTTTGCTTTAACGCAAAGGAGCGGCCGGGTCTCAGGGCCCGGCCGTCCCCTGAATTTGCGGCGCGGAGGGAGACCTCCGCGTTTTTTTGGGGCCTAGTAGGGAAAGCCGCCTCACAATGTAGCTATTCTCCGAATGCACAAGGAGGTCGTGCAGCTGCACCTCCCGATTGGTGAGGTCCAATTTCAGACCCTCGTGCGCGGCTGAGCGCTGGATTTGACTGTATCAGCACCGCCAACTGACCAAGCTGAGCGTGCGATCGGTCAACTCGATCTTCCGGGCCATACGTCGCGCCATCTTCTCCGAAGCGAGCAGCATTCGCCGTCTGTCGGCCAGATCGAGCTCGACGAATCCTTCTTCGTACCTTGGCATCTGTGTGGCGGACGCAGTTGGTACGGAGCAAGAAGACCATCGTCTTCGAGATGCTCGAGCACGGCCAACAGGTCCACGCGTAGAGCGTCCCCGACTATAAGCCGCTACGCTGCAGGCCTTGATTCGTTGACATGTTCGCCTGGAGAGCAAGATCCTCTCCGATCGCCTGTCCAGCTACGACGGCCTGGTCGACCTGGGCTATGCAAAGCACTGGCCCATCCACCATAGAGGCGATCACTTCGCCGAGGGCAACGATTCCATCAACGGCAGCGAGAGCTTCTGCAGCTTTGCTGCGCGCCGTCCGGCCGAGTTCTACCGGTGGCCAAGCCTCCCCTTTCGCTTCTTAGGCTCCTTCTAGGAGAGAGGGGGTTCAAAGCAGGAACAAGTTCCGGCGGAGGCAGTGTGTTAGTGGAGCACCGGCTTGCATGCAGAACGGCTCAGAACACGTAGCCGCCGTTGACCCGCAGCACTTGCGAGTTGACCCAGCCGCCGTCGGGCCCGACCAGGAAGGACACCGCGGCGGCGATCTCTTCCGGCGTGCCGAGACGTTCCAGCGGCGCCAGTCCGCGGAAATGGGCGATCTGCTCCTCGCTCTTGCCGTTGAGGAACAACTCGGTGGCGACCGGGCCCGGGGCTACGGCATTGACGGTAATGCCGCGTCCGCGCAGTTCGTTGGCGAGCACGTGCACCAGGCCTTCGACGCCGGCCTTGGAGGCGATGTAGGGGCCGTAGGTCGGGAAGGCCTTGCCGATCACGCTGGTCGACAGCGCGACGATGCGGCCGCCTTCGCTCAGGCGCTGCGCGGCCTGGCCCAGCACCAGGTAGCTGCCGCGCAGATTGGTCGCGATCACACGGTCGAACTCGGCCAGGTCGCCGCCGGCGATCGGCTGATAGGGCATCACGCCGGCGCTGTTGACCACCGCGTCGAGGCGGCCGTAGCTGCGTTCGGCGAAATCGAACACACGCTGCATGTCGTCGGCATCGCCGACATCGCCCTGGACCGCGACGGCCTGGCCGCCGTCGGCGCGGATCTGCGCGACCACGGCGTCGGCCGCGGCGGCGTTGCCGGCGTAATTGACCACCACGGCGTGGCCGTCGGCGGCCAGGCGCAGGGCGATGGCGCGGCCCAGGCCGCGCGAGGCGCCGGTGACGAGGGCGACGCGGGTAGGGGAGGGCGAGAGGGGCATGGCAGTGGCTCCGGTAGGCGGTCGGGCGGGAGGGCCCGACATCGTGGTGGGAGCAGTCTGCGTATTGCGGCCGTATGGATAAATCGGCCGATTCAGGCAATACAATTCAATATTCAATAACAATCCGAGGCCGGAGGCCGCCATGGACCGTTTCGATGCCCTGCGTTTGTTCGTGCGCATCGTCGAACTCGGCAGTTTCACCCGTGCCGCGGCCGTGCTCGACCTGCCCAAGGCCACCGCCACCCACGCGATCAAGCAGCTCGAGGCGCGCCTGGGCGTGCGCTTGCTCGAGCGCACCACCCGTCAGGTGCGTCCGACCCTGGACGGACAGGCCTATTACGAACGTTGCGTGCATGTGCTGACTGAGCTCGACGATGCCGAGTCGGCGCTGACCGCGGCGGCGCGGAACCCGCGCGGGGTGTTGCGGCTGGATCTGCACGGCACCCACGCGACCGGGATCATCCTGCCGCGCATCGACGAGTTCCGCGCGCGCTATCCGCAGGTCGATCTGGCGATCAGCAGCGGCGACCGGCTGGTCGATCTGGTGCGCGAAGGCATCGACTGCGTGGTGCGTTCGGGGCATCCGCGCGATTCCAGCCTGGTGGCGAAGCGGCTGGCGGTGATGCCGGAAGTGGTCTGCGCCAGTCCGGAATACCTGCAGCGTTTCGGCATGCCGCGCCATCCCGAAGAACTGTCGGCGCATCAGGCGGTGGGGTTCTTCGCCAGCAACCGCGACCTGCGTTATCCGTTCGAGCTGACCGTGGACGGCGAACTACGCGAGTATTCGTTGGACAGTTGGATCAGCGTCAGCGATGCGGCCTGTTATGTCGCCGCGGCGGTGCGCGGCTGCGGCCTGATCCAGCTGCCGCGCCACGGGGTGGAGGCGCAACTCGCGGATGGGCGCCTGGTGGAAGTGCTGGCCGACTACGCCAGCCCGGGCGTGCCGGTGTCGGTGCTGTATCCGCAGCACCGGCAACTGTCGCCGCGAGTGCGGGTGTTCGTGGATTGGGTGGCGCAGGTGTTTGTCGACAAGTTCGGGATTGGGGATTCGGGATTGGGGATTCGGGATTGGGGATTGGCGTGCGTTAGCGCGCACAAGATCTCCCCACCCCAAACGCCTGATCCCTAATCCCCAATCCCCAATCCCAGCTTCAATCCACCCACTCCTGCACGTAGCGCATCAGGCGTTCGAGCAGGTCGGGTTGTTCGGTGGCCGCCGGCTTGATCGGGCGCGCTCGCAGGCGCGGCGCGGGCTTGGCCAGGGTGCCGAAGTCGCGCACCAGGCCCAGCGGCGCGTAGTTGGCGTAGCCCGGGAAGACCGTCGCCAGGTGGTTGTTGCCCATGCGCTTGATCAGGATCTCCGACAGCACCTGGCGGTGATCGGTGGTGACCGGCACGTCGCCGAAATGCGGCGAGAGGATTTCCGGGTCCAGGCCGGACCAAGTGCCGTAGAAGCGCCGGCCGTTGACCGGACCGCCGAGCACCAGCACCGGATTGCCGTAGCCGTGGTCGGTGCCGCCGCTGGCGTTGGCGCGCACCCGGCGGCCGAACTCGGACTGCACGATCACGGTCACGCGCGGGGCATGGCCGCTGGTATCGAGTGCGGCGTAGAACGCGGCCAGCGCCTGCGACAGTTCGGCGATCTTGTTCTGGTAGTAGTGGTAGCCGCTGCCCGCGGTGCCCTGGCCGTTGTGCGTGTCCCAGCCGCCGAGGTCGAGGGTGGCGTAGTGCAGGCCGAGGTTGAACTGGATCGACTGGGCGATGGTCCACAGTTGGCGCGCGAATTCGCTGTTCGGCCAGCCGGCGGGCGCCGCGCTGTAGGACTGGCGCGCGATCACCTGCAGCGAACGGTCGGCGCGCTGGCCGCCGAGCTCCAGCGCGCTGCTGCCGGCCCACAGGCTGCCCAGGGTCTCGTTGACCCCGCGCAGGCCGGCCGGCGAATCGCTGCGGGTGCGCTGCCACGACCACGCGCCGGCGTTGAGGGCGAAGTCGCCCGGGCTGGACATCGTCAGCGCCTGCACCGAACCCAACAAGCCGGCGGGCTGGCGCGAAGCCACGCCGAGCGCGGGCAGTTGCTCGGCGCCGTTGAGGTTGGGCTGCACGTTCATCGCCCGCGCCATCCAGCCGCTGCCGATGCCTTGCTGGCCCGGCGTGCCCAGGTCGATGTAGAGCTGGGCGTCGAAATGGCTGCGGGTGACGCTGCTGGCCAGGCCGCAGGCGTGAACGATGGCGAGGTGGCCGGCGTTCCACAGATCGCGCAGGCCGCTGGCCGAAGGGTGCAGGCCGAAGCCGGTGCCGGCGCCGCTGGCCAGGGTCAGCGGCAGCGCGCCGTAGGCGCCGGTCGCGGCGATCGCCAGGTTCGGCCGCGCCTGTTCGTAGAATGTGCGGTCGGCGCCGTCGATCGGCACCACCAGGTTGAGGCCGTCGAGGCCGCCGCGCAGGAACAGATGGACCACGGTGTCGTGGCCGTTGGCGGCGGCGTGTGCGGACGGGGCGAACAGCAGCGACGGGCCGGCGACGGCGCCGACCGCGGCGGTAGCGCAGCTGCCCTTGAGGAATTCGCGTCGGGTCAGGGTCATGGCGGGCGTCCTGCTAGCGGCTGAGGAATTCGGGCGACATCAGGATCAGCGAGACCATGCTGCGCAACCGTTCCTGGTTGTAGTGGCGCTTGAGGTCGCTGCCGGCCCAGGCGTTGGTGTCGGTGACGACGTAAGTCGCGGGGTCGCCGTTCTGGGCCATGAAGGCGATCAGCGTCTGCCGGCGCGCCGCGGTCGGCAGGTAGCCGAGGATGCGCCGGCACCAGAAATCGACCAGCTTGGTCGGGGTCCATTGCGGCACCTGCGCGCGCGTGGTCGCCAGGATTGGCGCCAGCGGCACGCCGCCGTCGCTGGCTTCGGTCAGCCAGTTGAGCAGTTTCCAGGTCATCGCATAGCTGCTCGAACCCGACCAGGCCTGCTGCGTATCCGGGTAGCCGTTCGGCGCCGGCCAGTCGTAGGGCGCATGGCCGGTGAAGCCCATGCGCCAGCCGAATTCGTCGCTTTTGGCGTTGCCGACGGCGATGGTCCAGTCGCTGCCGAGCGTGCGCATCGCCGCGGCGACCGCCTCGAACGGACGCCGCGCCTTGGCGCCCCAAGCCTGCGACAGCGCGGTGGAGACCAGGATGTGGCGCAGGGTCAGGGCGATCTGATCGGCGCTGCGCCAATTCTGGCGGAAGATCCTGGCCGCGCTCTGCACCAGCGCCGGATCCGGCGTGTCGCTGATGAAACGGCGGATCAGCTTGCGGCAGACGAAGCGGGCCACGCCCGGATGGCTGGCGAGGCGGTCGAGCACGTCGCGGCCGTCCTTCATCGCCGGCTGCTCGGGATACAGCATGCGGCCGAGCAGGAACTTGGGGCCGGCGTCGTGCCAGGACTGGCGGTAGACGAAGCTGCCGTCGTTGTCGTTGGGGAATTCCCAATGGCCGTTCTTGATCGACCAGCCGGTGAAGGCCGATGCGGTCTCGTATACGTCGATGTCGGTGTAGCCGGCCGGGTAGGTCGGGTCTTCGGCGTCGGGCGGGACCTGGAACGGGTCCATGAAGCCGAGGTAGTTCTCCGCGCCCAGCGTATGCAGTTCGAGCAGTTCGCGGGCGAAGTTCTCGTTCGGGCCGGCGCGGGTGTTGGAGGCGTTGTCGAGGTAGTAGAGCATCGAGGTGCTCTTGGCCACCTCTTCGAGCAGGGTGCGGAAGTTGCCCAGCGCATTGGGCCGGATCACGTCGCGCTGGTAGTGCACGTACACCGGGCCGGCGTCGTAATCGCCGACGGTGACGTTGAAGTGGTCGTGCCAGAAACCGACCATGATTTCGTGCAACTGGCGCTTGGAATGCACCGCGCGCACCAGCGCGGCGCGCTGGCATTCCCAGGCCGGGCGCATGCGCACTTCGTAGGCCGGGTTGGGCTTGACGTGGTCGGCCCACAACTGGGTCAGCGACTTGCCCAGGGTGGTGTACCCGGCATTGGCCAGGCGGGCTTCGACCGCGCTGTCGTCGATCGCGCGCCAATCCAGCTGCCAGTCGACGTAGTTGGCCAGACGCTGAGTGTCGGTGGTGCCGAGCGCGTTGAATTCGGCGATCGACTGCGGCGTCGCGCCGTAGCTGAGATTGCCCAGCACGCGGATCCAGAACGGCGGCCGCGGCAGGTCCAGCGGCAAGGCCGCGGCGAACGCGTCGGCCGGCGCAGGCGCTTCGCCGGCGAGCTTGGCGCGCGCGGCCTTCGACGGCGTGCTGCGGCCGAGCGCGCCGTAGCGCTGCACCAGCCGGCTGCGGGTCGCCGCCAGTTCTGAAGCGGAAAGCGTGCGGTTCATGGCATTCCTGCGGCGTCGTTCAGGGAGCGCGAGCTTAATGCCGCCCGTTCGCGGCAAAGCCTTGGCTGCGTCACAGATCGATTCGCGGTGAGCTGCGCTGCGTCACCGTTTCGATGCGCTGCGGCGCACGCGCGTTGACGCGTTCGTCACCGGTACCGTTGCGTGCGTGCGACGCGTCACGCGCGCTTCGTGCAGGCGCTCATTCGCCGACAGTGAGGGCTTGCCGATTCTGGCGATTGCGCGAACCGCGTCGGCGTTCGCAAGCCGCGACGCATTGCGCGGATCGCGCGTGCGCCGCTGCGTAGCCTTGCTGCGCCGTGCGGCGCAGCTTCGCTGGCGACAGGCAAATGCCGGCTCGCCATATGCAGATGCGCGGGGTTCATTTCTGCGCATGCTGCATAGCAACAACCATGGCCGGAACGCCGTACCGCGGGCTCGGGGGTGCAGGTCCCGGCGGCCGGTCCAACCCCACTGACGAGGATCCTCCATGCACGCTGCCCTGCGGCTGCGACGCCGTCCGCTTTCCGTTTTGCTCGCGCTGGCGCTGCCGGCGCTCGCCGCTTCCGCCTCGGCCCTGGCCGCGGAGTCCGCGCCGGCCGATCGCCCCGCCAGCGCGACGACCGATCTGGAGCAGGTCGTGGTGACCGGTTCGCGCATTCCGCGCGCAAGCCTGGAAGGGCCGTCGCCGGTCACCGTCATCAGCAAGGAAGACATCGACGCGCAGGGCTACCGTAGCGCCTTCGATGCGGTCAGTGCGTTGACCCAGAACACCGGTTCGGTGCAGGGCGAGGACTTCGGCAACACCTTCACCCCGGCGGCGAACACCATCAACCTGCGCGGCTTCGGTCCCAACCACACCCTGGTGCTGGTCAACGGTCGCCGCCTGGCCGACTACCCGCTGGCCTACGAAGGCTCGGTCAACGTGGTCAACCTGGCCAACATTCCCAGCGCCCTGATCAAGCGCATCGAAGTGCTGGCCGGCGGCGCGTCGGCGGTGTACGGCTCCGACGCGGTCGCCGGCGTGGTCAACATCATCCTCAAGGACAAGTTCGAAGGCACCGAAGTCAACGTGCGCGTCGGCGGCACCGAGCATGGCGGCGGCCAGAACCAACGCCTGCAACTGGTCAGCGGCCGGTCCGGCGAGCGTTACGATTCGGTGTTCGGCATCGAACTGCTGAACCGCGAAGCGATCTGGGGCGGCCAGCGCGATTTCATGGACTCGCTGCTCGACAATCCGGCGGGCACCGCGTTGTTGCCGACCCAGGTCGGCTACCGCCGCAACGCACGCACCAACGGCTTCATCGACCCGGGCGCGAACTGCGCCACGCTGGGCGGCCTGTACGGCGGCTCGACGTTCCGCGTCAACAACCCGCGCCAGGGCTGGTACTGCGGCAGCAACGAGGCCTCGCCGGCGTTCTGGACCGTGCAGACCGAGAAGAAGAACGCCGACGCCTACGGCTCGCTGACCTGGCACCTCAACGACCGCACCGACCTGTTCGCCGACGTGCAACTGGGCGTGTCCAGCATCCAGAACAACACCCGCGCGCCGAGCTGGACCTCGGACAACAATTATTTCTACAACCAGGCCAGCGGCCTCAACGAGATCTGGTACCGGCGCATCGCGCCGGAGGAAATCGGCTCGGCGCACGCTAACAACAACCGCTTCCTCGAGCGTTCCTGGGCCTTCACCACCGGCGTGCGCGGCAGCTTCGGCGAGTCGGGCTGGGACTACGAGCTGGCCTACAACCGCGGCCGCTACGAGAACCAGACCAAGCGCCGCCAGTTCCTGGCCGGGATCAACGAGTTCTACCTCGGTCCGCGCCTGGGCACGCGCAACGGCATCGGCGTGTACAACCCGGACCCGTCGCGCTTGTACCGGCCGCTGACTCCGGCCGACTACGAACGCCTGACCGGTTTCCACGAAAGCGACAACGCCGCCTGGATCCAGAACCTGGCCTTCACCGTCAACGGCGATCTGTTCGAATTGCCGGCCGGGCCGGTCGGTTTCGCCGGCGTGGTCGAAGCCGGCAGCCAGGGCTACATCAACCGTCCCGATCCGCACCTGGGCGACGGCACCTTCTGGAACACCAGCGCCGGCGTGCGCGCCGAGGGCGAGCGCGACCGCTACGCGATCGGCGCCGAAATCAGCGTCCCGCTGTTCTCGCGCTTGACCGCCTCGGCCGCGGCGCGCTACGACGAGTTCCGCTTCGCTGGGCGCAAGTCGGGCAAGGCGACCTGGAACGCCGGCCTGGAGTTCCGTCCGTTCGACAGCCTGCTGCTGCGTGCGACCGCGGCGACCAGCTTCCGCGCGCCGGACATGAACTACATCTTCGCCGCCGAAACCCGCGGCTATAACCCGGGCATGACCGACTACTGGCGCTGCCGCACCGCCGGCCAGCCCTACGACGATTGCGACTACTCCGGCCTGGCGATCGACTACACCAGCCGCGGCAATCCGGACCTGAAGCCGGAAGCCGGCAAGTCCTACGGCGTCGGCCTGGTGTGGTCGCCCTCCGACCGCTTCGACGTGTCGCTGGACTACTACAGCATCCGCCTGGAAGACGAAGTCACCAACCTCAGCAGCAGCCGCATCCTGCGCGAGGAAGCCGACTGCCGCCTCGGCCGCACCGTCGGCGGCGAACCGCGCGACATCCGTTCGCCGCTGTGCCAGAACGCGCTGAGCCGGGTGATCCGCAATCCCTCCGACGCGGCGGTGCAGCCGGACCAGGTGCGGCGGGTGCTGATCAACGCGATCAACGCCGCGTCCGAGCGCACCGACGGCATCGATCTGAAGAGCAACCTGCGCTGGAGCGCGGGTCGCTACGGCGATTTCGCCGCGCGCCTGGGCTACACCCTCGTGCTCAAGCACGACTACCGCCAGTTCGCCGACGATCCGGCGATCGATCTGCGCGACTCGCTGGATTCCACCGACTGGCGCAGCAAGGTCAATGCCGGAGTGACCTGGAACATCGGCGACTGGACCGCGAACCTGACCGGCCTGCGCTACGGCAGCCTGCCCAACGGCGACGGCAGCGGCCGCATCGCCCCGTACGCACGCTACAACGGCAGCGTGGCCTACCGTTTCAACGAGCAGGGATCGGTCGCGCTGATCGTCAACAACCTGCGCGACTCGCGTCCGCCCGCCGATCGCAGCGGCGGCGGCTGGCCGTTCTACCCGGTCGGCAACTACGACCCCTATGGCCGCCAGTTCTGGCTGGAAGTGAACTACCGCTTCCGCTGAGCGCGCCGCCTTCCACGAAAAAGCGGGCCGAGGCCCGCTTTTTCCATCGCCGGCCATCGCCGCGTCGCGGTGGCGGCCGGCGAAGCGCTCAGAACGGCCCGTTGATCGCCAGCGCGCGGCTCAGCGTCCTCGATTCGCCGGTGGCGAGGTTGGTGTAGGTCACGCTGACGATGTCGCTGATTTCCATATTGCCGCGATAGGTCTGGCTGCAGCGCGCCGTGGCGCAGGCCAGCACCAGGCCGCTCTCGGTGGTCCAGACGAAACTGTAGCTGCCGGCGGGCAGGCGCCGGACTTCGAACACCGCGGTGTAGCTGCTGGCGGGGTAATTCGTGCTGCAGCGGCCGAAGTCGCCGACCGGCGGCTGGCTGTTGGGGCCGACGAAGCAATACAGCACCGGCTGGCCGGTTTGCGCGGCCGCCGGGGCGATGGCGCCGCTGCCGAGAAGGGCGGCGAGGGCGGAGCCGAACAGGGGTTTCATGAGCGTCGATCCTTGCGATTTCATGAGGTCCTTTCCTGTGATCGCCAGACGATTCTGGCCGGTCGAGGATAGCGGCCGCGGCGCCGCCGGCTTTGCCGCCTGTCACAACCGACAGGGCGTCCGCTCCGGCGGCCGGGACCGATCGCCGCAGCCCGCGGCGCGGTGACGCGGGGATGCGATAATCCGGGGCTCGCGTTGTGTGGGCCGAACCGTGCTGCAACTGCTGATCTACCTGCGATACATGGCCGTGGCCGGGCAGATGCTGACCGTGGTGTTCGTGGTCCAGCGCCTGAACCTGCCGATCCCGGCGCGCGAACTGCTGGCGATCTCGTGCGGGCTGCTGGCGTTCAACGTGCTCAGCCATGGGTGGTCGCTGCGCCACCGCGACGCCGGTCCGCGCGCGCTGATCCTGCAGCTGCTGGTCGACCTGCTGGCGCTGACCGCTTTGTTGTATTTCTCCGGCGGGCCGGCCAACCCCTTCGTCTCGCTGTACCTGTTGCCGGTGGCGGTGGCGGCGATCGGCCTGGACATCGCGCCGATGCTGGGCCTGACCGCGCTGACCGCGGCGTTGTACACCTGGCTGATGCGCCACAACATCCCCTTGCCGCACATGCACGGCGGCGATTTCCAGCTGCACGTGACCGGGATGTGGATCAACTTCCTGCTCTCGGCCGGGATCATGGCGGTCGTGCTGAGCCGCTTCATGAGCGTGGTGCGCGAGCAGCGGCGGCGGCTGTCGGAAGCGCGCGAACGGGCGATCCGCGACGAATCGCTGTCGGCGCTGGGCTCGCTCGCCGCCGGCACTGCGCACGAACTCAACACGCCGCTGGCGACCATGGGCCTGCTGGTCGACGACTGGTTGGCGCACGAGGAGCCGCCGGCGCGCGAAGACATCGAACTGATGCGCGCGCAGTTGAGCCATTGCCGCGAACACGTGCGGGCCCTGGCCGAAATGGCGCGCCGCGGCGCGGCCGGCGAGCCGACAGTGGAATCCGCCGACGGTTTCGTCCACGCCTGCGTCGACCGCTGGCGCCTGCTGCGGCCGAACGCCAGCGCGCAGTTCCGTCCCGGCGCCGCAGGCGGCCGGGTCCGGGTCGACCCCGGCCTGCAGCAAGCGATCATCAACCTGATCAACAACGCCGCCGACGCCAACGCCGCACTCGGCCGCGATCTGCCGGTGGACGTCGAGACGGCGATACGCAGCGGCTGGCTGGTGCTGAGCATCCTCGACCGCGGCGCCGGCCCGCAGCGCATCGCCGAGCGGCCGCGCCTGCAGGACGGCGAGGGCGGCGGCCTGGGCATCGGCCTGATGATCTCCAAGGCGGCGATCGAACGCAGCCGCGGGCGCATGCGCCAGGTCGAGCGCGAAGGCGGCGGCTGCGCCACCGAAATCGATCTGCCCTTGCTGGCGTCGGCGGCGGAGGACGCGGCATGAGCCTGCCCGCGCGGGTGCTGTTGATCGACGACGATCTGGCGTTCTGCCAAGTGCTTGCGCGGCTGCTGGGCAGGCGCGGAGTCGAAGTGCAGGCGCGCCACGACGCGGCCAGCGCGCTCGCCGCGGTGGAGGAGTTCGCTCCCGACGGGATCGTGCTTGACCTCAAGCTCGGCGCCGACAACGGCCTGTTGCTGATCCACGATCTGCGCCAGCGCCGCCCGCAGGCGCGGATCGTGCTGGCCACCGGCTACGCCAGCATCGCCACCGCAGTCGATGCGATGCGGCGCGGCGCCTGGAACTATCTGCCCAAGCCGTTCGACATCGAAGCCCTGGCCCAATCCTTCGCCGAGCCTGCCGCGGAAGCGGCGCCGGAACCGCCGGCCGAGGCCGCGTCGCTGCGGCGCCAGGGTTGGGAACACGTGCAGCGGGTGCTGGCCGAATGCGGCGGCAACGTATCCGCCGCGGCACGCGTGCTCGGCGTCGACCGTCGGACCCTGCAGCGCCGCCTGGCCAAGCGCCCGGTGCGCGAGCGCTGACGACGCTTTTGTAGGAGCGGCGTCCCACGGGGATTTCCTCCGGCCATGAGCCGCGACAACCGAAGCGACTAAACACCACCGCGGCAGCCGAAGCCGAGTCTGTCCAGGTCGAGCCAGCAACCACTTCGCGCTTCCGGTCTTCGGCTGCGGCGCTCGCGTGCGCGGCTTCGGTTGTCGCGGCTTACGCCGCTCCTAAAAAAGCCGGCGTTTCGGCGGGCCAAGCATTGAGCCTCGATCCCTCCCGGGTAGGAGCGGCGTAAGCCGCGACAACCGAAGCGACGAAGTCCCACTGTGGCAGCCGAAGCCGAGTCGTTTCAGGTCGGGCCGGCGACCACTTCGCGCGTCCGGGCTTCGGCCGTGGCGCTTGCGTTCGACGCTTCGGCTGTCGCGGCTTGCGCCGCTCCTACAAGCGGGCTCATCGGCCGAAGCGCTCGAGCCAATACGCCGTGCGGTCCAGGTAGTAGTCCGGCTTGCGCGGCGCATAGTCGAGGTAATCGAAGGCCGCGTGCTCGAACGGCACCGCCGGTTCGATCTGGGTGCCCTCGTGCCACTCATTGAACGAGGTGATGCCGATCAAGGGCGCGCCGCTGCCGATCGCGGCGCGGAACATCGCGTCGTAATAGCCGCCGCGCTCGCGGTCCTTGGTGTTCTTGGTGTTCCACGGCCGCACCCGGGTGTCGACATACCCAGGACCGACCGAGGGCACGAACAATTTGCCGTGCCGCTTGGCCCAGCGGTGCAGTTCCGGCCAATGCTCCGGCGTCGCGCCGTAGCTGAAGCCGCGGCTGGCGAAATAGGTGTAGAAGCCGTCGAAACCGGATTGTTCGAAGAAGGCGTGCTCGTCCGCGCCGACCCACAGGCCGAGCACGTCGGCGTCGTAATCGGTGCCGCGGAGGGTCTGCGCGCCGTCGCGGCTCAGGACCCGCGCCCATTCCCTGCGGTCGATCACGTAGGAGTCGTAGACGAAGAACAGCGGCCGCTGGGTCTGCGCATCGCGGTAGAACGCGGGATGCCTGCCGTAGCGGTCCAGGATCTCGACGATCGCCGCGCGCGCGTCGTCGGCGGTCTTGCGCGCGGCCGGTTCGATCTGGAAACAGATCTTCACGCCGTGGCGCTGCGCGGCGGCGAACAGCGGCGCCAGGCTCTTGAAGCTGGGGTCGTCGACGCCGAGCCAGGTGACCGCCACCGTGCCGATGCGGGCCTGCACCAGCATGCGCATATGCCGCTCGATGATCGCCGGATCGGCGCTGCTGTATTCGCCGAGCTGCGGGTAGAAGTTGGCGGCGATATCGCCGTCGCCGGGGATGCGCTTGCGGGTGGTGTCGCGGTCGTTCTCCGGCAGTACGTCGTGGGCCCAGTGCAGGCGTGCGCCGTCCAGCGACGGGCTGCCGTACCAGTTGTAGTAGAAGGCGATGGCGCGATGGTTGAGCGCATCGGCGGCGCGGGCGAGCGACGGCGCGAGCAGGGACGACAGGCACAGCAAGGCGGCGATGACCAGGCGCATGCGGGTACGCTGAGCGGAGGAGAGTGGCCGACTATAGGTCGATCCGTGAGCGTCGCCCAGCGCCGAAGATGTCCTGCGCACGGCTTTGGACGCGTCAAATGCGACAAACGCCCGTGCGGCCGGCATTGCGCAGCGGTTCGGGCGCGATCTGCGCAGGCGGCGCGTAAACGGTTTGGAACTTTACGCGCGGAGCGGCCGCGATGCGCAATCCATCCTTGCCGGTCGTCGCCGCGGATGTCGCGGTTCACGCCATTGCTGCAAGCGGTATGCGTTGCCCGCGGCGGCCCCGGGCGGCCGCTCAGACCAGGCCGGTGGCGTAGAAGGTCGCGATGACCACGAACACCGCCGCCGTCTTGATCAGGGTGATCGCGAACACGTCCTTGTAGGCCTGGCGATGGGTCAGGCCGGTGACGGCGAGCAGAGTGATCACCGCGCCGTTGTGGGGCAGGGTGTCCATGCCGCCGGAGGCCATCGACGCGACCCGGTGCAGCACCTCCATCGGAATGCCGGCGGCGTTGGCGTTGGCGATGAAGCTGTCGGCCATCGCAGCCAGGGCGATGCTCATGCCGCCGGAGGCCGAGCCGGTGATTCCGGCCAGCGCGGTCACGGTGATCGCTTCGTTGACCAGAGGATTGGGAATCGCGCTCAAGGCGTTGGCGACCACCAGGAAGCCGGGCAGCGCCGCGATCACGGCGCCGAAGCCGTATTCGCTGGCGGTGTTCATCGCCGCCAGCAGGGCGCCGCCGATCGCGGCCTTGCTGCCTTCGGCGAAGCGGCCGGCGATCGGTTTCCAGGCGCAGACCAGTACCGTAGCGATGCCGATCAGCAAGGCGCCCTCGACCGCCCAGATCGCCGCGACCTTGGACACCTCCTGCACCACCGGCGCGGCGTTGCCGATCACCGCCGGGTCGAAGCGGTGCTCGCTGCCGTAGACCTGCGGCAACCAGACGCTGAGCAGCTTGTTGGCGACCCCGACCAGTACCAGCGGCAACAAGGCCAGCAGCGGGTTGGGCAGGGCATCGCCGGCGAACGGCGCCGGTTCGTTGACCAGGTTGTCGCCGTAGCCTTCGCCGGCCGCGGCGGCGGCCCGGCGGCGCCAGTTCAGATAGCTCAGGCCCACGATCAGGATGAACACGCCGCCGAGCAGGCCCAGCCAAGGCGCGGCCCAGGTGTCGGTGCCGAAGAACGCGGTCGGGATGATGTTCTGGATCTGCGGCGTGCCGGGCAGGGCGTCCATGGTGAAGGTGAACGCGCCGAGCGCGATCGTGCCGGGGATCAGCCGTTTGGGGATGTCGCTCTGCCGGAACAGCTCGGCGGCGAAGGGGTAGACCGCGAACACCACCACGAACAGCGACACGCCGCCGTAGGTCAGCAGGGCGCAGACCGCGACGATCGACAACATCGCCCGCTCGCGCCCGAGCAGACGGATGGTGGCCGCCACTATCGCCTTGGAGAAACCGGACAGTTCGATCAGCTTGCCGAAGATCGCGCCGAGCAGGAATACCGGGAAATACAGCTTGAGGAAGCCGACCATCTTGTCCATGAACAGGCCGGTGAACATCGGCGCGACCAGGCTGGGATCGGTCAGCAGCACCGCGCCGAGCGCGGCCACCGGGGCGAACAGGATCACGCTGTGGCCGCGGTAGGCGACATACATCAGGAAGCACAGCGCGGCCAGCACGATCAAAAACGCCATCGGTTTCGTTCCCCGTGACAGGCTCCGCGCCCGTCGTGGACGCAGTGTCGGCAAGCCCGCCGGAGCCCGGCATTGTCCGAAGGTACAGCAGCCGCGGCGGCGTCGGCCTCCTAGTCTGCGCTGCATGGCGGGGGCCTGCGTCCTGCCGTCGCCGTCGTTTCCGCCGAGGGACGGGAACGGCGGCGGCGGTGGCGACGGTCCGACCGCCGACCGGTTTCTGGGGAGGAGACAGACGTGAAGCAAGGCAAGCATCCGCGCGGCGCCATCGTGGGCCGGACCGTGCGCAATTACCTGAGCCTGGCGATCGCCGGCGCGCTGTTGGCGCCCGCGGCCTGGGCGCAGGACGCGGCACCGGCCGCCCAAGCCGAGGCCAAGACCCTCGGCGGCCTGACCGTGACCGCGCGCAAGCGCGAGGAAACCCTGCAGGAGGTGCCGGTCGCGATCACCGCCTTCACCCCCGAGGCGCTGGACCGGCTCAACGTCGAAGACCTGTCCGACCTGGACGCGCTGGTGCCGAACCTGACCGTCTATGCCGCCCGCGGCTCCAGCAGCACCATCACCGCCTACATCCGCGGCATCGGCCAGTCCGATCCGCTGTGGGGCGTCGACCCCGGCGTCGGCATCTACATGGACGACGTCTACATCGCCCGCCCCCAGGGCGCGCTGCTGGACGTGTTCGACGTCGAGCGGGTCGAAGTCTTGCGCGGACCGCAGGGCACGCTGTACGGCAAGAACACCATCGGCGGCGCGATCAAGTACATCTCGCGCGGCCTGCCGACCTCGCTCGACGGCTTCGCCTCGGTCACGGTGGGCAACTACGGCCAGCTCGACGTCAAGGCCGCGATCGGCGGCCCGATCGGCGGCGACGATGCGTTGCGCGGGCGGATTTCGGTCGCCAGCCTCAACCGCGACGGCTTCGGTAGGAACGTGGTCACCGGCCAGGACGTCAGCGACAAGGAAGTGCTGGCCCTGCGCGGCAGCCTCGGCGCGTACGTCAGCGACGATCTGGACATCCAGTTCGCCTTCGACTGGATGGACGACCAGTCCGGCGTGCGCGGCGCCAAGATGCTGGCGCCGAACCGCTTCGCCCCCGGCCAGGCGCCGTTGGACGACCGCTACGACGTGCGCAACGGCATGCCCAACGTCAACGACACCACGATCAAGGGCGCCTCGGCGACGGTCAACTGGCGCGCCAACGAGGATTGGGCCTTCAAGTACGTGATCGCCAAGCGCGAATCCGATACCGAGACCAACATCGACTTCGACACGCTGCAGAACAAGATCGCCGACGTGAAGGCGTTCTACCGCGACCAGCAGGTCAGCCACGAATTGCAGGCCAATTACGACGGCGGCGGCCGCGCGCGCGGCGTGATGGGCATCTACGGCTTCGACGGCGAGGCCGGCGGCCAGGTGCTGAACAACTTCTTCAACCTCAGCTTCGGCGACACCCAGGGCACGGTCTACACCGAAAGCATCGCCGCCTACGCCGACTGGACCTTCGACCTGAACGACAAGCTCAAGCTCGACGTCGGCGTGCGTTACACCGACGAGGACAAGCGCGCCAAGGTGCTCAACCGCGGCTACCGCGATCCGGCGTTCACCATTCCCAACGGCGTGATCGCGGCCAACTTCGACCGTAAGATCAATTTCAAGAACACCTCGCCGAAGGTCTCGCTGGACTACCAGATCGCTCCGGACATTCTGCTGTACGGTCTGGCCACCCGCGGCTTCAAGTCGGGCGGCTACAACATCCGCGCCCAGGCCACCGCGGTGCCGCGCTCGGCCGAGCCGTTCGACGACGAGGTCGTCGACAGCTATGAGATCGGCAGCAAGATGGCCTTCTTCGACCAGCGCCTGTTCCTGAACCTGGCGTACTTCCACAACAAGTACAAGGACATCCAGCTGTCGGTGTTCACCGCCTACGACAGCAACGGCGACGGCACCAACGACGCCTTCTTCGGAGACTTCACCAACGCCGGCAAGGGCACGGTGCAGGGCTTCGAGGTCGAGTACCAGTGGTTGCCGAACGAGCATTGGCTGGTGTCCGGCAACCTGGCCTGGCTGGACGCCAAGTACGACGAGTTCATGTACGCCGGGATCAACATCGCCGACGAGCAGGAGTTCACCAACGCCCCGGACTTCTCCGGCGCGATCAACGTCGAGTACCGCACCGATCTGTCCGACGGCAGCAAGCTGTCGGCGCGGGCCGGCTACAGCTACCAGAGCGACGTGATCGCGACCACCGAGATCGTCCGCACCGGCGCGCTGCCGATCACCCAGGACGGTTACGGCCTGGTCAACGCCGGGGTGACCTGGAAGAGCAACGGCCCGTGGACGCTGTCGCTGCAGGGCAGCAACCTGACCGACAAGGAATACCGCACCACCGGTTACAGCCTGAATTCGGCGCTGGGCGTCTACACCGGCTTCTACGGTCCGCCGCGCCAGTACACCTTCTCGGTCAAGTACGACTTCTGATCGCGCGCGGCAGGAGGCCGCGCGGGTTCGGAAGAACAGGCCTCCGCGTTCGCGCGGGGGCCTGTTTTTTTGGGGGCACCGGCGAGGCCGCCGGAGGACGACAGCAAGGCATCAGCAGCAAGGCAACAGCGAATCCCTCTAGGCCCTTTTTTTCAAGAAAGCGGTGAGTCCATTCGGAGGGCGGACCATGATCTTCAAGTCCGAATTCGATCCGAAGTCCGGTCCCGCTCCTGTGCTTGCCCTCGGTCCCTGTCTCAGCCGCAGCAACTGCC
>NZ_HG424559.1:45336-66309 GCF_000336385.2 Lysobacter antibioticus HS124 | reverse complement strand
CAGCCGTAGTCGCATCCGCCGCAGCCGCAGCGGCCGTCTCCGCGCTAGCCGTTGCCCTCTTGAAAAAGAGGCGGGCTGGGGACCGGCTTCGGCTCGCGCAAGACACCATCTCCCGCGCCGCAGTCCGCTGCCACGCGCTATCCTGCGCCGATGCCGCGCTCCTGCCACCCATGCTGAGCCTTACCGTCGTCGCCCTGGCCAGCCTGGCCTGGCTGGCGCTGATGTTCGGCACCGCTTTGTTCGCCGAGCGCCGGCCGGCCGCGCTGGCCAAGCACTGGCGCCACATCTACGCGCTGTCGCTGGCGGTGCACTGCACCTCGTGGACCTTCTACGGCACCGTCACCCAGGCCGCGCGCTACGGTTGGCCGCTGCCGCCGACCTTCCTCGGCTCGATCCTGTTCTACGCCTTCGCGGTCGGCTTCATGGTGCGGCTGGTCAAGCTCGCGCGCGAAACCAACGCGACCTCGCTGGCCGACCTGATCGCCACCCGGCTCGGCAAGGACGCCTGGTTGGCCGCGACCGTGACCCTGGTCGCCGCGCTCGGCCTGATTCCCTACATCGCCTTGCAGCTCAAGGCGGTGGCGATGAGCTTCGCGATGCTGACCACCCGCGCCACCGACGGCGCGGCGTCGCCGGCGTGGCGCGACAGCGCGCTGTACGTGGCCCTGGCGATGGCCTTGTTCGCGATGTTGTTCGGCACCCGCCGCGCCAGCGCCGCCGAGCACAACCGCGGCCTGGTCCTGGCGATGGCGTTCGAGTCGGTGTTCAAGCTCGCCGCGATGCTGGCGATCGGCGCCCTGGTCTGGTTCGGCCTGGATCACGGCCTGACGGCGCCGATCGCGACGGCGCCGCTGCCGGCCGACGAGACCGGCGGCTTCGCGCCGCTGGTGCTGCTCGGCGGGCTGGCGATGTTCATCCTGCCGCACCAGTTCCATGTCGGCGTGGTCGAGTGCCGCGACGAACGCGACGTGCGTACCGCGCGCTGGCAGTTCCCGCTGTATCTGTTGCTGATCGCCTTGCCGGTATTGCCCTTGGCGACGGTCGGGCAGGCGATGCTCGGCTCGCAGGTGCCGTCGGACTTGTACGTGCTGGCCTTGCCGCTGTCGCAAGGGCACGAGTCGCTGGCCTTGTTCGCCTTCCTCGGCGGGCTCAGCGCCGCCACCGGCATGGTCGTGGTCAGCACGCTCACCCTGAGCCTGATGATCGGCAACCACTGGTGCGCGCCGGGCCTGCTGCGCGGAGCGTGGGCGCGCGACAGCGATCTGCGCGGGCGCGTGTTGGCGCTGCGCCGCGGCGGCATCGTCGCGATCATGCTGCTGGCTTGGGGCTATAGCCGCTTGATCGCCGGCAGCGAAGCGCTGGCCGATGTCGGCGCGGTGTCGTTCTCGGCCTTGGCCACGCTGGCGCCGGCGCTGGCCTTCGCGGTATGGCGGCCGCAGACGCCGGCGCGCGCGGCGGTGATCGGCATCGCGGCCGGCTTCGCCGCCTGGGCCTGGGCCTTGTTGCTGCCGATGCTGCACGACGCGGGCGGCGTGGCTCCGGCCTGGCTGCACGAAGGTCCGCTGGGCTGGTCGTGGCTGGCGCCGGAGCGCCTGTTCGGCCTGACCGGCTGGAGCCGGCTCGGCCGCGCGGTCGGCGCCAGCCTGTTCCTGGGCACGCTGGCGACCGTGCTGGCGGCGGTGTGGCGGCGCGAAACCCCGCGCAGCGCGCGGCGCGGTCTGGACGTGCAGACCCTGCGCGCGGCCGGCCTGCGTTTCCTGCCGCGCGAACGCGTCGCGCAGCTGCTCGATGCCGCGCCCGCGGGTGCGCCGGTGGCGGCCGAAGTCGAGGCTGCATTGGAACGCGAACTGGCCGCGGTGCTGGGCTCGGCGTCGGCGCGCGTGCTGCTGGACGCGGCGCGGCGCGAAACCGGGCGCGACCTGGACACGGTCGCGGCGATCGTCGGCGAAGCCTCGGCCGACCTGCGATTCAACCAGCGCGTGCTCGAAGCGGCGCTGCAGAACATGAGCCAGGGCATCAGCGTGGTCGACGCGCAACTGCGCCTGGTGGCGTGGAACCGGCGCTATGCCGAGTTGTTCGCGTATCCGCCGGAGCTGCTGCAGGTCGGCCGTCCGATCGCCGACCTGGCGCGCTGGGCGATGCAGCGCCTGCCGATGCAGGGCGATCTGGAGCGCGCGCTGCAGCGGCGCCTGGCGTTCATGCGCGCCGGCACCCCGCATCTGTCCGAGCGCGTGCTCGCCGACGGCAGCATCGTCGAGATCCGCGGCAATCCCATGCCCGGTGGCGGGTTCGTCGCCACCTTCACCGATGTCACCGCGTTCCGCCGCGCCGAGGCCGGGCTGATCCAGGCCAACGAGACCCTGGAGCAGCGGGTGGCCGCGCGCACCGCCGATCTGGAAGTCGCCAAGCGCGAGGCCGAGCGCGCCAACGAAGCCAAGAGCCGCTTCCTGGCCGCGGTCGGCCACGATCTGATGCAGCCGCTGCACGCTGCACAGCTGTTCACCGATGCCCTGGCGCAGCAGCTGACCGCGCCGGCGCAGCGCGAGACCGTGGCCCAGATCGGCGGTGCGCTGGATTCCACCGGCGATCTGCTGACCGGCCTGCTGGACATGTCGCGCCTGCAAGCCGGCGGCCTG
Organism: Lysobacter antibioticus HS124; assembly: GCF_000336385.2. Classification (GTDB taxonomy): domain Bacteria; phylum Pseudomonadota; class Gammaproteobacteria; order Xanthomonadales; family Xanthomonadaceae; genus Lysobacter; species Lysobacter firmicutimachus. The sequence continues at coordinate 63,673 of NZ_HG424559.1, read as the reverse complement.
GTGCCGCAGCCGCGCGAGTTTCCGCTGGCCGAAGTGCTCGATCCGCTGGCCTCGGAGTTCGGCGCGATCGCGGCGGCGCGCGGCCTGCGTTTCCGCTACGTCGCCAGCCGCGCCTGGACCCGCAGCGATCCGCAGCTGCTGCGCCGGGTGCTGCAGAACTTCCTCGCCAATGCGGTGCGCTACACCGAACGCGGCGGCGTCCTGCTCGGCGTGCGCCGGCGCGCCGGCGCGCTGGCGGTGGAAGTGCTGGACAGCGGGCCGGGCATCGCTGCGGATCAGCAGTCGGCGATCTTCGAAGAGTTCCGCCGCGGCGAAGACGCGCCGGGGCAGGGCCTGGGCCTGGGACTGTCGATCGCCGACCGCATCGCCCAGTTGCTGGATGCACCGCTGAGCCTGCGCAGTGCGCTCGGCCGCGGCACCGCGTTCGCGGTACGCCTGCCGCATGCGCCGATGCCGTCGGCGGCGTTGCCGGCCGGCGCTCAGCGCAGCGTCGCCGGCCTGCGCGTGCTGGCGGTGGACAACGATCCGCAGGCGCTGGCGGCGCTGGACGAGGTGTTGCGGCGCTGGGGCTGCGAGGTGGCCACCGCCGACGGCGACGAAGCCGCACGCAGGGCCCTGCGCGAGCGGCCGGCAGCGCTGTGGCTGTTCGACTTCCACCTCGACGACGACGACACCGGCCTGGCCCTGGCGCAGCGCCTGAGCGACGAATTCGGCGCGCGGCCCTGCCTGCTGCTCAGCGCCGACACGGGGGCCGCCGTGCGGCAGGCCGTGCACGAAGCCGGGGTCGCCTTGCTGCCCAAGCCGGTCAAGCCGCTGGCCTTGAAGTCGGTGTTGGACCGCTTGCTGGCGGCCGGCGGCGTCGGCGCCTGAATGGGCGGCGAGCGCCGGCGCGTGACGATGGCGCGAAGGTGAGATCGCGTGAGCGATGTCAAGGAAATCTTCTGGTCATTTTCTCGCCAACCCTATTGCAATGCTTGTGCCACAAAGGATTCGGCGTGGTCTCCACCTTACTGTCCGCAGGTTTGTCCACAGGCTGTGTGGACAAACACCGCGACGCGGGGTGAGGCAGGGTGAGCGGGCGCGAACGAGCGAGAGACCCCGCTGTGACTGCGCGCTCAGTCCTCGATCCGGCGCGCCGGATCGGCCAGTTCGAGCTCGCGCAGGACCACGCCGGCCTGGGTGCGGTTGCGCACGCCGAGGCGGTCGAAGATCGCCGACAGGTGCGCCTTGACAGTGCGCTCCTGCACGTCCAGTCGGTCGGCGATCTGCTTGTTGAGCAGGCCCTGCGCGACCAGAGTCAGGACTCTGAATTGCTGCGGCGACAGGCTGGCCAGGCGCGAGGCGAGGTCGGCGTCGCCACGCTCGCTGTGGGTGCGGGCGACCGCGGCGCGCAGCGTCGCCGGCAGCCACTGTTCGCAGGCCAATACGGCGCGGATCGCGTCGCGCAGTTCGTCCAGGCCGGCGCTCTTGGGCAGATAGCCGGCGGCGCCGTGGTCGAGCGCGCGCCGCACCACCCGCGGATCGTCGTTGGCCGAGACCACCGCGACCGCGGTGCCGGGGTACTGGGCGCGGATCGCCGCCAACCCGGCCAGGCCGTGGTTGCCCGGCATGTGCAGATCGAGCAGGACCAGGTCGATGCCGGGCTCGGCTTCGAGCGCGGCCAGCGCATCGTCGAGCGTGCCGGCTTCGCGCACCGCCGTATCGGGCACAGCGTCCGCGGCGGCCTGGCGCAACGCAGCGCGGAACAGGGGATGGTCGTCGGCGATCAGCAGGGTCGGCATCGCGCTAAGCCTAGCAGGCCGCGCCGGCGCTTCCGCGCGCGCACCGGCGGGCTGTACCAAAGTACGATGGGCCGGCGCGCGCGGCTTGCTAGCCTGCGCCGATGAACGCCTTCCACTCCCGTCTTGCCGCGGCCTGTGCCGCGGTCGCCCTGTCCGCCGCCGCCGCGGCCCCGATCGCGGTCGCCGCGCCGCGCACTGCGGCGGCCCCGCCCGTCAAGGACGCATCGCCGATGTTCAGCGCCCCACGCCAGACCGAACACCGCGGCGAGCACGACGACCTGCTCAGCGCCGGGCTCGGTCTGGACGGCTTGCGCGCCGCGCTGCCGCCGGCCTTCGCCGACCCGGCCCATCCCACCGCCGCCGAACTGCGCCGGCGCGCGCTGTGGGCGAACTGGCGCGGCATCGCCGATCTTGCCGTCGGCGGCGGTTACGGCGAGGTCTACGGCAGCGTGCAGCGGGTCGAAGGGCGCGAGTACAGCGCCTACGCGACCGTGCCCGGCGCGCATCAGCCGCACCGCGTGCTGGCGCAGGTGCCGGATGCGTTCGATGCCGGCAAGCGCTGTCTGGTGGTCGCGGCGTCTTCCGGTTCGCGCGGCATCTACGGCGCGATCGCCGTGGCCGGCGCCTGGGGCCTGCCCAAGGGCTGCGCGGTGGCTTACACCGACAAGGGCGCCGGTACCGACTATTTCGATCTCGATGCCGGCCTGGGCGTGCGCGCCGACGGCACCATCGGCCAGCCCGAGGACGGCGACCTGGCTTTCGTGCCGAGCGCGGCCGAGCGCGCGGCGGCGGGCGGCATCGCCTTCAAGCATGCGCATTCTCGCGACAACCCCGAAGCCGACTGGGGGCGCCACGTGCGGCAGGCGGCGCAGTTCGGCCTGAGCGCGTTGGATCGGGCCTTCCCGCAGCAGGCGCCGTTCACCTGGGCCAACACCCGGGTCATCGCGGTGGGCATCTCCAACGGCGGCGGTGCGGTGCTGCGCGCCGCCGAACTCGACGGCGAGCCCTGGCTCGACGCGGTGGTGGCGGGCGAACCGAACGTGTACGTCGACGGGGCGCGCCCCCTGTACGACTACACCACCGAAGCGGCGCTGCTGATGCCGTGCGCGCTGCAGCACAAGCCCCTGGCGGCGATGCCGGCGGCGCCGGCCGGCGCCGCCGCGGACGCTTACTGCGCCTATGCCGCGGCCAACGGCTGGCTCGGCGAGGGCATGGCCGAGGCGAGCAACGAAGCGCGCGCGGAAGCCGCGTATCGGCGCTTGCGCGACAACGGCTGGAGCGACGCCGCGTTGCGCGCTGGCGCGCTGTCGGTCAGTTTCGATCTGTGGCGCGCGGTCGCGGCGACGTACGCCTCGGCCTATGGCCGCTACGCGCCGGCGGCGAAGCGGGCCGGCAAGGGGCCGGACCAGCCTTGGCTGCCGTTCGCCTATGCCGCTGCCGACGCGGCGGCCCAGCCGCCGACCGCACGCCCGGCCGCCGCCAACGAGCGTGCCGCCTGGTGGGCCGATGCCAGCGGCATTCCGCCCGGTGCGGGCGTGCAGTTGTTCGCGCCGCCGGCCGGCGATCCCGCGCAAGCGCTGGCGCCGCTGGCCGGGCTGCGCGCGTTGTGGACCGGGCAGGGAGGCGATGGGGACGCTGCAGCGGGCCTCGCCGCCGCGCACCGGCGAGTGCGCGAGGGCATCGCCGCGACGCGCGCCTCGGCGCCGCGCAAGGGCGTGCCGGTGGTGGTCGTGCACGGTCTCGACGACGGCCTGATTCCGCCGGCATTCAGCAGCGAGCCCTATGTGGCGATGGCGCGCCGCGCCGGCGCGCAAGTGCGGTACTGGCAGGTGCGCAACGTGCAGCATTTCGACGCTTTCCTCGGACTGCCGGCATTGGCCGCGCGCTATCAACCGCTGCTGCCGTACGTCTACGCCGCGCTGGACCGGGTCGAGGCGCACCTGGCCGACGGCGCGCCGCTGCCGGCCGACGCCACCATCGACACCGGCCTGCGAGCGGCCGGTCAGCCGTTGCAGGCGCCGCAGCTCGCGATCCCGCGCTGACCGCGCCGCCGCGGCCGCGGACGGGGCAGGATGCGACCTCCGCCTCTTGCGGCCGGCGCTCCGGCTTTGGCAGGCTGGACGCCCCTCGGGACGGCCGCAGCCGTCCATCACGGAGCAACACCGCATGCGGCGCCACTTCTCGATGCTTCGCGAATTCCATCTCGCGGACTGGTTCACCCTCGCCAACGCGTTCTGCGGCACCGGCGCGATCTTCGCCGCGATGCGCTTCCTGCAGGAAGGCGGCGTGCGCGATCTGATGATCGGCATGGCGCTGATCCCGCTGGCCTTCATCTTCGACGCGCTGGACGGCAAGGTCGCGCGCTGGCGCAAGTCCTCGTCCACCCTCGGACGCGAACTCGACTCGCTGGCCGACGTGATCTCCTTCGGCGTCGCGCCGGCGGCGCTGGCCTACGCCTGCGGCCTGCAGGGCGGTTGGGACTGGGTGGTGCTGAGCTATTTCGTCGGTTGCGGCGTCAGCCGCCTGGCGCGCTACAACGTCACCGCCGAGGCCCTCTCCGGCGACGAAGGCAAGGTCAAGTACTTTGAGGGCACGCCGATTCCGACCAGCCTGGCGTTGGTGATCGTGCTGGCGGTCGCGGCCTGGCAGGGCGCGATCGGCCCCGACCTGTGGTTCGGCGGCATCCGCATCGGCCCGTGGCTGTTCCACCCGCTGGTGCTGATGTTCGCGCTGTCGGGCTCGCTGATGATCAGCAAGACGCTGCGCATTCCCAAGCCTTGAGCGGTGCGCTCCGGGCGGAGACGGCGGACCATGCGGGCACGGGGGCGGCACGGATGAAGCGGATGCTGCGGGAGCTGGCCGAGGACGTGTTCGCGCAAGGCCCGTATGCCGGCGGAATCTGCTTGCCGTGCATCGGCAACACCGTGTTGCGGCGGCTCTACGAAGAACGGCTTTTGCCCGAACCCTGCGCCGTGTGCGGCGTGCAGCGGGCCGGCCTGTCGGTGCAACAGATCGTGCGCGCCGTGCGCGGCGAGATCCGCGACTGGTTCGAGCCTCATGTCGACCTCTATCCGGGCTACGACGGCTTGTCGCTGGCCGCGGTCGTCGGCCGGGTGATCGGCTGCGAGCATGCGCCGTTCTGCGAGACCGTGGCCGGGCAGTTGCACGAGCCGGGCGCCGGCGAGGACGCCTTGTTCCATCCGGAGCAGCGTTACCAGCAACGGCGCCTGCCGTTCGAATCGGAGCAGCACGAGGACGACTACCTGCTCGGCGAGTGGGAGGCGGTGGTGCACGCACTTCGCCACGAGCAGCGGTTCTACAACGACCGCGCCGAGCGCTTCTTCGCGTCCTTGTTCGACGAAGCGCTGCAGGCCAAGGTGCGCACAGTGCTGCCGTCCTGGCACAGGCCTGCCGCGATCCTCGAACTGGGCACCGGCGTGCGGATGTTCCGCGCGCGTTGCTGCGACGACGACGCCAAATTGGCGCGGGTGCTGGCGCAGCCCGAGCGCGAACTCGGTGCGGCGCCGCGCGCCCGCGCGAACAGCAACCGGATGAACCCGGCCGGCGTGCCGCTGTTCTATGGCGCCGGCGCCGTGCACACCAGCGTGGCCGAAGTGCGCCCCTCGATCGGCGACCGGGTTGCGGTCGGGACGTTCCAGCCCGAGCGCGCCTTGAAACTGTTCGATTTCCGCGGCCTGGATCAGCGGATCGACCCGCAGGCGTTCGAGTTCTTCCGCGGCCGCGCGGACGAGCGTCTGCGCCGGCGCCATTTGCTGAAGCACCTGCACCGGTTGATCTCGCTGCCGGCGCGGCCGGGCGGAGAGGGCTACCTGGTGACTCAGGTGATGATCGAATACCTGCGCTACCGTCACGAGGAACGTTTCGACGGCGTCGCGTTCCGTTCGGTGCAGGATGGCGCCGGGGTCAACTACGTGATCTTCAGCGAAGACGAGCCGGATTCGCCGTCGGCATCGTCCGGGCGCGAACCGCGTTTTCCGCTGCGCCTGGTCGGCGCGCCGGCGGTGCACGAGGTTCAGGCCCTGGCCTACCGGCTCGATCCGCCGCTGCCGCGCAGCGATAGTGGACCGGACTAGGCCCGGCGATCGCGGCGCGCCGCGCCGGCCCCAGACGAACCAGACGCTCGGGCAGCGCCCGGCAACACGCCGTTGCTATGATCGGGCCAAATCCCTGGAGGCGGCGATGGCGAATTTCGGTTTCGGCTCGAACAATCCCGGCGGCTTCGGCGCCGCCGGTTCCGACGGATTCGAGCAACTGGCGCGACAGTACTGGAGCGCATGGGGCGAGATGATGCGCGGCGCCGCGCCGCAGCCGGCGCCCCCTTCGCTGCCGGGCTGGAACGAGGCCGTGCAATGGTGGTCGCAACTGGCCAAGGGCAGCAGCCCGCAGGCCGACGACACCCTGGACCGCTTCAACAGCCAGGCGCGCGCCTGGTTCGGCGAGATCCAGAAGCTCGCGGCGCAGTTCGCCGGCCGCGACGCGTCCGCGGCCGACGTCGCCGGCGCCTGGAAGCAGGCGATGGGCGGGCAGGGCGGCAACCCCTTCGCCGATGTGTTCGGCGCGATGCGCGGCCCGGGCCAGCAGGATTTCTCGCGCTGGGCCGAACAGATCGCGCCGTATCTGCAGAACCTGCACAGCGAAGGCCGTGCCTGGCTCGGCGTGCCGGCGGTCGGTTTCTCGCGCGAGCACCAGGAGCGCGTGCAGCACCTGGCCCAGGCCTATCTGGACTATCAGCAGCGCAGCCAGGCTTATAACGCGCTGATGGCCGAAGCCGCGCAGGATGCGTTCGCGCGTTTCGAGAACAAGCTGGCCGAGCGCAGCGAACCGGGTCGTCAGATCGGCAGCGCGCGCGCCCTGTTCGACCTGTGGATCGACGCGGCCGAAGAGGCCTATGCCGACATCGCCCTGTCGCCGCGCTTCCGCGACGCCTACGCCGACCTGGTCAACTCGCAGATGCGGCTGCGCGCCGGAGTGCAGAAGGAGGTCGAGCAGACCAGCAGCAGCCTGGGCATGCCGACCCGCACCGAGATCGACGCCGCGCACCGCAAGATCGTTCAGCTCGAACGCGAACTGCGCCGGCTGCGCGACGAACTGCAGTCGCGCCCGGCGCCGGCGCGCGCCGAGGCCGATGCGCCGCGCAAGCCGGAGGCGAAACCGGCGCCCGCCGCCAAGCCGGCCTCGGGCAAACCCGCTGCCGCGACCCAGTCCGCGGCGGCCAAGCCCAAGGCGGTCAAACCCAAGGCGGCCAAGCCGCGCACAGCGCAATCGGTCGCCGCCGCGCCGAACGTCAGCGCGGCATCGCCCGCGAAGACGGCCGCCCAGCCGCCGCGCAAGACCGCGATCGCCCGTCCGCAACCGCCGGCGCGCCCCGCGGCGGTGAGCAAGTCCGGCGCCGCCAAGCCGGCCAAGAAGGGAGCCCGCTGAGATGACCGGTCCGATCAATTTCAGCGCCGAATCCCTGGCCCAGGAAGCGATGCGGGCGCAGCAGAAACTGCGCGCCGGCCTGGACTCGCTGCGCCAGGTCGACAACATCGACTACGGTGCGACCGAACGCGAGGAAGTCTGGCGCGACGGCAAGGTGGTGCTGTACCGCTTCCGCGGCGAGAAAGCGCCGACCGCCAAAGTGCCGCTGCTGATCGCCTATGCGCTGGTCAACCGCCCGTACATGGTCGACCTGCAGGCCGACAAGTCGATCGTGCGCGGCCTGCTGGAGCGCGGCGAGGACGTCTACATCCTCGACTGGGGCTATCCGGACCGCTCCGACCGCTATCTGGAGCTGGAGGACTACATCCAGCGCTTTCTCGGCGGCGCCGTCGACCATCTGCGCCGCGAGTACCGGATGGCGGCGATCAACCTGCTCGGCATCTGCCAGGGCGGCGCGTTCTCGCTGTGCTATTCGGCGCTGAATCCGCGCAAGGTGCGCAACCTCATCACCATGGTCACGCCGGTGGATTTCCACACCGACGACAACATGCTGTCGAACTGGACCCGCGGCCTGGACATCGACCAGTTCGTCGACACGCTCGGCAACGTGCCGGCCGACGTCATGAACTGGTGCTACCTGACCCTCAAGCCGTGGCGGCTGTTCGTGCAGAAGTACGTCGGCCTGATCGACATCCTCGACGACAAGCGCGCGCTGGAAGACTTCCTGCGCATGGAGAAGTGGATCTTCGACTCGCCCGACCAGGCCGGCGAAGCCTTCCGCCAGTTCATCAAGCAGTTCTACCAGGGCAACGGCTTCGTCGAGGGCGGCATCGACATCGGCGGCCGCGCGGTCGATCTGGGGTATGTCGACATGCCGGTGCTGAACATTTACGCCGAGCAGGACCATCTGGTGCCGCCGGCCGCATCGAAGGCGCTCAAGAACCTGGTCGGCAGCGAAGACTACAGCGAGCTGTCGTTCAAGGGCGGGCACATCGGCATCTACGTCTCCGGCCGCGCCCAGCGCGAAGTGCCCGGCGCGATCCACGACTGGCTGGCGCAGCGTTCGCGTTGAGGCCGCGGCGCGGCGGTTCCGGGTTAGTCTGTCGCTTCTCCTCCGACCGGATCGCCGCATGCGCCGCTGCCTGCTCGTCTGTCTCGTCCTTGCGCTGAGCGCCTGCGCCGTCGCGCCGTCGCGTTCCTCCGACGCCGCCACCGCCGGTTCATCTGCCGCCCCGGTGGCCGCCGCGGAAGGCGCCGCGCCGCGCGATCCGGAGCAATGGGAAGCCGACATCCGGGCTTTCGAGGCCGAGGACGCGCGGGTCCGGCGGCGGCCGGGCGGGGTGGTGTTCGTCGGCAGTTCCTCGATCCGCTACTGGACCACGCTGGACCAGGATTTCCCGGGGGTGGCCAGCATCAACCGCGGCTTCGGCGGCTCCCGGGTCTACGACTCGCTGCGCTATGCCGAACGCATCGTGCTGCCGTACCGGCCGCGCGCAGTGGTGTTCTACGCCGGCGACAACGACCTGTCCGAAGGCCGCTCGCCGCAGCAGGTGCGCGACGATTTCGTCGCCTTCGTGCAGCGCGTGCATCAGTCCGAGCCGCAGGCGCGGATCGGTTTCGTCTCGATCAAGCCCAGCCCGTCGCGCGCCGCGCTGCTGCCGCAGGTGCGCGCGGCCAACGCGCTGGTCCGCGACTACGCGGCGAGCGCGACCGGGGTGGACTACCTGGACGTGTTCACGCCGATGCTGGACGCCGACGGCGCGCCGCGCGCGGGGCTCTTTCTGCAAGACCGGCTGCACATGAACCGCGAGGGCTATGCGATCTGGAAAGACGTGGTCGGCAGCTGGCTGGGTGCGCTCTAATTCGGCACGAATCGCAGCACAGATCTCGGCACCCCGGCATGGACTCGCTCAACCCGATGCAACCGCTGAAGCTCCGCCGCCGCGCTGCGGCACCGCGTTCCCTGCGCCGCGCCGGCTGGCTGCTGGCCGGCCTGCTGGCCTCCTGTTTCGGCGCCCAGGCCGCGCCCAGCGCCCAGGCCGAGCGCGAAATCGAACAACTGATCCAAGCCCTGGGCCGCTCCGGTTGCCAGTTCGAACGCAACGGCAGTTGGCACGACGCCGCGCAGGCGCAGGCGCATCTGCGCAAGAAGCTGGCCTATCTGCGCAAGCGCGATCTGGCCGACACCGCCGAGGCGTTCATCGACCGCGCCGCCAGCCGCAGCAGCCTCAGCGGCCAGCCCTACCGGGTGCGTTGCGGCCAGGCGGCGCCGGTCAGCTCGGCTTCCTGGCTGCGGGGCAAACTCGTTCAGCTACGCAGCGCCGGCGTCTCGACACCGCCGTCGCGGTGACGCGCTAGACTCATTCGGGACCCGTCAGCACTCGGAGACCTGGGCCGGATGAGCAGTTCCGCGCGACCGCTGTGCCGCTCGCGGCACGACCGCATGATCGCCGGCGTCGCCGGCGGCATCGCCCTGCGCCTGCGCTGGAATCCGGTGCTGGTGCGCGCCGCATTCGTGGTCCTGGCGCTGGCCAGCTTCGGCCTGCCGGTGGTGTTGCTGTACCTGATCCTGTGGCTGGTCCTGCCCGAAGAGGGGTGCTGACTGAGCGTGTGGCTGCGAATCGCCGGCGGTGCGCTGGGCGCGGTGTGGACCTCGCCGGTGACCCTGCTCGGCCTGCTCGCCGGCGTGCTGGCGATGCCGTTCGGCGCGCGCGCGCGTTGGCGCCGCGAAGACCTCGCGCTGGTGTTCCATCACTGGCCTTGGGGCCCGGGCGGGGCGATCACCCTCGGCAACGTGATCCTGCACACCGGCGCCGACCTGGACTCGCCGTGCTTCACCTATGCGCACGATGCCGGGCACTGCGTCGAAGCGCCGATCCGCCTGTCCGATCACGAGCGCGCCCATGTCTACCAGTACATGGTGCTGGGCCCGCTGTTCCTGCCCTTGTACCTGCTGTGCGGCGGCATCAGCGTGCGCAACCGCTTCGAGCGCGCGGCCGATCGCTACGCGCAGACCGGCCGCGGCTGGTGGCCGTGGGCGCGGTGGCCGGCCGGGCAGAGCGCCGGGGCGGCAGCGATGCGCGTTTACTCGGGCGATGCGCATGAACAGGCGCCGTGCGAGCGCGAGCGCAGGCGCGATCACGAAAATTTGATCGGCCGGTAACGTTACCGGGCGTACCCTGCATGCGTCGGAGAACAACCAACGGACGCGAGTCCGATGCAATCGCTCCGACAACGGAAGGCCCGGACACCCGAGGAAATCTCGAGGCCTGGGCCTTCTCATTGGGGCGCTGTTTTAGCGGCGCTGGTTTTGGCGCGCAACCGCGTCGCGACGGCGCGTCGCCGCGTTCGCGCCTTCCAGGCCGCAGCTTCGACCCGCATGCTCGAACCGGACGCGCGGCCGTCGCCGCGGCCCGCGCGCAGGCGGTGTCCTAACCGCTACGAGCGGCGGTCAATGGCAGGCGCACGGCGCTGTCGCCGCCGGGTGCGCCGTTGGGGCCGAAACGGCGTTCGACGAACACCACCGCATCGTCTTCGACCAACACCACGGTGCTGCAGCGCGTGCCGTAACCGTCGCCGAGCACGAACGGCGGCGACAGCAGGCGTTCCAGTTCGAGGCCGACGCCGGTGTCGGGCAAAGCCGCGTCCGGCGCCGGCGCGGTATCGGCCAGCGCCGCCAACAATTCGGCGACGCCGGCGCCGTCCGCAGCGCGGGCTTGAGAGGCAGGCGAAGCCAGCCAGGCCGACAAGGCGCGGGTGGCGTGGCCGCTCTTCGGCCAGGGCGCGTCGAACGCGCCGTTGGACATGGCATGCACGCCGGGCGCGATCGGCGCGCTCTGGAATTCGGGGTGATTGCTGGCGAAACGCAGTTGCGCGCCATCCCACAGCAACAGATTGAAGCGGCCGTACTCGGCTGCGTACGGCGCCATCGCGGCCAGGTAGGACTCGGCATCCGCGTCGCCGCGCACGAACCCGCTGACCAGACCGCCGCGCGAGTGCGGCCGCGCTTCGGGATTGCGGCCGACGCGGACGTTGGTCACCGCGGCGAAGCGTCCGCGCGTGGACACCTGCAGCCAACTGCCGCCCTGCACCAGATCGCGTCCGCCGTAGACCTCGGGCGCCTCCGGATCGGGCCCGGCGGCGGCGCTGGGGCGGGCGTGGGCCTCGTCGCGATTGGCGATCAGGGCCAGGCGGTAGCGCGGGTGGTGGTCCCAGGCGAGGGCGATCAGGCACATCCGGCCATTCTAGCCCCGCGCCTGCGTCAGAGTGCTCACAGCGGTGGCATGGGCGCAAGCGGCATCGGTCGCGTGTTTCACACGACGAATGGCAGAGGCAGCGCAGTGTGCCTGGCACTATTCTGGCCATCGTCTCAGAAGTTGAGACCGCTCCGCGTTCTGCTAGCCGGCGCAGACGGGGAGACGCATTCATGAATCGTGGTGCCAGGATGTTGCTGCAGTTGTTCGCTCCGCCCGTGGTGGTCGCCGCCGGCGGCGTCGCCAGCGGCGCGCTCCTGCTGCAGGCCGCGGCCGCGCCGGAGGCCGCCCGCCGCCTTCGCGCCGATCGCGCGCGGCCTGCAGGCGGCAGCGCTGGCGGCGGGCGCGGCGATGGCGCTGCACGCGCTCTGGCGGGTGTGGCGCTGGGAGCGCGGCCTGGAACCGCAATGCCCCTGCGGCGGCCTGTTGTCGCGGCCGTCGTCCCTGCAACGCGGACGCGTCCGCCACTGCCTGGGCTGCCGCCGTCGCCAGCCGCCCGCTCCGATCCGCAGCTCCGATCCGCCCGTACGACCCGCAGATCCCGATCCGTCGATCCGCCCGCCGCAGGCTTCCATCACCGGTCTTGATCCCATGCTCACTGCCGCCGCCATCCATTGCATCGTGACCCCGCCGCCCGAAGCGGCCCCGCTGCGCCCGAAACGGCCGGCGCCGGCCGGCGAGAACGGGCGGCGCAACGCCGGGGCCCGAAGCGCCCGCGTCCGGGCCCCCCAGGCCGCGGACGACGCCGAAGCCTTCGACGAGCTGGTCTACGCCGCTGCGGCCGAACCGCACTGAGGCGCCGCGCGCAGCGGGCCTGCCGCCGACCCCGCGGCTTCAGGCCCGGACCCCGCCGGCACCGCGAAGAGGGGGCAGACTCCGCGCGCAAGCCCCGCTATACTGCGCAGCCCGCTGCCGGAGTGGCGGAATCGGTAGACGCAGCGGACTCAAAATCCGCCGCCCTTAAAAGCGTGTGGGTTCGAGTCCCACCTCCGGCACCAAGACAAAACAAAGGGTTAGGCCTTGCGGCCTAGCCCTTTGTTTTTTGCAGTCGAGTCACGACCCGTACACGACGTTGCGGCCTGTAATTGCGCAGTCGAGGCGCTAATAGTCGGCTTCGTACTCGACGTCCGCCTCGGTTTCGTAGCTGGCGTCCTCGGCCGCCTGTTCGGCGGCTTCTTGCGCTTCGCGATCTGCCTGTTCTTGGCGCTCGTTTGCGAAAGCCTCGCACCCTTCGATGAAAGATTGCGAGTTGCCGCCGCAGTCAGAGGCATCGGTGAAGTCGTGCTCCTGCGCCCACGCAAAGCCTGCTTCGTGGCCGGAGCAATCTTGCGTGCACGTGTAATTGCCGTTGTCCTCTACGTTGTACGCGTCCACATTGCTCGCCTCGGCTCCGGTACCGTCGCTGTCGGCCCCATGCTCTTCGTATACGGCCTGCCTTGCCTCTTCGGCGGCTTCTTCGGCAGCTTCGGCCGCCGCATCGGCGTTAGCTGCGTAATCGTCGTAGTCTCGGTACCGACCGCCGCCGTCGCCGCAGCCAGCTATCAGCAGCACAAGTCCAAGCACGGCCTTGCCTATGCGCACGCTCATGCGAATCCCCCGTGATCCTGCGGAAAGCCTACTTGAATCCGCTTTGAGCCGCCCCAGCCCAATTAAGACCGCCTGGGCGGGGAAGCCCAGCAGGTTGCAAGCCACTCAGAGCCGTTTTGCTGCAATGCGCAATTGTTGTTGTGCGATTTTCTGTGCGGGGCATATTGACTCGCACAGAGTGGAGTGAAAGGATCAATCCACAGAAGCCCGCGCAGGTGCCCATCGATGGCCGCACAGAAGGAACAGAAGAAACTCACCCCGCCATATGTCCCTTACCGCTCCTTCGCAAATTCGCTGAATAAGCTGAGTGAGCGGGGGCTGCCGGGCCGCATCGACCCCAGCGTCTTCAGCGGTCAATCTGGCTCGACCATCGCCGCGCTGCTCGCCGCTTACAAGTATCTCGGGCTTATGAGCGAATCTGGCGCGCCCAACGACATGCTCAAGAAGCTCGTTGACACCGACGAGAAAGATCGCGGGCCGCTGATCAAGGAACTGCTCAGAACGCGATATACCTTCCTGCAGCACCCACACATCGACCTCAACGATGCCACCACGCAGCAAATCGAAAGCGCATTTCGTGAGCAGGGCATCGGAGGCAGCACCATCACCAAGGCTGTCTCGTTCTTTCTGGCAGCGGTGGCGGCGGCTGGCGTCGCGGTCTCCAAGCACATCAAAGCCCCGCCTCCGAAACGCAACGGAGCGCCCCGGGCTAAGCGCGCGAAGAGTCGCGGTTTGTCGGATGTAGAGGCGCCAGTAACACCCGCCGCTCCCCAAAGGCCAGCGCAGTCTGCAGCGGAACTATTGCTCGCTAAATTCCCTGACTTCGATCCGTCGTGGCCCGAAGACATCAAGACCAAGTGGTTTGAATCGTTCTCATCGCTTCGTGGAGCGATGTTGAAGGAGGAATCGTGAAAAGGAGATAGATCGCCTGCGCATGTTCGCAACCGCGAGCGACCGGGCTATCCGCGTGCGCAGGCCAAAACGACGCGACCCGAGGTGTACGAGACCTCGGGTCGCTAGGAAGCAAGTCGCTCACATTTGATCAACCCAATAGGCAACCGGAAAGGTACGCCCATCGAGCAAGTTCAAATTTAGCACAAATGCATAGCACGATGCTATGCACATAGCTGAACTGCTAACGTGCTCACAGGCAAGTACAGAGACCGTGTTGTCGTCAAATCGACAATGAGGTTCTTACTCCAATGATTTACTTCTACGTGCACAAGAGCTCGGTCAACGGGCAGTGGTACTTCAACATCCGCAGCGCAGGTAACCATCAGGTCATCGCGACCTCGGAGGGCTACCACAACAAGCAGGATGCGCTAAGCACCATCAACGTCATCCGCAAGGGGGCGGCCACCGCCCGGATCTATGACGCTTCCACGGAACAGTGGGCGGCATAAGCAGAAACGGTGGGGCGGGCGAATGCTCGCCCCACTCTTCTTTGACCGAAAAGAACTAGGCCATCATGCGTGCCGTCGATGACGTTGAGAGCCGAGTTACGTGCGTCGGTAGCGTGTGGTCCCTGGCCGAAGATGGCTCGTTGAAACAAGTTGAGCGATCGTGTCGACGGCGGAGTCTGCTCGAGCTTCGGTGCTTAGTAGCATGCCGGATTAGGTTTTATTCTGCGAGCTCACCCTGGATCGCGTGCGGCTGTCACTCGGTGGATACACTACCGCATACGGCACAGCGGGCGGCAGAGTCGATTTAAGGTGCCTTAGCCTTCCCACTCCAAGACTTACTAACAATCATCCACTTGCCATCGATCTTCGACAGCGCGAGATAGTCCACGCCGTCCCACGCCGGATAGTCCAGCTTCACCTTGACCACCGCGGCGTTTTCGCTGACGTCGAGGATTTCGTAGCTGCGATGGCGTTGGTCTTCGTCGTCGGCCGGCTTGCCGGGGAAGCCCTTGGCCCATTCTTCCGTGGTCCGCACGACCACCTGGCCCTTGGAGGCGGAGTAGCCGAGCACCGCGCCGTCCCGGCGCAGCACTTCGAAGGCGATGCGGGCGTCGCCGGCTTCGAAGGCCTGCATCATTCTTTGCATGGCGCGGTCGACTGCGTCGCGCTCGCTGGTTTGCGCCAGGGCGGAGGCGGGCAGGAGCAGGGCGGCGGCGAGTACGGCGGATCGGATCGATGATTTCATGGCGGTTCCTGGTGTTGTCGGGCGTAGCTGAGGGGCCGGCATCGGCCGGCGGGAGAAGGCGTTGCGGGAGATCAGGCTTTCTTGGCGCCGCGGACCGGCGGTCGGTCGGCTTGGCGGCGCAGGATGTCGACCACGGCTTGCGCGACTTGGGTGGCGGAGGCGTAGTTCTGGCCGGTCACGACGCGGCCGTCGACTTCGATGTAGGCCTGGTCGCCGTCCAGGGCATGGAACAGGCCGCCGCGGGATTCGACGGTTTTGCGGATCAGGAACGGGAACTGCTTGAAGTAGGGCTCGTCCTGGCGCTCGTGCTCTTCGGGATAGCCGGTGATGCGTTTGCCCGCCACCAGCGGCTGGCCGTCGGCGAGTTTGAGGTTCACCAGGCCGGCGGTGCCGTGGCAGACGGCCGAAACTACGCCGCCGTTGCGCTCGTAGACGTGCATGGCGATCCGCTGCAGCACGGAATGTTCCGGCACGCCGTAGATGGCGTTGCTGCCGCCGACGTAATAGACGGCACGGTAGCGGCTCGGGTCGATCTGCGCGGGGCGGGCGGTGTGGCGCAGCCCGGTCATGATCCGCTCGTCCTTGCGGCGGGGCTCCATGTCCTTGCCGACGTAGCGGTCGAGGATCGGCACCTCGCCGCCGTCCGGGGAAACGAAGTCGACCGCGTAGCCCGCGGCATGGAAGGTGTCCCAGGCATGCACGACTTCGCCGAAGCTGATGCTGGCCGGGAGGGCTGAGCTGCCGTGGACTTTGCTGCTGGCGAGGACGAACAGGATGCGCCCCTGGTCGCTGTGGGCGGGTTGGCGGAGGTCGGCGTGGGCGGCGGCGGGCAAGACGCCGGCGCGTTGCGCGGCGGCGTCGCTCAGGCCGTCGACGACGACCGGCCCGACGATGCCCGGGGCCGCGCGGGCGTCGGGAACGCAGCCCAGGCAGGCCGACAGGAGAAGCAGCGGGAGCGATCGGAAGAGGCGCGACAGGAGCATGGGCACGGGCTCGTTGGAAGGAGCCCGTACCCTATTCGATCCCTTTCGAATCAATGTCTTGTCGCGTCTTCCCGGAGTGCTGAAACGGCTTTCAGGAGTCGCTTGCGGCGACCCGGAACGCGGCGGGCGTGACTCCGGCGAGCTTTTTGAAGGTGCTGTGGAAGGTCGACATCGACTGGAAGCCGGCTTCCGTGGCCACGACCTCGAGCGGCTTCGGCGGGGACTGGCGCAGCAGCGCCTTGGCCTCGGTTACGCGCAGCTGCGCCAGGTACTGCTTGAACGAGGTCTGGTTGTTGTCGTTCAACAACTGCGACAGCCGGGTCTGCGGCAGGCCGAGCCGGCGCGCGAGGCGGGGCAGGGTCAGGCCCGGGTCCAGGTGCAAGCGTTCGTGCGCCATCAGCTCGGCCAGGGACTGCAACTGCACCGCGGCCTCGGATTCGGGAATCCGGCGGTCCTGGTAGGGCTCGATCGGGGCCTGGCCGGAACGCAGGCGCAGATAGACCAGCACGCTGGAGGCGAGGACGAAGGTGAAGGACAGCGCGCCGACGATGTAAGAGGTGTAGCCGGAGGTGTAGTAGGCGATCCAGATGATCCAGATGCCCGCTACCGTGCCCAGCAACAGCGGCCCGGCCGGCGTGCCCGAAAGCCGCGAGCGATGCGCGTACAACTGCGCGCTGGCGAGCAGGAGGTAGCCCAGCCACGAGTAGACGATGCCCGGGGTGACGATCTGCCGCCACAGTTCGATGTGGCCGGCATAGGGCAGGAACAGGTTCACCGCGGCGGCGAGGGCCAGCAGGCCGGCGATATGCCAACGGTCGGCCCGCCCGGGGGCGGAGGCGTCGCCCTGGCTCGAACGAACCAGGAAGAACAGGCAGGGGCCGATCATGAAGCAGGCGGTCAGGCCGATCTGCAGAACGAACCGGGGAATGTCCGGCCAGAAATAGAAGGCCACGGATTTCCCGGCGCGCACGCTCACCGCCAGGATCAGCAGCGACAGCCAGCGCTGGGTGGGTTTGCCTTTGGCCCGCCACCACAGGAACGACGCCGCGACGATGCCGTTGAAGGCGCCGAGCATGGAGAAGAAGAACAGGAAGTGTTGGCTCAGCATGGTCGATGCATCGAAACGATCGGCCTCTCGTCGGGAACGGCCGGGCGGCCGGAGGACGACGCGCGTGGGCGGAACGGCTGGGAAACATTCGTGTTGCGCGCCGATCCCCTGCGGCACGGCGCCTCGGCGAGCGCGCGCAATGATACACGCTCGCCCCGTGGGCTCCGGGGACGGGCACTACCGGCGATCGGACGTCGCGGAGCCGGGCTTGCGTGCGCCGCCGGGGTGAGCGCGGAGGCGGGGCGTGCCGGTGTCTGCGCGCGCGGGAGACGCGGGGCGATCCCGCCGAGACGGTCGCGGCGATGCGTTCGCCGCGCGTCGCGCGCTTTCGCGCCGCTTCGGGCCGGCTTCGTCGTAATGGGGCTGTCGCCGGGCGGCGGCGGGTTCGATGCTGAAGCGATGGGCGATCCGGCCGGCAGCGGCGGATCGCGTTCGTCGCTTACCTGTCTGTTTCGCATCGGAGGTCGCCATGCGCGCGCAGTGGCTGTTGTGGTGTTCGTGTCTGGTTCTGGCGGCGTCGAATGCGCGCGCAGAATCCCCGACCGTGTCCTTGTTCAACGACACCGCGCAGAGCGTGCGCGAGTTGTGGATCGCGCCTGCCGGCAGCGAGGAATGGCGCCGGATCGCATTGCCCCTGAGCGGTTTGGCGGCCGGCGCCGAACAAACGCTGCGCTTGAGCGCGCCGCCCGGCGGCTGCGTATTCGACCTGCGCTTCGACCTGCGCCGAGGCTGGAATTTCCTGCATCGCGGCGTGGATTTCTGCCGCTTCGACACGTATCGCTTGGGCCGATACCTGCGCGGCAAGTCCCCGCCGCGGCCGGTGGCCCTGCGCGACGAGCGCCCGCGGGTGCAGGGCGTGGCGGCTCAGCCTGCGGACTGAACACGGCGCGCGCCGCTGCGTTTGTAGGGGCGGCGTGAGCCGCGACGACCGCAGCGGTGGACGCAAGCGGCGTATCCGCAGGCTGGGACAGTCGGGACAAAGCTCCGGCGCTCGACGATTTGAGCTTCGTTCGGCGGCGCTTTCGACCGTCGCTG
>NZ_HG424559.1:0-45326 GCF_000336385.2 Lysobacter antibioticus HS124 | reverse complement strand
TTGTCGCGGCTTACGCCGCTCCTACAGGGGAGGATGGCGGCCGGAGGGTATCGGTGCCTTGCCGCCGCGCACGCTTCCGCGTTTGTAGGAGCGGCGCGAGCCGCGACGACCGCAGCGGTGGACGCAAGCGGGGTATCCGCAGGCCGGACCGTCGGGACAAAGCTTCGGCGCTCGACGATTTGGGCTTCGTTCGGCGGCGCTTTCGACCGTCGCTTCGGTTGTCGCGGCTTACGCCGCTCCTACAGGGGAGGATGGCGGCCGGAGGGTATCGGCGCCTTGCCGCCGCGCACGCTACCGCGTTTGTAGGGGCGGCGTGAGCCGCGACGACCGCAGCGGTGGACGCAAGCGGCGTATCCGCAGGCTGGGACAGTCGGGACAAAACTCCGGCGCTCGCCGATTTGAGCTTCGCTCGGCGGCGCTTTCGACCGTGGCTTCGTTTGTCGCGGCTTACGCCGCTCCTACAGGGGAGGATGGCGGCCGGGGGGTATCGGTGCCTTGCCGCCGCGCACGCTTCCGCGTTTGTAGGAGCGGCGTGAGCCGCGACGACCGCAGCGGTGGACGCAAGCGCGGTATCCGCAGGCTGGGACAGTCGGGACAAAGCTCCGGCGCTCGACGATTTGAGCTTCGTTCGGCGGCGCTTTCGACCGTCGCTTCGGTTGTCGCGGCTTGCGCCGCTCCTACAGGGGGCGATGGCCTCTGTAGGGAACCGATGCCGGCGGCGACGCCCGCGATGGCGCGGCTCAGAACCCGCCGTAGCGCGCCATGGCCGCGGCGAGCACGAACACCGCGCCGAGCAGCACCAGTTCGAAGCGCACGATGGCGCGCATCTTGGCCACGTCGGCGGCCTCGGGCAGGAAGGCGGGGTTGGCGCCCAACGCCTTGCGCCAGCGCAGAAAGCGCACGGTCGGCAGGATCGACAGCAGGCCGACCAGGACGAACGCGCCGAGCTTGGCGTGGAACCAGGGGTTGTGCAGATAGAAGTCGGGGCCCTTGACGCCGAACCACAGCCGCCCCAGGCCGATCGCCAGCAACAGTCCGGCGCAGCCGCCGTAACCGGCGTCGAGCTTGGCCAGACGTTGCAGCACGCCGCCGTCGAGCGGGCCGCGCAGCAGCACCGATTCGGCGACCAGCATCGCGACCAGGGCGAACACCAGCAGGTGATGGGCGGCGGCGAGCAGCAGATCGTTGAGCATGGCGGAGCCTGGTTGGCTGAGGCGGATCGCGATCTTCGCGGCGGGCCGGCGAGCGGGCCGCTGCGGGATGTCGCGCCGCCCGGGCGGGCGAAACCAGCGGCAGTCTGCGCGTGAGCGGAGCGTGCGCAGAAGGCGCGCGGCGCGGTCGAGCGTGCCGCGCGACCGGCTTACCGGCCGCGCAGGCTCAGGCCGCTTCGTCGGTGGCCAGGGTGCGGTCGACGCGGCGGAACCACTCGCCCTCGCGCGGGACGAACATCGAACAGCATTCCATCGGCGCCTTGTAGATGTGCAGCGACACCGCGACCGAGTCGTTGCTGGCGTTGCGGATGGTGTGGTACTCGTGCGGCGGAATCAGGCTGCCAGCGCTGCCGGGACCGGCGTGCAT
The DNA here is from genome assembly GCF_000336385.2 of Lysobacter antibioticus HS124. Lineage (GTDB taxonomy): Bacteria > Pseudomonadota > Gammaproteobacteria > Xanthomonadales > Xanthomonadaceae > Lysobacter > Lysobacter firmicutimachus. Next base: position 43,748 of record NZ_HG424559.1, on the reverse strand, counting down.
GCCGCCGGCGGCGCGGAAGCGGAAATTCTCGCCGTTGCGCTCGAGCAGCTCGTACTGGGTGATTTCCAGCTCGCCGTCCCACACGCCTTCCACGCACCACAGGCCGCTGTGGTCGTGCATCGGCGTGCCCTGGCCGGGGCCCCAGGTCATCGCGACCACGCTGTAGCCCAGGTCGGGGCTGCGGTAGATTTCGCGCCGCGCGTAATGGTCGTCGATCGGCTCGAACACGCACTCGGGCAGGTGCACGTCGCGGTCGCGGATCATCTTGCACAAGGTGTTGCGCAGGGCCGCGGTGACGGCATGTTCGTCGCCGGCGTTGACGGCGTCGTCGATTGCGGCGACCAGTTTGTCGTGGCCGGGAAAGTCGAGGTCGGGCAGGGCGTCGGTGGCGTTCATGCCGGCGATTCTACGCCGGTCCGCAGCTGGGCGAGAAATCCGCCGACCGCCGGTCCGAAACGGCCGATGTCGACCAGGAAGGCGTCGTGGCCCTGCGGCGATTCCAGCGGCAGAAACTGTGCGTCGGCGCCGCCGGCGCGCAGGCCGTCGGCGATTTCCTGCTGCTGCTGCAGCGGGAACAGGATGTCGGTGTGGACGCCGATCGCCAGGGCCTTCTCGACCCGGATCGCAGCCAGGCCGCGGCGCACCCGTTCATCGTTGTCGAGGCCCGCGCCGTCGCAGTAGTCGCCGAGGTCGAACCAGTCCATCGAGCGGCTCAGGTACAGATAGCAGTTCGGGTCGAACCGACGCACGAATCGGCGCGCATGGCCTTCCAGGTAGCTTTCCACTTCGAACTCCAGGCCGAAGGGCTCTTCCTCGGCGCGGTCGGAGTCCAGCCGCACCCGACCGAAGCGGCCGTCCCATTCCAACGCCGAACGGTAGGTGATGACGCCGAGCTTGCGCGCCATGCGCATGCCCGACTCGGGATAGTGGGCGTCGTCGTAGCGCCCCTGGTTCCACTGCGGGTCGAGCCGGATCGCTTCGCGTTGCAGCGAGCGGATCGCGATCGAGAACGGCAGCGCGCGCGCGGCGCCGGAGATGTTGATGTGGGCGCGGGCCAGGCCGGGATGGCGGATCAGCAGCGCCAGCGCGGTCATGCCGCCCATCGAATTGCCGATCACGCAGGCCAGGCGCTCGATGCCGAGCGCGCGCACCACGTGCGCGGCGGCGTCGGCGCCGTCTTCCACCGACAGTTCGGGAAAACGCAGTCGGTAGGGGGCGCCGGTGGCGGCCTCGATCGAGGCCGGGCCGGTCGAGCCCTTGCAACTGCCCAGCGAATTCACGCAGATCACGAACCAGTGTTTGCTGTCGATCGGCTTGTCGGGGCCGAGCATGGCCTCCCACCAGCCCGGCTCCGGGTTGGCGGCGTTGGCGGCGGCATGGGCGTCGGGCGACAGGCCGGTGACGATCAGGATCGCGTTGTCGCGCTCGGCATTGAGCTCGCCCCAGGTTTCGTAGGCGATGCGGGCGCCGTACAGGGCGCCGCCGCGCTTCATCGGAAACGGCGAGGGCAGGTCGATGTGGCGGGTGCCGGGCGGAATGAATTCGGTCATGCCTGAAACTCGTCTGGCCGGCGGAGCCGGTGTCCTTGGAGGGCGGCGGCGGGCGCCGGCGAGTGCGCGAGGCCGGCCGCAGCGCAGGGTAAACCATCGTCGCCGGACGCGCTGCGCGCCGGCGCGATTCTGTGCCTGGCGCAGCAGTGGCGCTGCGCCGCCGGTCGTGCGTCGCGGCTCACTCGATGGCGCGGTCGATGCGCAGCACGATTTCTGCGGCGTTGCCGCGCACCTGGACCACCACCGGCGCCGACGCGAGGTCGCCGGTTTGCGGCATGGCGTTGCCGCTGGCGGAGATCCGCGCCAACACCTGCACCCGTTCGAGCTGGGACAGCTTGGCGGTCGGCATCGGGCTGTCGCCGTCGTCGAGCACGACCTGCATCGGGAACTTCGTCGCCGCGAGCTTTTCCACCGCGACCGGCATCGGCCGGCCGTCGGCCTGGCGCGCGAGCACGAACAGGCTGGCGCCGGCGGGCACGCGCGCGGCCAGGGCCGGCGCCAGTTCGACCTTGATCTTCAGCCCCGGCGGCGCGGCGGCGGCCGGCGCCGGCAGCGGCGGCAGGCCGGCCTCCTGGCGCGCGCCGTTGATCTGTTCCAGCAGGCTGGCGGCGGTGCCGGCATCGACCACGCCCAGCAGCGGTTCCCAGGTCTGCGCCGCTTCGGCCGGACGCTCGCCCTGGCGGTGGGCGATGCCGAGGAACCAGCGCGCGCGCTGGTGCATCGGCTGTTGCTTCAGGGCGTGCTGCAGCATGCGCACCGCTTGTGCGTCGAAGCGACGGTCGTCGGTCGCCAGCGCGCGCGCTTCGGCGGCCTCGGCGAGCAGGTCCGGGTTGTCGGGCGCCAGCGCCACCGCGCGCGCATAGGCGTCGCGCGCCTTTTGGGTCTGGTTTTCGGCGGTGTAGGCGCTGCCGAGCAGGCGCCAGCCTTCGATCTGGCGCGGATCGCGCTGCAACTCGGCTTCGAGCTGGACGATCGCGTCGGCCAGGGTCTGCGGCGGCTTGCTTTGCTGCGGATCGAGCGCGCGCGGGGCGCCGATCGCCAGATAGATCGCCAGCGTCGCCAACCCCAAGGCCAGGCCGAGGCCGGCGCCGAGCAGCGGCCGGGCGCGCCACAGCGGATAGAGGGTGATGCCGAGCCCGAGCACCACCAGCAGCGCCGCGGCCGCGACGAACATCGACATCGACGCGGACCCCATCGCCACGGCGCTCACCATTCCCGCGCTCACCATTCCTGCTCCTCGTCGCTGCGCGCGTCGGCGGGCGCGCTCGCGTTGCGGCGCCCGCGCGCCAGGCGCGCGACGGCGAAACCGCCGGCCAGCAGCACCAGCGCCGGACCGAACCACAGCAGCCAGGTCTTGGATTCGACCTGCGGCCGGTACAGCACGAACTCGCCATAACGTGCGACCAGGAACTGTTTGATCTGGGCGTCGTCCTGGCCTTGGCGCATCAGGGTCAGCACTTCGCGGCGCAAGTCGCGGGCGATCTGCGCGTTGGAGTCGGCCAGCGATTGGTTCTGGCACATCACGCAGCGCAGTTCGGCGACCAGGGCATGGAAGCGGCGCTCTTCGGCGTCGTCATGGAAGCTCAGCGGCGCCGGGTCGTTGGCGGGCTGGGCGAGCAGCGGAGCGCTCACGACCAGGCTCAGGGCGAGGGCGACGGTCGCCAGGAGTCGGCGCGGACGGGACAAGGCGACAGTGCCGTCAGATCCTTCCCGTCCCCCTGTTTTCGGAAGGGGCCGCAGGGCGAGAAAGAACGCCGATGCCGGCGAGCGCACCGTTGCGCTTCTCCCCCCTTCGAGAAAGAGGGGCGGGGAAGATTCGCTCAGGGGCGCCGTCGCCAGCTTCATCGCGTCTTCTCGACTTCGTCCAGCATCGGTAGCAACTGTTCGGCGACGACCTTGTCGGTCAGCGGGCCGACGTATTTCCAGCGCACGATGCCGCGCGCGTCGACCAGGAAGGTTTCCGGCGCGCCGTAGATGCCCCAGTCGATCGCCGACTTGCCGTCGTAGTCGGTGACGACGATCCAGTACGGATTGCCGTACTGCTCCAGCCAGCGCAGCGCGTCGGCGTGTTCGTCCTTCCAGTTGAAGCCGAGCACGCGCACGCGCTTGGTTTCGGCGAAGCGGGTCAGCACCGGATGCTCGTCGCGGCAGGCCGGGCACCAGCTGCCCCAGACATTGAGCAGGTAGGGCGCGCCGCGCAATTCGTCGGACGACAGCAGACGCCCGGCCTCGTGCAGCACCGGCAGCGAGAATGCCGGCGCCGGCTTGCCGATCAGCGGCGAGGGCAGGGCTTCGCGGTTGGGATTGCGGCTCAGCCACACGCCCGCGGCGAGCAGGACGGCGAGGGCGGCGAATACGGCCAGCGGCAGCCAGCGGCTCTTGTTCATCGGTCAATCTCCATCGTCCGCAGCGCCGGACGTGTCGGCATACGGCCCGTCGTCGGTGCGGCGGTGACGCTCGTGTTCGAAAAAGGCCTCCGGGCCGTGGGCCGTGGCCAGCGCGCCCGGCGCGCCGCGGGCCGGCTTCGGCGCTTGCGCCAGCGCGGGCCGGAAGCGTCGATCGGCCGCGGCGACGAAACCGCCCAGCATCATCAACAGCGCGCCGGCCCAGACCCAGCGAACGAACGGCTTGACGTGCACGCGCACGGCCCAGGCGCCGTTGCCCAACGATTCGCCCAGGGCGACGTACAGATCTCGGGTCAGGCCGCGTTCGATCGCGGCCTCGGTCATGACCTGGCCGCCGCTGGCGTAGGCGCGCTTCTCCGGATGCAGCACGGTCAGCTCGCGGCCGCCGTCGAACACGGTGACGGTGCCGTAATCGGCCTCGTAGTTCGGTCCGACCCGGTGCGCGACCCGGTCGAAACGGAACGCATAACGGCCCAGGTCGACGCTTTGGCCCGGGGCCAGCGCGACTTCGCGTTGCACGCTCAGGCCTTCCACCAGCAGCGCACCGACCAGGAACACGGCCACGCCGAGATGGGCCAGGGTCATGCCCAACATCTCCGCGGTGTAGCGGGTGCCGTCGCCGCGCAGGCGGGTCCAGACGAAGCACAGAGTGCCGGCGCCGACCCAGACCGCGCCGCCCACGCCGGCGGCGACCTTCCACGCCCCTTGCGGAGCGAGGAAGAAGGCGCCGATCGCCGCGCCGAGGGCCAGCCCGAGCCAGGGAACCAGCATCGCCAGCGGCCGCGCCGGTTGCTCACGCTGCCATCGGAACAGCGGACCGAACGGCAGCAGCAGCACCAGCGGCGTCATCAACAACAGGAACATCAGCGCGAAGTACGGCGGGCCGACCGAAATCTTGCCCAGCTCCAGCGCGTCGGCCAGCAGCGGATACAAGGTGCCCAGCAGCACCATCGCGCAGGCGGTGGTCAGCAGCAGGTTGTTGAGCAGCAACAGGGTCTCGCGCGAGGACGCCTGGAACGGTTTGCCCGGGTCCTCGTCCGACGAAGGCGCGCGCAGCGCGTACAGCAGCAGCGAGCCGCCGATCACCAGGCCGAGGAACACCAGCACGAACAGGCCGCGCGAGGGATCGGCGGCGAAGGCGTGCACGCTGGTCAGCACCCCGGATCGGACCAGGAAGGTGCCGAGCAGGGACAGCGAGAATGCCGCGATCGCCAGCAGCAGGGTCCAGCCGCGGAAGCTGCCGCGCTTCTCGGTCACCGCCTGCGAATGCAGCAGCGCCGCGCCGGCCAGCCAGGGCATGAAGCTGGCGTTCTCGACCGGGTCCCAGAACCACCAGCCGCCCCAGCCCAGCTCGTAGTAGGCCCACCACGAGCCCAGGGCGATGCCCAGGGTGAGGAAGGCCCAGGCGATGTTAGTCCAGGGCCGGGTCCAGCGCAGCCAGCGCGCGTCTACCTTGCCGTCGAGCAGGGCCGCGATCGCGAACGCGAACGGCACCGCGAAGCCGACGTAGCCGATGTAGAGCATCGGCGGGTGGATGATCAGGCCCGGGTCTTGCAGCAAGGGATTGAGATCGCGGCCTTCGGCCACCGCCGGCAGCAGGCGCGCGAACGGATTGCTGGTGAAGATCAGGAAGGCGAGGAAGCCGACGCTGACCACGCCCATCACCGCCAGCACGCGCGCGATCACCGGCGCCGGCAGCGCGCGCGAGCACCGCGCCACCGCGCCGGTCCACAACGCCAGCACCAAGGCCCACAGCAACAGCGAGCCCTCGTGCGCGCCCCACACCGCGGAGTAGCGATAGCCCATCGGCAGCAGACTGTTGCTGTTCTCGGCGACGTAGCGCAGGGAGAAGTCCTGGACCACGAAGGCGTGGGTCAGGATGACGAAGGCCAGGCCGACCAGCAGCAATTGCGCGTAAGCGGCCGGACGCGCGATCGCCATCCACGCGCCGATGCCGCGCTGGGCGCCGAGCATCGGCAGCACCGCCTGCACCAGCGACACCAACAGAGCGAGGATCAGGGCGATCTGGCCGAGTTCAGGCAGCATGGAGCGGCTCGCTGGACGGAGTGAGGCGTGAGGCGGTCGTTGCCGAGGCAGCAACAGCAGCAGCGAATTCTGTACGCCCCCACTTTTTCAAAAGGGGGCGGGGGGCGGGAAAGCGCGAAGAAATTCGTACGTCCACGTCCACGCCGATGCTTTTGCTGTTCCCCCCGTGGAAAAAGGAGGGCAAGGGGGAGTCGCCTGTGATCCGATCCAGCGCCGCCATCAACGCGCCGTCTCCTTCCCGCCCGGCGCCGCGACGTCGTGCTTCTGGTGCGCCTTGCCCATCTTGTCGGCGACTTCCTTGGGCATGTAGGTCTCGTCGTGCTTGGCGAGGATTTCCTCGGCGACGAAAGCGTCGCCCTGCATGCGGCCGGTGGCGACCACCGCCTGCTTCTCGCGGAACAGGTCCGGCAGGATGCCGCGGTAACGCACCGCCAGCTCGGCATCGCCGTCGGTGACCCGGAACTGCGAGTCCAGGGTGCCCTGGGTGCGCTGGAACGAGCCGGCCGCGACCATGCCGCCCAGGCGGAAGCGCTTGGCGTCGCCGGCGTCGCCGCGCAGCACTTCGCTGGGCGTGTACAGGTACGCGATGTTGCGCTGCAAGGCGGTGGCGACCAGGGCGGTGGCCACGCCGGCGGCGGCGACCAGGCCGAGCACCCACAGCAGGCGGCGGCGACGGGCGGGATTCATCGGCTCAGTTCTCCGCTGCGGGGGCGCGCGGCCGCGGCGCGCGCGGCGCGCGCGCGGGCCTGGTGCAACTCGCGCCGCACCTGCCAATGGCCGGCGACGAAGTCCCAGCCCAGGACGACGACGAAGACCGCATAGGCGGCGACGATATAGGACAGGTATTCCATCAGCGCGTTTCCTCGCCGGCGCCGGCCAGTTCGGCGACCCAGGCCTTGCCGCGCTCGCGGCGCAGATTGTCGGCGCGGGCGCGGGTCAGCAGCGCGCCGACGAACCACAGCTTGGTGCCGATCAGCATCAACACCAGCGGCATCATCATGCTCGGGTCCAGGCTCGACTTGCCGAGCAGGCGGATGGTCTGGCCCTGGTGCAGCGAGTTCCACCATTCCACCGAGTAACGGATCACCGGCAGCAGGGCGACTCCGACGATGGCCAGCAGGCCCGCCGCGCGCGCGGCCGCGCGGCGGTCGTCGATGGCCTGGTAGAGGCCGATCACGCCCAGGTACAGGAACAGCAGGATCAGTTCGCTGGTCAGGCGCGGGTCCCAGTCCCACCAGGTGCCCCACATCGGCTTGCCCCAGATCGAACCGGTGGCCAGGGTGATGACGGTGAAGCCGGCGCCGATCGGCGCGCAGGCCATGGCCAGGACCTCGCACAGTTTGATCCGCCAGACCAGGGCGATGCCGGCGTACACCGCCATCAGCGCGAACACCGCCATGCTCATCCAGGCGCTGGGCACGTGAATATAAAGAATGCGGAAGCTGTCCTTCTGCTGGTAGTCGGCCGGCACTTGGAACAGGGCCCCGTACAGCCCCCAGGCCATGACCAGCAGGCCCAGGCCGTAGGCCCACGGCGCCCAGCGCGCGGCGAAGCGGTCGAAGTAGGGCGGCGAACCGAGTTGATGGAACCAGCGGACGATGGGATTCATTCAGCGGTTTCGGCGTCCAGGCCCGCCCTTGCGGGCCGGACGGTTGGGGCGCGCCGGTGTGGCCGGCGCGCGGGATCGGTTCACGGCCTCAGGTCAGCGCGATGCGGATCGCCGTCGCGGCCGCCAGCGGCGCCAGCAACAGCGCTATCGCCAGGCCCGCAGCCAGGATCAGCAGGGCGCCGACCGGGTCCAATCCCTGGGCCGAGGCAGCCACGCTGCCGGCGCCGAACACCAGCACGGGAACGTACAACGGCAACGCCAACAAGGCCAGGAGAATACCAGAGCGGCGCATCCCGACCGTCAGCGCGGCAACCACCGCGCCGAGCAAGCTCAGCAGCGGCGTGCCCAGAGCCAGCGAGGCCATCAGCACCGGCAATTGTTGCGCAGGCAGATACAGCAACTGCGCCAGCAGGGGCGTCGCCAGCAGCAGCGGCAGGGCGGTGGTGGCCCAATGCATGAAGGTGCGCACGGCGACCAGCCAGCTCAGCGGCACCGGCGCCAGCATCCATTGCTCCAACGAGCCGTCCTCGGCGTCGCCGCGGAACAGGGTGTCGAGCGAGAGCAGGCCGGCGAGCAGGATCGCCAGCCACAGCACCGCCGCGGCGACCCGGGACAGGGCCTGTTTCTCGCCGCCCAGGGCCAGCGCGAACAGGGTCACCACCAGCAGCGCCAGCAGCGCCGGCTGGGCCGCGTCGCCGCGCCGGCGCCAGAGCAGGCGCAGGTCGCGCAACAGCAGGGCGCGCGCGGCGGCGGCCAGGCCGGGCAGGGCGCGGTGATCGGGAATGGCGCTCGTGCCTGGGGCGCTCATGCCGCCTTCTCCAAGACCAGCATGCGGGTGCGCACCGGCGGCGCAGCGTAGGCGCCGTGGGTGGTGACCAGGGCCGCGCCGCCGTCGCGCAAGTGCGCCTGGACCATGCGGTTGACCAGTTCGATCCCGTCCAGGTCGAGGTTGGCGTAGGGCTCGTCGAGCAGCCACAGCGGCGCAGGCGAGGTCCACAGCCGCGCCAGCGACAGGCGCTTCTTCTGCCCGGCCGAGAGCTGGCGCGCCAGCGCGTCCTCGTAACCGGCCAGGCCGACGATCGCCAGCGCGTGCTCGGGCGACTGACTGGGGCGCCGGCCCTGCAGGCCGCACAGGAAGTTCAGGTTCTCCAGCGCGCTGAGGTCGGCCTTGAAGCCGGGCAGGTGGCCGAGATAGGCCATGGCGCGGGCGCGGTGGGCGGCGTCGGCGGGACGGCCGTCGAGTTCGATCCGGCCCCCGTCCGCGGGCAGCAGGCCGGCCAGCACCCGCAACAGCGTGGTCTTGCCGGCGCCGTTGTCGCCCTGGACCAGCAGGGCCTCGCCGGCGTCGACCGCGAAATCCAGCGGGCCGAACACCGGTTCGTCGTTGCGCGCGAAGCGCAGGGCGCGGGATTGCAGCAGCGGCGGGTGGGGGTCGGGTGTGGACGTCATCGGCGGCGAGCGTGCGGCCGGCGGGGCCGCGGATCGCCCAGTTTATGCGAGTCGGCGCCCGGCCCAGCAGGGGGCGGTCGAGACGAGCTCAGGCGCCGACCCAGTCCGTGTAGTCCGAGCGCTCGGCATCCGCGGGGCGGGCGATCAGCATGCGCAGCCGGACCGGCTCGCCACGGCTCCAGGCCAGCACGCCGGCCTGGCCGAAATCGCGCGCCAGGGCGTTGGCGGCGAAATCGTCGAGATCGGCCAGCAGCCAGCCCGGCTCGCGCCATTCGCCGGCCGCGTCTTGCGCCCAGGCGGCGTGACGTGGGATGCCGGCGGCTTCCAGGCGCGCGATCAGGCGCTCGTCGGCGGCGCGGTTGGCGCTCTCGGAGTGCGGCTCGGAGGCTGGGTTCCAGGCGCTGACGAACAGATAGCGCGCCGCCGGCCAGTAGGCCTCCAGATCGCCGGCCGGGCGTCCGACACGCAAGGGCAGGGCGTCGCCGTCCAGCGCCACCGCGTACTCGGCGGCGGCGTAGGCGAGCGCCAGCTCGGCGGCATTGACGACCTGCAATTCGCGCATGAGCGCAGTGTCGGGCGGGGCGCGATGCAGCGCAAATCCGGCCGACGGGCGGCGCGGGTCGGGCCGGGCTGGTCGCGGAGCCGGTTCGTCCGCGGCGTGCTTGTCGGGGGCGGCTCGTCAGGGGCTGGTTTGTCCAGGGCTGCGCCGGCATACCGATATGAGCGCGGGGAATCGCTGACGCCGGCTGCGGTCTCACGTCCTGCAATCGCGATTTCGTACACTCGCGGTTTCCGTGTGCGACCCCTGCCAGGCCCATGACGCCCGAAACCAAGCTGCCCAAGGTCGGTACCACCATCTTCACCGTGATGTCGCAGCTCGCGCTCGAGCACCAGGCGGTCAATCTCGGCCAGGGCTTCCCCGACTTCGACGTACCCGCGCGTCTGGTCGACGCGCTCGCCCGGGCGATGCGCGAAGGCAAGAACCAATACGCGCCGATGACCGGCATTCCGGCCCTGCGCCAGGCCATTGCCGCCAAGACCGAGCGCTGCTACGGCTACCGGCCCGACGCCGATGCCGAGATCACCGTCGTTTCCGGCGCCAGCGAGGCCATCTTCGACGCGGTGCAGGCGGTGGTGCGGCCGGGCGAGGAGGTGATCGTGCTGGATCCGTGCTACGACAGCTACGAGCCGGCGATCGATCTGGCCGGCGGCCGCGCCGTGCACGTGCCGCTGGACCCGCAGACCTTCGCGGTCGACTGGGAGCGGGTGCGCGCCGCGGTCACGCCCAGGACCCGCTTGCTGATGATCAACTCGCCGCACAACCCCTCCGGGGCCATGTTCGACGCCGACGACATCGTCCGCCTGAGCGAGCTGCTGCGCGATACCGGCATCTATCTGTTGTCCGACGAGGTCTACGAACACATCGTCTTCGACGGCCGCCGCCACGAATCCGTGCTGCGTTACCCGGAACTGCGCGAACGGGCCTTCGTCGTGTCCAGCTTCGGCAAGACCTACCACTGCACCGGCTGGAAGATCGGCTACTGCATCGCGCCGCCGGCGCTGTCGGCCGAACTGCGCAAAGTGCACCAGTACAACAGTTTCTGCAGTTTCGCCCCGGCGCAGTGGGCGTTCGCCGAGATGATCGAGGCCGAGCCGGAGCATTACCAACAGCTCGGCGCCTTCTACCAGGCCAAGCGCGACGCTTTCCGCGATCAGTTGCTGGGCACGCGGCTGCGTCCGTTGCCGGTGCCGGGCGGCTACTTCCAACTGGTCGATTACGCGCAGGTCAGCGATCTGGACGACGTCGCGTTCTGCCGTTGGCTGACGATCGAGAAAGGCGTGGCGGCGATCCCGTTGTCGCCGTTCTACGAAACCGCGCCGGCCGGGCAGCGCCTGGCGCGACTGTGTTTCGCCAAGAATCCGGCCACGCTGGATGCGGCGATCGAACGCCTGGCCCGACTTTGAGTAGCAACTCTAGATTGCACAAAAACTGCGTGACCACTTGCACACTGCTTTGACTTCGGTCTAACCTTCGCTTACGAGTGTCGGCAGACGCTCGAACGACGGCGCAGCCGTCTAGCAAGGGGGAGTTCATGGACAGAACGATCGTCATCCGCTGCACGTTGCGCGCAGCCCGTATCTCGCGAACCGAAGCATCCGCGGCCGACGCCGTTCGCGTCGCCGCAAAAAATGTGTCTTCTGTCGCAGTTTCGTCCGCTCCTGTCCGGACAACCCAATTCCAACAATGACCGCGGCGACGCCGTCGCAGCGCCTGAATCCAGGCGCGGCCGGCGCCACCGCGGACTAACTCGTGCGTCAGCTCATTACCTAGCCGGGGAAAGCGTGAGACATACAACTGCAACCAGCCCTCGTTTGTGGACCGCGATTCTGCTGGCGACCGCGCTGGCCGGGTGCGCCACAAGGCCCGCGCCGGATTTCGGCGGCCGCTGGAAGCCGGTCAACCGGTATTCCGAGGCTCCGAGCGAAATCCCGCTGCACCAGTCCTATGTGTTCTATCCCTCGCCGATGGACGGGACGCTCAAGGCCATGCTCACCCGTTGGGCCCAGGACACGAGCATGCAGCTGGACTACCAGCACTACTCCGATTTCACCCTGCACCAGGGCGTGTCGACCATCAACAGCACCAGCCTGCCGGACGCGATCAGCCAGTTGAACACGGCTTACGCGGCGCAGGGCGTGGTGATCGCGCGCGAAGGCGACCGTATCGTGGTGCGCACGGCGCCGTCCGCGCCGGCGGCCGGCGGCGGCGGCGAGGCGGCCGGTCCGACGCCCTGATCCATCGACGGGCCCCTAGGCCCCAGGTACCGGCGAGGGAACGGTTCGGATGCCGTTCCGCCTTGTCGGCAACGATCGCATAGTGATGGATGCAGCCCAGATGTTCGGAAAAAAGCCCGTAACCCCGCAAATCGAAAATGCCGTCGCCAAGGCGGCCAACTATGAAGTCACCGTCGCCGACATCGCCCGCAAGAGCGAGCGCCGGGCCTGGATCGTCGCCTGGTGCTCGGTCGTGATGTCGCTGATCCTGGCCGGCGGCTACTTCTACTTCCTGCCGCTGAAGGAGAAGGTGCCCTACGTGGTGCTGGCGGACGCCTACAACGGCACCGCGACCGTGGCCCGCCTGGCCAACGACTTCACCAACCCTTCGATCGCCACCAGCGAGGCGATCAACAAGGCCAACATTTCCCAGTTCATCATGGCCCGCGAGTCGTACGACTACTCGCAGATCGGCCAGAAGGACTGGGGCACCGTGTTCGCCATGGCGGTCCCGCAGGTGACCAGCGGCTATTCGGCGTTGTTCAAGAACGACAACCCGAACAACCCGATCAACCTTTACGGCAAGAGCAAGACCCTGCGGGTCAAGATCCTCAGCATCCAGCTGCAGGGCGACAAGAACGTCGATTCGAAGGCCAAGGTGGCGACGGTCCGCTTCCAGCGCAGCGTCTACAACAAGGACTCCGGCGGCTCGACCCCGCTCGACAGCAAGATCGCCACGATCGAGTACCTGTACAAGTCGAACCTGAAGATGGACGAGCTTAACCGTTTGGCCAATCCGCTCGGCTTCCAGGTCATCGGCTACCGGGTCGACAACGACTACGCCGCCTCGCCGCCGATCGCGACCGAAAACTACGATCCCAGCGCCGCGCCGCAGCCGGCCGCCGCGCCGCAGCCGCAGGGCTACCCGCAGCAGGGGTATCCGCAGGGCTATCCGCAGCAGCCGGGCGCGCCCGGTCAGCCCGGCGTCGCCCCCGCGCAGCCCGGCGCCGCGCCGGCGGGCTATCCGCCCGGCACCGTGCCGCCGCAGCCGGGCCAGCCTGGCGCTCCGCTTCCCAACAACCCCGCCGCCAATCCGGCAATGACGCCGGCGGCCGCCCAAGCTGCACCGACTGGCAATGCGAATGGAGTCAGCAACCGATGAACTGCCTGCGTAAACATCGCCTGGCCGCCCTGATGTTCCTGGCGGTTTCCGGCCTCGCGCAACCCGCTTCGGCCCAGGTCATCCAGGAATACGAGTACGAGGCCAACCGGATCTACACGGTGCGCACCGGCCTGGGCATCACCACCCAGATCGAACTCAGCCCGAGCGAGAACATCCTCGACTACAGCACCGGCTTCAGCTCCGGCTGGGACCTGAGCCGTCGCGACAACGTGTTCTACATCAAGCCGAAGAACGTCGACGTCGACACCAACATGATGATCCGTACGAGCACCCACTCGTACATCTTCGAGTTGAAGGTGGTCGCCACCGACTGGCGCGTGCTCGAGCAGGCCAAACAGGCCGGCGTGCAGTACAAGATCAAGTTCGTCTACCCGAACGGCACCGAGTTCTCGAGCGCCAAGGAGGCCAAGCCCGAGGAACCGACCCCGGAGCTGAACACCACGCTCGACAAGAACCGCGTCTACAACTTCGACTACCAGTACTCGAGCCGCAAGAAGCAGTCCTGGCTGGTGCCGACCAACGTTTACGACGACGGCCAGTTCACCTACATCAAGATCAGCGGGCTGAAGTCGCTGCCGACCGGCAACTTTCCCGCGGTGTTCGGCCGCGAACGCGAAGGCAGCGAAGACTTCGTCGTCAACACCACGGTCCAGGACAACACGATCGTGGTGCACGGGACCTATCCCTACTTGATCATCCGGCACGGCAATAACGTCGTCGGTCTGCGCAGGAAGAAGCAGAAATGAGCCAGAACATTCCGCCCAACACGCCCGGCCAGCAGCCGGACGACAACAACGGCCAGCAGGGCGCTTACGGCTATGCCGGTGCCGGCGCCAACCCCTATTACGGCCAGCAGCAGGCCGCCGCGGCGCCGAACCTGGACGCCGGCGCGCCGATGCTCAAGTCGGCCGACGTGCAGAAGCTCAACCGTAAGGCGCTGCTGTTCCTCGGCGGCATCGTCCTGCTGCTGATCATCGCTGCGGTGTGGATGTTCAAGAGCGCGACCTCGGGCGACGACGACAAGAAGCCGGTCGAGGAAGAGGTGGTCAACATTCCGGAGCTGCCCAAGGCCGCGGCCGACAATGCGCCGCCGCTGCCGCCGGTCGAGCCGGTGCAGGAAATGCCGCCGCTGCCGATGGCCCAGGACCCGACGCCTCCGCCGATGGAAGAGCGCGAGCCGCAGCCGCAGGAAGAGCAGGGGCCGCGTCCGCCGTCGCTGCTCGAGCGTCGCATGGGCATGGTCGAAGGCGGCGGCTACGCCAGCGCCGGCGGCGGTTCCGATGGCGGCAACGACCCTTACGCGGCGGCCATGGCGGCCGCGGTGCAGGCCAACACGCCCGGCGGCGGCGCCAAGGCGCGCGACGAGCGCGACATGCCGACCAGCGCCCAGCCGCTATACAACCCGGACACGCTGCTGCTGCGCGGCACCTACATCCGTTGCGTGATGGAGACCCGCATCGTCACCGATATCCCGGGCTTCACCTCCTGCATCGTGACCGAGCCGACCTATTCGGTGAACGGCCGTCGTCTGCTGCTGCCGAAGGGCTCGAAGATCTCCGGCCGCTACCAGTCCGACAACATCACCGGGCCGCGCGTGTCGGTGATCTGGGACCGCATCACCACCCCGAACGGCATCGACGTGAACATGGCCAGCCCGGGCGTGGACAACCTGGGCGGCGCCGGCCATGTCGGCGACTACAACGCGCACTGGGGCAGCCGCATCGCCTCGGCCCTGCTGATCAGCCTGATCAGCGACGCGTTCAAGTACGCCGCCGCGGAGAATGGTCCGCGCTCGACCGAAGTCAGCACCAGCGGCAACATCGTCTCGACGCCGTACGAGAGCAACACCGCCGAAGCGATGGAGCGTCTGGCCAACCAGGCCCTGGACAAGAGCATCAACCGTCCGGCGACCGTGACCATCAACCAGGGCACGATCGTCAACGTCTACGTCGCCAAGGACGTCGACTTCTCGTCGGTGATGAGGTGAGCCGTTCGCGGCCGCAGTAACGATGGACGCAGACAATTCACCGATCGCGCAGGTTTCCAACGCGTTCCTGGAGTATCAGTACCAGGTGCTCGGCATCCTGGAGTACATGAACTCCCCGGACGTCACCGAAATCTGCATCAACCGGCCGGGCGAACTCTATCTGGAGACTCGCGCCGGCTGGAACCGGATCGAAGTGCCGAGCCTGACTTTCGAGCGGGCCCGGCAGTTCTGCACCGCGGTGGTCAACGAGAGCAACACCGGCCAGCGCATTACCGATGCCGACCCGGTGGTCTCGTTGACCTTTCCGACCGGCCAGCGCGCGCAGTTCGTGATCCCGCCGGCCTGCGACGCGGGCAAGGTGTCGATCACGATCCGATTGCCGTCCAAGCACAGCAAGACCCTGGCGCAGTACCAGGAAGACGGCTTCTTCAACCAGATCCTGGAAGGCGCGCACACCATCAGCGACCACGACCGGGAGCTGCTGGAGTTGCGCGCGCAGCGCAACTACGCCGATTTCTTCCGCAAGGCGGTGCAATACAAGAAGAATGTCGTCGTCGCCGGCGCCACCGGCAGCGGCAAGACCACCTTCATGAAGTCGCTGGTCGGCCATATTCCGCAGTACGAACGGCTGGTGACGATCGAGGACGCGCGCGAACTCTTCATCGAGCAGCCGAATGTGGTGCACTTGCTCTACTCAAAAGGTGGACAAAGCACCAGCAATGTCACGGCCAAGAGCTGCATGGAGGCCTGTCTGCGAATGAAGCCGGATCGGATCATCCTGGCCGAGCTGCGCGGCGACGAATCGTTCTACTTCATTCGTAACTGTGCCTCGGGCCACCCGGGATCGATCACCAGCTGTCACGCCGGCAGCACCGCGCAGACCTGGGATCAGCTCGCGCTGATGGTGAAGGCGTCCAACGAAGGGTCGGGGCTGGAGTTCGCGGTCATCAAGCGGCTGTTGATGATGACCATCGATATCGTGGTGCACATCAAGGCCCATGCGGGCCAGCGATACATCACCGGCATCGACTTCAACCCGGAGCGCGCCTTCGCCGAGTGAGGCGAGGACGCTGAACGGCCTGAACTGTGACACAGATGTGCACGGCCATTGACATTGCTGGCTCCAGAATGAATCATTGCTGCGTCAATGCGACTTGCGATAAGTCCTTCATTTCTGGAATGTTTGCAGGGGGTCGGCGCCACGGTCGGCACGGGGGGATCAAGGAATGTTGCCCGGAATTGAGTTGACGAACTGCACGGGCTTGGCCGTCCCGCACGAGGTGATGCAACACGTCGTGCGCGTGGAGTCCTCGTTCAATCCCTACGCCATCGGCGTGGTCGGCGGCCGCCTGGTCCGCCAGCCCAAGAACCTGTCCGAAGCCGTGGCCACCGCGCGCATGCTCGAGCGCCGCGGCTACAACTTTTCCCTCGGCGCCGCGCAGGTCAACCGCTACAACCTGGAAAAGTACGGCCTGGAGTCGTACGAGAAGGCTTTCGAGGTCTGCCCGAACCTGCAGGCCGGCTCCAAGATCCTGGCCGAGTGCTACAGCCGCTCCGGCTCGGACTGGGGCAAGTCCTTCAGTTGCTACTACTCCGGCAACTTCGTCACCGGTTTCCGGCACGGCTACGTGCAGAAGATCTACGCATCGATCAACAGGGCCGCTGCGGCCGAGTCCGACGGCCAGGCGATCGCCCTGGCCGGTGTGCCGGCCCCCGTTCAGCGCCGGGTCGGCAGCGCGCCGATGTCCGCCGCCGCCGCGACCGCCACCGCCCGCGGGGTCTACGCCCCCGGCCGGCAGAGCGGTCCGCAGCGCTTGGCGGCCGCTTTGGGCGTTGCCGCGCCGCTAGCGGCGCCGGCGCCGGTCATGGCCGCTGCCCCGACCCCGATGCCGTTACCTACGCCAGTGGTAGTGGGGCCCCAGCCTCCTGCCGCGGCGGTCCGACTTGCTCCGGCCGGTGCGGCCGCGGCCCAGCCGCAGCCCAACCAGCCGGTCAAGGTGATGCCGATGAACGCGGCCACGGCGGCTGCGCCTGTCGCTTCCGCGCCGGCAACGGCGGTTTCCCCGGGAGACCAGGCCTTCGTCTTTTGATTGTTGATGTCCTCCACCGACCCCGTAAGCGATACCGTTTTCCTCGACCACCACTGACCACTCGCTAAAAAGAAGGGATTTCTTCATGAATACCACCATCCTCAAGAATTTCGCTTCGGCCTTCGCCATGGCCGTCATGTTCGTCGCCCTGCTGGCTCTGCCGGAGCTGGCCTTCGCCCAGAACCCGGCCGAAGGCCGCGTCAAGGGCTTCCTCGACAACCTGAACGGCCTGCTGAACATCGCTTCGGTCGCGATCGTGACCATCGCCGTGATTTTCGCCGGCTACCAGATCGCCTTCGCCCACAAGCGCATCTCGGACGTCGCTCCGGTCCTGCTCGGCGGCTTCCTGATCGGCGCCGCGGCCCAGCTGGCCAAGATGGTGATCCCGGAAGACGTCGGCGCCGACCCGGGCATGATCCTGTCCGCCCTGTCGCTGTATGCATAAGAACGTACTGTTTCGCGGCTGCACGCGCCCGCCGATGTTCCTCGGCGTGCCGTACGTGCCGTTCGCGATCGGCGCGGGCACCAGCCTGCTGCTGACGTTCTACATCGACATGTTCTGCATCCTGCTGCTGCCGATCGTGATTTTCATCATGCGCCAGATGGCCCGGCGCGACGAGATGATCTTCCGGCTGCTCGGGCTGCGGCTGCAGTTCCGCATGCGGGTCCGCAACCTGCAGAAGAACGGCAGCATGTGGGTGTTCTCGCCGAACCTCTATCGCAACCCTGGCGAAAAGAGCAAGGCATAGTGCCGTAAACCGAACGCCATTGCGGCCCGCCGCAATGGCGTTCGGCGCAGTACCGCAGTCAGGTTCGGAACCTGCGACGGCCGAGGCCGGCGCGGGCTCCGCCCACTTCCCAATGCAGACACCAAGCGCCGCCACATGCTGAGTCCAGACGCTCCCATCAGCGAATTCATCCCGCTGTCCACCCATGTCTCGCCCACGGTGATCAAGACCACCGGCGGCGATTACATGCTGGTGTGGCACCTGGGCGGCCTGCCGTTCGTCGGCCGCGAGGAGTGGGAGCTGGAGCACCGGCACAACACTTTCAATCGCATGCTGCAGACGCTGCGCGCGCCGGATTTCACCAACGTCGCGTTCTGGGTCCACGACGTGCGCCGCAAGCGCCGGATCAAGACCGAGAGCAAGTTCGGCCAGACGTTCAACCAGCAGCTCTCCGACGGCTATTTCGCCTCGCTGTCGGGGCAGAAGCTGATGCAGAACGAGCTGTACCTGACGATGATTTACCGCCCGATCGTGTCGGGCAAGCGGCTGACCGAGAAGTCTTCGAACGTGCAGCAGCTGCAGGAACAGCAGGACCAGGCCATCGCCAAGGTGCTGGAACTGGCCAGCAACGTCGAAGCGGTGCTGAAGGACTACGCGCCGTACCGGCTGGGCATGTACGAAGCCAAGAACGGCGTGGTCTTCTCCGAGGCGTTGGAGTTCTTCGGCTACGTGCTCAACCGCATCGACGAGCCGGTGCCGGTGCTGCCGGCGCCGGTCTACAACTACCTGCCGGTCAGCCGCCACACCTTCGCCAGCAAGACCGGCGACTTCGTGGTCACCACGCCGACCGGGCAGAACCATTTCGGCGCGATCCTCAACGTCAAGGAATACACCGACGGTACCTACCCGGGCATCCTCAACGGCCTGAAGTACCTGGATTTCGAGTACGTGGTGACCCATTCGTTCAGTCCGATGGGCCGCCAGGACGCGCTCAAGGTGCTCGACCGCACCAAGGGCATGATGATCTCCTCCGGCGACAAGGCGGTCAGCCAGATCGTCGAGCTCGATTACGCGATGGACCAGCTCGCCTCGGGCAACTTCGTGCTCGGCGAGTACCACTTCAGCTTCACCGTGTATGCCGACAGCCAAGAAGCGCTGGCGCAGAACATCGCCATGACCCGCGCCGAGCTGTCCAACGCCGGCTTCGTCTCGGTCAAGGAAGACCTGGCCGTGACCGCCGCGTACTACGCCCAGTTCCCGGGCAACTGGAAGTATCGCACGCGCCTGGCCAACGTCAGCTCGCTGAACTTCCTCGGCCTGTCGCCGCTGCACAACTTCGCCACCGGCAAGAAAGAGAACAACCCCTGGGGCGAATGCGTCACCACGCTGCAGACCACCAACGGGCAGCCGTACTACTTCAATTTCCACGCCACCCATCCGGCCGAGAACTCGCTCGGCGAGAAGGCGATCGCCAACACCATGGTGATCGGCAAGTCCGGTACCGGTAAGACCGCGCTGATCAACTTCCTGCTCAGCCAGGTGCAGAAGCTGCAGCCGGTGCCGACGATCTTCTTCTTCGACAAGGACCGCGGCGCTGAGATCTTCGTCCGCGCCTGCGGCGGCAACTACCTCGCCCTCGAGAACGGCCAGCCCACCGGCTTCAACCCGTTCCAGTGCGAGAACACCGAAACCAACGTCCAGTTCCTGTCGGACCTGATCAAGGTGCTGGCCGGCAAGACGGTGTACTCGGCGCGCGAGGAGGAAGACATCTTCCGCGCGGTCGAGAACATCCTCGATACGCCGATGCACCTGCGCAGCATGACCAACCTGCAGAAGAGCCTGCCCAACATGGGCGACGACGGCCTGTATGCGCGGCTGCGCAAGTGGACCGCGGGCAATTCGCTGGGCTGGGTGTTCGACAATCCGGTCGACACGATCAACCTCGAGAAGGCCAGCATCATCGGCTTCGACTACACCGACGTGATCGACAACGTCGAAGTGCGCGTACCGGTGATCAACTACTTGCTGCACCGGCTGGAAGAGCTGATCGACGGCCGCCCGCTGATCTACGTCATGGACGAATTCTGGAAGATCCTCGACGGCGGCGGCGCGCTCAAGGAATTCGCCAAGAACAAGCAGAAGACCATCCGTAAGCAGAACGGCCTGGGCATCTTCGCCACCCAGAGCCCGGAAGACGCGCTGGCCAGCGACATCTCGGCCTCGCTGATCGAGCAGACCGCGACCTTGATCCTGCTGCCCAACCCGAACGCCAGCCGCGAGGACTACATCGAAGGCCTCAAGCTCACCGACGCCGAGTACCAGGTGGTCAAGAGCCTGGACGAGCGCTCGCGTTGCTTCCTGGTCAAGCAGGGCCACGCCGCGACCGTCTGCCAGTTGAACCTGCGCGGCATGGACGACGCGCTGGCGGTGATCTCCTCGTCGACCGACAACATCGAGATCATGCACCAGGTGGTGGAGAAAGCAGCGCACAAGGCCGGCGTGGCGGCGGACGATCTCAGTCCCGACGCCTGGCTGCAGGATTTCTACGACAACCGCAAGGGCTCGGGCAAGGGCGGCGCGAAGAGCGCTTCGCCTAGCCGGTCCGCCGCTTAATCACGCGATCACCTTGAACCGCAACGTCAAGCGCGACTACGAGATCAGGAGAAAAGGAAGATGAAGACCATGAATGCCAAGCAGGCGATGAAGAAGAACCTGGCCGTTGCGGTCCTGGCGGCAGGCTGCGTCCTCGGTATCGGCAGCGCCAACGCGCAGTGGGTGGTGACCGACCCGGGCCACACCATCCAGAACATCGTTACCCAGATCAAGGGTTTCGCCGAGCGCTACGGCCAGCACATCAAGGAATACACCAAGCTGCAGCAGCAGGTTCAGCACTTCCAGCAGCAGGTCATTCAGATCTCCAGCATGCTGCAGAGCATCGGCATGCCGACCCAGCAGCCCTGGGCCGAGATCAGCAACAGCGAGCGCAACAAGCGCATCACCGACCGCTGCTCGACCGGCGGCGGCGGCCTGCTCGGTTCGCTGGCCAGCGTCTTCAAGCTCAACCCGAACGGCGACCTGGCCGAGCAGCAGAAGCAGATCTGCGCCAACATCGTCACCGCCAAGGTCGACAAGTACAACTACACGGTGCGCTTCGCCACCCAGACCCTGCCGCAGATCGAAAAGCAGATCAAGGATCTGGAATCGCAGCGCAAGCAGAACAACAAGCAGGGCAACCTGGAAACCGTCGCCAACGACTCCACCCGCCTGGCCAACAGCATGAGCGCCAGCTTCCAGATCTATCAGGGTCAGATGCAGGCGTACGACAACTACGTGCTGCAGATGGAAGACGAGCAGCGCGAGCTGGTCAAGACGGCGATGAAGGGCCGCAACGACATCCTGGGCTCGGTGTTCAAAGGCGTCGCGCTCGACAAGGCGTTGAACTGATAACGGCGCAAGCCATGGGGCATGGAACGTGCCGGGACCTTCCGGCACGGCGTTATGGATGCACTAGACCGGGGTAATCGACCCTAGGGGATGTGGCGGCATGAACAAGGCATTCGAAATTTTCAGCGGTTTGCAGGGCAGCCTGATGGGCTGGCTGGCGCCGCGCGTCGATTCGATCGGGGACTTCATCTTTTTCCGATTGATCCTCAAGTACCTCCGCAAGGAGATCAACAAGTTCGGCGTCGAGATGATGGGCAACGCGATGGAGTGGGCCGGCGGCATTGCCCTCACCTTGCTGACCCTGTGGATCTTGATCCAGGGCTACCGCATCGCTACCGGCCAGTCGCGCGACTCGATGATGGCCCTGGTGACCAACTCGCTGCGCGCCACCCTGATCGTCGGTGCGGCCACGACCATGGCCATGTTCGGCACCCCGGTGCAGAAATTCCTGAGCGAAGACGTCAAGCAGGAAATCCACTGGGTGGTCACCGGCGACAACACCAAGCCGGAGGACGCGATCGACGAGAGCCTGGGCTGGATGCAGGTCGCCTGGTCGAGCATCGACATGCTCGACGTGATGGACGACAAGGTCCTCGACGACCAGAAGACCCGGGCGATGTGGTTCGTCGGCGTCGGCGCCGGCGGCCCCGCGGTGACGGCCGGCATCTCGCTCCTGCTGTACGAGATCGCCATGGCCTTGTTCATCGGCTTCGGGCCAATATTCATCCTGTGTTTGCTGTTCGACCAGACAAAGCAGCTGTTCAGCAAGTGGCTGTACTATGGCATCGGAACGATGTTCTCGATGGCGGTGCTCAGCGCGATGATTTCGATCTCGCTGAAGATGGTGACCAAGGTCGCACTCGCGTTCTGGGGCTCGGCCCTGGCCGGCAAGCTGATCGGTTTGAACGTGACCGACGGCATGTCCAGTCAGGCCCTGCAGCAGGGCGGTCTGGGCCTGATCCTGTCGATCCTGATCATCAGCGCACCGCCGATGGCCGCAATGTTCTTCCAAGGCGTGTTGGGTCAGTTCAGCAGCTACAACAACTTCGCGGCGGGCGCTCAGCAATCGGCCTCGCCGGGCGGCGGGATTCCGCCGAGCCAGAGCTACAGCCGTGGGTATGAGGGTGGTGGGTATCAGCCGCAACCTAACGTGACTCAAGGTGTAGATGCCGGCGGTGGGAGAAACTCAGCTACGCCCCAGATGGTAACGGGTAGAGGTAATACTCCTGTTCACCAAGATGCAGTTAAGACAGGGCCGCGTGAATAGTCGTTGAGTGCTATCCACGCTAGGTCTAAAAGATTCGAGCGTGGATAGCCATAGGAGGCTGTGATGCGAGTTGCTGCGTTGGCTTTGTTGCTGTTG
The DNA here is from genome assembly GCF_000336385.2 of Lysobacter antibioticus HS124. Lineage (GTDB taxonomy): Bacteria > Pseudomonadota > Gammaproteobacteria > Xanthomonadales > Xanthomonadaceae > Lysobacter > Lysobacter firmicutimachus. The sequence continues at coordinate 21,119 of NZ_HG424559.1, read as the reverse complement.
GGCATGAGTGGAGCTGTTTATGCTCAATGCCCCGCTGGCATTCCGAATACGCCCGGATGCATCCCTCCCGACGGCCCAGGCTGGCGGCACAACATGCCGGCGCAAAATCCTTCGCAGCCGGCTCCGTCTCCGCGTCCAAAGTGGTCTTCTCGGTGGGGCGCGGTGGCCATCGACACCAGCAATAATGCGGTCGGCGCCGCCTCGGCGGCTGTTACCAAGCGTGCGGCGGAGAAGGAAGCGCTCGCTTATTGCAGTTCTAAGGGCGGCGGCGGTTGCAAAATCAGTCTTACCTATACCAACCAATGCGGCGTGGTGGCGTGGGGCGATGATGGCTTCTATGCCGCTGCCCATGCGGCAACCGTCCCCTTGGCATCCGAACTCGCGATGGATCGGTGCGCTGAATCGTCGAATAATTGCAAGGTCTTGTACTCGGACTGCGCCTACGCAGTTCCCGCGCAGTAGGGTTCGTGTATTTCCAAGAACGGCGCCCTCGGGCGCCGTTCTTGTTTGATTTTGTCGTTCTTATCTAAGACGATGCCTAGTTTCACGGCCGCCGGCAATGATATGAGCATTAAGCACGCACTCTGGGTGATCGGACTTGCTCTGACCGCTCATGCATGGGACGTCGCTGCCCAATGCCCGGCTGGCGTCCCATCGGCGGGGAATCCGCAGTGCGTTCCGCCCAATGCGCCGGGTTGGCGCCATGGCGCGCCTGCGTCGTCGCAAGAAAGCGTCGTTCCACGTCCCCGATGGAAGCGGACATGGGGGGCGATCGCGGCGGATGGCGTCAGTGCCGCCCTGGGCGCGGCCTCTGGTGAAGACTCCAAGGGCCAGGCCGAGAAAGTCGCGTTGAAGCGTTGCCGCGAACAAGGCGGCAAGCAGTGCGTGCTGGATGTCTCCTACTACGACCAATGCGCGGTGTTGGTGACCGGCAAGTCGCGGTATCTGACGCAGACCGCGATCTCGATCGAACGGGCCTCGGAGCTTGGGATCGAGAAGTGCAGCGCCCGCGATACGGAGTGCCGCGTTTACTACTCCAATTGCTCGCTACCGGTACGCGTCGACTGACCGCAACCATGAGTATCGCTATTGCGGTATCGTCGTTCCCAATCGCTGAATCACACTAAATGGCGCCTTTATGGCGCCATTTTTTTTATGCGATGAATTCCCTCCGTGGCGCCGCGAGACGCTAGGATCGGCTACTCGACACATTGTGGTTCGACACTTTGGGGGGGGCTGCGATTGAGCATTCCGCGCGCGAGGTGGCGGCTTTTTGCGGCGAAAAGGACTTTGAGATGAAGGGGTTTCTGGCGACTTGCTCGATTCTGTTGGCTCTCGTGGGGAAGGCGGCCGCACAATGTCCTGCCGGCATCCCTCCGTCGCCTAACTGCGTGCCGCCCGATGGGCCCGGTTGGCGCCACAATATGCCGGCCCCCGAGGGGCGGCCGGCTTCGCCCCGACCGGTATGGAAGAGTTCCTGGGGCGCGATTGCGGCCGACGGACCGAATGCGGCCTTGGGGGCGGTCTCCGGGGCCAGTTCCAGACGCGAGGCGGAGCGCATCGCGCTGGAACGTTGTCGCGAGCGCGGCGGCAAGCAGTGCGTACTCGACGCCAGCTACTTCGATCAATGCGCGGTAATGGTCACCGGCGACAGGAACTACATCGTCCAGACCGCGGCCTCCATCGAACGCGCGACCGAGCTCGCGATGGGGCGGTGCAATCAGAAGGACTCGGGATGCCGCGTGCTGCATACGGATTGCAGCTTGCCGGTTCGGGTGCAATAACCCAGTGTTAGGTGTGTTCGAATTTGCACGCCTGACTCAATGTTTCTTCGGAGCGATAACGCTCGACTATTCCGCTGCGCGCTAATCGGCCTGAGCGGCGCGGAACTGCAGACAGGCCTCGCTGATCGACGGTGGCCGGATGAAACTGGCCTGGGGCGCCGATTTCTACATTGCGGCGAGCGCGATCGATGCGGACGAGGCTTCGGCCGTCGCCTCATGCGAGTGCGGCCGTTCTACGATGGACTGCAAGATCTGCTACTCCGAATGCGTTCGCCCCGAGTGGCAGCGCTGAGCGGCGGAGGTCAGGTCGATCGTGGGCGCCGTTCGAACTCGAGCGCGGACGCCGATCTTGCCGCGCGGTGGGCATGTGGAGGGCGGGAGCGACGCGGTTGAGGCTAGGGATGGAGGCGCGTTCAGCTTCGCGCCCCGAATTTGCGCTGATACTCGGATCGCCTCTGCTACGATGCCGCACGGCCTGGGACTGGGCTCCGATGGCGCGAATCCGCGCGCACCCGACGGGTCAGGGAGAGACGTAATCCGCATGAACGCCATTCATCGCTGCGGCTTGGCCGCATTGCTGGCATTGACTGCCGCCTGCCAAGCCCAGGCCCCGGCCAACGAGGCCGCGACGCCTGCGCCGGTTGCCGCGCCGGCGACGCAGCCGGAGGCCGTGCCGACGCCTGCCGTGCCTGAGGCCGTTGCGCAAGCGCCGGCGCCTGAGGCCGCCCCCAAGGAAAATTCCACCGACAAGGAAGCCAGCATGTTCCGCGAGTCCTACAGCAAGTGCGCCGAAGCCACCAACGGCGTCACCTTCGAGATCCAGGCCTGCATCGAGCAGGAGTTCGAGTATCAGGACGGCCGCCTCAACGCCGCCTACAAGCGCCTGCAGGCGCTGCTGCCGACGGCGGACATGTCCGTCCTGCGCGACGCGCAGCGCAAGTGGATCGCCGAGAAGGACAAGGCCTGCGCCTGGGATGCCGAGACCGAAGGTCAGGCCCAGCGCATCGAGGCCAACAGTTGCGCATTGAAGATGACCGCCGAGCGCGCGGTCGAACTGGAAGCGATGATCGCGCGCCAGCGCTGATCCGTCGGTAGGGAAACCCAGCAACGATCACAGGAGTGAATGCAATGGCAGACGATATCGAGAAGGCCAAGCGCGCCATCAACAGCTGGCATATCGGCCAGACCTCGTCGGGTTACGAGTCCTCGGGCAAGGGCGCCGGGACGATTTCCACCGGCGTCGGCGACGCCGGCGGCGTGTCTTACGGCGAGTACCAGTTGTCGAGCAAGAAGGGCACGGTGCAGGAGTACCTGGAACAGTCGCGCTACGGCGACCAGTTCAAGGGGCTGACCCCGGCGACGCCCGAGTTCAACGCCAAATGGAAGCAATTGGCCGCGTCCGATCCGGGCTTCGGCAAGGATCAGCACGACTTCATCGGCCGCTCGCATTTCGACAAGCAGAACGAGGCGCTGAAGGCGCGCGGCATCGATCTGTCCGATCGCGGCCGCGCGGTGCACGATGCCTTGTGGAGCACCTCGGTGCAGTTCCGCGGCCTGACCCCCGACATCTTCGACAAGGGGATGAAGGAGGCGTACGGCAAGGACTACAAGCTGTCGGAACTGAGCGACAAGCAGATCGTCGAGGCGGTGCAGGACTACAAGATCGCCCACAACAACACCTTGTTCAAAAGCTCGCCGGACTGGTGGCCCGGGCTGCTCAAGCGCGCCAACAACGAGAAAGACTCGCTGGTGCAGCTGGCCAACCAGGAAGCGTTGCTGAAGAACAACGGCATCGAGGTGCCGCCGGTATCGCTGGCGCCGGGCAACCGCTCGCACGATGCCGCGCCGCGTCCCGCGCCGAGCCGCGATGCGATGGCCGACGGCGTGCTCAAGCTCGACGAGCGCGGGCCGGCGGTGCGCGAGTTGCAGGACAACCTCAACCGCCTGGGGTTCCGCGACGCGCAGGGCCATCCCTTGTCCGCCGATGGGCATTTCGGCAAGCACACCAAGGAGGCCGTCGAGGCTTTTCAACGCGCGCATGGTCTGGACGACGACGGCAAGGCCGGCCGCGATACCTTGAACGCGATCAAGAACGCGGCGCCGGCGCAGCGCCGGAACGACGCGAGCCCGCAGGGGCCGCTCTTGTCGGATCCGGCGCATCCGAACCATGCGTTGTACAAGCAGGCCTTCGACGGCCTGGAGAAACTCGGCCCGCAGGCCGGCTACCCCCATCGCGAGGACCGCGAGCGCGCGGCGGCGGCGATGGCTTATGAGGCCAAGGCCGGCGGCCTGAGCCGGATCGACCATGTCGTGCCCAATGCCAGCGGCAGCGGCGTGTTCGCGGTGCAGGGCGCCTTGAACGATCCGGCCCATCTGCGTGCCCACGTCGATAAGGCCCAGGCCGCGACCCAATCGGTGCAGCAGACCAGCCAGCAGTTGCAGCAGGATGCCGCGCAGATGCAGCCGGTGTCGGCCGCGCCCGAGCGGCAGGCGCCGCGTCCGGCGATGCCCTGAGCGGTCCGGGCCGGGCAGGGGGCTCGCGTACGCCCGGGCCGCGTCGCGGCACGGGCGGTGACGTTCGCGAGGCCGTTCGTACACTGGCGAGGAGTGTCGGAATCGGACAGCCTGTCCGTTCCGGCGCCGTATTTTCGCTCGCAGGCGGACCGCTGCCGGGCTGGCGCCTGGCGGCCGGGTCCGGTTGTTTTGCGTCGATTGGCGATCGACGGCTCGCGCCGCACGCATGACGTACACTTGCCCCAAGACCGGTCACCATGCGATGAAACGATTTCAGTCCGTCTGTCTGTTCGTGATCTGCGGCCTGGTGGCGTGCAAAGCGCCCGACCGCGGCACGCCTGCGCCCGCACCCGCCGCTGCGGCGTCGCCGGCGGGGAGCGGCCAGGCGAGCACAGGAGTGTCCATGCCGATCTCTGTTTCCGCCCAGCTCAACGCCTCCGGCGCCCTGCAAGTCGAGGCCGGCGACCTGAGCCTGAGCCTTACCGCGCCCGCCTGCATCGAGCAGAGCGATACCCTGAGCCTGTGCAACCGAGGCGTCGAATTGAGCCTGAGCCGGCGCGACGGCAGTCTGCGCCAGAGCCTCAAGCCGGACGCCTTGTATCTGGACAGCGCCAAGACCTTGTACCGCGGTCCGCTCGATGAGCGCTTCCCGCAAGGCACGTCGCTGGTGCTGGCCGATGTCGACGGCGACGGCCACGACGACCTGCTGCTGTGGACCGGCAAGGAGGGCGCGCACGGCGCCGCTTCCTACGACGTGTATCTGTACGATCCGGCGCGGCACAGCTTCGAGTTCGACCAGGAATTTTCCGATCTGACCATCGGCAGCAATGGCCTGTTCCTGGTTCGTGACGGGCGTCTTGTTTCCACCTCCACCGATGGCTGTTGCCTGCACGTCGTCGAAACATACGCCATCGAAGGTGGGCGGCCGAAGCTGGTCGAACGTGTCACTGAAGACTCGACCGAAGGCCAGGATCGGGTTAAGGTGAGAACCGAGAAGCTCGTCGACGGCGAGATGAAGGAGGTGCTTCACCAGCCCTGATGCGAACAGGGCACGGCTGATCTTCAGCCACACACAACGCTGGTACATGCAACGCACGGGTCCCTCGATGGACTCGGCGATACAACAAATTCCAATGACATGCACGTACAGGAGATAGCACCATGAGCAACGGCCACGGCCGGAGCACGGAGGGCTTTGGGATAGACCGCAATTCGTCGGTCAACCTCATCGTCAAGACCGCGCTCGAAAACGGCGTCACCGATACGCGCCAGATCGCCTACATGCTGGCGACGGCGCAGCACGAAACCCGCAATTTCAGCGCCCCGGAAGAAGATTTCGGCCGGTCGCAGGCGCGCAAGCTGGGCTACAGCGGCGGGGAAGAATTCTATGGTCGCGGGTATGTGCACCTGACCCACGACTACAACTACAAGACTTTCGACAAGCTGCTGGGCCTCAACGGGCAGCTGGTCAAGCATCCTGATCTCGCCAAAGACCCCGAGCTGGCCGCCAAGATCCTGGTGGTGGGCATGCGCGACGGTCTGTTCACCGGCAAGCGTCTGGACCGCTACATCGACGAAGACTCGCACGATCTGTACAACGCGCGTCGCACCGTCAACGGCGTCACCCCGGCCAAGGCCTGGACCGTGAAAGCGGCCAAGGACTGCCAGAACTACGCCGAAGCCTGGGAACGCAAGCTTCCCGGCATCATCGAAGACATCAAGAAGCACGGCGTGTCCATCGGACAGGCCGACACGCGGGCGCCTGCCCGCGAACCGGCCGCTGCGCGCAATGCGCTGGCCGACGGGCTGCTCAAGCAGGACGAACGCGGCCCGGCCGTGCGCGGCCTGCAGGAGTCGCTCAACCAGCTCGGTTATCACGACGCGCGCGGCCATGCGCTGCGCGCCGACGGCGATTTCGGCGAGCGAACCAAGGAAGCGTTGCAGGCTTTCCAGCGCGCCCACGGCCTGAAGGACGACGGCATCGCCGGTCCCAAGACCCTGGAAGCGCTGAAGCAGGCCGAACGCGCGCCCTTGCTGTCGAATGCCGCCCATCCCGACCACGCCATGTTCAAGAACGCGGTGGACGGGTTGGAGAAGCTGGGCCCGCAAGCCTTCAAGAGCCACGCCGAACTCGAGCGCGCAGCCGCGACCTTGACCTACGAGGCCAAGGTCAGCGGACTGAGCCGCATCGATCACGTGGTGCCGACCGCCAATGGCGGCGGCTTGTTCGCCGTGCAGGGCGCCTTGACCGACCCCGGTCATCAGCGCGTGCACGTCGACAAGGCCCACGCGGCGCAGCAGCCGATCGAGCAATCGACCTTCCAGTCCGGGCAGGATGCGTCGCAATTCGCGGCGCAGGCGCCGGAGCAGAAGCCGAAGAGCCATACGGTCTGAGCCGACGGCGCCTCGTTCGCATCGCGATCGGGGTGCCCGGACTCGCCTGGTTCGAACCGGCCGCTTCGTCGCCGCCTGCGCGCCGGCCATCGCCGTGCGTCGCCCCGACTTTCGCCCGATCCGAACCGGCGCCGTGACCGCGCCCCGGGACGCTTGCGTCCTGCGAACGAACCCGCCGATCCCGGCGTCTTTCCGTACCTCGATCATCAAGGAACTGCCATGAAAGCTTCGAACCTGTTGGGCCTTGCGTTGTTGACCGTGCTGGCCGGCTGCAATTCGCCCACTGCGCCGGGCGGCGAGAGCGCGGCGGCATCCGCGCCGGCCGCGGCCGCGACCGTGCCGGCGAGCGAGGCCGACGCAGCGCCGGCGACGGCCGCGCCCGCCGCCACCGAGGCGGCTGCGGCGCCGGCCGGCGATGGGCGCTCGCTGTGCGCGGCGAACGAGGACATCGTGTTCGCGTGCAAGCTCGGCGGCGGTCAGCTGGCTTCGATCTGCGCGTCCAAGGGCGCCAACGAGCAGTCCGGTTACGTCTACTTCGCACAGGGCGCCGGCCGCGCCGAGTACCGCTTCCCGGCCGACAACAGCGCGCCGGCGGGCCGCTTCAAGCGCACTCAGCTGGGGTTCGCCGGCAACAGCGGCGGCTACGCGTACTCGTTCGAAGACGCAGGCAGCAAGCGCATTTTCTATTCGATTTCCGGCGAAGCCGGAATGCAGGAGCAGGGCCTGATGACCGTCGCCGCCGGCGCGGCCAAGGCCGACAGCGTGCAGGCCTGCGAGTCCGGCAGCGTGGTCGACGACATCGACGACGCGCTGTTCAAGTTCACCCGTAGCTGGGGCCGCGACGACGCCATCGATCGCAGCGGCCTGCCGGCCAAGAGTTGATCACACGGCCGGGAAGGTCCGGCCGTCGCCACGATTTCATCAAGGAGGAATACACCATGTCGAACCCGAGCAATCGCGATTTCCTGCTGCAACACGCCTATAACGCCGGCATCCGCGATCCGCGCGAACTGGCCGCGTTCATGGGCCAGATGCAGGTCGAGTCGGGCCGCTTCCGCAGCATGCACGAAGGCCTGGGCTACAGCGCCGAACGCCTGCTGGAAGTGTTCCCGGGCCGCAACGGCATGGACACCCTGGCCGAGGCGCGCGCCGCCGTGAACGGCGGCCGCGAGCAGATCGCCGAGCAGATCTACGGCGGCCGCTGGGGCCGCGACAACCTCGGCAACACCGAGCCGGGCGACGGCTGGCGTTTCCACGGCCGCGGCTACGTGCAGCTGACCGGCCGCGACAACTACGAGCGCGCCGCGCGCGAACTCGGCTTGGACCTGACCCGCAACCCGGACCTCGCCGCCGACCGCACCAATGCCGCCAACATCGCGGTGCACTACTGGCAGAGCCGAGTGGTGCCGCACGGCCACCAGTTCGACGTGCGCGCGGCGACCCGCGACATCAACGGCGGCAGCAACCATCTGCCCGAGCGCCGCGCCGCGGTCGCCGAGTGGGAGCGCATGCTGACCCCGGAAGTGATGCAGGGGCTGGCGCGCGGCCAGGTGAACCTGCCGGAGACGCAGGGTCGCGGCAGCCGCGATGCGATGGCCGACGGCGTGCTCAAGCTCAACGAGCGCGGCCAGGCGGTGCAGGACATGCAGGAAACGCTCAAGCGTCTGGGCTACCGCGATGCGGCCGGCGGCGAGCTCAATCCGGACGGCCACTTCGGCCGGCGTACCGAGGAGGCGTTGAAGGCGTTCCAGCGCGCCAACGGTCTCACCGACGACGGCATCGCCGGGCGCGACACGCTCAATGCCCTGCGCAACGCGCAGCCGCAGCGCGATCAGCAGCCGGCCGAGCGCCAGCAGCCGGCGCAGGCCGAGCCGGCGCGCACCGGTTCGCTGGCCGATCCGGCCAACCGCGACAACCCGATGTTCCGCCAGGCGGTGGAAGGCCTGGAGCGCCTGGGCCCGAACGGCGGCTTCCGCAATCGCGAAGACATGGAGCGCGCCGCCGCCACCTTGACCTACGAAGCGCGCGTCAGCGGTCTGAACAAGATCGACCACGTGGTGCCGAACGCCAGCGGCACCGGCCTGTTCGCGGTCCAGGGCGATGTCGCCGACCCGGCCCACCATCGCGTCCACGTCGATCGCGGCCAGGCGGTCGCGCAGACCGTGCAGCAGACCAGCCAGCAGTTGCAGCAGGACGTGCCGCAGCAGGCTCAGCAGCAGCAACAGCAGCAGGAGCGCCAGCAGCGGCCGGTGATGGTCTGACCATCCGCTGTTGAGTCAGGGACGACGGTCAAGGACGACCAAGGGTGACCGGTCGCTCACGCGGGGAGGCGGGAGCGGTCGGTGCGGCCCGGTCTGGCGCGTTCGCCGCCGATACGGCGGACGCGCCATTCCGGCTCGCAGAATCGATGTGAGCGCGACGATGTGCCGAAGACGGGTCTGAATGAGGATGGCAAGGCGATGAAGATCGATTCCCTGGTTCCGCTGCTGGCGCTGGCTGCCCTGGGGTGGGCGCTGACGGCCTGCGCGGCGGAACCCGCCGGCGAGCGCGCGGCCGCCGTGTCCGCAGCGAGCCAGGCAGCGCAGTCCCCCGACGCTGCCGCCGCGCGGACCGAGCCGGCCGTCGCGATGCCGCCTACGGCGGCGGAGATTCCGGCGGGTTTCTCGTCCTATGCCAGCGAGTCGATCGGCGGCAACCGGCAGTGCGTGGTCGGCGCGGCCACCGACGAAGACGGCATGAACCCGCGGCCGGTGGTCTACCTCGCCGAAACTTCGGGACGGCCGGTGTGGGTGCGCAGCCTGGACTTGCCGGCGGACATGCACCAAAGCCGGGCCACTCACTGCGTGGGCGAAGGCGGGGCGCTGTACGTGCTGCTGCAATCGGACACCCAGGCGCAGCAGAGCCTGTCGCAGACCGTGCTGCATGCGTTGAAGCTGGATGCGCGCAGCGGCGCGACCCTGGCGCAGGCGCCGCTGAGCGTGCCCGGTGCGAGCGGGGCGGTATCGGCCTGGGTCGGGGAGGACCCGGCCGGTTTCGCCTGGCGCGATGCCGGCCTCACGGTGAGCGGGCAGTACGCGCTCGGCGAAGGCCGCGACCGCCCGCAACCGTTCCGGCTGCGGGTGAACGGCGATCTGCAACCGTGATCGCACATCGGCAAGCGTGAAGCGGTGCCGCGAGCCGGTCGTCGGCGGCCGGTAAGCTCGTCGCCGCAGGCGGCGGAGTCCGAAGCTCCGCCGCGATCGTCCGCAGTACTTTGGAGAACCCGAGTGATGAAACGCATCCCGTCCCTGTTGTTGCTGGCCGCGCTGTTCGCCCTGGGCGGCTGCGAGGTCGCGTCCAAGAGCCAGGCCGCGGCGGACAAGCCGGCCCTCGCCAAGGGCGTCGGCGGCATCGTCTGTCCTTCGCAGGATTTCGATGCCTTCCTGGTCGCGTTCATGGACGACCCCGCGGTGCAGAAGGCCTTCACCAAGCGTCCGCTGCAGAGCGAAACCCTGGATGCCAATGCCGACCCGGAGCCCAGGCCCGTGACGGCGCTGCTCGACGGCGAAAAGTTGAAGTTTCCGTTGATGCCGAGCTCCGCCCGGCAGAAGCAGGACGGGCTGGCGCTGAGCCAGAGCGAGTTGAACGGCGACAAGGAAGTGATGCTGGCCAAGCCCGACACCGACTACCAGCTGTCGTATTTCTTCCGTAAGGGCGACTGCTGGACCTTGTACCGCATGCGCGACGACTCGCTGTGACCGGCGCCAACGAACCCGCTTCGAGGACTTCCATGTCTTACCAAGATGCCATGAACACGATCCTGCCCCCGCAGCAGGGCCGTTCGCCGCACATCACCGGGCACTACGGCGAGCACCGCGAGGGCGGCCCGCACGGCGGCTCAGACTTCAATTATGTCGGCGGCCAGAGCGGGGTGAACCTGACCCACCCGCGCATTCATTCGCCGGTCGCCGGCACGGTGGAATTCGTCGGCGGCCGCTTCGGCACCATCGGCATCCGCGACGGCGAGGGCAATCTGCATCAGCTGCTGCACACCGATCGCCAGTCGGTGGTGGTCGGGCAGCACGTCGAACCCGGCACCGAGATCGGCACCATGGGCGGACGCGGGCCGCGCGGCGCCGACCAGTACGCCCAGCACGTGCATTACCAGATGAAGGACGCGCAGGGACGCAACATCAACCCCGAAGATTTCTGGAACCGGCGCCAGAGCGTCGGCGCGCGCGATCACGGCCACGATCACGATCATGCCCACGACCGCGCGCGCAGCGCGCAGCGCGACGAAGGCGTATTGCGTCGCGGCGAACGCGGCGAGCAGGTGCTTGCGTTGCAGGAAAACCTCAACCGTCTGGGGTACCGCGACGAGCAGGGCCGTCCGCTGCAGGCCGACGGCGAGTTCGGCGATCGCACGCGCCAGGCCTTGCTGGCGTTCCAGCGCGCGCACGGGCTCGAGGCCGACGGCATCGCCGGGCGCAACACCCTGGCCCAGCTCGGTCGCGCCGACGCTGCGCCGCTGCTGTCGAATCCGGCGCATCCGAACTACGCCATGTACCGCCAGGCGGTCGAAGGCCTGGAACGGCTCGGCCCGCAGGCCGGCCTGCGCAGCCGCGAAGAACTCGAGCGCGCCGCCGGCACGCTGACCTACGAGGCGCGCGTGGCCGGCATGAACCGGATCGACCACGTGGTGCCCAATCTCAACGGCAGCGGCCTGTTCGCGGTCCAGGGCGGCCTGCAGGACCCGGCCCATCACCGCGTGTTCGCCGACCGCGGCCAGGCCGTGGCGCAGAGCGTCGAACAGTCCAGCCAGCGCCTGCAGCAGGACGCGCCGGCGCAGGCCCAGACCCTGGCCGAGCCGCAGCAGACCCTGGACGCGCGCCAGCAAACCGGGCCGCGGATGGTGATCGCATGAGGTGAGGCCGGCGCCCGCGAGGCGGGACGCCGGCGCAGGACACGGATCGCGGCGGGCTGCGCCGCGATCCGAACGGCTCGTTTCGGCGGCAGGTCCGTGATCCCGGTGGAGGGCGGACCTGCGGCCGACGCGGGATGGGCATCGCAGGCGCAAGGGAATGCGTCGGACAGGGAGGCGATGCCCGCGACAGGGAGGTCGACTCCGCCACGGAGGGCGGAGGCGGCAGGGCAGGTCCGACCGCTAGGGAGGTCGGGCCTGTCGCTGCCACGTTCCGCCGCGCGTCGGCTCCGGCCGTCGCGCGGCGCGGGCGGCTTGAACCCCCGCAGCGCTTGCGCGAGCATCGGCCTGCGGGACGGCTGCAGTCGAAATCGGCTCCGATCGGCGGCGATCGCGGGCGCAACGAACCGGAGGTTCGGCGATGAACGCAAACGCTCAGGAACCGCGCCTGGCCGTGCCGGAAGGCGCAGGCACGCAAACGCTGGACGACCTGCGCCGCGCCGAGCAGCGCAATCTGCTCAGCAGCCCCAGTCATCCGCATCACGACTTCTACGCCCGGGTTCGGGTCTGCCTGGACAAGCAGGACGCGCTGCGCAGTTACCCGACCGAGCAGCGCGACAATCTGGCCGCGGCGTTGGCCCTGGAGGCGCGCGCCGGCGGCTTGCGCAGCGTCGACCACGTCGCGCTCAGCCGCGACGGCGCGCGCAGCTTCGCCGTCGAGGGCGAGCCGGACGCGCCCGGCCGGAGGATCGCGCACGTCGATACCGCCCAGGCGGCGGCGCAGTCGATGGAGCGCACCACCCAGTTGTTCGCGCAGTTGGAGCGCGAGCGCCAATTGCAGGAGCTGCAGCGCGATCAGGAGCGCCGGCCCGGCCGCGACGAACCCCGCGACGATCGCCACAACGAAAACCGCGAGGAGCGCCGCGAGCCCTCGCTGATGCGCAGTCTGTTCAAGGACCGCGACTGACCGCGCCCGGCGCGCCGCAGGGCGCGCCGGCCAGGAGGCCGAATGAACGAGTACCGACACCATATCCAGACCCGCGGCCACTATCAGATCGTGGCCCTGACCCGCGACGCCGACTACGAAGAGGACGACATCTACGCCTATGCGGTGCTGTCCTCGTCCGGGCTCAAATTGCGTCAGGAACTGACCCTCAGCGACGCCCGGCTGTGGCTGGAGCAATGGGAGCGCGAACTGGCCTCCAGCGGAGCCCCCGCGCCGGATATCATGGCCGCATCGCGCCCGCCGGCCCCGTCCACCACGCGGCCCGGCCGGAGGCGACGCTGACCGACAGCGGGTTCGGGGATTCCAAGCAGGAAACATTACGTGAAAGGGAAGCTTATTTTCGCCCTGGCGATTCTGGTACTCGTACTGGCCGCGGGGACGTATCTGTCGGGATACGTGACGCTGATGTTGATGAAGATCGATACCGCGGCGCTCAAGTGGAGCACCTATCTCGATTACCTCAAGGTCCTCGACCTGCCGCAGTACAAGCCTTACGCGGGCAAGATCAAGGCCGGCGGCTTCATCGGCTACGGCGCGCCGCTGATCGGCTACCTGGTGCTGGTCGCGCTGATGCTGAAGCCGCAGAAGAAGTCGATGCACGGCGACGCGCGCTTCGCCAAGGCCGGCGACCTGTCGGCCAAGGGCATGTTCAAGTCCAGCCCGACCAGCATCGTGGTCGGCAAGTTCAACGGCCAACTGGTCCAGCTCAGCGGCCAGCAGTTCGTGATCCTGGCCGCGCCGACCCGCTCCGGCAAGGGCGTGGGCATCGTCATCCCGAACCTGCTGAACTATCAGGGTTCGATGGTGGTGCTGGACATCAAGCAGGAAAACTTCGACCTGACCAGCGGCTGGCGTTCGCAGCAGGGGCAGGAGATCTTCCTGTTCAACCCCTTCGCCGAAGACCGCCGCACCCACCGCTGGAACCCGCTGACCTACGTGTCCAACGATCCGGCGTTCCGTGTTTCCGACCTGATGAGCATCGCCGCGATGCTGTATCCGGACGGTTCGGACGATCAGAAGTTCTGGGTCAGCCAGGCGCGCAACGCCTTCATGGCCTTCACCCTGTACCTGTTCGAGGCTTACGACGACGCGCAGAAGGTCGGTTTCCCGTTCGCGACCGCGCCGACCCTGGGCGCGGTCTACCGCTTGTCCTCGGGCGACGGCAAGAGCGAGCTCAAGCCGTTCCTGAAGGGCCTCTCCGAGCGGCCGTTCCTGAGCAGCAACGCCAAGTCGGCGTTCGCCAACATGCTGTCGCAGGCCGACGAGACCTTCGCCTCGATCCTGGGCACGTTCAAGGAGCCGCTGAACCCCTGGATCAACCCGGTCCTGGACGCGGCCACCGCGACCGACGACTTCCTGCTGACCGACCTGCGCAAGAAGAAGATGACGATCTACGTCGGCATCCAGCCGAACAAGCTGGCCGAAAGCCGGCTGATCGTGAATCTGTTCTTCAGCCAGATCATCAACCTCAACACCCGCGAATTGCCGCAGAACAACCCCGAGCTCAAGCATCAGTGCCTGTTGCTGATGGACGAGTTCACCTCGATCGGCAAGGTCGACATCATCGCCTCGGCGGTGTCGTACATGGCCGGCTACAACATCCGCCTGCTGCCGATCATCCAGAGCATGTCGCAGCTGGACGCGACTTACGGCAAGGACGTCTCGCGCACCATCATCACCAACCACGCGCTGCAGATCATCTACGCGCCGCGCGAGCAGCAGGACGCCAACGACTACTCCGAAATGCTCGGCTACACCACCGTGCGCAAGGAGAACATCACCCGCGGCAAGGAAGTCTCGCGCAGCGAGTCGGAAGAGCGGCGCGCGCTGATGCTGCCGCAGGAGCTCAAGGCGATGGGCTTCGACACCGAGGTGTTCCTGTACGAAGGCATCCCGCATCCGGTGAAGTGCGACAAGATCAAGTACTACCAGGACAAGCTGTTCACCCAGCGCCTGCTGCCCAAGGTCACCGTGCCGGTGCTCGACATCAAGGTCGGCTGAGCCGGCCGGTATCGCCGGACGCGATCGGACGCCGCCGGGGAACCGGCGGCGTTTTCGTTCGCGCGCCGGCAGCCGTTTCTTGCACGAGCGGCGTGAGCCGCGACCGACCGACCGACGCGACGAAGCACCACGTCCGCCTCCGCTGCCGCGGACCGTCCGGTTTTGCCAGCCTCCGGTTCGCCTGGCTTCGGCCGGCGGCGGGTGCGGCACCGTTTCGGTTGGCCGCGGCCGGTGCCGCGACTGCCGGGCCGGCGCGCCATCCGGCGTCCGTCCGGGCCATAATGGGGCCATCCTCCACAGCGTTCGCTTCCGCATGAACGATCTGCGCGTTTCCCTGGTGCAAGGCGCCACCCGCTGGCACGATCCGGCCGGCAACCGCGAGTACTACGGTCATCTGATCGGCTCGCTGCGCGGCCTGACCGACCTGGTCGTATTGCCGGAGACCTTCACCAGCGGCTTCAGCAACGAGGCGATCGGCGATGCCGAGACCATGGACGGGCCGACCGTGGCCTGGATCCGCGAGCAGGCGGCCCGGCTCGATGCGGCGGTGACCGGCAGCGTGCAGCTGCGCACCGAGAGCGGCGTGTTCAACCGCCTGCTGTTCGCGACTCCGGACGGAGCGTTGTCGACTTACGACAAGCGCCATCTGTTCCGCTACGCCAAGGAGCACGAGCGCTATGCGGCCGGCCGCGAGCGCCTGACCGTGGAGTGGAAGGGGTGGCGGATCTGCCCGATGGTTTGTTACGACCTGCGCTTCCCGGTGTTTTCGCGCAACCGCTACGACGTCGAGCGCTCCGGCGCGCTGGACTACGACCTGCTGCTGTACGTCGCCAACTGGCCGTCGGCGCGGGCGTATCCGTGGAAGACCCTGCTGCGCGCGCGGGCGATCGAGAACCTGAGCTATGTGGTCGGCCTGAACCGGGTCGGCAACGACGGCAACGGCCTGCATTATTCCGGCGACAGCGCGGTGATCGATTTCCTCGGTCATCCGGTCAGCGAATGCACCGACGAGGAAGTCGTGGTCACCACGACCCTGCAGGCCGCCGAACTGGCCGCACACCGCGAACGCTTCCCGGCGATGCTGGACGGGGATCGGTTCGAGCTGGCCTGAAACGCCCGCCTCCGGAGGTGGCGTTTGCGCGCGTCCCTCCGGTTGTCGCGGCTTGCGCCGCTCCTACAGAGGCTGCGTCGCTATGGGGCAGGAGCGGCGCAAGTCGCGACCCTAGGGGCTCAGATCGCGGTGTCGCCGGGCGCGGGTTCGATGTCGCGGCTTGCGCCGCTCCTACCCAGGGAGAGCCGCGGTTTCGACGATTGGCGTTGCTAACGCTCGCTCTGTGCGCTGCTGCGGCGGCTTGCGCCGTTCGGGGGATGCGACGTTGCGCCCGTAGGAGCGGCGTGGGCCGCGAACCACGGCGACCGCGTGACGCGCATGCTCGCCGTGCTGCTGAGGAAGAGCAATCAGCGCACCCGATCGTGCACCTGCAGGCCTTGGTCCGGTTCGGCGGCGTCATAGCGCACGCTGACTTCGCGGTCCGGTGCGCCGTCGCGGCCGTAGCGCAGCAGGGTGACCCGTACGGAGCCGTCGTCGCGATCGTCGCGCGCCAGCGGTTCCAGCGGTTCCAGGCAGGAGGCGATGCGGTAGGCGTCGTGTTTGCGCACCGCCCAGGCCGCGTCCAGGGCCAGCCAGATCAGGTCGGTCTCGACGCCGGCGCCGCAGTAGCCGGCGCCGCCGTCTTCGCGGCTGGCCGAGTCGAGTTCCAGCAACAGGTAGCGCGCGGCGGCGGGCCCGGAATCGGCGAGCATGCGCACGCCTTGGATCGGCCCCTGCAACGATGCGGTCTTGGCGATACGCAGCGCCTGGCGCCGGGCGCCTTCGCTCAACAGCACGTCGCGCCGGCGCGCGTCGGGCGTCGCTTGCAGCGCAGCGGGCGGGGTGGCGGCCGGCCCGGTCGCCGACGGCTCCGGTCCGGATTGCCTGGGCGAGGGCTGCTTCGCCGCGGACTGCTGCGATACGGACGGCTCCGATCCGATTCGCCCCGACTGCGCTTGCGCCGGAGCGGCCAGGCCCGATCCGGCGAGCATCGCGCCCGCCAACGCCCATGCCGGTACCGCTCCTCCCGCCAGCCATCGTTTCATCCACCGCCTCCTCTGATTTGCGCCGGTGCTCAGCCGCCGCGCGGCCAACTGCGGTCCAGCTCGCCGGCGCTGTCCGGCGCATCCGCGCCGCGTACGCCGCGCTTGTGGAAATACACCTGCTCGGCGGCCCAGCGCAACGGGGGGGAGTGCAGCAACAGGTCGAACGGCCAGTCGAACTGGAAGTGATCGAAAGCCCAGCGCAGCGCGCGCTTGCGCCGGAAGCGCGGCGCGGCGTCGCGGGCGATGGTCTCCGGCGCCGGCCCCTGGCCGAGCGCGTGCAGGGCGATGGCCTGGCCCAGGGTTTCGCCGTGCGCCCAGGCCGAGTGGATGCCGCCGGCGGTGACCGGCGAGACGATGCCGGCGGCGTCGCCGGTCAGCATCACGCCGTCGCGCGCCAGCGGAAACACCGGGCCGCCGCAGGGGATCAGGCCGGCGCGGGTCGCGGTCGGCGCGATCGCCGGGTCGAGCCCGACCACGCCGCGCACGCGTTCCAGGAAGCCGTCGATATCCGGCACGCGCGCGTGCTCGGCGTCGTGGCGCAGCGCCAGCCCGGCCTGTACGCCGGTCGGGTTCTGCGCGACCCAGCCGATATAGCCGGGCGCGTAGCGTTTGCTGACGAAGCAGTGCAGGGCGCCGGACTCGGGCAGGCTGGCGCCGGGGAACTCGTACTCGATTCCGTACAGGAACTCGTGGGTGCGGCCCAGGCCGGTGCGCTCGGCGACGCGCGACTTGGCGCCGTCGGCGCCGACCAGGAAACGCGCGCGGCCGACGCCTTCGACGCGCCAGCCTTCGCCGTCGCGCTCGGCCTGGGTGAACGAGGCGCCCAGGCGCAGATCCACGCCATGACGCACCAGGTCCTGGGCCAGCCAGCGCATCAGCCGTGGCGTGTCGGTGGTGAGGAAGTAGTAGCCCGGCGCGCTCAGCGCCATGCTGCGCAGCTTGGGCGAATACAACCGCACGCGCTCGACCCGGTGCAGGCAGCCCGCCGGGGCGCGGCTGAGCCAGGTCTGTTCCGCGGCTTCCTTGACCACGATGCCGGTGGTGCGCAGTTTCTCGCCCGGGTCGCGCTTGCGTTCGAGCACGACCACGCGCAGGCCTGCGCGCGCGGCGGCGAGGGCGCAGGCGGCGCCGGCGAAGCTGGCGCCGACGACGACCAGATCGCAGTCGTAAGAACGGGAATCGTGATTCATGACCGTCTCGCAGGGGGAGTGCGGGATCAGTCTGGACCGGGTCGGCGAAGACTCGATGGCGTCTGTGTGAAGTCGCGGACCCGGTCGCTCAGGGCTGTGACGGGCTAAGCGTTCGGACTGAGAACGCGAGCGCTTCCAGGGCCGGGCCGGGATCGGTCTCGCTGGCCGCGCGCACGATCGCGCCGTCGACCGCCTGGGCGAGCGCGCGCGCGCGCAGCTCGCGTTGCGGCGCGTCCGCCGGCAGCAGCGCGGCGATGCGCTCGGCCAGCTCCTGCTTGTGCCGGCGCGCGCAAACCACCGCTTCGGGCAGCGCCGGCCCGATTTCGGCCACCGCATTGATGAAAGCGCAGCCGCGATAGTGCGGATGAGCGAACCATTCGGCCAAGGCCGGCACCAGCGCCTGCGCGCCGGCGTGCTGCGCGCCGTGGCGCAGCAGGGCGGCATCGAACCAGGTCATCCAGCGTTCGTGGCGGTACTTCAGGAAAGCCAGGATCAGCTCGTTCTTGCTCGGGAAATGCCTGTACAGGGTGACTTTGGTGACGCCGGACTCGGCGATCACCCGGTCGATGCCGGTAGCGCGGATGCCCTCCAGATAGAACAGATCGTGCGCGGTGCGCAGGATGCGCTCGCGCGCGGGCAGGGCGGCGGTTTCGGGGGCGATATCGCGGGTCATGGCGGCATGGTAGACCGATGGGTCCACCCTGTGCCAGCCATGTAGACAAATCTGTCTACATGGCCTAGATTGAATGTAGACAATCCTGTCTACACAACGTCGGAGCCGCCTGTGAACACCCGTCCCCCCTTGCCGCCGTTCAGCCGCGACAGCGCGATCGAAAAAGTCCGCCTGGCCGAGGACGCCTGGAACTCGCGCGATCCCGAGCGGATCGCGCTGGCCTACAGCGTCGACACGCGCTGGCGCAACCGCGCCGAGTTCGTGCAGGGGCGCGAGGCCGCCGTGGCCTTCCTGCGCCGCAAGTGGGACCGTGAGCTCGACTATCGCCTGATCAAGGAGCTTTGGGCCTTCGAGGGCCATCGCATCGCCGTTCGCTTCGCGTACGAATGGCGCGACGACGCCGGGCAGTGGTACCGCAGCTACGGCAACGAGAATTGGGAGTTCGGCGACGACGGCCTGATGGCGGTACGGGTGGCCAGCATCAACGATCGTCCGATCGCGGCCGCGGATCGCTTGTTCCATTGGCCGCAAGGCCGTCGACCGGACGAACATCCCGGGCTCAGCGAATTGGGGCTGTAAGCGCGCGGACCGGGTAGGGCGACCCGCCGGCGGTCGCCCAGGCGCGCGTCACATGGCGCCGCCGCCGCCGCGATGCATCGCGGCGGCGGTGGGAATCGGCCCGGCAGCGGCGTGATCGCGCTGCGGCGCCGTGGGCTCAGGGATTCAGCTTCCAGCGTTGGTAGCCGTTGCTCAGGCAGCTGTAGACGCGCAAGTACGCGCCCTGGGCCGCATTGTCGAGCGGGTCCAGGCAGGTGTCGCTGCCGACGTTGTACAGCCCGTCGCTGCCCGGCATCGGCATCCAGCGCTGGGCCGAGCTGTTGTCGCAGGCCGCCAGGGCGACCTCGCCGTTGCCGGCGACCTGCAGGCATTGCGTGCGGTTGCGCATCAACAGGCGGAAGCCGTCGTCGCGCTCGATCAGCTGATTGGCGTTGTTGCTGGCGCAGCTCCACAAGCCGGCGCGGCTGCCGCCGGCGAGCGTATCCAGGCAATAGCCGCTGTAGGTATTGAGCAGAACCTTGGGCGAGCCGAGCGTGCCGTACTTGTTGTCGGCGGCGATGCAATCTTGCTGGTCGGTGCAGGCCGAGCGTGCGATCGTCGCGCAGTTGCCGTAGTTCTTCGCCGTGCTGCTGAGCGGCGCGACGCTGCCGTTGACCGAGGCCGGGCGGAAGAACACCGCACTGGTCGCCGGCACCTGCGCGCAACTGGCGTACTGGTCGCTGCCCTGGGCGTAATTCTCGAGGAACTCGACCGTGGTTTCATTGAGCCCGCCCCAGGCGGTCGGGACCTGGATGGTCGCGACCTTGCGGCTGGCGCCGCTGCGCATGTCGGTGACGTAGGCCGCCCAACGCGCCTGCGACTCATTGACCAGGCGCAGCTTGTATTTGCGTCCCTGGGCCCAGGCGTAGGGAATCCAGCATTGCACGCCGCTGCCTTCGTGGTCGAAGTAACCGCACTGGGCGTCGGGTTCGGCGGTCCAGCCGGTGGCCTTCCAGATCGAGAAGTTCAACGCCTTCTCGCTGCCGGCGCGTTGCTGCAGGCCGATGTAGCCGCCGTCGCCGTTCTTGAAATAGAACTGATGCGCCCAGTAGGTGTAGCCGCTGTTGCCCGGCTCCTGGGTGACGGCGAGATAGATGTCGCGATCGCTGTAGCCCGACGCAGTGGCCGGCCACTTGCGGTCGATCGCGACCATGCCGCCGGCGACGACTGCGCCGGCGGTCGAATGCAGGCCCAGGCAGAACAACAGCAACAGCCATTTCGCGATGCGCATGAACAGTCCTCCGATCGGTGCGGGGCGGGGTGCGAGAACGCGGTCCGCGGCGGCATCGTTGCTGCCGGCCGCGGCGACGCGCGCCGATTACGCGCAGGACGATCCGTCGGGCGTCAATGCATGGGCCGTCATGAAAATCGCGCGGCCAGCAACGGTGCGGCTTGCGTAGCGGCGAAGGGCGCGCATGAAAGTTTTACGGCAGCGATTTGCCGCAATGCCGCATGGACAAGTGCGCACTGGCACACTCAGGCGGGCGCGACGCAAGCCGCGACCAACCGAAGCGGCGAAATACCGCGCACGATTCCGAAGCCGCGGATCGTCCCGCGCTACCGCAGCCGCCTGCGGCTTGTCAGGCTCCGGTCGCCGGCGTCGGCAAAGGCGATGAGTGCCGGGTCGCCTTCGCAGCCACGGATCGGCCTGGCTATCGAAGCCGTCCGCGCCCCGCCAGGCGCCGGTCGGCGACGTTGGCGAATCGGGCTTCGGTCGCGGCTTACGCCCGCTCCTGCAAGCACGGGCTCACGCCGCGCTCGGTCGAGAAAAGCGCAGGCACGGAAACGACACGGGGCGCCGTAGCGCCCCGTGAAGTGATGTCGGCCGGTACGACTCAGCCGCGCGGGCCGCGTCCGCCGCCGGGACGCCCGCCACCGCGCGGGCCGCCCGGACGCGGGCCGCTCGGGCGCGCGGCATGGCCGC
>NZ_HG424558.1 GCF_000336385.2 Lysobacter antibioticus HS124 | reverse complement strand
CGAAGGCCGCCAGCCCGGAGGCCAAGGCCGACGCCAGCGAGGCAATGCAGCCCCAACCCGGTCAAGTCGCCCCAATGCCGACGCCTGCGCACCGTCGGAACCGGCTGGATCTGGTGGTCGGCCTGCTCAGCCGCCCCGAGGGCGCGACCATCCCGCAGATCATGGCGGCGACGAACTGGCAGGCGCACTCGGTGCGGGGGTTCTTTGCCGGCACGGTCCGAAAGAAGGGCTACTCGCTGACTTCTACTAAGGAAGGAAAGGCAGAGCGGGTGTACCACATCCTGGCCGAGACCGAGCAGCCCGGTAGCGGCAGCGCAACCGGGTAGGCCGACGGTGAGCCGGGCGATGCCCGGCCCACTATCCGACACCTGTCCACGAGCGCGGGGTGCAGCAACGCGCCCGACGCCCAGATAGACCCAGCGGCGAAGTGTCGTTCGGCGGCGGCGACCTTCTGTTTTCGGCCGTAGTTGCAGGCCCGGATACACCATCACAACCGTCACCACCGTCACGGGAGCATCCCGCTGGCCGACGTTCTTGTTGTTCGTCCCTAGCCGTAGGTGCGGATACACCATCACGACCGTCACGACCATCACGTCGGTCTCGCCCGCCTGTGGACTTAAGTTTTTTCGTAGCCTCGGGTTACCCATTTCGCTATCAAACTGTCTACGCCGAACCAATCGGTGATGGTTGTGAGGGTGGTGACGATTCATCTGGACCTGCGATTAGCGGCAAAGAACAGAAGATCGAGAGGCATGCGGGCTTGTGCTGGAAGGTCATCGTCACCATCGTCACGAGTCCCCCCATAGCAGGACCGACCATGACCTCCGCAGACACCCCACCTTCGCCGATCCACGCTGACCAAGCGAACCTGACCGGCACCGTTTGTATCGATTACGCGGTCGCGCTCTGGAGCGGAATCACGCTCGAGGAGTTGGACTCGATGTACGCCAGCCACGACATCTTCGAGGTTAAGCGCTCGGCCCTCATCAGCGCCCTCCGGGATGGACGGCTGGAATGGTCGGATTCCGGCGCAGGCGGAGTGCCGGGCAAGGAGTCGGCCACTGGCTCGTCCGTGGATGATCTGATCAAACAGGGACGCGTTGGTATCCATGAGCACAGCCTGCGGTTCTGGCTTGCGCAGATCGGATTCAGCGAACTACAAGATGTCCCCCTTCGGAAGAGTCGCGCAGCAGACTGGTCGCGCGGGAGCGCTGCTGTCGATCTGAATCGCGACATCGTCATCGCTGCAATGGCCGACCTGCTCGCCGAGGCGGCGCCCGAGACCTACGCGGTCGCCGGCCGCCCCAACGCCGCACAGATTGGTCTCGCCATCGACGTCCGGACGAAAGAGTGGTTCGGACCGGATGTCCAAGGCTTCTCCTCTTCGCGCAAGACGGTCTCCACTGCTTTGCGCCGCGCCCAACAAGAAGTCCCTACCCGACGCTGGAACTGACAGAAAAATGGCATGCCAGAATTTTTCTGGCATTCGCCACGATCACTGACGGGCTGCTCCTAGTCTGCCGCTTCCCCCGGCAGACCCCGATGGAGCTCCATGAC
>NZ_HG424557.1 GCF_000336385.2 Lysobacter antibioticus HS124 | reverse complement strand
CGCCGCCCACGTTGCCGCCGCGCCCGGCGTCGCCGCGCGCGCCGGCCGCGCCGCCGCCGCCGGATGTGTTCACCCTCGGCCTGCGCTGGTTGCGGCGCTGGTTCAGCGAGGGCAACGTGCCGGTCAAGGTCGGCGTGCTGGTGCTGTTCGCCGGCGTCGCGGCTTTGCTCAAGTACGCCAGCGATCAAGGCTGGATGCGCCTGCCGATGGAGTTGCGCCTGAGCGGCGTGGCCCTGGCGGCGACGGCCGGGCTGGTGTTCGGCTGGCGCCAGCGCGAGCGCAAGCGCGCGTTCGCGTTGAGCCTGCAGGGCGGTGCGATCGGCGTGCTGCTGCTGGTGGTGTTCGCGGCGTTCAAGCTTTACGGCATGATCCCGGCCGGCGCCGCGTTCGGCCTCAGCGTGGCCCTGGTCGCCGGCGCCGGCGTGCTGGCGGTGCGGCAGAACGCGCTGGCGTTGGCGGTGCTGGCGATACTGGCCGGTTTCCTCGCGCCGATCTGGCTGTCGACCGGCTCGGGCAACCATGTCGCCCTGTTCGGTTACTACGCCGTCCTCAACGCCGGCATCTTCGCCATCGCCTGGTGGCGGCCGTGGCGCGCGCTGAACCTGCTCGGCTTCGCTTTCACCTGGGGCATCGGCACCTTGTGGGGCGTGCTGCGCTACCGGCCCGAGCATTTCGCCAGCAGCGAACCCTTCTTGCTGCTGTTCTTCGCCTTCTACCTGCTGATCCCGGTGCTGTACGCGCGCCGCCGCGCCGCCGACCGGCGCGATCTGATCGACGGCTGCCTGGTGTTCGGCACGCCGTTGATCGCGTTCTCGCTGCAGGCCGGCTTGCTCGAAGGCGAGCGCATGCCGCTGGCGTTCTGCGCCCTGGGCCTGGGCGCGCTGTACGCGCTGCTGGCCGCCGGCCTGCGTCGCGACCCGCGCTTCCTCGGCCTGGCCACGCCCTATGCCTTGCTTGCGGTCGGCTTCGCGACCCTGGCCATCCCACTGGCGTTGGCCGCCGAGGCCACCGCCTGCGTGTTCGCGCTGGAAGGCGCGGCCCTGGTCTGGTTGGGGCTGCGCCAGCGGCGCCTGCTGCCGCAACTGACCGGCGCCGGCCTGCAACTGGCCGCCGCGTTCGCATTCGCGATCGGCGCCAGCGATGCGGTCTGGGACGCGCAGCGGCCGTTGCTCAACGCCAGCTTCGCCGGCGCCTTGCTGATCGCCGCCGCCGGTTTCGCCAGCGCCTGGAGCCATCGCCGCAGCGCCGCGCCGCGGCTGGCGCTGCCGTACTACGTCTGGGGACTGGCCTGGTGGCTGGGCGCGGTCGGCAGCGAGATCGCCGAATTTGTCGCAGCGCGCGAACGCGTCGACGCCGTACTGATGCTGGTCGCCGCGACCGGCCTGGCCGCGGCCGAGGTGTTCCGTCGCCACGATTGGCGCGCGCTGTCGGCGACCGCGACCCTGGCCTTGCTCGCGGCGGTGCCGCTGCTGTTCGCCCAGGTCGAAGCGCACCGGCAGCCGTTCGCCGCTCTGGGGTGGCTGGCCTGGACGGTGTACGCGCTGTGCGGCGCGCGCAGCCTGGCCGCGCTGCGCGAGCGTGCCGGGCCCGAGCTCGGTTTCGCGCACAGCGGTTGGCTGTGGGCCTGGGTCTTGGCGATCGGCATCGGCCTGCATCGCTGGCTGCGTCCGGACGGACGCACGGTGCCGCTCGACGAGGTCTACGGCAGCGGCTGGACCGCGGCCGCGGTGCTGCTGCCGATGCTGTTGAGCGCGGCCTTGTTGCTGTGGCGCCCGCGCGTGGTCGGCTGGCCGGTGGCGGCGCAATTGTCGCGTTGGCGTGCGCCGGCGCTGGCCTCGTTCTTGTTGGCGGCGTGGGCCGCGATCGCGGCGTACGCCTTCGACCCGGCGCCGTCTTCGCCGCTGCCGTGGCTGCCGCTGTTGAATCCGCTGGGTCTGCTGCAGTGGGCGGCGCTGGCGATCGCCGGCGCGTGGCTGGCGTCGCCGTGGGTCGATGCCGGGCTGCAGCGGCGCCGCGTACCGCTGCTGGCGGCGGCCGGTTTCGGCCTGATCACCCTGGAAGTGCTGCGCAGCGCGCATGCCTGGGGCGGAACCCCCTGGGGGCCGTCGATGTTCGACACCAGCCTGGTGCAGACCAGCCTGACCGTGGTCTGGAGCGTGCTCGGCGTGGCCGGCTGGATCGCCGGTTCGCGTCGCGGCCAACGCGGCCTGTGGCTGGCCGGCGCGGTGCTGATGGCGGTGGTGCTGGCCAAGCTGGTGCTGGTCGATCGCGGTCATCTCGGCAATCTGCTCGGCATCGCCTCGTTCATCGCCTACGGCCTGCTGTGCACCGTGGTCGGCTATTTCGCCCCGGCGCCGCCGTCCGCTTCGGCGCCGGCGCCGCGTTCTTCGTCCTCGACCGCTTCCTCATCCGACTCCGCGGAGACCGGCGTTTGAATCTTCTGTCCGCTTCGTTCCGCCGCGCGCCGCGCGCGCTGGCCTGGCTGTGCCTGCTGCCGGTCGCGCTCGCCTCCGCCGCGCCGCGCGAGGATTACGCCCGGCAATGGCCCTTGCAGCTCAGCCGCGACGACGGCGGCGCCTACCGGGTCGTGCTCGACGAATCGGTGTACCGGCAGGCGCGCGATGCGCGGTTGCGCGATCTCGACGTGCTCGACGGCGCCGGCAAGCCGGTGCCGGCGGCGGTGTTCGCGCCCGAGCAGCCTTTGGCGCGCGCGCCGCAGCGCGCCGGCCTGCCCTGGTTCGCCTTGCCGGCGGCGCCCGCGGACGGCGCCGGTGCGGGCTGGGAATTGGTCAGCGAAGTCGAAAGCGACGGCCGCCTGCGCCGGGTCGAGGCGCGCAGCACCGGCGGCGCCGCGCGCCCGCCGCAGACGGCGTTGCTGATCGATGCCAGTCGGGTGCGTTCGCCGATCCTGGCGCTGGAACTGGAATGGACGCCCGGCGCGGCACTGGAGGCGGCGTACCGGGTCGAGGCCAGCGACGATCTCGACCAATGGCGCGCCGTGTCCAGCAGCGGGCGCCTGATCGATCTGCAGCGCGGCGGCCAGCGCCTGGTGCAACGGCGCATCGTGTTCGATCCGATCGGCGAACAGGCGCGCTATCTGCGCCTGACGCCGCAGGACCCGAACGCGGCGGTGCCGATCAGCGCGGTCGTGGCCGAACTGGCCGCCGATGCGGCGACCACGCCTTTGCAATGGCGCGAGTTGAAGGGACGCCGGATCGAGCAGAGCGAAGGCCGGGTCGAGTTCGAATTCGAACTCGACGGACGCTTCCCGATCCAGCAGGCCGACGTGGCCCTGCCGGGCAATCATGCGCTGGAGTGGCGTTTGAGCAGCCGCGACGAGGCCGAAGGGCATTGGGTCGCGCGCGCCGGCCCGTGGATGGCGTACCGGGTCGACGGCGAGGGCGTGGACGATCGCTCCGCCGCGCGCCAATTGGCGGCGACAGTGCGCGACCGCTACTGGCGGCTGCGCGCCAACGGCGCGGTGCCGGGCGAACCGGTGCTGCGCCTGGGCTATCGGCCGGAGGTCGCGGTGTTCCTGGCCCAAGGTGCGCCGCCCTACGCCCTGGTCGCCGGCAGCGCGCGCACGACGCGCGCCGACTCGCCGTTGGCGGAATTGATCGAGACTTTGCGCAAGCGCCGCGGCAGCGACTGGCAGCCGGCCGAGGCGAGCTTGGGCGCGTCGGTGCCGTTGGCGGGCGACGCGGCCCTGGTACCCCCGGCGCCGAAGCGGGATTGGCGTTCGTGGGTGTTGTGGGCGGTGCTGGTGGCGGGCGCACTGATCGTCGCCGGTTTCGCGTTCAGCCTGCTGCGCTCGGGCCCGCCGCCGGCGGCGTGAGGCGCCCGCCGTCTCTGCACGCGCAGGAAACCCAACGCCGTTGTCGTGGACCGAAGCCCGAAACTGTCGCGTGGGGCAGGAGCGGCGTCCCACAGGGATTTCCTTCGGTCACAAGCCGCGATCCCGGGACGCGCAGAAAACCCAAGACTGTCGTCAATGATCGAAACTCGAAGCTATCGTCTGTAGGAGCGGCGCAAGCCGCGACCGCCATCCCTCGATCTCGCTGCGCCTAGTCCTGCGCCCCTGTAGGAGCGGCGTAAGCCGCGACCGCGTTGTCGCGGTCTCGCGCCGTCTCTCATCGAAGGCTACAAAAGCTCCCAAGCTTCAAAGCTTCAAAACCAAAGCTTCCGCCCGCAAGCGGCCGGGTCACTTTCTTTGTCCAAGGCGACAAAGAAAGTAACCAAA
>NZ_HG424556.1:34674-35710 GCF_000336385.2 Lysobacter antibioticus HS124 | reverse complement strand
TGTTCGGCCAACGCCCCACCCTGCTCGAGCGCGACTTCAACTTCCCGCCCTACGAAGAACTGCTCGGCGAACTCGGCCAGGTGCGCCGCCTCCTCGCCGAGGCCGCGCCCGCCGCGGCCCGCCGCGCCCGCGGCTGAGTCCAGGCACCGCCCATGAACGACGCTCCTTCGCGCCTGCGCGCGCAACAATTCGAATTGACCCGCTATCTGCGCGACCCGCAGGCCAGTCCGGCCCCGGCCGGCCTGGAAGACCGCCGCCTGGGCATCTACCGCGACCTGTTCTTCAACAACATCGAAGGCCTGCTGGCGGGCAACTTCCCGGTCATCAGCCGGCTGCTCGGCGACGAACGCTGGCCGCGCCTGGTGCGCGACTTCTACCGCGACCATCGTTGCCGCACCCCGCTGTTTCCTGAGATCGCGCGCGAGTTCATGCGCTATCTGGAGCAGCGCGACGCCGTCGGCGACCCGCCGTTCCTGACCGAGCTGGCGCATTACGAATGGGTCGAACTGGCCCTGCAACTGAGCGAAGCGCAGCCCCCGCGCGACGACGCCGGCATCGCCGACGCGGACCTGCTGGAGCACGCACCGCAGTTGTCGCCGCTGGCCTGGCCCCTGGCCTACGCCTGGCCGGTGCACCGCATCGGCCCCGGCTTCGTCCCCGAGCACGCGCCGCAGACGCCCAGTCTGCTGTTGCTGCGCCGCGAGGCCGACGGCGAAGTCCGGTTCTCCGAGCTCAGCCCGCTGGCCTATCGCCTGGTCGAACGCATCGGCGAAGCGCCGCAGCTGAGCGCGCGCGAACAACTCGCCGCCCTGGCCGCCGAAGCCGGCAGCGACGACCCGGCCGCGTTCCTCGAACTCGGCCACGGCCTGCTGCGCACGATGCGCGCCAATGCAGTGATCTACGTCGCTGCGGCGAATGCCTCGGCCTGATCGCTACATCTCGCCGGCGCGAATGCCGGTGCCTACGACTCAACTATTTGGAGCACATCATGTCGCTGTCTCTGCTGAATCCCTGCGTCGCCCTGCGCGACCGCCTT
>NZ_HG424556.1:0-34664 GCF_000336385.2 Lysobacter antibioticus HS124 | reverse complement strand
AGCCGGCAGCGACGACCCGGCCGCGTTCCTCGAACTCGGCCACGGCCTGCTGCGGCAGATGCGCGCCAATGCGGTGATTTTTTTCTCCGCCGCGAATCCTACCGCCTGATCGGCGCCTCTTATCGGTAAAGCGCCGGCATTTCCGGCGCGACCGTGGAGTGCCTCATGCCGTCGTTGTGCCTGTTGAGATCCTGCCTGTCCCTGCGCGACCGCCTGGACGGCGTCGGCGCCTGGCTGGCGCCGGTGGGCTTGCGCCTGATCCTGGCCTGGGAGTTCTTCGAATCGGGGCGCGAGAAGCTCCATGGCGAGAACTGGTTCGGCGAGATCATGGCCCACTTCCCGTTCCCGTTCGACCGCGTGCCGGCCACGCTGAGCTGGTCGCTGGCGACCTGGTTCGAACTGCTCGGCGCGATCGCGCTGTTGCTCGGCCTGGCCACCCGGTTCGCCGCCGCCTCGCTGTTCGTGCTGACCGTGGTCGCCACCGCCGCCGTGCACTGGCCGCAGGACTGGATGGGCCTGGCCCAGCTCGCCCAGGGCTATGCGATCAGCGACAGCGGCGGCGGCAACTACAAACTGCCGCTGATCTTCCTGGTCATGCTGTGGCCGCTGATTCTCGGCGGCGCCGGGCGCCTGAGCCTGGACGCCTGGCTGGCGCGGCGCACGGCGCTGTCGGCGACCGCCGCGCGCGCCGATTTGTTCGGCTGGGGCCTGGTCCTGGCGCCGTTCGGTCTGCTCGTGGCGATGCTGCTGCCGGCACCGGGCCTGGCCCTGGCCGGACTCGGCATTTTGGCTCTGGTCGAGGGCGCGCGCCGCCTTCGTGGTCATTCGCGCCGGTCCTGATTTCGTTCTTTCGTCGCCAGCGATCAGGTCGCCCATACGCTTACCTGCAAATCGACGAGATTCGGTCCGGCATGGAAAGAGGCCTGCGCTGAGTGCAGGCCTCTTGAGGCGCCGCGACGGAACGATCGCGGCGGAACCCATCCTCGCGTCCCGAGCAGGCTCAGTGGGTCTGCGCTCCCCCACCTTGGTTGCCCGCGGTGCCGGTACCGGTCGCGCCGCTTCCCGTGCTGCTCGATGGCGGCGCCGACGTGCCCGGCAAGGTGCCGGTGCGGGGCTGGCCGGCGCTGGCGCCGCGCTGGCTGGCCTGCCCTTGGCCCTGGCTGTCCTGCCCGGCCTGCGGGCCGCTGCCGGTTTCGTTGTGGCGGTCGCCGCCGTGGTCCGAACCTGTGCGTCCGCCTCCACGCACGCGGATGCGGTTGTCGACGTCCTTGACCCCGCTGCAGGCGTCGGCGATGTCTTCGGCGCGATGTTTCATCCAGCGCTGGTCGACTTCGCCTTCGAGCACGATACGCCCGTTCTCGCAGCGCACTTCGATATCGCTGGCGTCGATCAGCTCGTCTTCGGTCAGGCGCTCGTTGAGGTCTTCGGTGATGCGCTCGTCGGAGCGGGTGTAACGGCTGGGGCCGCGGCCGCGTTGGCTGGCTACGCCCTGTTCGCGGTAGGCGCCGGGATTGGCGTCGAAACCGGAGCCGTAGGCCGAGGCCGAGAAGCCGCTGCGATCGGCATAACCCGACGAACGACCGTAGCCCTGACCGTAGCCGCGACCGCCGCGGTCGCTGTAGGAGCGGTCTTCGCCGCCGCCACGGGTTTGTTGCGGGCGGTGTTCGCTGTAGTCGTACAGGCCTTCGCGGCCGCCGCGGCCGGCGCTTTCGCCGCCGTAGCTGGGTCCGAAGCGCGAGTAGCCGCCGCGGCTGCCGCCGAAGCGCGAGCCGCGCGAGGTGCCGGGGGCATCGCCGCGGTCGTCTTCCCAGCCCACGCTCTGGCTGCGTTCGTCGAAGCCGCTGGCGCGCCAGCCGCTGTCGTAATAGGCGCGTTCGATATCGGGGCCATGGGCGCCGTACAGGCTGCGTTCGCCCGAGTGCGAGCGGCTGGAGCGGGCCTGATCCTGGCCGCGGTCGTCGCGCCAGCCGCGGCCGTAGTCTTCGCGGCCATCGTGCTGTCGTCCGTAGTCCTGGCGACCCGAGTCGTAGCCGCTGGCATGGCCGTATTCGCGTCCGCGCTCGGGCATGTAGCCGCCACCGCGCTCATGGCCGTGGCGGTCGGCGCCGCGGGTGCTCAGCTCGTCCCAATCGCGGCCGGACGAACCGGTGCTCGGGCCGGCGGCGTAGTCGTCGCCGTCATCGTAATCGCCGCGCGATCCGGCCTGCTGCGAGCGGGGCCGCTGCTGCTGCGCTTCGCGCCCGTAAGGATCGCGGCCACGCTCGCCACGATTGCGTTCGCCTTGATGTCTCATGTCGTCGCTCCTGTCGGTGAAGTTGTCGGTCATTTCGTTGAACCATTCGCGGCTCTTTTCCAGAGCCCGGGCACCTAGCCGCAATGCCTCTTCGGCCACGGCCTTCAGCTCGCCGGTCCCCACGGGATCGTTCTCGCGCTGCTGCTTACGCACTGATGTGTCCTCCGCCGTTGATGTGGATGGTCTGCCCGGTGATGTACGAGGCCTCTTCGCTGGCCAGGAACACGTAGGCCGGTGCGATCTCGCACGGTTGGCCGGGACGCTTGAGCAAGGTGTCGGCGCCGAACTTGGCCACCTCCTCCTCGTCGAAGCTGGCCGGGATCAGCGGCGTCCACACCGGGCCCGGCGCCACCGCATTGACCCGCACGCCGCGACCGGCCACGGCCTGGGCCAGGGAAAAGGTCAGCGCGTGGATCGCGCCCTTGGTGGCGGCGTAGTCGATCAGTTGCTCGTGGCCGCGCACGCCGGTGACCGAGCCGGTGTTGAGGATGCTGGCGCCGCGCGGCATGTGCGGCAGCGCCGCGGTGGCCATGAAGAAGTAGGCGAAGATGTTGGTGCGGAAGGTCCTCTCGATCTGCGCCGGAGTCAGTTGCTCAGGCTCTTCGACCTTGTGCTGTTCGGCGGCGTTGTTGACCAGTACGTCGACGCGGCCGTAGGCCTCGACGGTGCGGCGGACGATCTCGCGGCAGTGCTCCGGGTCGCCGACGTCCCCGGCGATGCGCAGGCATTGTCGGCCTTCCTTGCGCACCAGCCGTTCGGTTTCTTCGGCGTCGCTTTCTTCGTTGAGATAGGCGATGGCGACATCGGCGCCCTCGCGGGCGAAATGCACCGCGACCGCGCGGCCGATGCCGCTGTCGCCGCCGGTGACGATCGCCACTTTGTCCTTCAATCGCTGCGAACCGCGGTAGCTGTCGCGGATGGTCTCGGGCTGCGGCAGCATCGGCTTCTGCTGGCCCGGCTGCTCGTCCTGCGACTGCGGCGGCTGGGGCTGGGTGGTGCTGGCTTCGTTCATGCTCGCGCTCCAGGGGTTGAACGACTGGGAGATGAGATTCCCGATGCGGTGGCGCGCGCGGCCACCGCAACGCGGGAAACAACTGGAACAGCCGCAAGTCGCGTGCCAAGAGCCCGCGAGCGCGCCAGCACGGCGCGAGCGAGGTCGATGAACGGCAGGCGCGCAGGAACTCCTGCGCAGCCCGGCAGAATCTGCGCGGCGCGGGAGCTGGCGTAACGACACCGGCGTTGCATCGCCGCGCCGCGCGCCGGCGCTGGCACGGAGCTTGCTGCGCCCTTCCACGACACCGAACGGAACTGCGCGATGAAACGTCAGATGAGCAAATCGTTAGCGCTGCCGCTCTGCCTGGGCCTGTGCCTGCTGCTCGTGGCCGGCGCCTGCGACCGGCGTCGCAGCCAACCGCCGCAAGAGTCCGACACCCGCGACAGCACGATCGCGCAACCGGGGGCGAACGCGACCGAGGCCGGGCGCGAAACCACCGCACCGGGCAGCGCCTGCAGCGGCCTGTCCGGGCCGGCGCTGGAGGACTGCCAGGCGCCCGCGAGCGACACGGCGCGGGCAGCCCCCGCGGTGAGCGCGCCGGCCAAACCGGGGCCGGCCGAATCCCCCCCCTCCCCCGACCGAGCCCCCGAACCATGAGCCAGTCCAAGCCCAATCCGCCCGCCGGCACGCCCGAAGCGCGTCCCGCCTCGCGCGACAAGCAGCTCGCCGACAGCTTCCCCGCCAGCGATCCGCCATCCACCAGCGCGCCGCAATCCGCCGAACCGGCGCGCAAGCTGCCGCATCTGCTCTTGTATCGCGTGGTCGCCGCCGAGCAGGTCGAGCACGCGTTCGACGATGGGCCCGGATTCGAAGGCGGCCGTTGGACCTCCCCCGGACGGCGCGCGATCTACGCCTCACTGTCGCCGGCCGGCGCGCTGCTCGAGTTCGTTGCCCACCTGGACGGCGATGCGCCGCGCGAATTGCGCATGGCGGTGGCCAGCGTGCCGGCCGACTGCGTGCACCCCTGCGGCGCCGTGCCCGAGGACTGGGATCAGCGGCCGTACCGCGAACACGTGCGCCGGGTCGGCGATTGCTGGCTCGACGCCGGCCCCTCGTTCGGCCTGTTCGTGCCCAGCGCACTGTCGCCGCGCGAACGCAACGTGCTGCTCAACCTCGGCCACGAGGACCGCGACAAGCTCGATGTGTTGTCGGCCGACGTGGTCGCGCTCGACGAGCGCCTGTGCCGGCGCTGACCCCGGCCCGCGCAGCGTCGAACACGCGGGCGCTCACGGCTCCGGTTCGCGCAAGGCCTCGGCCAGCCGGCCGAGGTCTTCGACCAGTTCGGCGTAGCGCCTTTGCCGGCCCGTTCCCGGGGTGCGCAACACCGAGGACGGGTGCCAGGTCGCCAACGCCCGGCAATGCGGTTCCAGTTCGAGCCATTGCCCGCGCTCGCGGCTGAGCCGGAAGCCGCTGCCGAACAGGGTCTGCGCCGCCATCGCACCGAGCGCGACCGCCAACCGCGGACGCACCCGCAGCCACTCGGCCGCGAGCCAGACCCGGCAGGCTTCCTGCTCGCGCGCGCTGGCGCGCGTGTGCAGGCGGTCGGGGCCGCGCTGCTCGTACTTGAAATGCTTGACCGCGTTAGTCAGGTACAAGGCCGAGCGCGCCAGCCCGGCGTCGGCCAGCGCCTTGTCGAGCAGGCGTCCGGCCGGGCCGACGAAGGGCTCACCGCGCAGGTCCTCGCGGTCACCGGGCTGCTCGCCGATCAGCATCGCCCGCGCATCGGACGAGCCGCGGCCGAACACGGTCTGGGTCGCGCCGCGCCACAGCGGGCAACGACGGCAGTGCTCGGCCTCGTCGCGGAGATGGCGCAACGAGCCCTTGGGAATTTCGCCGACCGGCTTGGCGAACGGCACCGCCGTGGACAGGTGCGCGCGTCGGGCCGGAGCGCGCCTGGGACCGCCGTCGTCGGGTGCGTTCATCGCCGCCTCGGGTCAACGCCACACGTTGCTGTGCGCGGGAAAATCGGGCCGTTGCGGCGGCAGCACGCAAAACCGCTGCCCGGTCGGCGCCGCCATCACCCACCATTGCTTGACCTGGGCGATGCGCGCCGCGCCGAGTTGCTCCAGGCGCACGACTTCGGCCTCGACGTCGTCGGTCTCGATGTCCAGGTGCATGCGACTGGCGTGTTCGACCGCCTGCACCAGGACGCAGGGCTGGTTTTCATGGGTCAGCAACTGCCGGTACATCGCGTCGCCGCTGCTGTGCAGACGATGGATGCGGCAGCCCAGGGCCTGGGCCCAGAACTGCGCCGCCCAATCGGGGTCGGTGGTTTCGCAATCGATGACCAATTGCGCGAATCGGCTTCTGTGCATGATCGCCTCGCAGGTCGGCGCATACGCGATGCGCGGCCGTTCGGATGGAGGCCGCGAACCTGCGCGCCCATGGCTGCGAACGCCCGCAACCGCGCCGGCCACGGCCCTGCCCGCCTTCGCGCCGTTTATGCGTTCTGACCAACGATGGAACGGGCAACCGCTATAAAGCAAACCCTGTGCCAGCCCGCGCCGCATGGCGCTCGCTTGCGCGGACTTGCGCGAACGCACGGACAAAACGTGGCGGACTGCGCAGATCGTCGCAACCCAAGCGCCTCGTGGTGCGCAAAGGACGCGTTCGTGACGGCGGCGCGACCATCGTGAGATAGCGACATACGGCCTCCGGCGGCCGTTTGCGCCGGCATCGAAGAGGAGAAACGGCATGATCGGCATCCTCGTTTGGCTCGCGATAGGCGCCCTGGTCGGCTGGATCGGCAGCCGCGCCATGCGCAACGCAGCGCCGCCCCACACCGCGCAGCACATCGCGGTCGGAATCGCCGGCGCGATCGCCGGCGGCTGCGCCGCACGCTTGCTGGGCATCAGCCAACTCGATCGCGGCGATCTCAGTCTGGCCGGTTTGACGCTTAGCCTGCTTGGTGCGATCGTCTCGCTCGGCATTTACAGTCTGTTCCACAGCCCCAGCCGGGCCCGCTGAACACGCCTTGCGCACGGCCACGAAGCGGCCTGGGCGGTGTCGCAACCGCGCCGAGCCGCGCGCCGACTCGGCCCGCGCCGGTCGCCGCCCTGCCGAATCGCGGCGAAATTTGTTCGCGCAAGGAAAATACTTCCGGTCGCGGCGAATGCCTTGCGCGGATTCCGACGCGCGGGCCGGACCGTATCCGGCGGGAGGCGCCGGCCTTGCCGAATGAGCCGTCGCCCAAACCGCGCGGTGGTGCGGCATCGGCCGGTTTCCGCGTCGGCTCGGCGGGAAAACGTCCGCGCGGGCCCGCTGGCGGCGAAGGCCGGGCTTGGCCGAATCGCGCCTGACCGGCGGACGACGGCCACGTCCGCGGACGCGCCGCTGGCATGCGCCTTGCTTCGATGGAGAGTGACAGCCCGCAACGACAGCACCGATCGACAGCCGCCGCCAGCGACACACCCGCCGCCCATGCGCCGCCGAGGAGGACGCCATGAACGACGCGCTCGAACTTGCCCTGGATCAGCTGGACCGGATCGTCGCCGGCTGGACCGAATCGCCGCCCGATTCGCAGACCCTGGAACGCGAATTCGGCCTCGCCATCGAGGCCGTGCTCGCTCACGCCGATCGCGACGAATACGACTATGTCGGTGCGCGCATCCGCTTCATGCTCGACAGTCGCCTCGGGCCGCCCGTCCCACGCCCGTCCTTGCATTGAACCGCCGGGCGAGCGCGCCAAGCAGACCGCCCGGAGCACTCGCCTCGAACTCAGCCGGAGAGTCCGCCATGCACGATGATCCGCAACGACGCAGCGATGAGGACCGCCATCGCATCGGCTCGGAACCGCGGCACGACCCGCGCTATAGGATCGTGCGCTGGGCGGTCGGCGAATGCCGCCCGCGCGAAATCGCAGCCGTAGCAGCGGTCGGCTATGCGGCCGAGACGGTCGAACGTCGTCGGCGCGGCGGCTGAGCCATGGCCCCGGCCCTGCTCGACCGGCTCGACCGCGGGGATAGTCCGGCTCTGCGCACAGCGCGCATCCTGGCCTTCGTCGCCAAATACCGCCACATCGGCGCGTTCTCGGAATTCGACGTCGCCGCCGGGCGCGGCCTGTCGGAACACGCGCAAGCGCAGGCCTCCGGCGAACGCCGCGACGGCGAGGCCTTCGTCCACGACCTGGAGTCGCTGGGGCCGGCCTTCATCAAGCTCGGCCAGGCGCTCTCGACCCGCCCCGACCTGTTGCCGGAGGACCTGCACCGCGCACTGGAACGGATGCAGGACCGGGTGACCGAACAGATCCCGTTCCCACAGGTTCGCGAGCTCGTCGAAGAGCGCTTGCGGGTGCGTCTGACCAAGGCATTCATGCGCTTCGACCCGGAACCGATCGGCCGCGCCTCGCTGGCGCAGGTGCATCGCGCGACCTTGCGCGACGGCCGCGAAGTCGCGGTCAAGTTGCAGCGGCCCGGCATCGAGGCGGTGATCGGAACCGATCTGGATATCCTCGCCCGCCTCGCCTACACCGCCGACCGGGTCACCGCGACCGGGCGGCGCATGCATTTCGCCGACTGGCTCGACGAGTTCCGCCGCGCGCTCTACACCGAATTGGACTACTGCGCCGAAGCGCGCAACCTCGAGCGTTTCGCTTCGCACCTGGCCCGCTATCCGGAGCTGTACGTGCCGCAGCCGGTGTGGAGTCTGTGCGGGCCGCGCATCATCACCATGGAACTGGTGCGTGGGCGCAAGGTGATCGACCTGTCCGGGCTGCTGCGCACCGAGCACGAGTACGCACCGCTGGCGGTAGCGCTGTTGCGCGGGTACCTGGATCAGGTGTTCCTGCACGGCGAGATCCACGCCGATCCGCATCCGGGCAACATTCTGCTGGCCGAGGACGGGCGCCTGGCGGTGCTCGACCTGGGCATGATCGTGCACGTACCGCCGCAACGCCGCGACCGCCTGCTGAAGCTGATGCTGGCCGCGGTCGACGGTCGCGGCGAGGACGCGGCGGCCGAGACCATCGCCATCGGTACGCGCCTGGAATCCTTCGACGAAGTCCGCTACCGGCGCGAGATCGGCCATCTGGTCGGCCGTTATGCGGCGCAGCAGTCCAGCGCCGAACTCGCCGAAGGCACCTTGTTCATCGAAGTGGTGCGGGTCGCGGTGGCCTGCGGCCTGCGGCCGCCGCCGGAACTGGGCCTGCTCGGCCGCACCCTGCTCAACCTGCAGGCGGTAGCGCATGCGCTGGCGCCCGACCTCGACATTCAGGAGGTGGTCCGCCCGCACCTGGAGTTCGTCATGCTCGGCCGCCTGCGCCATTCGCTGTCGGCGCCGGGGCTGGCGACCGAGGCACTGGAGCTGCAGGGCCTGGTGCGCGACGCGCCGCGCAAGCTGTCCGCGCTGCTGTCGCTATTGGCCGAAAACCGCATGCAAGTGTCGGTGGCGGGGCTGGAGGAGTCGCGGCTGATGGAAAGCCTGCAGAAGATCGCCAACCGGATCAGCACCGGGGCGATCGCCGCCGCGCTGATCATCGCCTCGGCGGTGATGATGCGCATCGACACGCCGCACCGCTTGCTCGGCTATCCGGCGTTGGCGCTGGTGCTGTTCCTGTTCGCCTGCGTGCTCGGCGTCGGCCTGGTGGTCAGCGCCCTGCTCAGCGACCGCAAGGCGCCGTCGCGCAAGCACAACACGCCGCCGTGACCGTGATGCTCCGCTCCGCTCCGCCGACCGGCCGGTCGGCCGGCGATCGTTCCGTCGCGAAGGCATCCTCGCACGGGCTCCGCACCGCATCGGCCGTTTCGTGAGCCGCCAGCCATCGTCAACGCCACAGGAGCCGAACGTGCCCCCGATCGATCCGCAAACCGCACTCGAAACCGCGCTGCGCGAGACGCTGGAACTGCAACACAAATGCCTGGGCCTGTACGAACAGATCGAAGGTCTCAGGGGCGAATGCCTGGCCTATCAGCTGATGGCCGAGTCCCTGCTGGAAACCGCCGCGCAAGGCGCCGCCGCGCGTTCGGTGGCGACGCTGCAGGTGCTCGAAGCAGGCCATCTGGCGACCAGTGGCACGCTGTACCGGCGCGGCTTCGCCCGCGTCCGCGCCTCGTTCCAGAGCCGCCTGCCCCGCCCGGTCGCGATGCAGGGCAGCGGAGCCTGAGCCCTTGCAGTCGCAGGGCAGCGGGCCGGCGCCGGGTCGAATGCTGACGCACACGGACGAAAGCGGCGCGGCCGACGCCCAGTGACGCGGCCGATGGTCGCCCGGCGCGAGGCAGCGGCCGGCTTCAGGTCGAGCGCTGCGCGCACTGCGGCGGCGGTGGCGGCTTACGCCGCTCCTACAGCGGCAAGTCGCAGGCCCCATGGGGCCGCCGGAGGCGGTCACGGCCGGCCGAGATTGCGCAGCACTTCGTCCAGGCTGGCCGCGGCAGCGGCCGCCGCGCCGCTGGGACGACGGCTCAGGCGCTGCTGCACCTCGCGCCGCACTTCCGCGGGCAGCGGTTCGAATTCCTCGACCTGGCCCGCCAGCAAGGCGGCGACTGCGACGCCGTCGCGGAAGGCGATGCGCGCTCCGGGAATGCGCGCCACCTTGGCCCCGGCCAGGACGCTGCCGGTCAGGTTGAGCGGATCGGCCGCGGACACGCAGACGATTTCGCCGTCGTGCTCGCGCTGGCGTACTTTGCGCAGCGCCGCAACGGCATCGGGCAAGGCGAACTGTTCGCCGCTCATGCCGGCGACGAAACGCCCGCCACGAATCTCGCCGCGCGCTTCCAGGCGCCGATACACGCGCAGCAGATCGCGCCATGGCGGCAGCCAGCCGGCCTCGCGCTGGATCAGGCGCCAGAACACCACGCCATAGCGCTCCAGCAGCCGCCAGGCGATGTGCTCGACCGCTTCGGCGCGGCGCGCGGCGGCTTGCGCCGGCCCGCCTTCGTCGGTGCCGCCGTCGAAGGCATCGTGCTGCGGCCGGGCCAGGGACCAGCGCCCGGCATCCTGCAAATCCGTCAGCAGCGCCCGCCGGCGCCGGCTGCCGTGGGTCGAGGCGCGCTTGGACGCAGGTACCAGCAGGCCGCGCAGGCCGGCGAAGCTGTCGCAGGTGATGCGGCCGCGCACCACCAGTTCGCCCAGCGCTTCTTCCAGTTCGGTGCGCAACAGGTGCGCGGCGCGCTCGAGTTCGTCGAAGAACGAAGCGCCGCGCGCCTGCAGTACCTCGAGCACGCGCTGCGCGCGCGAGGACACCGGCGCCGGGTCGCTGCCCGCCTCGGCGCTGAGCCGCCAATCGCCGAGTGCGCGCCGCGGCAGCAGCACGATCGGGGTCTGGCGCACGCTGGGCACGCCCTGCGGCGCGCTGTCGGCACCGGCGGCCTGCGGGCGCAGCCGGGCCCAGGTGATGCGGCCGGCCGCGCACAGCTCGTCGAGCCAGTTGGAATCGTAGTCGGCCACGCGCGCCGGCAGCAGTTCGCTTTCCCACACCGAGGCCGGCGCTTCGAAACCCTCCAACTGCTCCAGCACCGCGCGCAAGGCCTGCGGCCCGTGCATGCGCTCGGCTCGGCTCAGATGCTGCCAGTCGAACGCGAAGCGGGCGAAATCGCGCGGCTCGACCGGCTCGATCTCGCGCCGCAGGCGGCCGACCGTGTAGCGGTGGATGCGCGCCAGCAGATGCCGCTCGCACCATTCCTCTTCGCCGCCGAGCAGGCTGTCGCGGCCGAACCGGCCGCGCATCGCATACCCTTCGCTTTCCAGCCGCACCAGGGCCAGATCGATCTCGCCGCGCGGGCGCCGCGCATCGGCGGCCAGCGCGGTCGCGGTGGTCGGGCCCAGCGCGGTCAGGCGCGCGCGCAACAGTTCGGTCAATGCGTCTTCGCTGCTCCAGGCCACGGCCAGGAATTCGGCCGGCACTGTCACCGCGGTGTCCATCGCTGCCTGCGGGAATACCGCCTGCGCCTGCGGCAGACACTCGGTCGCCACCCACCA
Organism: Lysobacter antibioticus HS124; assembly: GCF_000336385.2. Lineage (GTDB taxonomy): Bacteria > Pseudomonadota > Gammaproteobacteria > Xanthomonadales > Xanthomonadaceae > Lysobacter > Lysobacter firmicutimachus. The sequence goes on along the minus strand of NZ_HG424556.1, from coordinate 23,406 downwards.
ACCGGGCGCATCGTCCGCGCCGGGCAAACGCAAGGCCGTGGCCCGGCCATCGCCCGCCAGCGTCGCCAGCCGATCGTTCCAGGCATGCGCCTGGGCCTCCTCGGCGGTAACGAAGCCCAGGCCCATCAGCGCCTCGTGCATCTCGTCGGCATCGCGCACTTCCGGCCAGGCCTCTTCGCGCACCGCCTCGATCGCCTGCGGATCGAGCCGGCCGAGATCGCCGGCGCCCTCGGCCTCGGCATAACGCCGCGCCATCACCGCCTGGGTGCGGCGCTCTTCCAGCGGCGCGTCGTCGAGGAAGGCGTAGGGACGCGCATTGATCGCCTCGGCGGCGATCGGCGACGGCGCGGCCACGTCGCGGCCGATCACCCGCACCTGCCCCGCTTCCAGCCGCTGCAGCAGGCGCAGCCAGCCGGCGCTGTCCATCGCCTCGTACAGGCAGTCGTGCAGGGTCTGCGCGACCAGCGGATGGTCGGGCACCTCGCGCTCGCCGGCCAGGTTCTCGGCGCAGGCGACCTGATCGGGGAACACCGTCGCCAGCAGGTCTTCGCTCTTCATGCGTTGCAGCTGCGGCGCGACCTTGCGCCCGCCGACGAAGCGCGGCAGCGCCAGCGCGGTGGTCGCGTTCCAGCGCCAGCGCACCGGGAACAGCGGCGCGTCCAGCAGGGCCTGGGTCAGCACGTCGAGCGCGCTGGCCGAATGCAGGTAGCGCGCGACCTCTTCCAGCGCAAAGCTGTGGCTGGTCGACAGCGACAGCACGATCGCGTCCTCGGTCGCCGCCGCCTGCAGTTCGAAATTGAACTTGCGGCAGAAGCGCTTGCGCAGCGCCAGGCCCCAGGCGCGGTTGATCCGGCTGCCGTAGGGCGAATGGATCACCAACTGGGTGCCGCCGGATTCGTCGAAGAAGCGCTCGAACACCAGCGTCTCCTGGCTCGGCACCACGCCAAGCGCGGCGCGGGTGCGGCCCAGGTAATCGACCAGCTGCAGGGCGCTCTCGCCGTCGCAGGCGTAGCGCTGCTGCAGCAAGCGCGCGGCGGCCGCGGCGTCGGCGCTTTCGCCGAGCGCGGCATCGACGCCGGCGCGCAGGCGCGACACCGAGTGCGAGAGTTCGTTGCTGCGTCCCGGCGCTTCGCCGAGCCAGAACGGGATGTTCGGCGGTTGGCCGTGCGCGTCCTCGACCCGCACCCGCCCGGGCTCGACGCGCAGGATCTTGTAACTGGCGTTGCCGAGCTGGAACACGTCGCCGGCCAGGCTCTCGATCGCGAAATCCTCGTTGACCGTGCCGATACTGTGCGCCTCCGGCTCCAGCAGCACCGCGTAGTCGCCGGTGTCGGGAATGGTGCCGCCGGACATCACCGCGGTCATGCGGCTGCCGCGGCGCGCGCGCAGGCGGCCGTGCACGGCGTCGCGGTGGAGGTAGGACGAACGCGGGCCGCGCCGGGTGCTGAAGCCGTCGGCCAGCATGCGCACGATCGCGTCGAAGTCGGCGCGGCTCAGCCCGGCATAGGGCCAAGCGCCGCGCAGGCACTGGTACAGCGCGTCCTCGCTCCATTCCTGCGCCGCGACTTCGGCCACGATCTGCTGCGCCAGCACGTCCAGCGGCGCGCGCGGAATCTGCAGCGCATCCAGCTCGCCGCGCCGCACGCTGTCGAGCAGGGCCACGCATTCGACCAGATCCTCGCGCGACTGCGGGAACAGGCGCCCCTTGGGCACGCCGCCGACGTGATGGCCGGCGCGGCCGACCCGCTGCAGGAATGCGGCGATCGAACGCGGCGAGCCGAGCTGGCAGACCAGATCGACGTCGCCGATGTCGATGCCCAGTTCCAGCGACGCGGTCGCGACCAGCACGCGCAGTTCGCCGCGCTTGAGCCGCTGCTCGGCATCCAGGCGCAGCTCGCGGGCGAGGCTGCCGTGGTGGGCGGCGACCGCTTCCTTGCCCAGGCGCTCGCCGAGGTGGCGCGCAGCGCGCTCGGCCATGCGCCGGGTGTTGACGAACACCAGCGTAGTGCGATGCTCGCGCGCCAGCGCGGCCAAGCGCTCGTAGACCTCGTCCCATTGCTCGTGCGACATCACCGCGCTCAGCGGCGAGCCCGGCAGCGCCAGCGCCAGATCGCGCCGCTTGGCGTAGCCGATGTCGATCACCCGGCAGTCCGGCACGCCGTCGGCGCCGACGCGCTGGCTTCCGACCAGGAAGCGCGCGACTTCGTCGATGGGTTTCTGCGTCGCCGACAGGCCGATCCGCTGCGGCCGCGCGCCGCACAGCGCGCCCAGGCGCTCCAGGCTCAGGCTCAGATGGCTGCCGCGCTTGTCGTCGGCGACGGCGTGGATTTCGTCGACGATCACCGTGCGCACCGCGCCGAGCATGGCCCGGCCGGACTCGGAACCGAGCAGTACGTACAGCGATTCGGGGGTGGTGACCAGAATGTGCGGCGGCTTGCGCCGCATCGACTGGCGCTCGCCGGCCGGGGTGTCGCCGGTGCGCACCGCAGTGCGGATGCCGGGGTCGCCCAGGCCCATCGCCTGCAGCGCCGCGCCGATCCCGGCCAGCGGCGCCTCCAGGTTGAGGTGGATGTCGTTGGACAGCGCCTTCAGCGGCGAGACGTAGACCACCGCGACCTCGTCGCGCAGCCCCTGCTCCAGGCCTTCGCGGACCAGGGCATCGATCGCGGCCAGGAACGCGGTCAGGGTCTTGCCCGAACCGGTCGGCGCCGCGACCAGGGTGTCGCCGCCGGTGCGGATCGCCGGCCAGGCCAGGGCCTGGGCGCCGGTCGGCGCCGCGAAGGCCGCGCGGAACCAGGCCGCGACTGCGGGATGGAAAGCGTCGAGCACGGCGCCGTCGGCGGCCGCCGAGGAGTTCGCGCTATCGTGAGTAAGGCTGTCGGAGGTCATGAATTCGCCGCGTTGCCGCGGCCTCGCGAGAACGGAGCGGGACGCGACGGCGGCCCGCGGGTGGATCGTACGGCCTGGGTCGAACATGAGGCGCCCGGCTTGCACTTGCGGCGCGGTATCGCACCGCTCGGGCGAGTCGCTTGCCGATCGCCGCCACGCCCTCGTTGCGTCCCTGGGGCGGTTCCGCACGAATCGCCCCGCCGAATCGGCCACACACCCGACCCGACATTGGGCCGATTCTGCGCCGCAAAACCGCTGCCTGCGGCACGAGAGCGTTGCGACGCCGGAGGCACTGAACCGTTCAGCCTCGCCCCTGGCGGCGATCGCTTGACCTTCCCATCATGGGAAGCCCAAGACTGCCTCGCAACCCCGAACCGCAAGCGAAGGAATCTGCGATGCCATCCGCCGCCTACCCGACCTCCGCCGCCCCAGGCGGCACCGACGCCGCTCCCGCCGTCCGCTTGCGCTTCGGCGTGACCGGCATGACCTGCGGTTCCTGCGTGGCCCGGGTCGAAAAAGCCTTGCTCGCCGTGCCCGGCGTGGACGAGGCCAGCGTCAATCTGGCCACCGAAACCGCCGAGATAGCCTCCGCCGGCGCCGTCTCAGTCATTGAGATCGAGCGCGCCGTCGCCGCGGCCGGTTATTCCGTGACCGGCGACGAAACCGAACTGGCGCTGCGCGGCATGACTTGCGGCTCCTGCGTGAGCCGACTCGAGAAGGCCCTGAGGGCCGTGCCCGGGGTGTTGTCGGCCACGGTCAATCTGGCTACCGAGCGGGCCCGGGTGCGCCACTTCGGCGGGCTCGATCCGGCGGTGCTGATCGTCGCGGTCGAGCGCGCCGGCTACGCGGCCGCCCTGCCCGGCGGCGAAGCGGCCGCAGGCGACGTCGGTCCGGCCACCCAAGCGGCTGCAGGCGACGACGCAGTCGCGGCGCGTTCGCCGCTGAGCCGCGAAACATTGCACCTTTGCCTGGCGGCCGCGCTGACCCTGCCCCTGGTGCTGCCGATGTTCGGCCTGCTGTTCGGCCAGCACTGGATGCTGCCGGGCTGGCTGCAACTAGCGCTGGCGACGCCGGTGCAGTTCTGGCTCGGCGCGCGCTTCTACCGGGCCGGCTGGCATGCGCTGCGCGCCGGCAGCGGCAACATGGACCTGCTGGTCGCGCTCGGCACCAGCGCCGGATACGGCCTCAGCCTCTACCACCTGTGGCGCGGCGACAGCCAGGCGCTGTACTTCGAGACCTCGGCGGTGATCGTCACCCTGATTCTGCTCGGCAAATGGCTGGAAGCGCGCGCCAAGCGCCAGACCACCGCGGCGATCCGCGCCCTGCAGGCATTGCGGCCGGCGCGGGCGCGGGTGTTGCGCGACGGGGTCGAACGCGAGCTGCCGATCGCGCAGTTGCAGGTCGGCGACCTGGTCGTGGTCCTGCCCGGCGAACGCATCGCTGCCGACGGCCGCATCCGCGAAGGCCGCAGCCATGTCGACGAATCGCTGATCACCGGCGAATCGCTGCCGGTACCGCGTCACGAAGGCGAGCGAGTGACCGGCGGCGCGATCAACGGCGAAGGCCGCCTGATCGTCGAGACCCTGGCGGTCGGCGCGGAAACCGCGCTGGCGCGGATCATCCGTCTGGTCGAGGACGCGCAAGCCAAGAAGGCGCCGATCCAGCGCCTGGTCGACCGGGTCAGCGCGGTGTTCGTGCCGGTGGTGATCGCGCTGGCCCTGATCACGCTGCTGGCCTGGGGGCTGGGCACGGGCGACTGGAACCAGGCCATCCTCAATGCGGTGGCGGTGCTGGTGATCGCCTGCCCCTGCGCCCTGGGCCTGGCCACGCCGACTGCGATCATGGCCGGCACCGGCGTGGCCGCGCGCGCCGGCCTGCTGATCAAGGACGCCGAAGCGTTGGAGATCGCCCACCGCATCGACACCGTCGCCTTCGACAAGACCGGCACCCTGACCGAAGGCCGGCCGGTACTGGCCGAATGGATCGCCGTCGACGGCGACCGCGATGCGCTGCTGGCCCAGGCGGCGGCGTTGCAGCGCGGCAGCGAACACCCGCTGGCGCGCGCCACCCTGGATCGCGCCGACGGCCTGCGCCTGCCCGAGGCGACGCAATTGCGCGCGATGCCCGGACGCGGCCTGCGCGGCCGCATCGGCGGACGCGACCTGTTGCTCGGCAGCGGCCGCATGCTGGCCGAAGCCGGGGTCGCTGCCGACGCGTTGGCCGATGCCGCGCAACGCCTGGCCGACAACGGCCACAGTGTGTCCTGGCTGGCCGCCGACGACGCGCACGGCCGGCAGCTGCTCGGCGTGCTCGGCTTCCGCGATGCGCCGCGGCCGCAGGCGCGTGCGGCGATCCAGCGTCTGCATGCGCTGGGACTGCGCACGGCGATGATCTCCGGCGATCACCTCGGCGCGGCACAGGCGATCGCGCGCGACCTGGGCATCGATGAGGTGCGCGCCGAAGTCCTGCCGGAACAGAAGGCCGAAGCGGTCGCGCAGTTGCGCCGCGACGGCGCGGTGGCGATGGTCGGCGACGGCGTCAACGACGCCCCGGCGCTGGCCGCGGCCGACGTCGGCATCGCCATGGGCAGCGGCACCGACGTGGCCATGCAGGCGGCCGGCATCACCCTGATGCGCGCCGAACCCGGGCTGGTCGCCGATGCGATCGACATTTCCCGCCGCACCACGCGCAAGATCCGCCAGAATCTGTTCTGGGCCTTCGGCTACAACGTCGTCGGCATCGCCCTGGCCGCGTTCGGCTGGCTGGACCCGATCGTCGCCGCGGCGGCGATGGCGTTCTCCAGCGTGAGCGTGCTGGGCAATACCTTGTTGCTGCGCCGCTGGCGCCCGTCGACGCCGTCGAATATCCAAACAGGAGCCGCCGCATGAGCCGCACCGCCCGCCCCGCGCCTCCGCCCGAATTGGCCCAGGCCAAGGCCGAAGGCCTGCACAACATCGGCGAAGCCGCCGCGCTCAGCGGCGTCAACGCCAAGATGATCCGCCACTACGAAAGCATCGGCCTGATTCCGCCCGCCGGCCGCAGCGTCGCCGGCTACCGCCTGTACAGCGACAGCGACCTGCACCGGCTGCGCTTCATCAAGCGTTCGCGCACGCTGGGGTTCTCGATGCGCCAGATCGAAACCTTGCTCGGCCTGTGGGACGACCGCGGCCGCGCGAGCGCCGAGGTCAAGCAACTGGCGCAGGCGCATGCGCGCGAGCTCGGCGAGAAGATCCGCGAAATGCAGGCCATGCAGCGCACTCTGGAAGCCCTGGCCGAGCGCTGCCATGGCGACGACCGGCCGGACTGCCCGATCCTCGACGACCTGGCGGCGGATTGCTGCGGCAAGGCCAAACCCTGAGGTTCCGCCAGGAGCGGCGTAAACCGCGCCCACTGAAGCGGCGTACGCACACAGCGTCCGGCCGAAGACCGCAGGCGCACGGTGCCGAGCGTCTGTCCGGGCGCTGGATATCGCACGACGAACATCGCTTCGGTTATCGCGGCTCGTGCCGCAGCTACCGGGCTCGCGCGGCCGCGAAACCAAAAGGACCGCACGCGGGAGGCGTCCGATCCTCAGGTGCCGCCCGCAGCACCGGCCGGCGGCGCGGTTTCAGGCGCGCCGCTCCAGCGCCGCCAAGGCCTGACGGGTTTCCTCCCCGTCGCGCCGCCCCATCGCTTCGGCGATGTCGGCCAGCCAACGGTTCGCCGGCGCTTCGCCGTCGCGGCTCAGGCGCCGCCGGTACTCCGGCACCAGCTTCGCCAGTTCCTCGCGCAACCGCTGCGCACGCTCGTCGTACTGGCGGATCAGCGCATGCTCGTCGGCATCGTCGATCGCGCCGGCTTCGCGCAGAGCGCGAACGCGCTGCAACCAGTCCTCGCGACGGCCGTCGATGTCCACGCTCGCGGCTCAGCGGAAACCGAGTTCGTAGGCGGCGCCGAACACGTTCTTGGCCACCTCGGGCAAGTCCGAATCCTGCGCTGCATCGTTGGCCAAGCCGAGGTACTGAGTCGCCGCATCGGCGACGAAATCGCCCAGCATGCCGCCGAGTTCGCGCCCGATCATGGTCCCGAGCGGTCCGGCGATCGAACCCAATCCTGCGCCCAACGCCTGGCCGATGCCGCTGGCGAAATCCCCGAACAAAGACATGGCGAGCTCCTTCCCGTGGGTGACGCCGCCCAGTCTCCCCGCGCAGCAACCCCGGTCAATCTGGGAATGACCCTAGGAAAATCATAAACAGGGCCAGGGGCGCCCATTGGGGAAGGAGCACCGCAAGCCGCGACCGCGGACCGGCATGCGACGGCCGGGCGCCGCGACAGCAGCAACGACAGCGCGGGCAACAGCGAATTCCCCTGCCCCTCTTTTCAAGGAAGGGGGGAACGGCAAGAGCTCTTGCAGGAGCGGCGTAAGCCGCGACTGCCGAAGCGAGGCTTCGACAGCGCAGCATCCGAAGCCAGCCACGCCTCGGCAGCACTGTCCGATGGTCGCGCACTTCGGAGTGCTACGCTCGCGTGCACCACTGCGCCGGGTCGCGGCGTGCGCCGCACTACAGGCGCGGCGGCCGCGTCGCTTCAGAACGACCAAGTCAGCGCCAGCGCCACGCGTCCGTCGGCCAAACGCGCATCGTCCAGCGCTTCGGACAACTCCGGCCCGTAGCTGGAGGTGTCGGTGTACTGCAGCTGCGCCTGCACCGGGCCAAACTCTCGGGTCACGGCGATCAGATAGTCCTGGTAGCTGTCGCCGGCTGCGTCTTCCAGGTCGTAATGGCCGACCTGCACCTTGAGCCCGAAGCCGCTCTCGCCCAGCGGCCATTCGCCGCCGGCGTTCCAGTAATAGCCCTTGCCGCCGAGGCCGAAGATGTCCGGCGAATAGGCCAGGCCGACGTGGTAGTGCTCGGCGAAGCCCAGGGTCGCTTCGAGTTCGGTGTAGTCGTAGTCGTAGCCGCGGCGGGCGCCCGGATAGGCGGCGCGGGTCAGGACCACATCCAGGTCCAGCCCGGGACGCAGTTCTCCGGCCCAGCCGAGGTAGCCGTCGAGCTCGTAATCGATGCCGTCGTCTTCCTCGCCGGCCGCGGTGAAGTCGATGCTGGAAGCCCACAGGCCGGCATAGAACCCGCTGCGGTGCTCCAGATTGACCTCGGCCTGCAGCGCCGGGTCTTCCTGAGTCTGCGAAACGCCGCGCCAGACGTAGTCGCTGAGCGCGCCGACGCTGCCGTGGACCGCCCACGGCGCCTCGTCGGCCGCGGCCGCCTGGGCCGGTTCGGCCTCGACCGTCTGCGCCATCGCCGGTGCGCCTGCGGCCGCGGCCAAGGCCAGCCACCAGGGGGCAAGACGCGCAGCGGCGGTACGGGCGGTGGGGAAAGTCGGCATCGGCGGGCTCCGGCGGGCGGTGGGCAGGGGTGGGCGGGCTGCGACGATACCGCAAGCTGGCCGGATCGGTGCAGATCCGTGCCAGATGCCGGCCGGATTGGCGGCCGTTCGCCGCCCGATGGCGCCGATGCGTTGACACCGCCGGGGCGGGCTCCGAACATCGCGCCCAAACATTGCCGATCCGACTTGCCCACTTTGGAGATTGCCGTGACCCTGCGCCTCGCCCCGCTCGCCTGCGCCCTGCTGCTCGCCGCCTGCGGCGGGAGCAAGCAGCCCGACGCCGCCGCCACCGCGACCCCGGCCGGAGCCGAGGAGAAGGTCCTCAACGTCTACAACTGGTCGGACTACGTCGCCGACGACACGGTCAAGAACTTCGAGACCGCCAGCGGCCTCAAGGTCAATTACGACGTCTACGACGCCAACGAAACCCTGGAGAGCAAGCTCACCGCCGGCGCCTCCGGCTACGACGTGGTGTTCCCCTCGGCGCGCCCGTTCGCCCAGCGCCAGGTCAAGAGCGGCCTGTACGCGCCGCTGGACAAGAGCAAGCTGCCGAACTGGAAGCACCTGGACCCGCAGGTGCTGCAGAACCTGGCCTCGATCGACCCGGGCAACGCCCACCTGGTGCCGTACATGTGGGGCACCACCGGCCTGGGCCTGAACGTCGACAAGATCAAGCAGGCACTGGGCGAGAACGCGCCGCTGGACTCCTGGTCGCTGCTGTTCGATCCGGCCAACGCCGCCAAACTGGCCAAATGCGGCATCACCGTGCTCGACGACGACCAGGAAACCTTCGGCGCGGCGCTGATCTGGCTCGGCCGCGATCCCAATGCCGGCGCCGCCGACGAGCTCGACGCGGTGCGCAAGGTCTACGCCGCGATCCGCCCCTTCGTGCGCACCTTCAACAACGCCGAGTACAAGGACGCCTTCGCCAACGGCGACGCGTGCCTGGTGATGGGCTACTCCGGCGACATCGCCCAGGCCAGCACCACCGCCTTCGACGCCGCCAAGCAGGCCGGCAAGCCGGCGCCGAACCTGCGCTTCGTGATCCCCAAGGAAGGCGCGATCCGCTGGGTCGACGTGATCGCGATCCCCAAGGACAGCAAGCACCCCGGCAACGCCCACGCCTTCATCGACTATCTGCTCGACCCCAAGGTCGCCGCGGCGATCAGCAACCACGTCGCCTACGCCAGCGCCAATCAGGACGCCACCGCCCTGGTCGATCCCGCCGTGGCCCAGGACCCGGGCGTGTACCCGCCGGCCGAGGTGCGGGCCAAGCTGGTGGACCCGGCCAGCCTGCCCGAGGACGTGCAGCGCCAGCGCGTGCGCGCCTGGACCCGCATCAAGAGCGGGCAGTAAACCGGTGAGCGTCCCCGCCCGCACCGCCGCGCCCGAACCCTGGCGCGACCCGTCCGCGCAGCCGTTCGTGCGCATCGAAGGCGTGACCAAGACCTTCGGCAAGGTCTACGCCTGCGACGACATCTCGCTGGACGTCTATCGCGGCGAGTTTTTCGCCCTGCTCGGCGGTTCCGGTTCCGGCAAGAGCACCCTGCTGCGGGTGCTGGCCGGTTTTGAAAGCCCCGACCGCGGCCGGGTGCTGATCGACGGCGTCGACGTCACCGCGCTGCCGCCGTACCAGCGCCCGGTCAACATGATGTTCCAGAGCTATGCGCTGTTCCCGCACATGAGCGTGGCGCAGAACATCGCCTTCGGCCTCAAGCAGACCCTGCCCGGCGAAAGCCCGCTCGGCGCGGGCGAAATCCGCGACCGGGTCCAGGCCATGCTGGAACTGGTGCGCATGCCGCAGCTGGGCCAGCGCAAGCCCGACCAGCTCTCCGGCGGCCAGCGCCAGCGCGTCGCCCTGGCCCGCGCCCTGGCCAAGCAGCCCAAGCTGCTGCTGCTCGACGAACCGCTGGGCGCGCTGGACAAGAAGCTGCGCGAGCACACCCAGTTCGAGCTGGTCAGCATCCAGGAACGGGTCGGCACCACCTTCATCATGGTCACCCACGACCAGGAAGAAGCCATGACCATGTCCTCGCGCATCGCGGTCATGGACGCCGGCCGGATCGTCCAGGTCTCGACCCCGGCGGTGCTGTACGAGTATCCCTCCACCCGCTTCGTGGCCGAATTCATCGGCGGCATCAACCTGCTCGAGGGCCGCGTGCTCGGCCACGACGCGGCCGGCGGCACCCTGCGCATCCAATGCGACGCCGTCGGCGGCGAACTGCTCGCGCGCCACCCGGACCCGTTGCCGGAAGGCACCGCGGTCGGCATCGCGGTGCGCCCGGAGAAGATCGACGTGCACGACACCCGCCCGGCCGGCTTCGACAATGCGGTGGTCGGCAAGGTGCGCGACATCGCCTATCTGGGCGACGTGTCGATCTACCACGTCCAGACCGAGTCCGGCGCGGTGCTGCGGGTGCAGGAGACCCACGTCGCGCGCAGCTCGGAACCGCATTACGACTGGGACGACACGCTGTGGCTGTCGTGGGATGCGGCCAGCGCGGTGGTGCTGACCTCGTGAGCGCAGAGTGGGCGGATCGCAAACGGAAAATCGCCGAGGCCGGGTACGGCTCGGCGGCGGGGGACGCACGGTGAGCGGAATGGAGCAAAAGCGCGGCTCGGAAAGCTGGAGTTTCTGGGCCGATGTCGTAGATAACCTCTTCGGTTGGTTCCGCGCCGTCGGCGACGAATTCCGCACCCGCCGAGGCCGCTTCCTGGTGACCGCGCTGCCGATGCTGTGGCTGGCGCTGTTGTTCCTGGTGCCGTTCCTGATCGTGCTCAAGCTGAGCTTCGCCCAGGCCTTGTTCGGCCAGGTGCCGCCGTACACGCCGCTGGTGCAGACCGGCGAAGACGGTGCGGTCTCGCTGCAGTTGCACGCGTCCAACTACGCCGCGCTGATTTCCGATCCGCTGTACGTCGGCGCGTACCTGAAGTCGCTGCTGTTCGCCAGTGTCTCGACCCTGTGCTGCCTGCTGATCGGCTATCCGATCGCCTACGGCATCGCCCGCGCGCCCAAGGTCTGGCGGCTGCTGCTGTTGGTGCTGGTGATCCTGCCGTTCTGGACCAGTTCGCTGCTGCGCACCTACGCCATGATCGGCCTGCTGCGCGCCAACGGCATAGTCAGCCGGACGCTGTCGGAGCTGGGACTGATCGAGCCGGGCACGGCGGTGCTGCACACCGATCTCGCGGTCTACATCGGCATCACCTACAACTACCTGCCCTTCATGATCCTGCCCTTGGCGGCGACGCTGATCCGGCTCGACTTCACCCTGCTGGAAGCCGCGGCCGACCTGGGCGCCAAGCCCTGGCAGGCGTTCGTGCGGGTCACCCTGCCGCTGTCCTTCCCCGGCATGCTCGCCGGCACCCTGCTGGTGTTCATCCCCTCGGTCGGCGAGTTCGTGATCCCCGATGTGCTCGGCGGCCCCGACGCGCTGACCATCGGCCGCGTGCTGTGGACCGAGTTCTTCACCAACCGCGACTGGCCGCTGGCGGCGGCGATCGCGATCGCCATGCTGCTGCTGATCGTGCTGCCGACCTTGTTGTTCGAATACGTAGAGAATCGCCGCGCGGCGCGGGAGGACGCACCGTGAAGCGCACCCCCTTCGCCCTGTACACGATGATGGCGCTGGGCTACGCCTTCCTCTACCTGCCGATCGCGTCGGTGATCGTGTACTCGTTCAGCGGCTCCGATCGCGCCACCACCTGGGGCGGCTTCTCGCTGCGCTGGTACGGCGAGCTGCTGCGCAACGAGCAGATCCTGGAAGCGGTGCAGCGCAGCCTGACCATCGCCGCGATCTCGGCCACCGCCGCGGTCGCGCTCGGCACCGCCAGCGGCCTGGCCTTGTCGCGTTTCGGCCGTTTCCCCGGGCGCGGCGCACTGAGCCTGCTGAACTCGGCGCCGATGGTGATGCCGGACGTGATGCTGGGCCTGTCCTCGCTGCTGCTGTTCGTCGGCCTGCAGCAGGTGTTCGGCTGGCCCGAACGCGGCATGACCACGATCACCCTGGCCCACATCACCCTCACCGCCTGCTACGTCACCGTGGTGGTGCGCTCGCGCATGACCTCGCTCGACGCCAGCCTGGAGGAAGCGGCGATGGACCTGGGCGCCAAGCCGTGGCGGGTGTTCTTCGTCATCACCCTGCCCTTGATCGCGCCCGCGCTGCTGGCCGGCTGGCTGCTCGCCTTCACCCTGTCGCTGGACGACCTGGTGATCGCCAGCTTCACCTCCGGCCCGGGTTCGACCACCCTGCCGATGTTGGTGTATTCGAAGGTCAAGCTCGGGGTGACGCCGGAAATCAACGCCCTGACCACGATCATCGTCGCCCTGGTCGCGCTCGGCGTGAGCGTGGCCGGCGCGCTCATGTACCGGCGCGATCGTTTGCGCGAAGCCGCGCGCCGCTGAGCGCGGCCGCGGCAGGCCCGGGACGCGAAGCCCGGGACCGCGAGGCTCAAGGCGGCGAGGTCAAGACCTCGAGTTCGGCGCGCACCTCGGCGGCGAGCGCCGCCGGCACGCCCCAGTAATCGTAGATGCCGCCATCGCCGCGGTTGTGCCCGCAGGTCACGAACACGCCGGTGCCGAAGCGCTGCTTGAGCCGCGACGCCAGCCAGCCGACGAAGCCGCTGTTGTCGGCGCCGGCGGGAAAGTGGAACCGGAACAGCGCGAACAACTCCTCGCCGGGGTCGTCGCAAGGCACCAGTTGACTCCAGACCGCGTCGTCGCGCACCAGCGCCAGGGCATCGGCGCGCACTGCGGCCGGGAAGTCGCGCAACCCGAACTCGGCGAAGGCATAGGTGCCGGGATAGACCGCGAGCCGGGCGCGCCGGGTCACCTCGAGCAGGCGACGCTCGGTCGCCTGCGGGCTTTCGTGCGAGATATCGACCATCGCCATTCCTCAAACGACGACGCCGGCACCGTGCCGGCGTCGTGGCGTGGGCAGCCGGCACGCCGTGCGGCGACCGGCCCGAACATCTGGCTCAGTTGGCCGCGCCCTGCGGCGCGTCCTCGTCCGCGGCCCGCTGCTGGGCCAGTTCCGACAGGCGCTCCAGATTGCGCATCGACACCAGGTGTGTGTGGATCAGGCGCATCGCGCCGCTGCGCACCAATTCGGCCAGGGTGGCGTCGTCGAGCTTGTGCAGGCGCTCTTCCGAAACCACGTAAACGCCGTTGATCTCGTGCGGGGGCTCGCCTTCGCGGCCGAAACGCACCACCTGCTGTTCGAGCAGGTCCAGCGCCTTGAGCCGCTCGGTGAAGGCGGCGGTGCGCTTGAGCTCATGATGGAACTCGGTCAGGAAGCCCAGCGCGCGGGTCAGGTTCGGGGTGTCCTCGCCGCTGTCCTCGAACAGCGCCTCGCCCTCCTCTTCCGACAGGCCGTCGTAGGCCATGTCCACGCACACGGTGAGGTTGCCGGTTTCGCGGTCTTCGGCCAGCACGAACGGGTACTGGCGCAGGAACGCCGGCACGTAGCCGCGACGCCAGCGGGCCTCGGCGTCGACGTACAGGTTCTGCTGCGGCTTCAAGCCGACCATGATCGCCGGCAGGTAGTCGCCGTTGTCGAGCCTGGCGAACACGATCGCGTATTCCGACGCCGCGGGCAGGAACTCGATCGCCGCCAGCGGCACCGAATTGAGGGTCGCGGCGAAGCGGGCGTTGTGCGACTGCGCGCTGATGCGCAGGCGCCGGTGGGTGTTGCGGTTCAACGGTACGACGCGGTCGTAGATCAGCATGGAATTCCCGGAATCGAGTGAATGCCCGCCGGCCCGGCGGGGGTGCGGCGAAGATGCGCCATCGACGCGACATTGACAACGGCGACGCCGGGGGGCGGCCATACGCCCCCGTCGGCGTGATGCCAATTTTCACATGCATGCGCGCCAGTCAAAACTGTCATCACGTCGCCTCCCATATCGTGACACCCGGCACACAAGTCGGACGTGCCGGGCAAGAGGGGAAAGGCATTGTTCAAAGTGTCATTGCGAGAACACGCTCTGCTGAGCGTCCTGGTCGGCCTGCAACGTGGCGTGCAGCCGGAAACCAGCCATATGAAACACGCCCTGATCGAAGACGGGCTGGCCCTGAGCCAGGACGGGCGACTGTTGCTGTCCAACGCCGGCAATACCCTGCTGCAGGCGCTGCAGCACATGGTCTGGGCCGAGGTCGAATCGCTGCAGCAGGTGCTGGCCAACAAATCCGCGGCGCCCAGCGACGAGGTCCTGCGCATGTCGCGCCGGACCGTCCTGCCGCCGGCGGAATGAATGCGGCCGCGGCCGGTGGCGTCGATGCCGGCCCGCACCGTCCCGGGGTCAGCCCGGATGCGTCCAGGCGCGCACGCTGGCCAGGCCGGCGACGGTCATCGCCAGCGAGCCGAACAAATGCAACGCGGCCGTGCCCAGCGCCCAGCCCACCTGCTGCCGTTCCAGCAACTGCACCACCTCGCCGGAAAAGGTCGAGAAAGTGGTCAGGCCGCCCAGCAGGCCGGTCACCACGAACAAGCGCCATTCCGGCGCCAACGCCGGGTGCTGGCCGAACCAGGCCAGGGCCAGGCCAATGCCGTAGCCGCCGACCAGGTTCGCCGCCAGGGTGCCCAGCGGCAACTGCGCATGCAGCGCATTGAGCCACAGGCTCAGGCCCCAACGTGCCCAGGCGCCGATCGCCGCCCCCAGGCCGATGGCCACGAACGAAGCCCACATGGATCGTCGCCTCCCGGTCGGCCGTGCCGACGTCAACGCGGCCTGGCCGCCCCTGCACAACGAACAGAATAAGCGCTAGGCGCCTGCGTCCGTTCCGCCCTCGTCCTGCTCCGGCGGCGCCTCGCCGCGCGCCTGCGCGCGCAACCGGCGCAGCCGCTCCAGCTTCTCGCCGAGCTTGATCTCCAGCCCGCGCGGCACCGGCCGGTAGTACACCCGCTCGCCCATCGCGTCCGGGAAACCGGTCTGGCCGAGGGCGATGCCGCCCTCGGCGTCGTGGTCGTACTGATAGCCCTGCGCATAGCCCAACTGCTTCATCAGCCGGGTCGGCGCATTGCGCAGGTGCAGCGGCACGTCCTGGGTGCCGTGCTCGGCGACGTCGCGCCGGGCCTGGTTGTAAGCGGCGTAGGCGGCGTTGGACTTGGCGGTGCTGGCCAGGTACAGCACCACCTGGGCCAGGGCCAGATCGCCTTCCGGGCTGCCCAAGCGGTCGTACGTGTCCCAGGCGTCGACCGCCATCTGCAGCGCGCGCGGATCGGCCAGGCCGATGTCTTCGACCGCCATCCGGGTCAGGCGCCGGGCCAGGTAGTGCGCATCGCAGCCGCCGTCGATCATGCGCGCGAACCAGTACAGCGCCGCATCGGGGTTGGAGCTGCGCACCGATTTGTGCAGCGCCGAGATCTGGTCGTAGAACTGCTCGCCGCCCTTGTCGAAGCGGCGGGTGCGGTCGGCCAACACCTGGGCCAGGGTCGCGGCGGTCACCGTGCCGCCCTCGTCCAGGGCCAGCTCGGCGGCGATCTCAAGCAGGGTCAGCGCGCGGCGCACGTCGCCGTCGGCGGCCGTGGCGATCTGCAGCAGCAGTTCGTCCTCGACCCGGATCGCCTGCGCGCCCAGGCCGCGCTCGGGATCGTCCAGGGCGCGGCGCAAGGCCGCGCGCACGTCCTCCGGCGACACCGCCTCCATGACGTGCACGCGGCAGCGCGACAGCAGCGCTGAATTGAGTTCGAAGGAAGGGTTCTCGGTGGTCGCGCCAACGAAGATGATCGTGCCGCGCTCGATGTGCGGCAGGAACGCATCCTGCTGGCTCTTGTTGAAGCGATGCACCTCGTCGACGAACAGCACCGTGCGCCGGCCTTCGGCGAACCGGTGCGCGGCCTCGGCCAGCACCTGGCGCACCTCGGGCAGGCCCGACAGCACCGCCGAGATCGCCCGGAACTCGGCATCGGCATAACGCGCCAGCAGCAGCGCCAAGGTGGTCTTGCCGCAGCCCGGCGGGCCCCACAGGATCATCGAGTGGACCCGGCCGGACTCGACCGCGCGGCGCAACGCCGAGCCCGGCGCCAGCAGCCGGCGCTGGCCCACCATCTCGTCCAGGCTTCGCGGACGCATGCGCTCGGCCAGCGGGCGCAGGCCGTCGCGGTCGACGCTGAGCAGGTCGCGTTGTTCCTCGGAGGAAGCGGGAGTGCGGCGGGCCACGGGCCAGGAAAGATCCGGTGTCGTATCGGCCGACACGATAGCAATTTAGCGCCGGCACCGGACCCACCTCGCGCGCAAGCGCTTGATCCGGCTCGATTTCGCAAACCGCCGTGCCCCGCCGGCCGCGCCGAGCGAGCGCGGTCACAAGCCCGCGACTCCGGCGTTGTCATCGGTACCGCCTTCCGCGCAACCGGCAGCTCGTCATGGCCTATTTTCAGACTTACCTCCCGCAGCTGCTGCGCTTCGAAGGCGGCTACGTCGACAACCCCTACGATCCGGGCGGCGCCACCAACATGGGCATCACCCTGAGCACCTTCGAGGCGCATTCCCAGACCTTGCTCGGCATCGCGCCGACCCTGACCAACCTGCGCGCGCTCACCGCCGCCGAGGCCGGCACCCTGTACAAGACCCTGTACTGGGACCCGCTGCACGGCGACGCGATCGCGCTGCAATACCTGGCCGACATCGTGTTCGACTTCTACGTCAATGCCGGCTTCCATGCCGTGGTCCTGCTGCAGCAACTGCTGGGCCCGCCGGTGTGCGTCGACGGCCGCTTCGGGCCGGACACGCTGGCGGCCGTGCTCAAGGCCGACCAGCCCGAGCTGTATGCGCGTTATCGCGCGGGGCGTATCGCTTACTACTGCCAACTGGCCCAGGCCCATCCGGTGTTGCAGCGCTTTCTGGCCGGTTGGCTGGCGCGGGCGCACTGGTTCCCGGCGCAGGCGCCGGGCTGAGCGCGCCGGGCGCGCTCGGCGATGCTCGCGGAGTGTCGGACGACGGGCGATGCGGGCCGAAGCCCGCATCGCCACACCCGTTCCGCCGCGCACTCCGGCTTAGCCGAACCGCGCGGTCACCACTGCCCCCACGCCGAGGCCGGGACATGCCGCTCGGCGTAGGCGATCACCGCCGCGACGCTGGCCAGGTGCCCCACCGCGACCAGCCGGCGCGCGGTGTGCCACTGGGTGTCGACGATCTGGGTCCCGAAGTCGTCGTCGCCCAGCGTCGTCATCAACCCCAGTTCGTACGGCGCGCCCTGGCGGCGGCTGGCGGTGAGCAGCGTCGGTTCGTGCGAATAGAACGCCATGCAGGTGCCCTGGCTGGGCTGCTCGACCAGGTCGGGGCGATCGCACAGCGCGATGGCATGGCCGCTGCGGTAGTGGTTGATGTTCCAGGGCCATTGCTTGAGATCGTGGCTGGAATCCACGTTCAAGCGCTGGAAATGCAGGCCGTCAACGCTGTAGTAGGCGTAACGCAGGAAATCGGCGTCGACGTAAGCGACCGGCAGTTCGGACAACGCCTTGAACAGATGGTCCGCACCCGGGTGATCCTTGCGGATCGACATGTCCACGATCATCGCTTCGCGCGGCATGGCGATGCCGTCGCCGAGGGTGACGCCAAAGGCCATGTCGTAGGGCGCTGGATTCGGCTTGCCGCCACTGCAGGTGCCGGACAGGCCCGGCTCGTCGTAGAGCAACGGGTCGATGCCGAGCAGGATGCCGCGACTGGCCGGCGTGCCGAGCTGGGCGCCGTTCCAGTCCGGGATCACGCCGGTCAGCAGCGAGGGCCGGCCGGTGCAATCGCCGCCCTGGGTCGGGTTGTACTCGTTGCCCTGGTGGCTGCGGGTGGTCATCTGGAAGCCGGCGCCGACGTTGTCGTTCGGCACCGCCTGGCGGCCGGCGATCCACAGGCCGGTGATCATCGGCGAGTGGCCGATGAAGGGAGGAACCTTTTCGTTGAGCCGGACGCGGATGACGCCGTTGTCCTTCTCGTAGAACTGGGCGGCTGCGACGGCCGGCAGCAACAAGGCGATCGACAGCGAGAGACGCTGGATGAGGCGCTTCATGCGGTGGTGCTCCTATGCGGACGCTGGCGTGGGGAGCGCGCGCCTGCGGCCAGCGTTGCGCCTGCGCCGGGTTCGCCCGTGCAGCGGGCGAAGCGCGGCGATCATGTCACGCCGATCGCGTCGTTCCGCCGCGCGGGTACCTGCGTCGGGAGGCTGCGCCGCAGCCAGTGCGCGCGCAGTCCGCAAACCGTGCGACCCACGCCCCACGGCGTTGCGACGCTGCCCGCAAAGCCCGTCCCACCGCGCAGCGCGGCCCGATCCTCGTCACGCTTCGCAACATCGGCTCGCGGCATCGGCGCTTCGCCGCCCCGAGCGAAGGCGGGGCCCGCGCCGGGCCGGCCAAGGTCGGTGCGTTGCCGGGCCGCGAGGCGGCGCCGACAATGCGCGCTGTCCATCGCCCGCCCTTCTCGCCAGCCCTTCGCCGATGTCCGCCACCCCTACGTCCGCCACCCCTACGTCCGCCGCGCCGCAGATCCGCCCCGCCCGTCCCGACGACCGCGCCGCAGTGCTGGCGTTGTTGGCGGAAACCTTCGCCGACACCTGGCGTCCGCAACTCACCGCGCAAGCGATCGCCGACTACCAACACAAACGCGTGGCCGAACGCTACGTCGATGCGCAACTGCCGCAATTGCTGGTCGCCGAACTCGACGGCGCGGTAGCCGGCTTCGCCGGCCGCAGCGGCGACTTCGTCGACTCCCTGCACGTGAGCGCGCGCGCACGCCGCCGCGGCGTCGCGCGGGCGCTGATGCAGGCGTTGGAAACGGCGATGCGCGGCGAAGGCCGGCCCCGGGCGAGCCTGGAGACCGACACCTTCAACCGCGCCAGCCAGGCCTTGTACCTGGCCTTGGGGTATCGCGAGACCGCACGCTATCCCGACGAAGAATGGAACAGCGGGTTGACCACGATCCGCTACGAGAAAGCCCTGTAGGACGCCAGGAGGGCGCGCGCCGGAGCGAGACGCACGCGGCGAGGGCTCAGCCCTCGCCGATCACGTCCACGCCTTTGCCGGGCGCGTACTTGAAGGTGCTGGCCGGGAAGCTGGGATTGCGTTTCCAGCCGCTGAAACTGATCTCGGTCTTCTGGCCGAGCGCGTCGACGATTTCCATCTTGGCCAGGCTGCCGGCGTTGAAGCCGAGCTTGGCGCTGCGGAAGCTGGCTTCCTGCTGCTTGGGCTGCAGCGTCAGCCAATTCAGACCGCCAACGCTGCCGGCGTCCTTGACCACGAACATGGCGTCGAGCTTGCCCGGATCGATCAACGCCGCCAGCGGGCTGTTCTGCTCTTCCACGCCCTGCGGACGCACCGTGACCTGCTGCAGGTCGGGCTCGTACACCCATACCTTCTTGCCGTCGGCGACGATCAGCTGCGGATAGGGCTTGGCGTATTCCCAGCGGAACAGCCGCGGCGCCGACAAGGCCACCTGACCGGTCGAACTTTCCTTGAGCTTGCCGTTGGGACCGTACACCTTCTGCGCGAACTGGCCGTCCAGCCCCTTGAGGCCGCGGGTGAAAGCGCCCAGGTCTTCGCGCCCGCCGGCCACGGCCGCGCCGGCGAACATCGCGGTGGACAGCAGGAGCGTGGACAGCGTGGCCGCGACGGTGTTGCGGCGGAAAAAAGCAGACACGGGCGGACTCCTGAAAACGGTATGGCGGCAGTGTGCGTGGCGATGTCTGAACGGGCTCGTGACGAGCAAAACGCGGTTCAGAACACATTTTGCCATGCCGTCGAGCCAGTAGAGTCTGTGACAGTCGTAGCGTTCGCGCCGAACGGCCGGATCTCCCCCGGGTTCCGCGACGGGCCGCATCGCCCGTCCCGGTTCGTGTGCGTCGCGATCGAGACGACTGGCCGGCACGAAGCCGGTACCCGCCCCCCGTCCGTCGGGGCCAACCAACATCACAAGGAGTTTCCATGAGCAAGAAAGCCCTGTTGGCCGCCGTCCTCGTTTTCGCCGGCACCCTCGTCGCCGGCACCAGCGCCGCCAATGCGCCGCCGCTGGGTTCGGAGCAGTTCGAGGAGTATTACAACGCCAGCGGCCAGCTGGTCGGCTACGTCCACTGGAGCTGCGACGGCCGTCGCACGACCTGGGGCACCCTCAGCGGCGAGCTGGAAGTCACCCGCCGCCGCTGCCAGTAATCGACTGATGCGCCCAGCCTAGGCGCCTGCGCCTGCCGTCCGCGGACGGCAGGCGCTTTGCTTTGGGGCGCTGGAACGGCCGCGACCGAAGGCTGGAACCGCAGGTCGAAGCCGACCGGCCGCCATCGAGCGGCTTGGAATCCAGCGGCGCGATCGCGAAACCGCCGCTGCCCTCGCCCGCTGCGCGCTTACTTCGGCGGCGGCGGCGCCAGCACGCTGCGGTCGCCGTTGTGCTCCGGAGGCGACACCACCCCGGCCGCTTCCATCGCCTCGATCAGGCGGGCGGCGCGGTTGTAGCCGATCTTGAGCCGACGCTGCACGCCGGAGATCGAAGCGCGGCGGGTCTCGGTGACGATGCGTACCGCCTCGTCGTACAGCGGGTCGGACTCGTCGCCGCCGCCGCTGCTGGTTTCCGGCAGGCCGGTCGCGCCGACCACCGTGCCGTCGCCCATGGTCTGCACTTCGTCGAGCACGCCCTCGATGTAGTCCGGGCCGCCGCCGAGCTGCTTGAGGTGCTCGACCACCCGATGCACTTCCTCGTCGGAGACGAAAGCGCCGTGCACGCGCTCGGGCATGGCCGTGCCGGGCGGCAAATAGAGCATGTCGCCGTGGCCGAGCAAGGTCTCGGCGCCGGACTGGTCGAGGATGGTGCGCGAGTCGATCTTGCTCGACACCTGGAAGGCGATGCGGGTCGGGATATTGGCCTTGATCAGGCCGGTGATGACGTCGACCGAGGGACGCTGGGTGGCCAGGATCAGATGAATGCCGGCGGCGCGCGCCTTCTGCGCCAGGCGCGCGATCAGCTCCTCGACCTTCTTGCCGACAATCATCATCATGTCGGCGAATTCGTCGATGAAGATGACGATGAACGGCAGCGTCTCCAACGGCCGCGGCGCCTCGCCGAGTTCGGCGTTGGGCTTGAACAGCGGGTCCATCAGCGGCTGGCCGGCGTCCTGCGCGTCCTTGACCTTCTTGTTGAAGCCGGCCAGGTTGCGCACGCCGACCGCCGACATGAGCTTGTAGCGGCGCTCCATCTCGGCCACGCACCAGCGCAGGCCGTTGGCGGCCTCCTTCATGTCGGTGACGACCGGCGCCAGCAGGTGCGGAATGCCCTCGTAGACCGAGAGTTCGAGCATCTTCGGGTCGATCATCAGCATCCGCAGGTCCTTCGCGGAGGCCTTGTACAGCAGGCTCAGCACCATCGCGTTGACCGCGACCGACTTGCCCGAGCCGGTGGTGCCGGCGACCAGCAGGTGCGGCATGCGCGCCAGATCGGCCACCGTCGGCCGGCCGGCGATGTCCTTGCCCAGGGCCAGGGTCAGCAGGCTGCCGGACTTGTCGTACTCCTTCGAACGCAGCAGTTCGGACAGGAAGATCATCTCGCGCGAAGTGTTCGGCGTTTCCAGGCCGATCACCGACTTGCCCGGGATCACGTCGACCACGCGCACCGACTTCACCGACAGGCCGCGGGCGATGTCCTTGTCCAGCGAGGAGATCTGGCTGACCTTGACCCCCGGCGCCGGCTGCACCTCGAAACGGGTGATGACCGGGCCCGGGTAGGCGCCGACCACCTGGGCGT
This sequence comes from Lysobacter antibioticus HS124, assembly GCF_000336385.2. Lineage (GTDB taxonomy): Bacteria > Pseudomonadota > Gammaproteobacteria > Xanthomonadales > Xanthomonadaceae > Lysobacter > Lysobacter firmicutimachus. Next base: position 1,443 of record NZ_HG424556.1, on the reverse strand, counting down.
CGATGCGGAAGTCCTTGAGCTTGAACTCGATCTGCCGCGACAGGGTTTCCAAGGTCTCTTCGCTGTAGCCCTTGGGCTGCGGCTTGGGATCGTCGAGCAGGGCCAGCGGCGGCACGCCGCTGCCGTCGCCGGTATGGAACAGCGGAATCTGGGTTTCGCGCTTGGCGCGCTCGCTCTTTTCCACCACCGGCGCCGGCGGCGGTTCGATCTTGACCTTCTCGCGCTTGGCGCGCAGCTCGGTGTCGACCTTGCGCGCTTCCTCGCGCTCTTCGCGCATGACCTGGGTCTGGCGCCATTCGGTGGCCTGCTGGCTGCCGCGGCGGAACAGTTTGCTCAAGGTCGGGCCGGCGGCCATCACCCACTGGCCGATCTTGTCCATGACCGCAAACCAGGAAATGCCGGTGGCCAGGGTCACCGAGATCAGCAACAGGGCGAGCAGGAACAGATTGCCGCCGACCGGACCGAAGCCGGAGTACAGCGAACGCCCGACCAATTGGCCGAGGATGCCGCCGCTGCCGGCGGAAAAATCTTCGGCCGGGCCGAAGCGCAGTTGCAGCAGGCCGGTGGCCGAAACCAGGAAACCGACGATGCCGATCAGGCGCAGCGCCGGGCCGAGGTCGGCCTCGCCGTCGCCGTCGGTGTCCATGCCGAACAGGGCGATCCAGGCGATCGCGCCGAGCATCACCGGCAACAGGAACGCGACGTAGCCGCACAGGTACAGCAGCACGTCGGCGATCCAGGCGCCGACCCGTCCGCCGAGGTTGTGCAGCGGCGCGGTGATCGAACCCGAATGCGACCAACCCGGGTCCTGCGGCGAGAACGTCAGCAGGCTGGCCAGCAGATACAGCAACAGCGGCGCGATCAGGATCAGCGCGATGTCGCGCATCAGGCGCTGCCGCTTCGGCGACGGCGCGCTCTTGACCTCTTCGGTTGGCTTGGCCTTCTTGCGAGCGGCTGTGGGTGCGGACGCCACCGTGATGTGCTGCCTTAGGTTGCTATCGTTAGTCTTTGAATATACAGGAAAGAGCTGAAAACGAGTGAACACGGGCCAGGCACGAGTGGCAGCGGCCTCGACCGCCCCGGCCCCGCCCCCGAACGGTACCACCTGAAGCGGGCCGCCGGGAGCGGATCCGACGGACCGAGACACCCTCCGCCGCCCCTTCGGCGCTACCTGGAATCGGCCGGCAAGCCCCCCTAATCCCGCCCATCAACGACAAAGGGGCGGCCACGTGACGGAGCCCCGCTCCGCCCGCACCGCCCCTCCGCTTCGGCATCACAGGAGTCGGGCCGGCTTCAACCCAATCCCGACGCCCGAATCCCCAATCCCGGCGCTCAGAGCAGCGCCGGATGGATCAGCTTGCCGCCCTCGACGTTGATGCCGCGCACCAGGGCCGGGTTGTTGCGCCACTCGTTGCCGGCCGCCAGCTTGTTGACCCACGGCAG
>NZ_HG424555.1:9885-16348 GCF_000336385.2 Lysobacter antibioticus HS124 | reverse complement strand
GGGGGGGGCGTGGGTGCGGCGTTCGGCATCGGCGCGCCGGCGTGCAATCCCGACTTCCCGGCCGGCCTTGCGGTCGCCGGCCCGCCGCACGCGCTGCCGTGCCTCCGGCCCGCAAGGCGATCGTTTGCCGGGGCCGTCGACGGCCCCTCTTGCGCATCGCCGCGCCAGGTTCGACGATGCGGCGGGGAATTCGTAGGGGAAGAACGATGTTCGACAAACTTTCGCGCAGCTGGGAGCTGGTCAAGGCCAGCGCCGCGGTGTTGCGTTCGGATCGGGAGCTGATGCTGTTCCCGGTGATTTCGGCGATCTGCGTGCTGGTGGTGCTGGCCACCTTCCTGATCCCGGTGGTGGTCATGGACGCGTTCGCCGACGGCTTCGGCGCCGGCGCGGCGGTGCTGACGTTCGCGTTCTATTTCTGCCAGTACTTCGTGATCATCTTCTGCAACTGCGCCCTGGTCAGCGGCGCGATGATCCGGCTGGAGGGCGGCAACCCGACCCTGGCCGACGGTTTCCGCGCCGCGACCGCGCGGCTGGGCTCGATCGCCGGCTACGCCGCCATCGCCGCGACCGTCGGCATGATCCTGCAGGCGCTCAAGGATCGCGACAACAACTTCATCGTGCGCCTGATCGGCAGCGCGCTCGGCGCGGCCTGGACCATGGCCACTTTCCTGGTGGTGCCGGTGCTGGTGGCCGAGGACATCGGCCCGGTCGACGCGGTCAAGCGCAGTGTCGCGCTGTTCAAGCGCACCTGGGGCGAAAGCGCCGCCGGCATGGTCGGCATCGGCTTCGCCTTCGCCGCGATCATGGTCGGCACCGGCCTGGCCGGCTTCGGCCTGGCCTGGCTGCTGGGCCTGGTGTCGTCGGCGCTGGCGGTACTGGTCGGCGCGCTGACCGTACTCGCCCTGCTCGCGCTGGCGGTGTACCAGAGCGCGCTCGGCGGAGTGTATTCGGCCGCGTTGTACCGCTACGCCAACGAAGGCGAGCTGCCGGCCGGCTTCGAGGGCCTGCAGCTGGAAAGCGCGCTGGTCCGGCGCTGAGCGCGCTGCCTGTAAGGGCGGCGCGAACCGCGGCGAACCGAAGAGACGTTCCAAAGCGCGCTAGCCGCAGTCCGGACAGTCGGATCGTGCGGATTGCGCCGTTTGCCCGGTCTGCGGCCGCAGCGCCGATATAAACCGCTGCGACTGTCGCGGCTCACGCCGCTCCTGCAGCGGGGCGGCGGTCGCGCGGATGGGCCGCGGGCCGTATCCTGACGGCCCGCTTGCCGTGCGCCCGTGCGCGCCCCGAATCACGTGAATTCCTTCGATCTGCCCACTCCCGACGCCGATGCGCTGGCGCACAGCGCGCGCCTGTCCGCCCTGATCCATGAGCAGATCGCCGCTCATGGCGGCGCGATCCCGTTCTCGCGCTTCATGGAGCTGGCCTTGTACGCGCCGGGTCTGGGCTACTACAGCGCCGGCGCGAGCAAGTTCGGTGCCGAGGGCGATTTCGTCACCGCGCCCGAACTGGGGCCGGTGTTCGCCGCCTGCGTCGCCGAAGCGGTGGCGCCGGTGCTGCGGCAGATCGGTCCGCAGGCGCGGTTCCTCGAGTTGGGCGGCGGCACCGGCGCGTTCGCCGAAGTGGTGCTCAAGCGCTTGCTCGAACTCGACGCGCTGCCCGATCGCTACGCCATCCTCGAACCCAGCGCGCAACTGCGCCACCGGCAGCGCGAGCGCCTGCGCGAACGCTTGGTGCCGCCGGTGTTCGACTTGCTGGAATGGCCGGACGGCCCGTTCGGCGACGAGTGGGACGGCGTGTTGTTCGCCAACGAAGTGATCGACGCGCTGCCGACGCCGCGTTTCGCGATCCGCAACGAGGAAGTGTTCGAGGAGTACGTGGTCGCCGACGGCGAGGGCTTCGCCCGCACGCTGCGCCCGGCCGACGATTTCCTCGCCAACGCCGTGCGGCTGGCCGAGCGCCGGCTGGAGCGGCCGCTGGCCGAGGGCTATCGCTCGGAACTGCTGCCGCAGTTGCCGTATTGGATCCAGGCCGTGTCCGGCGGTCTGCGCCGCGGCGCGATGTTGTTCGTCGACTACGGTTATCCGCGCAGCGAGTACTACGCGCCCGAGCGCGCCGACGGCACCTTGCGCGCCTACTACCGCCATCGCGTCCACGGCGAGCCGCTGCTGTGGCCGGGGTTGCAGGACCTCACCGCCTCGGTCGATTTCACCGCCCTGGTCGAGGCCGGCGTGGCCGCTGGCTTCGATCTGGCGGGCTACTGCAATCAGGCCAGCTTCCTGCTCGGCAATGGCCTGGCCGGCGTGCTGGAAAGGATCGAGCGCATCGCCGATCCGGTCGAGAAGCAGCGTCGCCTCGATGAGGTCAAGCGCCTGACCCTGCCCAGCGAAATGGGCGAGCGTTTCCAGGTGATGGGCTTCGAGAAGGAGGTCGAGTTCGGCGTCGCCTTTCTCGCCGGCGACCTGAGCTTCCGCCTGTGAGCGTCCTGCGCGAATTCCGCCGGCCCGCGCTGTGGTGCGCGCTGGGCGCGGCGATGGTGCTGGCGGTGGTCGGCGCGACCTTGCTGCCCGCGCACGACTTGCCGCCCACGCCGTTCTCCGGCTTCGACAAGATCGAGCACTTCTCCGCCTATGCGGCGATGTCGGTCTACGCCGGCATGCTGTTCGCGCGCCGCCGCGCCCAGGCGGTCGCCGCTGCGGCGCTGATCGCGCTCGGCGTGGCGCTGGAGTTCGCCCAGGCCGGCCTGACCCAGTCGCGTACCGGCGACGTCGTCGATGCGCTCGCCAACAGCCTGGGCGCGCTGTTCGGCCTGTTGCTGGCGGCGACGCCGATCGCCGGCTGGTTGCAGCGCCTGGACCGCCGTCTGGCGCCGCGCGCCGGGTAAGGGCGGTGGCGCGGGTTTTGCGCAGTTTTCCCTGTTCAGTGCGTCGAGAGCACACATCCCCCTGAACCATGGATGAGCCTCGCGCCAGTAAGGCGAGGCTTGTCACAGTGCCAAGGTCGGCAAGGTCACGTGGCGACTTGCGCAAAGGTTAAAAACTTGTGAGGCTCCACCGCGGGCTGATCCGGCCTGCCCGTCCCTCGCAAGGAACCCCTTTCATGTCCGTAGCGCACCGCAACCGTCTGGCCATGGCCGTGGCCACCGCCATGGCCGCCACCCTGCTGGCCCCTTCCGCTTTCGCCCAGGACCCTGCGCCGGCGCCCAGCCGCGAAGCGACGACCCTCGATGCGGTCCAGGTCACCGGTTCGCGCGTGCGCGGCCGTGCCGCCGAAGACACCGCGGCGCCGGTGGACGTGATCGGCCAGGAAGAACTGACCGCGACCGGCGCGACCGAGATCGGCCAGATCCTGCAGATGCTGGAGCCCTCGTTCAATTTCTCCCGCACCTTCGTCAGCGACGGCACCGACATCCTGCGTCCGGCGACCCTGCGCTCGCTGGGTCCCGACCAAGTGCTGGTGCTGGTCAACGGCAAGCGCCGCCATCAGCAGGCGCTGGTCAACGTGCAGCAGACCATCGGCCGCGGCTCGGCCGGCACCGACATCAACGCGATCCCGCTGTCGGCGATCGAACGCATCGAAGTGCTGCGCGACGGCGCCGCCGCGCAGTACGGTTCCGACGCGATCTCGGGCGTGATCAACATCATCCTCAAGAAGCAGACCGAGGAGACCCAGCTCTCGTTCCAGGCCGGCCAGTACTACGCCGGCGACGGCGAGAACTACTCGGCCTCGGTCAACCACGGCTTCAAGCTCGGCGGCGACGGCGGTTACCTCAATCTGTCGCTGGAATACCGCGACCGCGCCGAGACCAACCGGGCCGGCCCGGACAGCCTGCGCGTGAACCCGCCGCGGGTGACCCAGCGCCTGGGCGACGCCGACGCCACCGACGCCTACTTCTGGTTCAACGGCGGCCTGCCGGTCGGCACCGGCGAGCTGTACTGGTTCGGCGGCCTGTCGCGTCGCGAAGGCGACTCCTCCGGCTTCTTCCGCAGCGCCGGCGACAACCGCACGGTGCCGGCGCTGTACCCGAACGGCTTCCTGCCCAACATCCTGACCACGGTCGACGACCACTCGCTGGCGGTCGGCTACAAGGCGCCGATCAACGACAACTGGGACTGGGACGTCTCGATCAACCGCGGCCGCAGCAAGTTCGGCTTCGAAGAGAGCAACTCGGTCAACGTCAGCTGGTGGTACGAGCCCAAGCCGGGCGGCGGCATCTACGCGGCCTCGCCGACCAAGGCCGACACCGGCACCCTGCAGGCCGACCAGACCACCTTCAACCTGGACTTCCGCGGCACGCTCAAGGGCTTCAACGACAACCCGCTGTACCTGGGCACCGGCCTGGAATACCGCAAGGACGACTACCAGATCCGCCCCGGCGCGCCGGTGACCTACACCTACGGCCGCAACAACGACCGCTCGATTCCGATCCTCGGCCAGGCCGGCGAGACCGCGCAGCCGGGCATGCAGGGCTTCCCGGGCTTCTCGCCGAACGAAGCGGTCGACGACGGCCGCCACAACTACGCCGTCTACCTCGATCTGGAAACCAACCTGACCGAGCGCTTCCTGCTCGGCGGCGCGATCCGCTACGAGGACTACTCCGACTTCGGCAACACCACCACCGGCAAGCTGTCGGCGCGCTTTGACGCCAGCGACGCGTTCGCGGTGCGCGGCACGGTATCGACCGGCTTCCGCGCGCCGGGCGTGCAGCAGCTGTTCTACAGCCAGCGTTCGACCAACCTCAACGCCGCCGGCGAGCTGACCGACACCCTGACCGCGCGCCAGGACAGCGCGGTGACCCGCGCCTTCGGCATCGAGCCGCTCAAGGAAGAAACCTCCAAGAGCGCATCGGTCGGCTTCGTGCTCAAGCCCAACGACCGCTTCTCGCTGACCCTGGACGTGTTCCGCATCGACATCGACGACCGGATCATCTTCTCCAGCAACATCCAGCCCGAGGCGGTCGGCAACAACGGCCTGCCGTGCGCGGCCAACAACGCCAACTGCCCGATCCGCGCCATCCTCGATCCGATCGGCGTCGGCCAGGTGCTGTTCTTCACCAACGCCATCGACACCCGCACCACCGGCGTCGACCTGGTCGCCAACCACAACACCGAGTTCGCCGGCGGCTCCAAGCTCAATCTGACCGCGCTGGTCCACTTCAACAAGACCGAAGTCAAGTCGCGCCGCTCGCAGTCGGCGATCCTGCCGCCGAACGTGCTGTTCGACGACACCCAGGTGACCCTGATCGAGGAAGGCCAGCCGCGCTCGCACCACGTGCTGCAGGGCGTGTACGAGGTCGGCGCCTGGGAATGGACCGCGCGCGCCAACTACTACGGCTCGGTCGCCGGCGAAGGCTTTACCCCGGGCGTCAAGCAGCGTTGGGGCGGCAAGTGGCTGGGCGATCTGGCGGTGCGCTACAAGTTCAGCGACCAGCTCAGCCTGACCGTTGGCGGCAACAACATCTTCGACACCTATCCCGACAAGTGGGACAAGGTCAGCGGCGCGCCGTTCCCGCAGCTGGGCTTCAAGTACGGCTGGGAAACCCTGCCGTTCGGCATGAACGGCGGCAGCTACTACGCGCGGATCGATTACCGCTTCTGATCGCGCAAGACCGTCGCACCGAAGCCGCCGCGCTCACCCGCGGCGGCTTTTTTGATCGGGCTGGTCGGCCTTGCGCTGGGCGGCGATGGCTTCGATGCGGGCGCGGCGCATGGCTTCGCCGACCGCCGGCCCGCTGAGGCCGGGCGCCAGGTCGCTGGCGCGCACGGCCAGCGCGGCACGCAAGGCCGCAACCAGGGCCGCGCCCTGCGGATAGGGCTGGTCCTCCAGGCCCAGGCGGCCGCGCTTGTCGGCTTCGCAGGCCAGGCTCATCTGCTCGATCCGCTTCGGATTGCGCAAGCCGTCGCAACGCGCGATCAGTTCGTACACGCTGCGGGGACGCAGTTCGGCCAGACGATGCACGTTGAGGTGTTCGCGGCAGACCGCTTCGGCCAGCAGGCGGTGCTCGGTCGGAATCTTGAGCCGCGCGCACAGCGCGGCCAGCGGTTCCAGCCCGGCGTGCTCGTGGTTGTGGTGGCGCGGCAGCCGTTCGGCCGGGGTCAAGGCCTTGCCCAGGTCGTGGGTCAGCGCGGCGAAGCCGATCACGTCGTCGCCGGGCGCCAGCCGCGCGGCCATGTCCATCACCATCTCGGTGTGCACGCCGGTGTCGACCTCGGGGTGGTACTCCGGCCGTTGCGGCACGCCGTACAGCGCTTCGACTTCGGGCAGCACCGCACCGAGCGCGCCGGCCTGATGCAGGGTGCGCACGAACGCCGACGGCTGCGCGCAGGCCAGGGCGCGGCGCAGTTCCTGCCAGACCCGTTCGGCGACCAGCTCGGCGAGTTCTCCGGATTCGGCCATGCGCCGCATCAGCGCGATCGTTTCCGGCGCCACCTGGAAACCGTGCGCGGCGAAGCGGGCCATGAAGCGCGCC
>NZ_HG424555.1:0-9839 GCF_000336385.2 Lysobacter antibioticus HS124 | reverse complement strand
CCCGCAGCGGGTCTTCGGCGAAGGCCGGTCCGACGTGGCGCAGCACCCGCCGCTCGATGTCGCGCGCGCCGCCATAGGGGTCGACCAGGCGGCCGTCCTCGGCGCGGGCGATGGCGTTGATGGTGAAATCGCGCCGGCCCAAGTCCTCTTCCAGGCTCACCGAGGGATCGGCGTCGACGACGAAACCGCGGTAGCCGCGGCCGGACTTGCGCTCGGTCCGGGCAAGCGCGTACTCCTCGCCGCTGTCCGGATGCAGGAACACCGGAAAGTCTTTGCCCACCGCCTTGAAGCCCGCGGCCAGCATCGCCTCCGGCGTTTCGCCGACCACCACGTAATCGCGATCCCCGGCCGGCAGGCCGAGCAAGGCATCGCGGACCGCGCCGCCGACGAGATAGGTTTTCATGCTTGGGACGGGGATTCGGGATTCGGGATTCGGGATTGGGGATCCGGGATGGGTAAAAGCGGGGCGGCGATGCGTGTCGCCTCGCTGGGGCGGGGGCGGATTCGTCGGAGTTGTTCAGTTGCGGGAGCCTTTGCTCTTGCCAATCCCGAATCCCCAATCCCGAATCCCGGCTCTTCAGCGCGGCGAATTCTGCGCCAGCAGGGCGATGATGTCTTCGGCGCCGGCGCTGCGGCCGAGGTGGCGCACGATCGGGTTCGCTTGTCCGGACACCCATAGCCGCAGTTCCGCTTCCAGGTCGAAATGGCCGGCGGTCTCCAGCGAGAACATGACGATGCTGCGGTAGGGCAGGCTGAGGAACTCGGTCTTGCGCCCGGTCACGCCCTGCTTGTCGACCAGGATCAGGCGCCGGTCGGTGAATACGATCAGGTCGCGGATCTCGCCGAACGCGCGCTGCACGGTCTCGCCCGGCGCCAGCAGCGGGGCGAAGTCGTCGTTGACTTTGTCGGCGGATTTGGCCCCGGCGTGGCCGAGCAGGGTGTCGAGCAGGCCCATGGCGCATTCCCTTCGCGTGAGATGGCTCCATCCTAGCGCAGCGCTGCGGCGCTGGTAGGAGCGGCGTGAGACGCGACCGCTGCAGCGGTGCGCGCGAGCGTAGCGCCCGAAGACCCGCGGCGCATGGAGCGGTATTGTCCGAACGTCCGGGCTTCGGCGACAACGCTGCCGATCGCCTCTGCGGCGGTCGCGGCTTAGGCCGCTGCTACAGGGGCCAGGCCGAGAATCTCGGGCAACTTCGGCAGCACCGGCGTCGGTTCGACGCCGAGCTTGAGCAGGCCGTTCTCGACGCTGGTCGAATCGGTCTGCAGCGAGCGCCAGTTGTCGCGGCTGATCGGCTTGCCCGGCAGGTGCTCGCCGACCTCGGCCTGCAGTTTGCCCAGCGCATCCGGCAGCGGCAGCACCAGACGCAGGCGGCCGCGCGCGCGCGCGGTGGCGCGCACGATCTCGCCCAGGGTCAGCACGTCCGGGCCGACCAGGTTGTAGCTGCGGCCGATGTGCTGGTCGTCGTTCAGCGCGTTGGCGAACGCCTGGACGACGTCGCCGATCCACACCGGCTGGAAGCGCGCGCCGGCGCGGCCGATCGGTAGCGCCGGCGCATAGCGCAGCAACTGATCGAAGCGGCAGAACAGGCCGTCGCCGGGGCCGGCGATCACCGACGGCCGGAACAGGGTCCAGTCGAGCTTGCTCGCGCGCACCCGCTGTTCGGCGCGGCCGCGCGATTCCAGGTAATGGCTCTGGCCGGTGCCGGCATTGAGCGCGCTCATCTGCAGCAGGCGCTGGACGCCCATGTCGCGCATCGCCTCGATCAGGGCGTCGAGCAGTTCGACGAACACGTGCTCGAAGCCGGCGCCGCTGTCGCCGCGCTCGTTGAGGATGCCGACCAGGTTGACCACCGCGTCGACGTCGTCGAGCACGGCGCGCAGGAAATCCGGATTGCCGACGTCGCCTTCGATCAGGCTGGCGTCGCGCGACAGCAGGCGCTTCTTGGCCGGCTCGACGCCGCGGCTGAGCACGGTGATGCGGCAGCGTTCGCGCAGCAGACGCTCGACCAGATGCCGGCCGACGAAGCCGGTGCCGCCGAGGACCAGGACGTGACGGCGCGCCATCGCGGCCTCACTCGCCTTCGGCGCTTGCCGCGGCCGCCGCCGGCGCCGCGGCGATCGGTTCGGCCGGACAGACGAAGGCCTTGCGCTTGCCGTCGACCACGCCGCGCAGGCGGTCGCCGACGTTCATCGCGTCGCCGTTGAGGCGCCAGTCGTAGATCACGCTGAAGGCGAGCACGCGCGCCACGTACTCGCGGGTCTCCTTGTAGCTGATGGTCTCGATCCAGAACTCCGGCTCCATGCCCGGGCGCTGCGACTGCCAGCGCGCCAGCGGCGCCGGGCCGGCGTTGTAGCCGGCCATGGCGAAGTAGGGCTGGCCGCCGTACTTGTCGAGCAATTGGCGCAGGTAGGCGGTGCCGAGCACGATGTTGGTGTCGGAGTCGTACAGGCTGGCGGCGCCGCCCCAGGGCAGGCCCAGGCTCTTGGCCACCTGCGCGCCGGTGCCGGGCAGCACCTGCATCAGCCCCATCGCGTTGGCGCCGGAGCGCGCCTTGGGATTGAACACGCTTTCGGCGCGGATCTCGGCCGCGACCCAGGCCGAGTCGATGCGGTTGGCGGCGGCCTCGCGGCGGATGGTGTCGCCGTGGTGCAGCGGGAAGCGCAAGTAGTACAGGCGCTGTTCCTGCGGCGTCTTGTTGAGCGAGAACACCGCGCGGTCGAACCATTGGTAGCCCTGCGCGACCTCGATCGCCAGGCGGCGCTGGGTGTCGTCGAAGCGGCTCAGCGCCTCGTCCCATTCGCGCACCGCCCAGCCGCTGCGGTCGATCTGGAACAGGCCCATCGCGCGCATCACCGCGCCGTCGCGGGCGACCGCGGTCTTGGCGGCGAGGCTGTCGGTCGGCTGCACCGGGCACAGTGCGTAGGGCGCGCCGAGCCGGTCGGCGGACAGGAAGCCGTGGAAGTCGGTCTTGCGCGCGGCTTCGCCGTACAGCCGCGCGGCGGTGGCCTTGTCGCCGGCGCGCTCGCTGAGCCGCGCCTCGAAGAACTGCCAGCGCGACTCGCCGCGCTGCTTGGCGCCCATCTTGCGGATCGCCGCCAGCGCAGCCGCCCAGTCCGAGCGCGCCATCGCCTCGCGCGCGCGCCACTCGTGCAGGCGCTCGTCGTAGGACACCTCCGGCACGGCGTTGAGCCGGCGCGCGGATTCGGGATCGTAGGAAGCCACCGACCACAGTGCGGTCTGGTACAGCACCCGGCCGCGGTCTTCGTCGCTGAAGTTCAGCGCGCCGGCGTATTTGGGCAGTTGCGCTTCGGCGCTGGCCGGCTGCGCCTTGGCCAGCTTGGCCAGGCCATAGGAGGCGATCTTGCGGCTGCGCTCGGTCTTGGGCCACGCGAGCGCGCGCTCGTTGACGTTGTCCAGGAACGCGGCGTAGTCGTTGGCCTGGGCCTGCTCGGCGGCGGGCAGGCCGCGCGCGGCCGCACGCATCACCGCCGGCTGCCACTCCGCAGCCGCGGCCTCGATGCGTTCCCAGCGCAGCTCCGGCGAAAGACCGCCGCGTGCGGCCAACACCGCGAACGGCGCATCGCAGCCGTCGGGCAGCGACTTGCCGCTGCTGCGCCAGATCGCCTGCGCTTCGCGGTTCCAGGCCGCGTCGGCCCGGCCCAGCGCCTGGCGCGCGTTCAATTCGGCGCAGCGCAGGGCCACGCTGCGTTCCTTGCCGCCGGTGCTGCGCGGGGTCCAGGCGGCGAGGAAGCTCGGCCAATCTTCGCGGCGCGCGGTCGCGGCCAGCCAGATCTCGCGGAAGGCGTCGCCGGAGGCTTCCTTGCCGCGACGGGCGAGGAAGTCGGCGGCCTGGCCGTTGTTGACCGCATCGATGTTGCGGCGCAGGTTCGCGTATTCGATCCAGCCGTACAGCGGATGGCGGGACAGATCGGCGTATTGGCCGGCATCGAAACCGCCGCGCTCGGCCGCTTCCAGCGCTGCGCGCACGCGCGGCAACTGCGGATCGGCCGCCGGCGCCGGCAGCGGATTGGCGATCGCGCGCGGCTTGACCGGCGTGCCCGCGGGGCTCGGCGCCGAGGCCGTGGTCTGGGCGCAGGCGGTGGTGGCGAGGGCCGCGACGAACGCGGCGACGGCGAGGCGGAGAGGGCGCGGGAGCATCGCCGGACTATAGCCCACAGCGGATGAATGCCTTATGTGAACGCACCTGCGATGCGCACGGATTGCTATCGCCGTCGCGCTCGCCGTGTCCGCGCCGCGCGCACGGTCGCCAGCGCGCGGGACGGCGTGCAGAATGCGGCCTTCGCGTCGGAAACGTAATCCGGCGGCGCGATCGACGACCCGCGCCGATGCCGTTCCGGCGTCGGGTCCCGGCGAATCGTCCCGATGGGAGTGCATGCATGGCGGTATGGCTGGTGTTTCTCGCGCTCGGCGCCGTCGCGGGCGTACTCGCCGGCCTGCTCGGCGTCGGCGGCGGTCTGGTGCTGGTCGCGGCCCTGGCCTGGATCGCGCCATGGATGGGCATTCCGCAGGAAGCCGCCATGCACACCGCCCTGGCCAGCTCGCTGGCCAGCATCGTGCTTACCGCGACCGCTTCGGCGCGCGCCCACGCCAAGCGCGGCAGCGTGATGTGGCCAACGGTGCGCTGGATGGTGCCGGGGCTGCTGCTCGGCGGCTGGCTCGGCAGCCTGGTCGCGGTGCGCATCGACGGCGACTGGCTGCGCCTGATCGTCGCCGGCTATTGCCTGATCGCCGCGGCCCAGCTGCTGTTCGGCAAGAACCGCGCCGCGCTCGCCGACGGTGCGCCGCCGCCGCAGGGACTGCCCTTGTCGGCGGCGGGCGTCGTCATCGGCGCGGTGTCGGCGGTGGTCGGCATCGGCGGCGGCAGCATGACCGTGCCGCTGCTGGTCTGGCGCGGCGTCGCGCCGGTGCGCGCGGTCGGCACCTCGTCGGCCTGCGGCGTGGCGATCGGCCTGGCCAGCGCGGTGGGCTATGCGCTCAACGCCCCGGCCGGCGCGTTGCCGGCGCACGCGATCGGCTACGTCTACCTGCCCGCGGCGATCGGCGTCGCGCTGGCCTCGGTGCTGGCCGCGCCCTACGGCACCCGGCTCGCACACCGCCTGCACGGCGACACCCTCAAGCGCGTGTTCGCCGGCTTCCTGATCCTGGTCGCGGTCAGCCTGCTGCTGGGCGGCTGAGCCGGCGTCGGCGCGGCCGCGGCGCGCGCGGGCCGCACGAGGACGCCCGTCCCCGGGCCGGGCTGAACGGGCGACTGCACGACGCCGTATCGACCGTGCGTCCGTTGCCGGCGTCGAATCCCGGCCGAAACTGGGACCGGTTTGGCAAGACCCTCCTGTTTGCGCCTTGTGGCGGATTCACAGATTGTTTACAACCTCTCGATGCCTTCCGACCGATCGGACGGCGTGCCAATAGCCAGCAGAGCTAAGTCACATAACTTGAGGGAGAGAGAGTCGATGAAAGTGTCGCGTCGCCATGCCCTGGCGAAAGCCATCCAGTTGTCCCTGTTGATCGCACTGCCCGGGTTCGCCGCAGCCCAGGACGCCGCTCCCGCCAAGGACGCCACCACGCTCGACACGGTCCAGGTGACCGGCACCCGTATCAAGAAGGCCGAGATCGAAAGCCAGGTCCCGGTCCAGACCCTGACCCGCGACGACATCGAACGCACCGGCCTGACCTCGATCGGCGACGTGGTGCAGGAACTCACCGGCGCCGGCTCGGCGCTCAACACCAAGTTCAACTCCTCGGGCAACTTCGGCTTCTCGCCGAACGGCGACGGCATCGGCGCCGGCTCGGCCCAGGTCGACCTGCGCCACCTCGGCCCCAAGCGCGTGCTGGTCCTGGTCGACGGCATGCGCTGGGTCAACGAGTCCTCCGCCTCGGGCGTGGGCGCGGCGACCGACCTCAACACCATTCCGCTGGCCATCGTCGAGCGCATCGAAGTGCTCGAGGACGGCGCGTCCTCGCTGTACGGTTCCGACGCCATCGCCGGCGTGGTCAACATCATCACCCGGCGCAACTTCGAAGGCGGCCAGGTCACCCTCAACTACGGTCAGTACGGCAAGGGCGACGGCGAGCTGCAGGGCGTCGACCTGGCCTACGGCTTCAACACCGACAAGGCCAATCTGTTCCTCGGCCTGAGCTACGTCGACCAGGATCCGGTGTTCTCGCGCGACCGCGCGCTGTCGCGCGTGCCGGTGCCCGGCCTGGGCGTGGAGACCGGCAGCTCGGCGACCCCGAACGGCCGCTTCATCATCACCCCGCCGACCGCCAGCACCGCCTGCCCGCTGACCGACACCGACGACGATCCGAGCACCCCGCCGATCCCGTTCTGCAACATCACCACGCCCAACGGCAGCAGCTTCCCCAACGGCGTGCGCTACCCGCAGGACTTCATTCCGTTCACCGGCGCGAACCGCTACAACTTCGCCCGCGAGAACATGCTGCTGACGCCGTCCAAGCGCACCGGCGCCTTCGCCCAGTTCCGCTATCACTTCAACGACAACGTCCAGGCCTACGTCAAGGCGCTGTACAACCGTCGCGAATCGGTCAACCAGGCCGCGCCGGAACCGCTGTTCCTCGGCCTCGACGCCGGCACCGGCAACATCTGGTCCGAGCACATCACCATCTCGCGCCTGAATCCGTTCAACCCGTTCGGCTTCGACCTGACCACCGAGGGCGCCAACCCGAACCTGGTCCTGCTCGGCCGCCGTCCGGTCGAGGGCGGCCCGCGCATCTTCGAGCAGCAGGTCGACACCCAATACATCGCCGCGGGCGTGGAAGGCAGCTTCGATGCCGGCGACCGCACCTACTTCTGGGACGTCAACTTCGCCAGCAACAAGAACGAGGCCGACCAGACCAACCGCGGCAGCTACAACATCCGCAACATCAACATCGCCCTCGGCGATCCGGCGGTGTGCGCTGCGACCCCGGGCTGCGTGCCGCTGAATCTGTTCGGCGGTCCGGGCACGATCACCCCGCAGATGCTGAGCTGGATCAGCCCGATCGTGCGCGACCGCAGCGAGCAGAAGCTGCAGACCTTCACCGCCAACCTGTCGGGCGACCTGTTCGACCTGTGGGCCGGCCCGCTGTCGTTCGCGGCCGGTTACGAGTACCGCAAGTACGAAGGCTTCTACCGCCCCGATCCGATCACTGTCGCCGGCTTCTACAACGGCACCCAGTCGCTGCCGACCAAGGGCGAGTACGACGTCAACGAAGCCTATGTCGAGCTGAACCTGCCGCTGATCAAGGAAGGTTCGTTCGGCAAGAGCCTGGACCTGAGCCTGGCCGGCCGCTATTCGGATTACTCGACCTTCGGCGGCCAGTTCACGCCGAAGTACGGTCTGCGCTGGCAAGTCGCCGACGAGTTCCTGCTGCGCACCACCTACGCCGAAGGCTTCCGCGCGCCGTCGATCGGCGAACTGTTCGGTTCGGCCAGCCGCGCCGACCTGCAGCTCAGCGATCCCTGCCTGATCTCGATCACCGGCGCGCCGCCGACCGGCAACCGCGCCAACTGCGCCGCGCTCGGCGTGCCGGCCGGCGCGACCCAGGCCAACAGCCAGATCTCGGTGCAGACCGGCGGCAACCCGGACCTGGAGCCGGAAACCGCGCGCAGCTTCACCGCCGGCTTCGTCTACAGCCCGGCCTGGGCCGCGGGCGTGCCGTGGTCGGACAAGTTCGACTTCGAAGTCACCTACTACCGCCATTCGCTGGAAGGCGCGGTGCAAGCGATCGACGCCCAGACCCAGCTCAACCTGTGCGTGCAGACCCTCGACCCGACCTACTGCAACGGCATCACCCGTTCCAGCGTCGGCGGCATCAACTCGTTCGAGAACAAGCTGACCAACCTGGGTTCGATCAAGACCTCCGGTTGGGACATGGATGTCTTCTGGACCCTGCCGGAAACCTCGTGGGGCCAGTTCAAGCTCAGCTGGCAGAACACCTGGGTGACCCAGTACGACGCGGTCGGCGCCGCCGGCCAGGTGCAGCCGCGCAAGCCGGGCGTGGAAGTCAACGACAGCGCGATTCCGGAGTGGACCTCCAACGCCACCGTGTCGTGGAAGCGCAACGCCTGGAACGCCTCGTGGACCATCCGCCACATCTCCGAGCTGGACGAAATCTGCCAGGCCTCGGCGCTGGACTCGCCGTACTGCGACAACTCGGTGACCGGCGAGAACAAGCTCGATGCGATCACCTACCACGACCTGCAGGTGGGATATCACATCGACTGGCTGAAGGGGCTGCAGATCACCGGCGGCGTCAACAACCTGTTCGACAAGGATCCGCCGGTGTGCCTGTCGTGCTCGCTCAACGGCTACGACGCGTCCACCTACGACATCCCGGGCGGCCGCTTCTTCTACCTGCGCGCGGACCTGCGCTTCTGATCGCGGCTCGGTTGATAGACCCGATCGCGGCGTAGCTCGCTACCCGCAGCAACCCGAACGGCCGGTGGGCGACCACCGGCCGTTTCGTTTGTGCCGCCGCTTGAGTAGAACCCGAAGGGGACAGGCATAGGGTATGAGCGACGCGAGTCGCGACGCGTAGCCGCGGTCTCGCGCCGTCGCCTCTGTAGGAGCGGCGTGAGCCGCGACGCGTTGTTCCGATTGCGCCGTCGCCGCGAGATCGCGGTCGTGGCTTGCGCCGCTCCTTACCCCTAAAGCCGTCTGTCGCTTCGGTGGCGACGATGACGGTGTTGGTTCTGCGCGCTCCCGGTCGCGGCTTATGACCGGAGGAAATCCCCGTGGGACGCCGCTCCTACAGGCGGGTCGACGTCTCGGTCCCGATCGGGCGGCGCTCGGTCGGGGGTAGGAGCGACGCGAG
Source organism: Lysobacter antibioticus HS124 (assembly GCF_000336385.2). Taxonomy (GTDB): domain Bacteria; phylum Pseudomonadota; class Gammaproteobacteria; order Xanthomonadales; family Xanthomonadaceae; genus Lysobacter; species Lysobacter firmicutimachus. The sequence goes on along the minus strand of NZ_HG424555.1, from coordinate 1,003 downwards.
TCGCGACCGCGTAGCCGCGATCTCGCGCCGTGGCCTCTGTAGGAGCGGCGTGAGCCGCGACGCGCTACTGCCGATTGCGCCGTCGCCGCGGGGTCGCGTTCGCGGCTTGCGCCGCTCCTGCTCTGAAGCGCGGGGGCTTCAGCGCAACGCGCTTTCCGGGACGTCGAGTTCCAGCGACAGGGCGAGGTGGTCGGACTGCGCGGCTGGCACGGCGCGGGCGCCGGCGAAGCTGAGGCCGTCGCCGAGCAGGATGTGGTCGATCGCGCGCTGCGGGCGCCAGCTGGGGAAGGTGGCCAGCGGTTCGCTGGGCGGCTGCAGGCGAGTGTTGCGGAACAGGGTCTGCATTTCCGGGCGATCCGGCGAGCAGTTGAAGTCGCCCATCAGCACCGCGTGCGGGTGGTCGTGCAGCAGTTCGGCGATGAAGGCCAGTTGGCTGGCGCGCGAGCCGGAGCCGAGCGAAAGGTGGGCGACGGCGACGGTGAGGCCGTCGTCGTCCTGGCCGTAATGGGCGATCAGCACGCCGCGGCCGGAAATGCGGCCGGGCAGGGGATGGTCGACGACTTCGCGCGGTTCGAGCTTGCTGAGCAGGCCGTTGGCGCTGGAGGCGACGCTGCCGACGCGCCGGTTCGGCTGGTGGCTCCAGTACTCGAAGCCGGCGCGCTGGGCCAGGTAGTGGGTCTGGTTGGTGAAGCCCGAACGCAGACTGCCCGGATCGCTTTCGTTGAGGCCGACGATGTCGTGCTCGCCGGCCAACTGGGCGATCGTGTCGAGGCTGCCGCGCTTGTTGCCGGCGGGCAGCACGTGCGACCAGCTGCGCGTCGCGTAATCGCTGTAGCGGCGCGTGCTGGAGCCGGCCTGGATGTTCGCGCTGAGCAGGCGCAGCCGGCGTGTGGTCATGCCAGGTCCCTGAGCTGCGGGCCGATCAGCCCTTGGCCGGAGCCGCCGGGGCGGCCGCCGCGGCCGGCGCCGGAGCGGAGGCGCCGTCGGCCGGCGCTGCCGGTGC
>NZ_HG424554.1 GCF_000336385.2 Lysobacter antibioticus HS124 | reverse complement strand
CCCCCCCCTCATGCGGCCGTTCGCAAGATCGGCCGAGAACGGAACGGGGCCGCCACGCCGGCGCTGCGCGCGTCGCGCACGGCCGGCTCCGGACCACCCTGCGCGATCGCTCAGCGCACGCGCCTCACGCCGCGCGCGAGCGCTCGATGCGCACTCCCACCCCGCGCGCGCCGCGGATCGCGCTGGGCTTGGTCAGCTTGAGCCGTACCCGGCTCACCCCGAATTCCTCGATCACGATCGCCGCGACCCGCTCGGCCAGCGTCTCGACCAGACCGAACTGCGACTGCCCCACGTACTGCGCGATACGGTCGCTGATCGCCTTGTAGTCCAGGGTATCGCCGATCGCGTCGCTGGCCGCCGGCACCCGGTTGTCGAAGTCCATTTCCAGATCGAACACCAGCGGCTGACGGATCTTGCGTTCCCAATCGTAAATGCCGATCACGGCCTCGAGCTCGAGGCCTTCGATGAAGACGTGGTCCATGGGGGCGGGGATTCGGGATTGGGGATTGGGATTGGTAGAAGCGGGGCCATGGTAGGCGGTGTAGCGGGGATTGGTGATTGAGGATTGGCAAAGGCGGGGAACGGGCAAGGCGCCAGCCATTCGCGGACCCGCTCTTGCCAATCCCCAATCCCCAATCCCGGCCCCTCAGACCTCCCGCAACAACGCCATGTCCCAGCGCGGCGTCACCTTGACCGCGGCGTCCTCGTGCTGGCCGGCTTCCAGGCGCAGTGCGCCGGCGTAGGCGATCATCGCGCCGTTGTCGGTGCAGAAGGCCGGGCGCGGGAAGCAGACCCGGCCGCCGCGCTTTTCCGCCATCGCCGCCAGCTTGGCGCGCAGGCGGCGGTTGGCGCCGACGCCGCCGGCGACCACCAGGGTGTCGCAGCCGGCCGCGTCGAGGGCGCGCTGGCACTTGATCGCCAGGGTGTCGACCACCGCGTCTTCGAAGCCGCGGGCGATGTCGGCGCGGGTCTGGTCGCTGCGGTCGCTGTTCTGCCAGGCCAGCAGGACCTGGGTCTTGAGTCCGCTGAAGCTGAAGTCCAGGCCGGGCCGGTCGGTCATCGGCCGGGCGAACTTGAACCGGCCCGGCACGCCGAGCTCGGCCTGGGCGGCCAATTGCGGTCCCCCCGGATACGGCAATCCCATCAGCTTGGCGGTCTTGTCGAAGGCCTCGCCGGCAGCGTCGTCCAGGGTCTCGCCGAGCAGGCGGTAGCGGCCGATGGCGTCGACCGCGACCAGTTGGGTGTGGCCGCCGGACACCAGCAGGGCCACGAACGGCGGTTGCGGCCGGCCCAGCGGGTCGTCCTCCATCAGCGGCGCCAGCAGGTGGCCTTCCATGTGGTGGATGGCCACCGCCGGCACGTCCAGGGCCCAGGCCAAGGCGCGGGCGACCCCGGCCCCGACCAGCAGGGCGCCGACCAGGCCCGGGCCGGCGGTGTAGGCCACCCCGTCCAGGTCTTGCGGGCGCAGGTCCGATTCGGCCAGGGTCTGGCGGATCAGCGGCAGCAGCTTGCGCACGTGGTCGCGACTGGCCAACTCCGGCACCACCCCGCCGTATTCGGCGTGCAGGGCGATCTGGCTGTAGAGGGCATGGGCGCGCAGCCCGGCCCGGGTGTCGTAGACGGCGACGCCGGTCTCGTCGCAGCTGGTCTCGATGCCGAGGACCTTCATCGGAGCACCCCGCCGGCCGCCGTTTTCTGGGAGAATGTCGCGTTCATGGGGGTGTATGTTGCACCTTCCGCAGGACCGTCGCTATAATGCGCGGCTCTCCCGGTCTGCCCGGGCCGGTTCCCTAACGAGATAACGTATGCCCAGCGTCAAAGTCCGCGAAAACGAGCCTTTCGAATTTGCCCTGCGCCGCTTCAAGCGCACCTGCGAGAAGGCCGGCGTTCTGGCCGAGACCCGCAAGCGCGAGTTCTACGAAAAGCCGACGCAGGAACGCAAGCGCAAGGCCGCGGCTGCGGTGAAGCGTCAGGCTCGCCGCGCTTCGCGCGACGTTACCAAGCGTCAGCGCCTGTACTGATCGCCCGTTCCGCGCCGCTCGGCCTCGGGTCGATGCGCGCGCGTAGCGAGCAAGAAGCCGGCCGCGCCTCGGGCGCCGCCGGCTTTTTGCGTTTCCAGCCGGGATGACGGGATGGGAGAGTCGGGATTCGCAAAGCCCGCAGCCTCCCGTTCCTTCGCCCGCCCCTGCCAATCCCCCATCCCGAATCCCCGCCCATGAGCCTCAAACAACGCCTCACCGAAGACATGAAGGCCGCGATGAAGAGCGGCGACAAGCAGTCCCTGGGCGTGATCCGCCTGATCAACGCCGCGCTCAAGCAGAAGGAAGTCGACGAGCGCATCGAGCTGGACGACACCGCGGTGATCGCGGTGCTCGACAAGATGGTCAAGCAGCGCCGCGACTCGGTCAGCCAGTACCAGGCGGCGGCCCGCGAGGACCTGGCCCAGGTCGAGCGCGACGAAATCACCGTGATCGAACGCTATCTGCCGGCCAAGCTGGGCGAGGCCGAGATCCTGGCCGTGGTCGACGCGGTCATCGCCGAGGTCGGCGCGAGCGCGCCGGCCGACCTGGGCAAGCTGATGGGCCCGCTCAAGGCCAAGCTGGCCGGCAAGGCCGACATGGGCCAGGTTTCCGCCCTGGCCAAGCAGCGCCTGGCCGGTTGAGCAGCCGTCGCCGCACAACCCGCCGCGCCTTCGCGCGCGGCCGCAGGACCCGGACGCCGCCCACGGCGGCGTCCTTCACCGGCCACGAGCGATTCTCTGGCCGCCCATCAGGAGGTGTCCCATGAAACTGCGCCATCGCGCCCGCCCCGACTGCTTTCGAGACCGCGCCCGCGGTTGAGCTCACCCGCAAGCGTCGCCAGGGCTATCCCTCCGAAACTCAGGTCGGCCGCGGCCGCCGCTTCGTCCACGGCGACAAGGAACTGGTCGAGAAGCTGGGCCGCAACGACCCCTGCCCCTGCGGTTCGGCACGGAGGTTCAAGAGAATTGCTGTCTGCACAGCGGTCGTCACGACGGCGTCGGCCGTCACGACTACCATCGCGACCGCCGCTGCGACTGAACGCGGCGCAGGCACGCGCCTGAGCATCGCCGCCACGCCCGCCTGAGCCGACCCCGGCATACTGAGGGCGACGCCGCACGCGTCGCCCTCTTCGGCCGCATGTCCCCCGACCCCAGCCCGCCCGCGCCGCCTTCCGACTCCGACGCCCCGGCCGAGCGCATCCGCGCCCTGCAGGCGCGGCTGCAGCGCAGTGCGCCGGCGCAGTTGCTGGAGCGCTTCTTCGAGTACGACCTGCTGGCCCTGGCCGCGGCGCTGTCGTTCTACACCCTGCTGTCGCTGGCGCCGCTGGTGCTGTTGCTGCTGTGGCTGACCACGGCGCTGTATCCCTCGGCGCAGGAAGAATTCTTCCGCCAGATCGGCCAATTGGTCGGCAGCGAAGTCGAGGGCACGGCGCGGCTGATCGTCGCCAATGCCGAACACCGGCCCGACACCGGGTCGCTGGCCGCCGGCTTCGGCGTGCTGGCGCTGCTGCTCGGCGCCTCGGCGGTGTTCGGCCAGTTGCAGGCGGCGCTGAACCGGGTGTTCCGCAGCGACGCCCAGCGCCTGGGCGGGGTCTTGGCCTGGCTGCGCAAGCGCCTGCTCTCGTTCGGCATGGCGATCAGCGTCGGCTTCCTGCTGGTGGTGTCGATGGCGGTGCAGGCGGCGCTGCAGCTGCTGATCGCCTACCTGCCCGACCTGCTGCCGCTGGTCGCCGGCGTCGTCTCGTTCCTGCTCTACGCGCTGGTCTTCGCCGCCATGTACCGCTGGCTGCCGGACCGGCCGGTCGGCCGCCGCCGCGCCCTGCTCGGCGGCGCCCTGACCGCGGCCATGTTCATGCTCGGCCGCAGCGCGATCGGCCTGTACCTGGGCCAGGCCAGCCTCGGCAGCGCCTACGGCCCGGCCGGCGGCCTGGTGGTGATGCTGGTATGGATGTACTACTGCGCCGTGGTGTTCCTGCTCGGCGCGCTGATCACCGCGACGCTGGAGGAACGCGCACGGCTGCGCCGGCGCCTGAGCGAGGCGCGCGCCGCCGCGTCGGCCTGAGCCAGCGGCCGCACCCGGCCACGCCCCGCCGACGCCGCGCATGGCATCCTAGGCGCCGATCCATCAAGCAACGACCGCGCCCGATGCCCGGGCGCCCCGGCATGGCGCGCATTCCCGACGGCTTCATCGACGACCTCCTCGCCCGCACCGACATCGTCGAGGTGGTCGGCTCGCGCGTGCCGCTGAAGCGGCAGGGCAAGGAGTATTCGGCGCGCTGCCCGTTCCACGACGAACGCTCGCCCTCGTTCTGGGTATCGCCGACCAAGCAGTTCTACCACTGCTTCGGCTGCGGCGCGCACGGCACCGCGATCAGTTTCCTGATGAACTACGACCGGCTCGAGTTCCTCGACGCGGTCGACGAGCTGGCCAAGCGGATCGGCGTGGAAGTTCCGCGCGACACCCGCTCGCGCAACCAGGATTCCGACACCCAGGACCTGTACACCGCGGTCGAGGCGGCGCAGCGCTTCTTCCTGCGCCAGTACGCGGCCAGCGGCAAGGCCCAGGGCTATCTCGACGCGCGCGGGGTCAGCATCGACATTCGCGACCGCTTCGGCATCGGCTACGCGCCGGACGGCTTCAACGGTCTGCGCGACGCGCTCGGCACCGATGAGCGGCGGATGAAGCTGCTCGAACGCGCCGGCCTGTTCTCCAAGAACGAAAGCGGCCGCGTGTACGACAAGTTCCGCGACCGGGTGATGTTCCCGATCCACGACCGCCGCGGCCGGGTGATCGCGTTCGGCGGCCGCGTGCTCGACAAGGAAGACGGCCCCAAGTACCTCAACTCGCCGGAAACCCCGCTGTTCCACAAGGGCCGCGAGCTGTACGGGCTGTGGCAGGTGCGCCAGGCGCACAACAAGATCCCGCGCCTGATCGTGGTCGAAGGCTATATGGACGTGATCGCGCTGTTCCAGCACGGCGTCGACACCGCGGTGGCGACGCTGGGCACGGCGACCACGCCCGATCACGCCGAGCTGCTGTTCCGCAATGCCGCCGACGTCTACTTCTGCTTCGACGGCGACCGCGCCGGCCGCGGCGCGGCCTGGAAGGCGGTGGAGTCGGTACTGCCGCGGATGAAGGACGGGCGCCAGGCCTTCTTCCTGTTCCTGCCCGACGGCGAGGACCCCGACAGCCTGGTGCGCCAGGAAGGCGCCGAAGGTTTCGACCATCGCCTGCGCGAGGCGATGCCGCTGTCGCAGTTCCTGTTCGACACGCTCGCCGCCGACGTCAATCTCAACACGCTGGAAGGCAAAGGCCGCCTGGCCGAGCGCGCCAAGCCCTTGCTGGCGCAGATTCCCGACGGGGCCTTCGGCGACCTGATGAAGCAGCGCCTGACCGAGCTGACCGGGGTCGGCGCGCGCGCCGCCGCGCCGGAAACGCATGTGCCGGCGCAGCGCGCCCACGGCGGCGGCCGCGCCGCGCCGACGCCCAAGCGCTCGCTGGTGCGCAGCGCGATCGCGATCGTGTTGCAGAAGCCCTCGCTGGCCGCGGCGTTGGCGCCGCCCTACCGCTTCGCCCAACTGCGCCAGCCGGGCATCGAACTGCTGACCGCAATCGTCGACCTGGTCCAGCAGCGGCCGGAAATCAGCACCGGCGCCCTGCTCGAGCACTTCGCCGAGCACGAACAGGCCGCCGCGCTGCAGAAGCTGGCCAGCCAGACGCTGCCCGGCAGCGACGAAACCCTGCAGCGCGAATTCCTCGATGCGATCGCCCAGCTCGACAAGCAGACCGTCGAGCAGCGCCTGGCCGAACTGCAGAGCCAGCAGCGCGAAGCCGGCCTCAACGAGGACGAAAAACGCGAGCTGCTGTCGCTGCTGCAGGCGCGCCTGGCGCGGCCCACGGCCAAGGCCTGAGCGACCCCGCTTCCTGCAGGAACGGCGCGCCGCTTTTTCCTGTAGGAGCGGCGTGAGCCGCGACCAACCGCAGCGATGATCGAAAGCGCAGTGGCCGAAGCCCGGCCATTCGGATCGCCATGGCCGCTCATGCCGGCTATCCGGGCTTCGGCCCGAACGCTTGCGCACACCGCCGCGGTGGTCGCGGCTCATGCCGCTCCTACAAACAGCCGCTAGCCCCACACCTCGCTCATCACCCGGGCGAAATTGCCGCCCAGCAGCTTGCCGATGCGCGCGTCGGAATGGCCGCGCTGCGCCAGCAGCGCGGCGATGCGCTCGAAGCGGCGGGCGTGGTTGAGCTCGGGCACGAACAGATACACGTCCTCGTGTTCGCCCGGCGCCGACACGCCCAGGCGCCGGCGCTCGCGCACCGTATCGCGGTGCATGCGCTTGTAGGCTTCGGTGAGCCGCACCGGCGACAACGCATTGTCGGTGCCGATGCCGACATGGTCCTCGCCGCAGACGCGCACCGCGTGCTCCAGATGCGCGATCACGTCGGCCGCGGTCGCCTGTCCCTGCTCGCGCAGGAACGGCATCAGATAGATCCCGACCACGCCGCCGCCTCCGGCCACCGCACGCAGCTCGGCGTCGGTCTTGTTGCGCGGCCGCTCGACCAGGGCGGCGCAGCCGGTGTGGCTGATCAGCACCGGCGCCTTCGACGCGGCGATCGCCTCCAGCGCGGTGCGGCGCCCGCTGTGGGCCAGGTCGAGCAGCAGGCGACGCTCGTTGAGGCGCTCGATCAGCTGCTGGCCGAACCGGCTCAGGCCGGCGTCGCCGGGTTCCATGCAGCCGTCGCCGGCCAGGTTGCGCAGGTTGTAGGTCAGCTGCACCGTGCGCACGCCCAGACGCTGGAAATCGTCGACCCGCTCCAGTTTCTCGCCGATCGGCGCGCTGTCCTGGAACTGGAACACGATGCCGAGCTTGCGCTCGCGATGAGCGCGCTGCAGGTCGGCGGCGTTGCGCACCGGCAGCAGCAGGTCGGGATGGCGGGCGAACTCTCGCTCCCAGTAAGCCAGATCGCGCACCGTGGACTCGTAGGCGTTCTCGTAGCGCGCCACCGGCCCGACCGTGACCTGCAGCGCGCGCAAACCGCTGTCGCGCACGTCGGCGATCACCGCCGGCGTCAACGGCGCGTCGGCCTCGCCGCCGTCGTTGCCGAGGAAGGCGC
>NZ_HG424553.1 GCF_000336385.2 Lysobacter antibioticus HS124 | reverse complement strand
GGCGCCGCCGCGGCCGGGGCCGCGCGCTCGCTGGCCGCGGCCCGCTGCGCCGCGGCGCGTTGCTCGCTGGCGCGCTGTTCGGCGGCGCGTTGCTCGGCCGCACGCTGCTCGGCTTCGCGCTGCGTCGCCGCCTGGCGCTCGGCGGCCTGCTGGGTCGCCAGTTGCTGGGCGGCCTGCTGCTGTTGCTGTTGCTGCTGCTGCTGACGCTGCTTCTCGAGCTCGGCCTGCTTCTTGGCCTGCTCTTCGGCGGTCAGCTTTTCCTGCTCGGCGCGCTTGGCCTGGGCGTCCTGGGCGGCGCCGACGCTGGCCTTGAGCCGGGCCAGGGCCGGGTGCTGCGGATCGGCGCGTTCGATCAGCGCCGACAGACGCTGGGCTTCGCTGAAGTCTTCCCGGCCCACGCTCTGTTCGGTCGCGATGACCGTCATCGGCAGCAGGTCGGTCAGGGCGCTGGACGCCGCCGCGTCGGCCGGAGCCTTCTCGCGCAGGGCCAGGTAGTACTCGACCGCGTTGTCTTCGGCCGGGGCGTACAGGCGGTTTTCGACATAAGCCTTGCGCGCGGCTTCGCGCAACTGATCCACCGACATGGCCGAAACCTTGGCCGAGACGGCGGTCTGCGCAGTCACCGCCGGAGCGGTGGCCGCGGCCGTGGGCGCCGCGTCCGTGGCGGGTGCGGCGTCTTCCTTCTTTCCGCAGGCCGCCAGCGCGCATCCGAGCGCGAGCACGACGGACACCTGCTTTACAGCGGACAGCCGGCTGTATTGCCGGTCATTGTTGGCGACGATCATTGATTAAAAACTCCCCTGAAGTACGCGAGACCCGTCCGATACGGGGCCGGGCGCACGCCCGATAGGACGCGCTAGCGCGCCGCGTTTGTCAAGCGTTCAGGTTGGCGAGGTCCCCGCGATAGGCGTCAGATGCCGAGTGTGCCACCCATCGCGGCTGCCACCGATACCGGGTGTGTCGGTTCGCCCGTTGGGACGCGACCGGGCGCTCAGTTCGACGTTGGCGCGGGCAACGGCATGAAAACGGCCGGGGCGCCGCCGCTCGGCTGGGTGCGACCGGCCCGCCGGGCCGGTCCCGTCGCAGGCAGCCGGCCGCGCGGGCGACCCGCCAGAATCCGCAAAGCGGGCGCGGGTCCGGCCGCGCCGCGCCGGCGGCAGCGGGGGGCCCGTCCGGTCCCGGCCCCGTCCGACGTCCTTTCGACCTGGGTCCACTAGAATCGAACCCATCACAGACGAGCCCATCCATCGCAGGCGGGCCGATCACCACGGGCAGGGAGCGGAACATGAGCATTCTGGGTTTCATCAAGGGCGAGCTGCTGGAAATCATCGAGTGGACCGATGACTCGCGCGACACCCTGTCGTACCGCTTTCCCGACGACGACAAAGAGATCAAGAACGGCGCCCAGCTGATCGTGCGCGAGTCGCAGCAGGTCCAGTTCGTCGCCGCCGGCCAGTACGCCGATCTGTTCGGCCCGGGCAAGCACACGCTCAAGACCGAGAACATCCCGATCCTGTCCACCATCCTGGGCTGGAAGTACGGCTTCAACTCGCCGTTCAAGTGCGACGTCTACTACCTCAACACGCGCCTGTTCACCGGCAACAAGTGGGGCACGTCCAACCCGGTGATGATGCGCGACGCCGACTTCGGCGTGGTCCGCCTGCGCGCCTTCGGCACCTACGATTTCCGCATCGTCGACCCGCCCAAGTTCCTCAAGGAAGTGGCCGGCACCGACCAGAATTTCCGCCTCGACGAATTCGCCGACACCATGCGCTCGCGCATCGTCAGCGTGTTCACCGACGCCCTGGCCACGGCCAAGGTGCCGGCACTGGACGTGGCCTCGCGCTATGGCGAACTCGGCGAAGCGCTGCTGCCGCTGATCAACCCGGCGATGACCGCCAAGTACGGCATCGAGATCACCGGCTTCGTGCTGGAGAACGTGTCGGTGCCGCCGGAAGTGGAGAAGGCGATCGACGCGCGCTCGAGCATGAGCGCGGTCGGCAACCTCAACGACTACGTCAAGTTCCAGATGGGCAGCGCGATGGGCCAGGGCGGCGACGCCGCCGCGGCCGCCGCGGTGCCGGCGCAGATGGCGGTCGGCTTCGGCATCGCCCAGGAAATGATGCGCAGCATGCAGAACGCCCAGCCCGCTGCGCCGGCGGCCGGCGCTGCCGCCGCGGCCGGCGCCGGCGCGCTGGAGGTGCTGACCCCGGAGCAGGCCGCCGCGACCCTGGGCGTGTCGGTCGAGGACGTGATGGCGGCGATCGCCGCCGGCGACCTCAAGGCGCGCAAGATCGGCTCCGCCACCCGCATCGCCAAGTCCGCACTCGAAGAATTCCTGCGCGGCTGATGGACAACGCCACCGTCGGCAAACATCCCTGCCCGGAGTGCGGCGGGGATTTGCAATGGAATGCGTCCAAGCAGGCGCTGGCCTGCCCGTACTGCGGCACCGTGGTGCCGTGGTCGCCGGCGCAGGAAGCGCAGGGCACGGCCGTGGTCGAACTCGACCTGGCCCGGGCCTTGGCCGAGCACCCCAGCGAGCAGCGCGGCTACGGCGGCGACGCCGAGCGGCGCGAAGTGCAGTGCCGCAGCTGCAAGGCGATCTCGGTGTTCGTCGACGGCAAGGTCGCGCAGCGCTGCGAGTTCTGCGGCTCGCCCTCGATCATCGCCCACGAATCCCTCGGCGACGCGATCACTCCGCAGAGCGTGCTACCGTTCAAGTTCAGCGACGGCCAGGTGCGCGACGCGATCCGCAAGTGGTACGGCACGCGCTGGTTCGCGCCGAACCGGCTCAAGACCGCGGCGCTGACCGACACCCTCAAGGGCGTGTACCTGCCGTACTGGACCTTCGACGCCCACGTCGCCGCGCGCTGGCGCGCCGAGGCCGGCTACTACTACTACGAGACCGAGAGCTACATCGAGAACGGCCAGCGCCGCACGCGCGAAGTGCGCAGGGTGCGCTGGGAACCGGCCTCGGGCGCGCTGCAGCATTTCTTCGACGACGAGCTGGTGCCGGGCACGGTCGGCGTGCATGCCGGCCTGCTGGAACAGATCGGCCAGTTCCCGACCACCACCGACCTCAAGGCCTACTCGCCGGAATTCGTGCGCGGCTGGCTGGTCGAGCGTTACCAGGTCGATCTGCGCCGCGCCTCCGAACTCAACACCGAATCGATGCAGCAACAGACCCGGCAGCTGTGCGCCAACGACGTGCCCGGCGACACCCACCGCAACCTGCAGGTCCAGGCCGACTACAGCGGCCGCACCTTCAAGCACATCCTGGTGCCGGTGTGGCTGGTCAGCTACACCTACGGCTCGCGCAATTTCCAGGTCCTGGCCAACGGCTACACCGGCCAGATCGCCGGCGAGCGGCCCTACAGCTGGGTCAAGATCTTCTTCGCGGCACTGGCCGCGCTGATCGTCGCCGTGATCGTGTTCGGGCTGTTCGGCGGACAGCGCTGAGTTCGCCGGCCGCGCGTGCCCCTGCAGGAACGGCGTGAGCCGTGACAAGGGACGCGCAGCAACGACACCCCGCTCGTCCGTCCATGATCCAAGCCGCGCCCCGGCACCGGGCTGGCAGCGGCGCAAGCCCCCTCGACGGCGACAGTTATTGATTTCAAATCAAGAGTAATTCGCCGATCAGGCTGTTTTTCGCCAAAGTCGGTTCGCCGACACTGCGCATTCCCATCCGGCAGACCCTCCGCCCGATCATCCCGTCCACCGAGGCCGTCGCCGCCGGTAGCGCCGGGCTCATCGTCGGCTACCCGTCTTCCCCCGTTTCCATCGCAAGAGGTTTCCCCATGAAGATCCCCGCCTTCGGCCTCGGCACCTACCGCCTCAAGGGCCAGACCGCGATCGACTCGGTCCGCACCGGCCTGGAACTCGGCTATCGCCACATCGACACCGCGCAGATCTACGGCAACGAAGCCGAGGTCGGCCAGGCCATCGCCGACAGCGGCGTGGCCCGCGACACGCTGTTCCTGACCACCAAGATCTGGACCGAAAACCTGTCGCGCGAGCGGCTGATCCCGAGCCTGCGCGACAGCCTGGCCAAGCTGCGCACCGACCGCGTCGACCTGACCCTGATCCACTGGCCCTCGCCAGGCGGCGCGGTGCCGGTGGCCGAGTCCCTGCAGGCCCTGGCCGAGGCCCAGGACGCCGGCCTGACCGGGGCGATCGGCGTGTCCAACTTCAACATCGCCCTGTTGCGCGAAGCCTTCGATGCGGTCGGCGCGCCGCGCATCGCCACCAACCAGGTCGAACTGCACCCGTATCTGCAGAACCGCGCCCTGGCCGCCTTCGCCCGCGAACACGGGCTGCAGCTGACCTCGTACATGACTCTGGCCTACGGCAAAGTCCTCGCCGACCCCGTGTTGAGCGAAATCGCCGCACGCCACGACGCCACTGTCGCCCAGGTCGCGCTGGCCTGGGCGATGCAGCAAGGCCATGCGGTGATCCCCTCCTCGACCCGCCGCGAGAACCTCGCTGGCAACCTGCGTGCGCAGAACCTGCGCCTGAGCGAAGACGACATGGCCCGCATCGCGGCACTGGACCGCGGCGAGCGATTGGTCGACCCGGAAGGATTGGCGCCGAAGTGGGATTGAGCAGCGACGCCCCGCCGTTGCCGTTGCCGTTGCCGTTGCCGTTGCCGT
>NZ_HG424552.1 GCF_000336385.2 Lysobacter antibioticus HS124 | reverse complement strand
CTCACCGCAGAAGTCGAACGCAGCGTCGACGCGCAACGCATCTGCGGCTTCGTCGAGCAGGCCTTGCAGGCGCTGGTCGACGCATTGGAGCGCGAACCGCAGCGACCGCTCGATCGCCTGGAGCGGCTGCCGGCGCAGGAACGCGAACAGGTGTTGCAGGCCTTCAACGCCACCGACACCGAGTATCCGCGCGGCCTGCTGCTGCATCAGCTGTTCGAGCGCCAGGCGGCGCAACGTCCCGATGCGATCGCGCTGGCGTTCGAAGGCCGGCGCCTGAGCTATGCCGAGCTCAATGCGCGCGCCAACCGATGGGCGCGCCGCCTGCGCCTGCTCGGCGTCGGCCCGGATGCGCGGGTCGGCGTGTGCCTGCAGCGCAGCGAGCATCTGGTGATCGCGTTGCTGGCCACGCTCAAGGCCGGCGGCGCCTACCTGCCGCTGGACCCGGCATTGCCGTCCGAGCGCTTGCAGCAGTTGCTCGATGAGGCCGCGCCGGTCGCGGTTCTGACCGAATCGGCGCTGGAATCGCGACTGCCGGCGACGTCGTTGCCGGTGGTGGCGCTGGATCGCGACACGACCGCCTCGGTGTTGGCCGGGCACGACCTGGACCCGGCCGAGGTCGGCCTGGGCGAACGCCACCTGGCCTATGTGATTTACACCTCCGGTTCGACCGGCCGGCCGAAGGGGG
>NZ_HG424551.1 GCF_000336385.2 Lysobacter antibioticus HS124 | reverse complement strand
ACCGCGCCGCGCAGGACGTCGGCAAGATCGACACCTGGAGCATCACCTTCTGATGCTTCGCCTCGCGAGCGCCTTCCGCCGCCGCGGCGGACAGGTTCGAGCGCGCGCTTAGGGGAGCGCATCGCCGCCGCACCGGCACCCAAGGTGCGGCGGCGGCAAGACAGCGGCCCGGACGCGGGCTGCCGCCCACGACGCCGCGTCCGGCCCGCCTCGGCCGGGCGCGACGGCGCGGGCCCGTTGCAATACCGCTGCGACCGCCCTCCAGCGGTCGTGCGCGGCCGCAGTCATCGCCTCATCGCCACCATCGCCTGATATCCCAACGGACGGAGACAGACATGAAACGCATGACCCTGACCCTAGGCCTGCTCGCGCTTTCGATCGGCACGGCGCTGGCCGGGCCGAATCAACGCCCGGCCGCTTTCGATCACGCCGGCCTGACCCGCATCGACCGCATCGGCGTGCGCAGCATGCCGGCCGTGGACGTGGCCAAGCTGCGCGCCGAAGACCTCAAGCGCGAACAGCGCCGCGAGATCCCGCGCTTCGCCACCGCGCTGGCGGTGGACATCGACACGCTCAAGGACGGCGTGTGGGAAGACCTGGATGCCGAGACCGCGATCTGGCGCACGCGCATCGAATCCAAGAACGCGCTGTCGCTGAACTTCCACTTTGACCGGTTCAAGCTGCCGGCCGGCGCGCGCATGCTGATTTATCCCGCCGACCAGACCCCGGGCGCCGCCGCCGGCCGCGTGCGCAGCTTCACCGCCGCCGACAACAACGCCTTCGGCGAACTGTGGACGCCGGTGGTGCTCGGCGACGAAGCGGTGATCGAAGTGGTGGTGCCCAAGGCCAAGCTCGGCGAACTGAAGCTGCATCTGGCCAAGGTCAACCACGACTACGTCGGCCTCGGCCGCATCGCCCGCGACGCCGCCGCGCTGGATTCGACCAAGGGCGTCTCCGGCAGCTGCAACATCGACGTGGTCTGCCCGGAGGGCAACGGCCACCGCGACATCATCCGCTCGGTCGCGGCCTACTCCAAGCAGGGCACCATGTGGTGCACCGGCTCGTTGGTCAACAACACCGCCAACGACAAGAAGATGTACTTTCTGACCGCGAATCATTGCGGCATGACCAGCGCATCGGTCAACAATTCGATGGTGGTGTACTGGAATTACCAGAATTCCACTTGCCGCGCCCCTGGTTCGGCCGCCAGTGGCGCCAACGGCGACGGTTCGCTGGCGCAGTCGCAGACCGGCGCCACCTTGCGCGCGACCAACGCCGCTTCCGACTTCACCCTGCTCGAACTCACCACCGCGGCCAACCCGGCGTACAACTTGTATTGGGCCGGTTGGGACCGTCGCGACCAGAACTTCGCCGGCGCGATCGCGATCCACCATCCGCGCGTGGCGGAGAAGCGCATCAGCCTGGTCGAGGGCACCACCACCTTCGGCGGTTTCGAAGGGCAGGCCGGTACCCAGGCGCTGCACGTTCAATGGTTCGCCAACGGCGGCGTGACCGAAGGCGGGTCCTCGGGTTCGCCGCTGTACAGCGCCGACCATCGGGTGATCGGCCAGCTCTACGGCGGTCCGTCGAGTTGCAGCGCCACCGGCGACCAGCGCAAAGACTGGTACGGCCGCATCTTCACCTCCTGGACCGGCGGCGGCACCGCCGCGACCCGTCTGAGCAACTGGCTCGACCCGGGCAATACCGGACAGAGTTTCATCGACGGCCTGGACTCGGGCGGAACGCCCGGCAACAACCCGCCGGTGGCGAACTTCAGCGCCTCGGCGAGCGGCCTGACGGTGAGCTTCACCG
>NZ_HG424550.1 GCF_000336385.2 Lysobacter antibioticus HS124 | reverse complement strand
CAGCGAGCCGTCGACGAAGCTGAAGCCGGCCGGCGGCGTATCGACCAGGGTCGCATCGGTCGCATCGACGGTGCCGGTGTTCTCGACCGTGACCGTGTAGCGGACCAGGTCGCCGATCTTCACGTCGCGCGGCGAGGCCTGCTTGATCACCCGCAGGGTCGGCGGCGGCGCCACCGTGGTGCTGGTGGTGCAGCTGCCCTGACAGGTCGGGTTGTCCGTGCCGGTGCCGACGACGGTGTTGTCGACCGTCTCCGACGCCTGCGCGTTGACCCGCGCGGTGTAGGTCACCGTGTAGTTGCCCGGGACCGTACCGGCCGGCAGCGTGCACACCAGTGGGTTGGCCGCATTGCAGGTGTAGCCGTTGCCGCCGGTCACCGCGACGAAGTCCAGGCCCGAGCCCAGCGTGTCGGTCAGGGTCAGAGCATTGCGCGTCGGCGCATTGCCCACGGTGGTGGTCAGCGTGTAGGTGATCGTGTCGCCTTCCGCCACCGGGCCCTGGGTGCTCGCAGTCTTGTTGTAGGTCACCACCGGCGGCGCGACTTCGGTCACCGTGGCGCAACCGACCGTCGAGCAGCTCGGTGCATCGGTACCGGTACCGACCACTGCATTGTTGACCGTACCGCCCGCCTGGCCATTGACCCGCGCGGTGTAGCTCATGGCGTAGCTGCCCGGCACCGTACCGGACGGCAGCGTGCAAACCAGCGGATTGGCCGCGTTGCAAGTGAACGGACCGGCATTGGTCACCGCGACGAAGTCCAGACCCGAACCCATGGTGTCGGTCAGGGTGGTCACGTCGGTGGTCTGCGCGTTGCTGATCGTGACCGTCAGGGTGTAGGTCAGCGTATCGCCCACCACGACCGGACCGGCGGTGCTGACGGTCTTCTCGTAGGTCACCGCAGGCGTGGCCACCGGGGTCTCGGTGCCGCACGGGGTGGTGGTGCAGGTGCCCTGGTTGGCAGTCACGGCATTGTTCACCGAACCGGTCGCCTGAGCATTCACCGACGCGGTGTAAGACACCGCGTAAGTGCCCGGCAACGTGCCCGTCGGCAGCGTGCACACCAGCGGATTGGCGCCGTTGCAGCTGTACGAGCCTGCACTGGTCACCGCACCGAACGTCAGGCCCGTGCCCAGCGTGTCGGTCAGCACCAGGTCCGTGGTCAGCTGCGAGTTGGTCACCACCGCCGTCAGCGTGTAGGTGATCGTGTCGCCCACCACCACCGGGCCAGCCGTGCTTGCGGTCTTGGTGTAACTCACCGCAGGCGCGGCCACCGGGGTGTTGGTCGTGCAGGTGCCGCAACCCGGGTTATCGGGGCCGGTCGG
>NZ_HG424549.1:3029-14227 GCF_000336385.2 Lysobacter antibioticus HS124 | reverse complement strand
CGCCGCCCCCGCCGGCAACGATGGCCTGGTCACCGTCACCACCGACGTGCTCAAGGTCAACCTGCGCGGCGGCGAAATGAGCGAGGCCGACCTGCTCAAGTACCCGGTGACCTCGGACAAGGACAGCCCGCCGATGCGGCTGCTGGCCAGCGACGCCACCTTGTACTTCGTCGCCCAGAGCGGCTGGGTCAGCCAGGGCAAGCCGGCGCCGACCCACGAGTCGGGTTTCCGCTACGCCGGCGCCCAGCGCAACCTGGTCTTGAACCCGGGCAGCAACGAGATCGCCGTGCCCTTCGTCTGGACCGGCGCCGACGGCGTCAGCATCCAGCGCACGTACACCTTCCGCCGCGGCGACTACGCCGTGCGCGTGCGCGACGAGGTGACCAATGCCGGCACCGCGCCGTGGCAGGGCTACGTCTACCGCCAGCTCAGCCGCGTGCCGCGCGAGCTGGCCCACAAGGGGCCCTTCAGCCCCGAGCAGTACAGCTTCCAGGGCGCGGCCTGGTACAGCCCGACCGACAAGTACGAGAAGCGCAAGTTCGACAAGTTCGCCGAGGACGGCAAGCTCGACAAGTCGGTCACCGGCGGCTGGATCGCGATGCTCCAGCACCACTTCTTCGCCGCCTGGATTCCGGGCGAGAAGGACGCGGGCCAGTTCTCGCTCGAACAGCTCAACGCCGGCGCCGCGCCGCAGTACCTGATCCGCGACCTCGGCCCGGGCGTCAACGTCGCTCCGGGCGCGAAGGCCAGCACCGAGGCGCGCCTGTGGATCGGCCCCAAGCTGGTCAAGCAGATCGAAGCGCAGAAGGTGCAAGGCCTGGACCGCGCAGTCGACTTCAGCAGCTACAGCATCTTCGCCACCCTGGCCAACGGGCTGTTCTGGCTGCTCGACAAGCTGCACGGCCTGTTCGGCAACTGGGGCTGGGCGATCGTCGGCCTGGTGGTGCTGCTGAAGCTGGCGCTGTATCCGCTGTCCGCCGCGCAGTACAAGTCGGCGGCCAAGATGCGCAAGTTCCAGCCGCGCGTCGCCCAGCTCAAGGAGCGCTACGGCGACGACAAGCAGAAGTTCCAGATGGCGCTGATGGAGCTGTACAAGAAGGAGAAGATCAACCCGGTCGGCGGCTGCCTGCCGGTGCTGCCGCAGATCATCATCTTCATGACGCTCTACTGGATGCTGGCCGAGTCGGTCGAGCTGCGCCACGCGCCGTGGTTCGCCTGGATCCAGGACCTGACCGCGCGCGATCCGTTCTTCGTCCTGCCGGTGATCAACATCGCGATCATGTGGACGACGCAGAAGCTGACCCCGATGACCGGCATGGACCCGGCGCAGGCCAAGATGATGCAGTTCATGCCGCTGATCTTCGGCGTGATCCTGGCCTTCCTGCCGGCCGGCCTGGTGCTGTACCAAGTCGCCAACGGCGGCCTCGGCCTGCTGCAGCAGTGGCTGACCACCAAGCGCTACGCCGAACAGCCGGCGGGCAGCGGCAAAGACAAGAGCTGAGCCGTCGCTGCGAGCGCAGCGAATCGGTTCCACCCAGTCGATCCACGCAAGGCCCGCCCTCAGGCGGGCTTTGCGTTTGCGCAGATACCGGGGTGGGAGCGGCGCAAGCCGCGACCGCCGCAACGGTGCGCGCAAGCGTCGCAACCGGAGCCCGGACCTGCGAGCGCTCTTGCCCGAACCGCACGATCCGGTCGGGCTTCGGACTGCGGCGTGGTATTCGACTGCTGCGGCCGTCGCGGCTCGCGCCGCTCCTACAGGGGCAGCGGCCGTTTCACGGCAGCCCGCGCCGGACCACTATCATGTCGCCCATGACCGACGCCCCTGCCCGCGACACCATCGCCGCCGTCGCCACCGCGCCCGGCGCCGGCGGGGTCGGCATCGTCCGCCTGTCCGGGCCGCGCGCGCAGCAGATCGGCGAGACCGTCGCTGCCCGCCGCTTGCGCCCGCGGCATGCGCATTACGCCCGCTTCCTCGATGCCGACGGCGCCGCGATCGACGACGGCATCGCGCTCTACTTCGCCGCGCCGGCCAGCTACACCGGCGAGGACGTGGTCGAACTGCAGGGCCACGGCGGCCCGGCGGTGCTGGAAGAACTGTTGGCGCGGGTGTGCGCGCTGGGCGCGCGCCGCGCGCGGCCCGGCGAGTTCAGCGAACGCGCCTTTCTCGAAGGCCGGCTCGACCTGGCCCAGGCCGAAGCGGTCGCCGACCTGATCGCCGCCGCCGATGTGCGCGCCGCGCGCGCGGCCCGGCGCGCGCTGGACGGCGAGTTCTCGCGCCGGGTCGAAGCATTGGCCGGCGATCTGCTGGCGATCCGCATTCACGTCGAGGCGGCGATCGATTTCGCCGACGAACCGCTCGATACCCTAGGCGGCGCCGCGCTGCGTCAGCGCTTCGTTGCCGCTTCCGCCGCGTTGGACGCGCTGCTCGCCGCCGCCGAACGCGGCCGGCGCCTGCGCGACGGCCTGCATGCGGTGATCGTCGGCCCGCCCAACGCCGGCAAGAGTTCGCTGTTGAACGCCTTGGCCGGCAGCGACCGCGCCATCGTCACCGACATCGCCGGCACCACCCGCGACCTGCTGCACGAGACGGTCAAGCTCGATGGCGTCGAATTGACCCTGGTCGACACCGCCGGCCTGCGCGAGGGCGGCGACGCGATCGAGCGCGAAGGCATGCGCCGCGCGGTCGGCGAGTTGCAGCGCGCCGACTTGGCCATCGTCGTGCTCGACGCGCGCGATCCCGACAGCGGTCTGGCCTCGGTGGCCGAGGCGATCGCGCAGGTGCCGGCGCGGCTGTACGTCTACAACAAGATCGACCTGATCGAATCCGATTACGCCTCGCCGACCCCGGTCGACATCGGCGGCGAAGACCGGGTGTTCGTGTCCGCGCGCAGCGGCGCCGGACTCGATGCGTTGCACGCGCGGCTGCGCGCGCTGGCCCAGGGCGATGCCGCCGACGCGGTCGAGGGCGCGTTCACCGCGCGCGCCCGCCACGTCGATGCCCTGCTGCGCGCGCGCGAGGAACTCGACGACGCCCGCGCCCAACTCGATCACGAAATGCTCGACCTGGCCGCCGAATCGTTGCGCCAGGCCCACGAAGCGCTCGGCGAGATCACCGGCCGGGTGCGCGCCGACGACCTGCTCGGGCACATTTTTTCCAGCTTCTGCATCGGCAAATAAAAAACGGCCCGGAACTCCGCCGGGCCGTATGAGGGGCGTCCTTGCCCGGGGTGGGAGAGAGTCAGTCTTCGGCGCTGCGGTAGGCCTCAAGGTAGCGGCCTGCGGCCACCGCAAAAGCAGCGCGGCTGATCGTCTTATTGGGGTCGAAATAGGCGTGCAGGGTCGGTTGCAGGTCGAACGGGCCCTGGGTCACGGCGAAGCGGGCGTTGATCAGGCCGCGGTCCAGCGCCAGTTGCACGTAGCCGCGCAGGTTGGCCGGGATCGAGGCCGCGTCGTCGACGGCGATGCGCTTGCCGTCGTAGAACGTGGTCAGCGAACCGTTGAAGGCGCGCGCCTCGTTCTGCAACGCCATGCTCTGCACCAGCGAGTAAGCCAGGCTGACCCGGGTGACGTTGTCGTTGGGGCGGAACGCGCCGTTGAGGGTGCCCATCACGCCGTCCTGGGCCTGGCTCAGGTCGCGCAGCGCGCCGCCGCGGGCCACCGCCGATTCGGCGTAGGCGTAGCGCGCATCGCCGGTGCCCAGGTCGCTGAAGCTGGAGCGGCCGTCCAACGGCAGGTACTGGCGCACGCTCTGGCCCATCAGCAGGTACTGGGCCAGTTCGCTGCGCTTGAGGTTGGCGTCGGGGCGGAACGTGCGGTCGGAGTAACCGTCGACCAGGCGGTTGGCGACGGCGTACTCGATCGCCGCCCGCGCCGGATGGTTGGCGACGTCGTCCAGGCCGGTGTAGCCGCCGCTCTTGAGGAAGCCGATCGTGCCCTCGACCGTGCCCGGCAGGGCGTAGCCGTTGGTGACGTTGGCCGGATCGAGATCGGTGCCGGACAGCGAGCCGATGCCGCGCACGCTGACCTTCCACACGCCCGGCTTGCCCGGCGCGCCGGTGGTGACGGTGTCGCCGAGCACCGGCAGGGCGATCGAGGAGCCGTACTTGATCCCGTCCGGATCGGTCAGCACCAGGGCCAGGGTGTTCTCGCCGATGGTGGCGCGGGCGCTGACCCAGGCGATGTCGGCGCCGACGGTGAAGCTTTGTTCCTCGACCGCGCCGACCGGCGCGAAGTCGACCGAGAACGGCAGGTCCGGCACGCCGCCGGAGAGGATGGCGTTGGCGTTGAAGGCGCGCAGGTAGTTGACCGTGCCGCCGAAGCCGTAGCGGATGCCGGCCGCCTCGGCGACCGCGGCGTAGGCGTTGATGTGGCCGGCGCCGACTTCCCAGGGCAGGCGGCCGGTCATGTTGCTGGCGGTGCGCTGCAGGATCGCCTTGATCTGCGCCGGGGTCAGGTTGGGATTGGCTTCCAGCATCAGCGCGGTGACGCCGGCCACGTGCGGGGTGGCCATCGAGGTGCCGCTCATGTGGGTGTAGAACGGCAGCTGCGCCGCCGGCAGGGTTTCGGCGTCGTGCTGCGCCTCGGTGGCCGGCAGCGCGCCGGTCAGGGCGCGGGTGGAGACCACGTCGACGCCGGTGGCGACCACGCTGGGCTCGTTGACGTAGGTCCACTGGCGGCCGTCGGGCATGGTGAAGCTGCCGCTCTCGCCGCGCTTGCCGCGCGAGGAGAAGCCGGTCAGCACGCCGTCCTTCTCGCCGGCGCCGACCGAGATCACCCACGGCGCCTGCGCGTAGGGATTGTGGGTGTCTTCGCCCGGGCCGTCGTTGCCGGCCGCGAACACGCTGACGATGCCGCGCTTGTACAGCTCGTAGGTCGAGATGTTGACCGGGTTGAGCGGATCGAACTTGCCGCTGCTGCCCCAGGAATTGCTGGTCACCCGGATCGGATGGCGGAAGCTGAACTGCTTGGTCGCGGCGTAGTCCAGGCCGCCGACCGCGTCGAGGATCAGCAGCACCGCGCCGGAGCCGTAGCCGACCAGGTCGGCGCCGGGCGCGACGCCGCGGTGCTGGCCGTTGGACTTGGCGCCGTTGCCGCCGATCGTGCCGGCGCAATGAGTGCCGTGGCCGGAGCCGAGGTCGGTGTTGATCAGGCCTTCGGTGTAGGTGATCGGCAGCAGGCTGTCGAGCGAGTTGAGGTTGGTGGTGCCGAGGGTGTTCTCGACCACGTGCTCGCGGAACTTGAGATCGTCGTGGCTGGCGTCGATGCCGGAGTCGTTGACCAGCACCGAGATGCCGGCGCCACTGTAGGGGATCGCGCGCACGAAGTCGCCCGGGTTGTCCGTGACCCGGGCCGCGCCGGAAATCTGCCGCGACTCCTTGTTGTAGTAGCGCAGCGGCGCGTTCCAGTAGATCGAGGCGACATCGTCGCGCTGCGCCAGGGCGCGGATCTCGGCCGGGGTCGCCAGCGCGCCGGCGATCGGCAGGGTGCGCATGGTCACGCCGGTGTCGATGCCCAGCGCCTTCAGCGCGGCGATCTGCGGAGCGGTGACCGGGCCGGACTGCTCGTAGCTGATCACGATCTGCAGCCGGTCGGCGGACGCCGCGGCGGCCATCCGCGACAGCAGCTGCGGATCGAGGTGGGCGTCGGCGAGGGCGATGCCGCTGGCGAGCAGGCCGGCGGCGAGGGCGCTGATGCGAAGGGTGTTGCGGGCGAACTGGGAGGGCATGTCGAAGGGCTCCGGAACCGCCACGGACGGCGTTCACCGAGTATTCGCAGCGCCGGCGGGCGATCCCATCGGGAGTTCGCCTCAGCACGGATGGGGAGAAACCCTCATGGCGCGGGTGCGGTGCTGCGCGCCCGGCCCGCGCCGGGCGCCGGGCCGCACCGGCCGCCTCGGCCGCCGCCGAATTCTGAACAGGCCCCGGCGTGCGCCGGTCGCCGCGTCGGCCCCGTTCGTCTGCGCTGAGGGGAATCACCTAGAGACACGGGTCACATTTCCGATTAGCCTGCCGCGACGGTGGAACGACCCGCAGGGGGATCACGATGGCCAAGCCGACGCTGGCGTGGAAGTTGTTCGCGGCGACCGCTTTGCTGCTGGTCTCGTCCCTGGCCTCGGCGCAGTCGGTGCCGGTCTCGGTCACGGTGTCCGGCGATACCGCCACGGTGACCGTCGGCTCCGGCAGCGTTCCGCTGGCCGACCTGACCCTGAGCTTCGACGACGCCAGCGGCCTGTCCGCCTCCAGCCTGGGGATCAGCGCGCAACTGGTCGGCCTGACCGACGCCGCCCTGCTCGCGCGCCTGCCGAACCTGAGCCTGACCCAGCTCGACCCGGCGTTCCCGCTGCTGATCACCATCGAGCCGCCGACCCTGGGCGGGCTGAGTTTCCATCGCAGCGTGCGGGTCGAAGTGCACACCCACGCGCTGAGCTATGCGCCGGGCAGCTCGTTGCGTCTGTTCAAGGCGCCGCTGGGCGGCGCGTTTCGCGACATCACCGACGAAGTCGCGCCGGGCAGCGTGCGTGCGCGCGGCACCACCGGCGGTTTCTCCCAGTTCCTGGTGCTGCCGGACCTGCGCGGCACCGACGCGGTGGTGGCGCAGAAGATCGCCTGGCTGCGTGCGCGCATCGACCTGTTGCCGGCGAGCGAGCAGGCCGCGTTCGACCTGCTGCTGGACGAGGCCGAGACTGCCGTCGCCGCCGAGGACTACGCCGACGCGATCGCCGCGCTGGACGACTTCCGCAGCCGCGCCACGACCCGCGCCGGGCTGTACCTGGGCGATCAATGGCGCGCCGCGCGCGACCTCGACAACCATGCCGGCGAACTGATCGCCGGCGCGGCGACGCTGAAGTTCAGCGTCGCCTACCTGCGCGACTTCGGCCCCTGAGAGGCGTCCGTCGCGGTCGCCCGCCCGATCCCGGCGGGGCGCTGCTCGCTGCGCGGGGCGCGCGCTAAGATGAGCCGATGCAGGCGCGCTTGATCGTTTACCCGCCGGACCAGGCCGCGATCGCCCGGGCGCTCCGTCCGGGCGAGACGGTGAGCATCGGCCGTGCGTCCGAGTGCGACCTGGTGGTCGGCCATGCGTCGATCTCGCGCCGCCATGCCCAGTTGGACTTCGACCAGGGCCAGTGGCGCCTGCGCGATCTGGACAGCAAGAACGGCAGCTTCGTCGACGGCATCGCCGCCGGCGCCCGCGGCCTTGCGCTCGACGGCGGCTGCTGGCTGCGCCTGGGCGATGTGTATTGCGAGTTCGCCCCGCTCGCCGATGCGGAGATCGCCGCCGCCGAGCGCGGCCAGATCGCGCGCCGCGCCGTCGCCGCCGCCCACACCGCGCGCCTGGAGGGCGTGCAGGGGCTCGGCGACCTGCTCGACGGCAGTCTGCGCGCGGTGGTCGAACTGGCCCAATGCGAACGCGGCTTCGTCCTGCTCGAGGACGGCGCCGGTTACCGCGTCCGCGCCAGCCTGGCGCTGGACCCGGGCCGGCTGCACGCGCGCGAATTCGGCGGCAGCGTCGGCGCGGTGCGCAAGGCGCTGGAATCGCGCCGCGCCGTGGTCGTCAACGACATCGGCCGCGAGGCCTGGCTGGCCTCACGCGATTCGGTGATCGCCGCCGGCCTCAGCGCCCTGGTCTGCCTGCCCCTGCTCGACGGCGAACGCACCCTCGGCGCCCTGTACGCCGACCGGGTGCGTCCGGGGCCGGCCATCACCACCCTCGACCTGGAACTGTTGCAGGCCTTCACCGAGGGCGCCGCGGTGTGGATCGCCGCCTGCCGCACCAGCGAGCAGCTCGACGCGCAGCTCGCCTCGGCCGCGTGGGACGGCATCGTCGCCGCCCACGCCGGAGACGCCTGATGCGTACGCCGGGCGGCTCGGACCCAGGCCGGCCCGACTCCTCCGGTTCCGACGCGACCGCAACCGGGGTGTACGCGCACGCCGACCTCGCGCCCGGCAGCGTGCTGGCCGGGCGCTTCCGCATCGAGGCGGTGCTCGGCGTCGGTGGCATGGGCGTGGTCTATCGCGCCACCGATCAGGCCCTGGGCGTGCCGGTGGCGCTGAAGCTGCTGCGTCCGGAATGGATGCACAAGCCCGAAGCGTTCGAACGCTTCAGCCAGGAACTGCTGTTGGCGCGGCAGGTGTCGAGCCCGCACGTGGTGCGCATCCACGATCTGGCCCAGCACGAAGGCCGCTGGCTGATCAGCATGGATTTCGTCGACGGCGAATCGCTGGACCGTCGCCTCGATCGCGACGGCGCGTTCGCGGTCGACGACGCGCTGGCCATCGTGCGCCAGCTCGCCGCCGGCCTGGCCGCGGCGCACGCCAAAGGCGTGATCCACCGCGACGTGAAGCCGGCCAACGTATTGCTCGACCGCCAGGGCGGCGCCTACCTCAGCGATTTCGGCGTGGCCCGTTCTCTGGCCGGCAGCGGCCGCACCCAGACCGGCGCGGTGGTCGGCACGCCGGACTATCTGTCGCCGGAGCAGGCGCGCGGCGAACCGGTCGACGCGCGCAGCGACCTGTATGCGCTGGGCCTGATGCTGTACGAAATGCTGGCCGGGCAATTGCCCTTCGCCGGCGGCACCGTCACCGAAGTGCTGGCCCAGCGCATGCTGCGCACGCCGCCGCCGCTGAGCGAACGTCGCGCCGACGTCCCGGCGTGGGTCGCGCGGCTGGTCGACAAGCTGCTGCGGCCGCAGCCGGCGCACCGGTTCCAGGACGCGGCCGCGGTGATCGCCGCGATCGATGCGCGTGCGGTGCCGCGCGACGGTTGGCGCGACGGCGGCGCCCGCCGCTGGCCCTGGCTGGCCGTCGGCGCTTTGGCGCTGGCGGCGGCGGGCGGCGGCTGGTGGTGGCAGCAGCAGCGCGCGCCGGTGCCGCCGCATGTCGCGGCCGCGCCGCTGCAACGTTTGTTGGTGATGCCGCTGGAAGCCGGCGCCGAAGCGGTACCCGAGGCGCGTCGGGCTGCGCTCGGCGCGCATCTGCGCGACGCCCTCGCAGCGCAGCCGGGCGTGGCCGTGGTCGACGGCGAACGCACGGCGCAGGCGCTGCGCCAGCTCGATCCCACCGGCGCGGCGCGGGTCGATCCCGATGCGTTGCGCGCGCTCGCCGCCGCTCGCGACGTGCTGCGTCCGTGCCTGATCCGCCACGACGGCCGCTGGCGCGTGCAGGCGCAGTTGCGCCGCGGCGCCGAGCCGGTGCAGGTGCTGGACGGCGGCGACGCGGCCGATCCGGTCGCCGCTGTGCGCGCCTGGGCCACGGCACCGACGGTGCGCGCCGCATTGGCGAAAGGCGCTGCGCTCGATCCGGCCTTGCCGGCCGCGAACGAGGCGCTGGACGCGTATGGCGCCGGCGTGCTGGCGCAACAGGACGGGCGCTGGAACGAGGCGCTGCAGCGTTACCGCGACGCCACCGACGCGGCTCCCGACTACGCCGCGGCCTGGCTGGCCCAGGGCCAGGCGGCCTTGGCCCTGGGCGAGCAAGACGCCGCTTTCGATGCGATCGAGCGCGGCCAGGCGGTCGCCGGCCGCGGCGCTTGGCTGCGGCGCCGGCTCGACGCCGAGCACGCCCTGCTCGAAGGCGATCCGCCCAAGGCGATCGCGCTGGCGCGGCAAACCCTGGCGGCCACGCCCGACGACACCGAGGCGGCCTTGCAACTGGCCCGTGCCCAGGGCGCGGGCGGCGACTTCAACGGCGCGGTGGCCGCGCTGCAGGCCTTGACCGGGCGCGACGGCAACGACCCGCGCGGCTGGTACGAGCTGGGCAAGTTCTCGATCCTGCAGGGCCAGGCGCAGCGCGCGGTCGACGATTACCTGGTGCGCGCGCTGGTGTTGTTCAAACGCGCCCGCAACCTGCACGGCGAGGCGGAAACGGTCAACGCGCTGGGCGTCGGCTACGGACGCCTGGGCCAGTCCGCCGACGCCGCCGAGCAGTACCGCAAGGCGGTGGAGTTGCGGCGTGCGCTCGGCAACCGTCGCGGGGTCGCCACCAGTCTGCGCAATCTGGCCAACGTGCTCGCCGCCTCCGGTCGTTTCGACGAGGCCGCGGCGCAACTGGCGCAGGCGCGCGCGTTGCAGGTCGAACTCGGCGATCGCGCCGGCCTGGCCGCGACCGAGAACGAGCTCGGCCTGCTCGCCGAAGAGCGTGGCGATTATCGCGGCGCGCTGGACGCTTTCCGCCGCGCCCTGCAGAGCTGGCGCCAGGTCGAAGACCCGCACGGCACCGCTCAGGCGCTCAACAACATCGGCTTCGCCGATTACCAACTGGGCCTGTACGACGATGCCCAGGTGTACTGGCAGCAGGCCGGCGAGGCGTATGCCGCGCTCGGCGAACAGACCGGGCGGATCCGCACCGAACAGAACCTGGGCCTGCTCGCCGCCGCGCGCGGCGACTGGGCGCTGGCCCGCCGGCTGCTGGAAACGTCGCTGGCGAGCGCGGAAAAACAGCAGATGCTGGAAGAGGCCGCGGTCAGCCGGCGCAATCTGGCCGAGCTGGAATGGCTGCAAGGCCACGTCGCCGCGTCGATCGCCCAGGCCGAGCGCGCCGGCGCCTTGTTCCGCCAGCGCCAGGACCTGCGCGGCCAGATCGACGTCGAGCTGTTG
Organism: Lysobacter antibioticus HS124; assembly: GCF_000336385.2. Lineage (GTDB taxonomy): Bacteria > Pseudomonadota > Gammaproteobacteria > Xanthomonadales > Xanthomonadaceae > Lysobacter > Lysobacter firmicutimachus. Next base: position 3,636 of record NZ_HG424549.1, on the reverse strand, counting down.
CAGGCGCAGGCCCTGATCGACGCGCGCGCATTCGCCCAGGCCCGCGGTCTGCTCGACCGGCGCCGTCGCGATCTGGGCGAGGCCTCCAGCGAACAACGCGCGATCGCGCACTGGATCGAGGCGCAACTGGCGACGCAGCAGAACCGGCCGGGCGAGGCGGCGACCGCCCTGCAGCAGGCGCATCGTCTGGCCGAGGCCTCGGGTGTACGCCAATGGCAATTGCAGATCCAGCTCGAACAGGCGCGCGGCGCCGGCGACCCGGGCGGATTGGATCGCGCCACCGCGACCCTGGGGCATGCCGGCCTGCGTTTGGCGTGGCTGGAACAGGCCATGCGGCGTGCGCTGGCCGCGCGCGACAGCGCCCAGGCGTTGCTGCACTACCGCGAAGCCATGCAACGCCTGCGCGGCGGCGATTTCCGCCGCGCCTGGGCATTGCACCGGCTCGGCGCCGAATCGTATGCGGCCGCCGGCGACGTGGCCGGCGAACGCAGCGCGCGGGCCAAGGCCGAGGCCGCATCGGGCCTCTTGCGCGCCGCCCTGCCCGCCGAGCTGCGCGCCGGTTTCGACGCGGCGGCCGGTTCCGCACAGGAGGCTCCGCGATGACGCC
>NZ_HG424549.1:0-2954 GCF_000336385.2 Lysobacter antibioticus HS124 | reverse complement strand
GGGGGGCAAAGCCGATCCGCTGCGCTCGCTGGCCCAGGTGCGCGACCAGTACCGGCAACTGCTGCTGCGGCTGGAGGCCAACGAACGCGAGTTCCGCCGGCTCGGCCGCTCGGTGTGGCGAGTGCAGGAAGACGAACGCCGGCGCCTGGCGCGCGAACTGCACGACGGCATCGGCCAGAACCTGACCGCGCTCAAGCATCGGCTGGCCCAGCTCGGCGACGCCTTGCCGCCGGCCCAGCGCGCGCGGTTGGAAGCGGCGATCGCGCTGTGTGCGGACACGCTGGAAGACACGCGCGAGTTGTCGCGCTTGCTGCGGCCGCCGATCCTCGACGATCTCGGCCTGGAACCGGCGTTGCGCTGGCTCGCGCGAAGCCAGAGCGAAGCCGCAGGCATGCAGGTCGCGCTGGAAATCGGCGAACTGCCGGCGCTGGACGGCGATCTGCAGACCCTGGTGTTCCGCGTGGCACAAGAGGCGATCAACAACGTCGCCAAGCACGCCGGCGCGCAGCAGGTGCTGGTGCGCCTGGTCGCGCGAGGGGGGCTGCTGCAATTGCAGGTCGCCGACGACGGTCGCGGCTACGACCCGCAGCGGGCGTCCTACTCCGACGGCAGCGGCCTGGCCGGCATGCGCGAACGCCTGCGCCTGTACGACGGCCGGCTGGAGATCCATTCCGCGCCCGGCGAAGGCACGCGCCTGCGGGCGGTGCTGCCGTTGCCGGCGGTGGCCGAAGGTGCTTGACGGCGCACCGGTCCACGCGCACCGTGCGCCCATGCCGAAGCCGACGATCCGCGTATTGATCGCAGACGACCACACCCTGGTGCGCGAAAGCCTGGTCAATCTGCTCCAGGCCGAGGGCACGATCGAGGTCGTGGCCCAGGCGGCGGACGGGCCGGAAACCGTGGCGCTGGCGTCGGCGACCCATCCCGACGTGGTGGTCGCCGACCTGTCGATGCCGGGCTTGAACGGGATCGAGGTGGTGCGCCGGCTGCGCGAGGCGGTGCCGGCGACGCGGGTGCTGGTGCTGACCATGCACCAAGAAGAGGAGTACGTGCTGCAGGCGGTGCGCGCCGGCGCGGCCGGTTACTTGGTCAAGGACAGCGCCGCGTCGGAGTTGTTGACCGCGGTGCACAGCCTGCATGCCGGACGCAGCCACTTCGGTCCGCAAGCGGCCAAGGCGATGGCCGAGCAGATGCGCCATCCCGAGCGTGCGCTCGAGGACCCCTACGGGCGACTGACCGCGCGCGAACGCGAGGTGTTCCATCTGATCGTCGAGGGGCTGACCACCAAGGAGATCGCGCGCAAGCTGGAGATCAGCGCCAAGACCGCCGAGAACCACCGTACCCGCGTGCTCGACAAGCTCGACGTGCGCAACACCGCCGAACTGGTCCGCTACGCCTTGCGCAAGGGCCTGCTCGACTAGCGCCGCGCGCGGCTTCTTGTAGGAGCGGCGTAAGCCGCGATAACCGCAGCGGTGAAATACCACGCTTCTCTACGAAGCGAAGCCGTCCAGACGAAGGCCGATTGCCCTGGCTTCGGCGAGCGCGCTCGCGCACGTCGCTGCGGCGGTCGCGGCTTACGCCGCTCCTACAGAATACGCCGCGCTCAGGCCGCGCGCGGGTAATCCGTATAGCCCTGCGCGCCACCGCCGAAATAGCGCGTGCGGTCGCCTTCGGCCAGCGGCAGGTCGTGCTGCAAGCGGTACGGCAAATCCGGGTTGGCGATGAAGGGGCGGCCGAAGCCGATCAGGTCGGCCCAGCCCGCTCGCAACGCGTGCTCGGCGCGCTGTTTGGTGTACTTGCCGGAGTAGATCATCGTGCCGCGGTAGATCATCCGCAGCGCCTCGCGAAACGCGTCCGGCATGCCCGGGGCGTCGTCCCAGTCGGCTTCGGCGATGTGCAGATAGGCCACGCCGATTTCGTCGAGCACCTTGGCCGCGGCCAGATAAGTCGCCTGCGGCGTGTCGTCGACCGCGCCCTGCAGGGTGGTCAGCGGCGCCAGGCGCACGCCGAGCCGGTCGGGACCGACGACGTCGGCCACCGCCTGCGCGACTTCGCGCAGGAAGCGCAGCCGGTTCGGCAGCGAGCCGCCGTAGGCGTCGGTGCGATCGTTGGCCTGCGAGTCGATGAACTGGTTGATCAGGTAGCCGTTGGCGCCGTGCAGCTCGACCCCGTCGAAGCCGGCCTCCAGCGCGTTGCGCGCGGCCTGGGCGTAGTCGGCGACGAGGCCGGGGATCTCGTCGATGCGCAGCGCGCGCGGTGCGGAGTGTTGCACCATCTCGCCGACGCCGGCTTCGGGGCCGCGACCGTCGGGATCGACGAACACCTTGACCCCGTCGGCGACCAGCGCCGAGGACGACACCGGTGCGGCGCCGTCGGCCTGCAGGGCGACGTGGGAGACGCGGCCGACGTGCCAGAGCTGGGCGAAGATGCGTCCGCCGGCGGCGTGCACGGCGTCGGTGACCTTGCGCCAGCCGGCGATCTGTTCGGCGCTGTAGATGCCCGGGGTCCAGGCGTAGCCCTGGCCCTGGCGGCTGATCTGGGTGCCCTCGCTGACGATCAGGCCGGCGCCGGCGCGCTGGGCGTAGTACTGCACCATCAGGTCGGTGGCGACGTCGCCGCGGGCGGCGCGGGAGCGGGTCATCGGCGGCATGACGATGCGGTTGGCGGTGTCGAAGCGGCCGAGGCGGTGGGGGGTGAAGAGCATGGCGGCGGAGTCGGATGGGAGTCGATGGGAGCAGTGTGGGGAGCGGACCGGCGGGGAAAAACCGCCGTTGCGGCAAACGATCCTTTCCACAAGCGCAAGAATCGCCGCCGCGCGACCCTGTAGGAGCGGCGCAAGCCGCGACTGCCATCTCGCCCGCTTGCCGCGTCTTTGTCCTGTACCCCTGTAGGAGCCGCGCAAGCCGCGACCGCCATCTCGCCCGTTCGCCGCGTCTTTGTCCTACGCCCCTGTA
>NZ_HG424548.1 GCF_000336385.2 Lysobacter antibioticus HS124 | reverse complement strand
CCCCGCCGCTGACCGATCATCCCGGGCTGATGAAGCGGCTGGGCCAGCTCGGCATTCCCTACGCCAACATCTCGCCCAAGCTGCGCAGCGGCCGCATCGGCGTGATCCTCGATGAAGAGCGCGCGGTGCGCGAAATGATGGCGCACCTGATTTCGCTCGGCCATCGCCGCATCGCCCACATCAAGGGCCATCCCGAACACGGCGCCAGCCAGTGGCGCTTGAACGGCTATCGCGACGGCCTGGCCGCGGCCGGCATCGCCTACGATCCGGCGCTGGTGGCGGAGGGCGACTTCCACTACGACACCGGCGCGATCTGCGCCCAGCGCCTGCTGTTGATGCCCGATCCGCCGACCGCGATCTTCGCCGCCAACGACGACATGGCCGCCGGCACCATCCGCACCGCCAGCGAAATGGGCCTGTCGATTCCCGGCGACGTGTCGGTGTGCGGCTTCGACGACACGCCGATCGCGCGCCAGATCTATCCGCCCTTGACCACGGTGCGCCAGCCGACCCGCGAGATGGGCCGGCTGGCCACGAACGAGTTGTTCAAGCGGATCAAGTCGCCGCAGGACGGGCAGATGATCGTCGCCGCCTACGAGTTGCAACTGCGCCAGTCCACCGGTCCCGCCGCCAAGGCCCGCACGCGCCGGCGCTGATCGCGCCCGCCGCCGGCGTGCGGCGCGGCGGCCGCACGGATCGGGCGCTGCCGCCCTCACCAGAACACGGCGTACAGCGCGACCAGGATCGCCAGCACGGCGATCGCGGCGAGGTTGAACGAAGGCGCGGTCGCATAGCTCACGCCGTCGTGGCGGATGCGGTCGACTCCGGCGCCGGAGGGCGTGGCCAGCGAGACCAGCACGGCCAGCGCCGCGGCGAGCACGAACACCAGTCCGACCCGATTGACGAACGGCAACTCCGGCCAGGCCAGCTTCAGCGCGATCGACAGCAGGAACGAACCCAGCGCCGCGGCCAGCGCGCCGGCTTCGTTGGCGCGTTTCCAGAACAGGCCGAGCACGAAGATCACCACGATGCCCGGAGTGAAGAAACCGGTGTATTCCTGGATGTACTGGAAGCCCTGATCGAAGCCGCCGATCAGCGGGCGCGCCGTCAGGATCGCGATCGCGATCGCGATCGCCGCGGTCACGCGTCCTACCCGCACCAGTTGCCGCTCCTGCGCATCGGGCCTGCGCTTGGCGTAGAAGTCCAGGGTGAAGATGGTCGCGACCGAATTGATCTTCGAGGCCAGCGAGGCCACGATCGCCGCGACCAGCGCCGCGAACACCAGGCCGAGCACACCGGTCGGCAACAGCGCCATCATCGCCGGATAAGCGTCGTCCGAACGCGGCAGGCCCGGCGCCAGCATCAGCGCGGCGATGCCCGGCAGGACCACGATGATCGGCAGGATGATCTTCAGCGCGGCGGCGAACACGATGCCCTTCTGCGCCTCGCGCAGGTCCTTGGCGGCGAGCGCGCGCTGAATGATGTACTGGTTGAAGCCCCAGTAGCTGACATGCATCACCCACAGGCCGCCGAGCAGCACGCCGATGCCGGGCAGGTCCTTGTAGTGCGGGTTGTCGGGCGAGAGGATCATCTTGAAGTGATCCGGATGCGTCGCCCACAAGGTCTTGAAGCCGGCCAGGATGCCGGCGTCGCCGCCGATCTTGCCCAGGGTCAGCGCCGCGACCATCAGTCCGCCGAGCACCAGCAGGGTGACCTGGACGATGTCGGTCAGCGCCACCGCCTTGAGGCCACCGTACAACTGGTAGGCGAGCGCGAACGCGCCGAGCAAGGCCAGGGCCAGGAACTGGTCCATGCCGGTGACCTGGGCCACCGCGATCGAGCCCAGCCACAGGATCGAGGTCAGGTTCACGAACACGTACAGGCCGAGCCAGAACACCGCCATCACCGTGCGGATGCCGTTGCCGTAACGCTCCTCGAGGAACTGCGGCATGGTGTAGATGCCGTTGCGCAGGAACACCGGCAGGAAGAACTTGCCGACCAGCAGCAGGGTGGCCGCGGCCATCCACTCGTAAGACGCGATCGCCAGGCCCAGGGCATAGCCCGAGCCGGACATGCCGATGATCTGTTCGGCGGAAATGTTGGCGGCGATCAACGAAGCGCCGATCGCCCACCACGGCAGCGCCTTGCTGGCGAGGAAGTAGTCCTTGGCGGTTTTCTCGTGGCCGCCCTTCTCGCGCGAAACCCATTGCGCGAGGGCGAACACGCCGGCCAGATAGAACAGAACGATCAGGGTATCGAGCAGGGAGAGTTTCATGCGGTTCCGGAGAATGGCTGCGCGGTGCCTGCCGTTCTACCGGCCGCTGCCGGGCTTGACCACGGCGCAGCGGCGTTTTCGGGCAAGAATTCGATTGCAATGAAATCTACGGCGGCGGGGAGCAGGCTGAATCGGGAAGTAGGCACACTCCATGCACGACGCTGGCGCGCAGGGAGCGCACCCGGACACCGCGGAATCGACCCGATGTCGTGCCCGCAAAGGCGGGAGTCCAGGGCTCCGCCGAGGCATGACGCCGAAGCCTCTGGATTCCCGCGTTCGCGGGAATTACGGGGGAGAGAGTGCGCTGAAGCCATTGGGCCCCCGCTTTCGCGGGAACGACGCAACACAGAGCGTGCTGAAGCGTCCGGATCGCCGCTGTCGCGGGGACGACCATGGCGGGACGTCGCCGAAGGCTCTTGGTCCGCTGTCGCCAACGCGTCCAGCCGTTGCCGCCGTGCGCCGCGGAGCGGAGCGCACGACGGCACGGCCGGCTTGCAAGGCCGTGTTGCCGGCATCAGAAGTTCCAGCGCACGCGCAGGCCGTAGCTGCGCGCGTCGTTGAGGAAGCGCACGTTCACGCCGGAACCGACCAGGGCCTTCTGCGAGACGTCTTTGTTGGTCAGGTTGCTGCCCCAGACCTCGAACCGCCAAGCGCCGTCGAGGGTGGTGAAACCGGCGCCGGCGTTGATCTGGGTGAAGCCAGGCTGCTCGTCGGGGAAGCCGGCGATGGCCGAACTCTCGACCCGGTCGACCGTGCCGGCGGTATCGCGCAGGAAGGTCACGTCGCGGTCGTTGTACTGGGTCAGGAAGAACGAGGAGCGGTAGGCCGCGAGGACCTGCCAGTCGAACGTGCCGCGGGCGAAGTCGATCGCCTGCTGCAGCCGGGCGTTGAGGGTGAACCGCGACGACAACGGCAGTTCGTTGCCGGTCAGGTCGATCTGCGAAGTGATGCCGCCGTTGCCGAAATCCTGGCTGCGCACGTCGGCGACCACGCCGCGCTTGATCTTGGTCTGCAGGTACAGTGCGTTGAGGTCGAGGGTGAAGCCGCCGCCGAAGCGCAGACGGCTCTCGGCCTCCAGGCCGTACAGTTCGGACTTGCCGACGTTGCGGTTGACCAGGGCGAAGCCGGTGGCCTCGCCGTCGGGGTTGAACGCGATCACGCTCAGGTCCTGGAACACCTGGTCGGCATAGTCGTAGTAGAAGCCGCTGACGTTGAAGGTCGCGGTGCGGCCGAGGAAATCGAACGAGTTCTTCGAGCCGATCTCCAGCGCGGTGAGCTTCTCCGGCTTGTAGGTCTCGGGAATGACGTTGACATCGAAGCTGTCGTTGAAGCCGCCGGCCTTGTGGCCGGTGGAGACGGTGGCGTAGAGCAGGTTGCGCGGAGTCAGGTCGTATTCGAAGCCAATGCGCCAGTCGAGGAAGTCGAAAGCGCTGGAACCGTGCTGCGGCGACGGCACGCCCAGCACCAGGAAGCTGTGCTGGCCGTTGGCCGGGCAATCGACGCTGTTGCCGCCGATGTCGGGGCGGTCGATGCAGGTGCCGTTGGGACGCGAGCCGTCGACGATGCCCTGCAGTTGTTGCTGCATGGTGTCGCGCGCGCCGGCGCGCAGGATGCCCTGCAGCAGGAAGCGGGCCATGTCGGCGTTGCTGCTCAGCCCGGCGACGTCGAAGCTCGGCCGGTCGAGCAGGGTCGGCATGAAGCCTTCGGTGCCGAGCCGGGTCTGGAACACGCCGCCCTCGCCGCCCAGGCCGATGGTCCAGTTGCCGCCGATGCCGTCGCGCGACTTGCGCTCGTCGGTGTAGCGCAGGCCGCCCTTGACCCGGAACCGCTCGTTGACGTCGAAGGTGCCGTCGCCGAACACCGCCCAGGACTTGCCGTCGACATCGGGCATGGTGAACTCGGTGCCCGAGTAGAACGCGCCCTTGTCGGCCAGGGCGATGAAGCCCACCTGTTGCTTTTCGTGGAAGTAGAACCCGCCGGTGGTCCAGCGGAAGCGCGCATCGTCGGCCGACGACAACCGCACTTCGTGGGTCTGCGCCTGCGACCGCGCCTGCAGGTAGTTGGTGCCGAAGTTGTCGTAGTCGATGCCGCCCCAGGTCGCCGGCTGTCCGGGCGGACGTTCGCGCAGGTCGCGGCCCGGCCAGGTATTGCCGTCGGAGGCGGAGTTGATCTGGAAGTAGTCGACGTCGCGGTAGCTGCCGTTGTATTCCAGGTTGACCGGACCGAAGTCGTAGCGCACGGTGCCCTGGAAGCCCCACAGCTTGTTGTCGACCTTGCCTTGTACGCCGCGATAGATGATGTCGCGCAGTTCGATATCGTCGGCGTCGTAGCCTTCCTGGGCGGCGCGGAACAGGTTCGCGCCCGGATAGCCGGTGCCGCGTTCGCGGCCGACGTCGAGCATCGCGAACACCGAGAGCTTGTCGTCCGGCTCGTACAGGAACGACAGACGGCCGGCGTTGTCGTCCTGGATGCCGGCCGGCTGGATATGCCGCCACAGGCCGACGTTCTCGAACCCGGCCTCCTTCTCGATGTGGTAGCCGGCGAAGCGCAGTGCGGCATAGTCGCCGAGCGGGAAGTTCAGCGCGGTCTCGTAGCCGCGCTGTTCGCGGTTGCCGATCTCGCCCTGGACGTAGCCGCCGAACTCACCGCCGAGCTCGGGCCGCTTGGTGACGATATTGAGGGTGCCGGCCAGCGCGTTGCGGCCGCGCAAGGTGCCCTGCGGCCCCTTGTTGATCTCGACCCGTTCCAGGTCGTAGAACATGCCGCCCAGGCCGCGCGGACGCGGGATGTAGGCGCCGTTGACGTGCGGCGCGGCGCCGGGGTCGCCGAGTTCGGTGTTGTTGGAGGAACCCACGCCGCGGATGAAGACTTCGGTCGCGCCCTCCTGATTGGCGATGCTCAGCCCGGGCACGGCGACCTGCATCTGGCGCAGTTCGTTGTTGATGCCGAGTCCGCGCAGATCGTCCTGCGACAAGGCCTGCGCGGTGCCGGCGTACTTCTGCAGGCTCTGCTCGCGGCGCTCGACGGTGACGATCACCGAGTCCAGGTCGGTGGCTTCGCGCGCGCTCGCCGCGGCGCTCGTTTCGGCCGTCGGCGCGGACTGCTGGGCCCAGGCCGGCGCCGCCATCAGCACCGAACAGATCGCAAGACTCAGGCTCGAACTGCGCAAGCGCGCGCTGCTGGACACGGTCATCAGTACATCCCCTCCCCGGGGTCGGCCGGCGGCCGATGGTTGTGGCCTGTGGTGTGCGCGGCTCGAATCGGAGTCGAATCCGAAGCCGGCGGCTGACGATGCGCGGCCGATGTAGCCCGACTATGACAGCGCTGTCAATTTTCCGGACACGATGCGGCGATGCAGCATGGTTTCGAGCCTCAGCCGATCGGGACGGCAAGACCCGTCGTCGGCCTGGACGAGCGTGACCCCAATCACGCATGTGCCTGCCGACGGTCGACGTAAGCGGTTACACGCGCCGGTAGACGCGCGAGTCGTTCGACCAAAGTCGATAGGCCTCCGAACGGACGCGGCGGCCCGGTAAGCGGGTTTGAGGCATCGCTGCATGGCGCAGTGCATCATGCGTTCGCGCGAGCGCGACGGACGCCGAAAAGACGAACCCCGGCCGAAGCCGGGGTTCGCAGGACGGGCAGGCCGATGCCGGCGATGCGGTTACGGCGTGGCGTCGGTGGCTGCGTCGGCGTTGGCGATGCCGGTACCGATCGGCGGAACCGGAGGGATCGGGAACGGGGTGACGTTGGCCTTGATGATGGACTCGATCCCGGCCGGCGACGGCGCGGCGGCAGGCTTGGAGCGCATCAGCGCGACGATGCCGGCCACGAACGGCGCCGCCATCGACGTGCCGCTGTAGTTGGCGTAGCTGGCCGCTCCCGGCGTGGTGGTGCCGCTGTTCAAGGTCGACAGGATGCTCACGCCCGGCGCGGCGACGTCGACCGCCGGCCCGTGGTTGGAGAAGCTGGCGCGCGCGCCGGCCGAAGTGGTCGCGCCGACGGTGATGACGTTGGCGCAGCTGGCCGGCTGGAAGTTGCGCGCGTCGGCGTTGCTGTTGCCGGCGGCGACGACCACCGTCGTGCCGCGCGACACCGCGCCGTTGATCGCGGTCTGGAAGGTCGAGCTGCAGGCGCCGCCGCCGCCCAGGCTGAGATTGATCACGCCGGCCTTGTTGGCGCCCACCGCCGGCACGCCGGCGACCACGCCGCCCGAGGCCCAGGTGATCGCGTCGGCGATGTCGACCAGGGTGCCGCCGCACTTGCCGAGCACGCGCGCCGACAGCACTTTGGCGCGGAATGCGGTGCCGGCGACGCCGGTGGCGTTGTTGGTAACGGCCGCGGCGATGCCGGTGACGTGGGTGCCGTGCCAGCTGGACGGGTTCGGCGAGCACCAGTCGCCCGGATCGCTCGGGTCGCTGTCGCGGCCGCCGCCGTCGTTGGCGGTCGCGGCGTTGCTGATGAAGTCGTAGCCGCGCGGCGTGGTCAGGTTGGCGATCAGGTCGGGGTGGTTGGTGATGCCGGTGTCGAGCACCGCGATGACTTCGCCCTGCCCCTGGTAGCCGTTGTCCCAGCCGGTGTTGGCGCGGATGCCCCAGGTGCCGTGCAAGCCCCATTGCGAGGGATAGTTGGTGTCGTTCGGGGTCAGCGCCGGATGGAAGATCGAGTTCGGCTCGACGTATTCCACGTTCGGATCGGCGGCGATGTGCTGCATCAGCGTGGTCGCTTCGGCCACGTCGAGCGGACGGCTGGTTTCGACCAGTTCGGCGCCGGTGGATACCGAGCGCGCGTGCTTGATGCTCAGGCTCCGCTTGCCGAGTGCGCCGACGGCGATGTCGAGGCGGCGCTGGAAGTCGGCGGCCTTGCCCGGCGAACCGGACTTGTAGGCGATGATGAAGCCCTCGACCGGACGATTCGGATCGAGGCTGCTCAGATTGACGCGTTCGGCGGCGAAGCCGGGAACGGCGACGGCGGCGAGGGTGGCGGCCGCCAGGATGTGCCGGCGGAGGTGGCGCTGGGATTGCTGAGACATTGGCGAAACTCCCGTGAGGTTTCGTTTCGTTTGGCCGCGCTAATGCGGCGAACCGTCCTGGTTCTCTCGCGATCGACGATGGAGATACGGCTGCCTTCCGCGATTGCGTCCGGACGTCGTAAGGGATGCAGCGCTATGCATCCGGGCTAGGCAGCCTAGGCAGGAATATTTATTCGACAACGGCTAAACGTCTATTCGTCACATCGGTTCCGTGGCGCCGGATCGGAATTGCGGTTGGCGCGCGGTCGCAGTGGGCAGCGCCGCAGCGCCATCGGTGCGCGAGCCGGTTCGGAACGCGCCGGCGGCGCAACCGAGAGTGGCGTGCCGTCCACCGCCTGCCGGGGATGGATGCCGGCTGCGGCGGTCCGCGTCGCCCAGGGCGCCGGAAAAGCCGGCGTTCACGCCCGCCGCGGCAGTGCGTTTCTCCGGGTGCGCCGCGCGAGCGATCCGTCGCCGCCGCCTTTGTCACGTAGCGGAGTTCCTGCATGTCGACGATACGCATCGCGTTGTCCGGTGCCGTATGCGGCTTGGCGATCCTGGCGTCGCCGGCGGCGGCGAACGAACGGGGCCCGGCGACGATCGATTGGCCGCAGGCGCAGTCCGATATCCGCGCCGACGAAAAGCTCGAGCCCGACACGGTGCGCCTGCTGCGTTCGGCGCCGCCGTGGCGCGCGGCGCGCGCATCGGCCGGGTGTCCAACGACTTCGACGGCGCCGCGACCACCGTCCACCTGCATTTCGATATCAAGGACAGCGTGCGCGTGGGTGCCCGCAGCGAAGTGGTGTTCGTGCCGCCGTACAGCAGCCGGCGCAAGGCGTACGAACGCTTGCTGAGCGGACAGCCCTGACGCCGGTGCGCGGTGCGCTCGCCGTCCGCACCGGCCACGGCGCGCGGCGCGGCGCAGTCGCGGCCGGCCTTTCGCGCGAAAGGCCGGCCGCCGTGGATCAGCTTTCGTACGCCGATTCGCCGTGGCTGGTGATGTCCAGCCCCTCGCGCTCGGCTTCCTCGGCCACGCGCAGGCCGACCACGGCCTTCACTACGACGAAGGCGAGCACCGACACCAGGCCCGACCAGACCACGGTAATGCCGACGCTGAGCGCCTGCACGCCGACCTGTTCGAGGATGCTGTCGTTACCGGCGCCCAGGCCGAAGCCGCCCAGCGCCGGCGAGCTGAACACACCGGTGAGCAACGCGCCGATGATGCCGCCCAGGCCGTGCACGCCGAACACGTCGAGCGCGTCGTCGGCGCGCAGCAGGCGCTTGAGCCCGTGCACGCCCCACACGCAGGCCGCGCCGGCGATGGCGCCGATCGCGATCGCGCCGAACGGCCCGACCGTGCCGCAGGCCGGAGTCACCGCGACCAGTCCGGCGACCACGCCCGAGGCACCGCCCAGCATCGACGGCTTGCCCTTGATCACCGCTTCGACCAGGCTCCAGGCCAGCGCCGCGGCGGCGGTGGCGAGCAAGGTGTTGAGGAAAGCCAGGGCTGCGCCGGCGGTCGCTTCCAGGTTGGAACCGGCGTTGAAACCGAACCAGCCCACCCACAGCAGCGAGGCGCCGATCATGGTGTAGGCGACGTTGTGCGGCTTGATCGCCTCGCGCCCGTAGCCGATGCGCTTGCCGACGAAGTAGGCGCCGACCAAACCGGCGACGCCGGCGTTGATGTGCACCACCGTGCCGCCGGCGAAATCGATCGCGCCCTTGGCGAACAGGAAGCCGTCCGGCCCGTACCAGACCATGTGCGCGATCGGCAGGTAGGCGAAGGTGAACCAGAGCGCCGCGAACAGCAACACCGCGGAGAACTTGATCCGCTCGGCGAAGGCGCCGACGATCAGTGCGCCGGTGATGCCGGCGAAGGTCGACTGGAACGCCACGAACACGTATTCCGGCAACGACACGCCGGCGCTGAAGGTGGCCGCCAGGGCGTCCTTGTTCACGCCCTTGAGGAACAGCTTGTCGAGGCTGCCGATCCAGGCGTTGCCGCCGGCGAAGGCCAGCGAATAGCCGTAGCTGACCCAGAGCAGCACGATCAGCGAGAACACCGCCAGCACCTGCATCAGCACCGACAGCACGTTCTTGGAGCGCACCAGCCCGCCGTAGAACAAGGCCAGGCCCGGCACGGTCATCAACAGCACCAGCAGGGTCGAGGTCAGCATCCAGGCCACATCGCCCTTGTCGACTACGGGCGCAGCGGCGGCGGCCGCGTCCTGGGCGCGCGCGGCGCCGGCGGCGAGCAGCGCCAAGGCCGGCGCCGCGGCCAGGGCCCACGCGCGGGCCGAGGCATGGGGGGACCGCTCGCGCGAGCGGGATTCGATCGTCGTGTACTTCATGGTCGTATCTCGCGTGAGGGTTCAAAGAGCGTCGTCGTCGAGCTCGCCGGTGCGGATGCGCACCGTCGCTTCGACCGGCAGGACGATGATCTTGCCGTCGCCGACCTTGCCGGTGCGCGCGGCGTTCTGGATCGCCTCCAGCGCGGCGTCGAGCAGGCTGTCGGGAACCGCGCACTCGACTTTGAGTTTGGGCAGGAAATCGACGACGTATTCGGCGCCGCGATACAGCTCGGTATGGCCCTTTTGCCGGCCGAAGCCTTTGACTTCGGTGACGGTGATGCCCGATACGCCGACTTCGGTCAGCGCTTCGCGCACTTCGTCGAGCTTGAACGGGCGGATGATCGCAATGATCAGTTTCATCTCGCAGCTCCGTGGATGTCTTGGACGGTGGGGCGCAAAGCGTTCAGAACGCCTTGGTCAGGGTCAGGGTGAAGGCGTCGTCGGCGAGGAAGTGGCCGTGCGCGTTGGTGTACAGCGCCTTCTCGGCGTCGGTGCCGCTGTAGGCGGCGGCGACCGAGAATCCGTTGTCGAAGCTCTTGGTCACGCCGAGCTTCCAGTCGGTGTACTCGAAGTCTTCGTTGTGCTCGATCCACTGCTTGCCGCCGTGCAGGTTGAGCGTCCAGCCGGGCTGGAAGGTCCAGTTGAGGTTGGCGTCGAGGTAGGACGAACCGTCGGAGTCGGCGTAGCCGAACAGATCGGTGACGGCGTAGGAGTACTTGAGCCCGAGCGACACCGCCTCCGACGGCGCCACGCTGCCGCCGAGGTAGATCTCGGTGGTGTTGGGGCTGTTGAAGCCGGACGGATAGTCGCCGGGGTAGTAGTAGGTCAGCACGCCGACGTCGTAGGACACGATCTCCCCGGCCTTGCCGCGGTAGCCCAGGTAAGCGTCCAGTTCCAGGCTGTTGGAGATGTCGTCGCCGACCACCACGGTGTCGGACAGCCAGCTGACGTTGCTGCCCCAGGCGCCGGCGTAGAAGCCGCTGTCGTGGGCGTACTCGATCCCGCCCTGCAGGGCCGGATCCTGATCGGTCTGCGACACGCCGCGGAACAGGTAGTCGCTGGTCAGAGCGATCGAGCCGGTGACCCCGGCGTGCACGGGCACCGCGGCGAGCGCGGCGAAGGCGGCCGTCATGGCCAGGGCGAGCGCGTGCGCGCTCGTGCGCGCCGTGCGGACGCGGCGGGTGACGCGATGATTGGCATGTAACGACATGACGCAGGCTCTCCTCATAAGCGGTGGCCCCTCCCCGGTCATTGCTGCGGGCGTCCCGGTCCCGGTAGCGGGATGCGGTCGCCGATGCGACAGCGGACTCTTCGGTCCGCCTTGCATGGGTCGTTTCGTCCTCCTGCGATCGTTGGCGACGGCGACGGAACCTGCGGACTCTGTCGGTCTCGTGTCGGTTCCGCGATAAAGCGCTTTGCTGCATTTGTTGCGGGTTTCTTCGGCCAAGCCGCTCCCGCGACGGCGGCCGTGGGCCGTCGTCGGGCGGGGGTGGGCGGGTGGCGCCGCCCGGCTTGGAGTTCGTTCCCTGAAAGCGACACGGCCCGGAGCGCTAGCCCCGGGCCGTGTGCCGTTTCATCCCGCTGCGCGCACCGCCGCGCACCGCCGCATCGCATCGCGCCGCGCCGCAGCGAAGCGGCGCAGGCGGACAACGGGCGGTGGTGGGGCGAAAGCGTTCATGGCGGTCGATTGCTCTACGGCGTGGATCGTGCAGTACATCGGGTATTCGAGCGGGCGAACCGGGAGCCGTCCGGAATGCGTTGAAGCGCATTCCGGCCCG
>NZ_HG424547.1 GCF_000336385.2 Lysobacter antibioticus HS124 | reverse complement strand
CTCTTGAGTGCAAACCTCATTCGCGAGTCTGGCGCTAGCGAGGTTTCGCGGCCGTGCCCCCCGTTCATCCCGACCGCCAGGAAGGACCCGGCACTACAGCAGCTACTGCTGCCTGGCCTCGATCGTCATCAGGCAACGTTCTATGTCCTGATGTACCCACTTACTGTGCTAAGTGACTGGACCAACAACATACTCAGCATAGAGCCCTTCGACTGCGGGAGCGCGTATGCATAGGGTCAGCCATATCCACATCACAAACTTTCGGGCTTGCCGACATGTCTCGCTGTTGCTGGGGGACTTAACCCCACTGGTTGGTCAAAACAATACAGGCAAGTCTACCGTCCTCTCAGCGATAGGACTTGTGCTCTCACCAAGCGCATTGACGAACGGTGATTTTTCAGATCCAAGCCTGCCTGTGACGGTGGCAGCGTGCATCGAAGGAATTGATGCAACTCTATTGGCAACAATACCTGATCCGAAGCACCGGTCTGCCATGTCCCCATACATCGTTGATGAAAAACTATGGATACGAATCAGTGCCGCTGCTGCTGGCAAGAAACCTACCCAACAGGTCTGGGAGCCATCCAGCTACACGGGGATAGGAATACCAGAACAATGGCGTGCATATCCAACTGGTTTACCTGAAGCGGTTTCCGCTCTACTTCCGGAGCCTCTGCACATTGTTGCAATGGAAGACCTCACCGAAGATCTCGGCAAGGCGAAGAGCGGAACCACTATTAAAGGCTTGTTAGATGAAGTTATGGCGCCGGTACTAGCAACACATGAGAGCCTTAGCAGCGCATTGGCGACTATCCGCGAAATCCTCTCTACCAACGGCACGGAAAGATCACCGCACTTGCGGACATTCGACAAGAAGGCCACCGAGGCGTTGGCCGACTTCTTTCCCGGCCTAAGCCTTGATGTCGATCTACCAATTGTGGACTTGAAGGAGTTTTTTAGAGCTGGCGATCTATATGTCACTGACCAGCTGACAGGAGAGCGTCGAAGATTTGACCAGATGGGAACCGGCACACAGCGAGCGATTCAGATGGCTCTAGTTCGATATCTAGCAGAAGCACGAAAGCCGGAAACTTCGATAAGTTATCGGCGCTTACTGCTAATTGACGAACCAGAGCTCTTTCTCCACCCCCAAGGGGTTCGTCATTTGCGAGAAGCTCTCCGCAATCTAGCCGGAGCCGGCTTTCAAGTAGTTTTTTCGACACACTCGCCATTGATGTTGAGCAAAGAAATCGCTCCAGACACAGTAATAGTAAGTCGGAAATCCACAGGAACGACGGTTAGGCGCCCTCTTCGTGAGGCCGTGACCTCAGCTTTAAGTGACTCTGAATCCCAATCTAGAGCACTCTTCCAGCTTGGCAACGTTGCGGAGATTTACTTCTGTGAAAAGATAATACTTTGTGAGGGGAAGACGGAACTTCGTTTGCTTCCACTAGCCTACGAACGAATTTATGGACACGCGCCGGAACTAGATCGCATCTGCTTCGTCTCTCTTGGTAGTGGCTCGGACATAACAAAAGGTCTCCCGGTACTACACGTTATGGGAATTTCCGCCTTTGCTGTTGCCGACCTCGACTTCGCCTTTGTCGAAGCCCGCAAGGGAGGTGCATCTGCGTGGCTGAGTAAAGATGCTGATGACCTTAAGCAAGTAAAGGCCATACTTGCCCGTCTTAGCGCAAGCAGTGGATTACCCCTTGGCGAAAACGGACTACCAATCAAAGGAGGGGGTCACACAGCAGCAGAAACGTGGGCAGCTTTCGCACAAGATTCGGAAGGAAAGACCTATGCCGAATCAGCACATGACGCCCTTATCGCTAAAGGAGTTTGGCTTTGGTCAACTGGATGCATCGAACATGTCATCGGCGCCAGTGATAAAGGCGAAGATGCAATCTTCTATCAAGAGAACTGCCTTAGCGTGCTTGGTCCATCTGAGATAGAGGCGTCTATGCCGGCATTGAAGGCGCTCTTTGAATGGATTAGAAGTTCGCCGAGTGAATAGATTCCTGTTTTCAACACTAACTGGAGACCGACTACATCATCGCCATAGTAGTCGTCGCTCGATCGGTTAGTGAATAGTCTTGGCAGCGGCGGAGAACCAGTAGCTGGACGGCACTTCCTCTCTCTCAACTACGTTCCAAGATCCGGATACACCATCACAATCGTCACGACCGTCACAGCGGCTGCGCTTGACCCGACCTTCTCTTTCCTGCGTGTAGCGTCAGGTCCGGATAGACCATCACAACCGTCACCATCGTCACGGTGCCGCGAAGACGCTTGAGTCGTCGCCGGCTTGGCCACATCGTTCTTGCCAGATAACTACGGCAGGACACGAAATGAAGAACACGAGTCGCAACAAACCTCGACGAGCAGCGCGAGCGACCGATCTGCGCGATAGTCTTGAGGCGAGGCTACTGAAGGTCTGCGCCGATATCGGCTGGATTTGCGGATGGCGGACGGACCGGCTGGCGCCAGCTCCGCCGGCACGCCGGTCGTCGCGGAAGCGGGTCATGCTCGGCCGCGTGCTGGCGGCAGAGGCCAGGGGGCAGAAAGGCGATATGTTCCACCTCGTCGAAGCTACATCCGTTTCGGGTCGTCGAACCGCCTACGCCCAGACCAAACCAGCAGCCGAAACGGACGGCTTGGCCGACTTCGCCATCGAACTGAACGACGAACTCACGAGGCTAGACGACATGGGCATCAGCTCAGGCACGTTGTTCGGTGTCCTCGGCGAAGGAAGTGGGCAATCGCTTGATCGGCGACTACGGGAGCCACGGCGATCAGCGCTGTAGCAGTCGCTCAAAAAGAAAGGCCCCGTTGCCGGGGCCTTTCTGCTGAGCGCTATTTCCAGGACGAGATCTCGGTTACGAGGTCGGGATCTTTGATCAACTCGGCGAGAACCGAACGGACATGTTCGCTCTTCTTTCGTAGCTTCTTCAGCGGACTAAGCAGCAAAACCCTCGAATTTCCGTTGCTGGAATCTCTAAGCAACTCGATCAGTTCTGGCAACGTTTCCTCCGTCACGGCGGCGGACAGCGCACATGCAAGGCCGTCCTTTGCTCCCAACCTCAGCATTTCAGTATCAGCCGGCGCAACAAACCCAAGTCCGAACGGGCAACTCCGATACTGTTCCACCAAAATGGCCCAAGCACGTCGCACTTCCGGTTCCGGAACAGCTAATGCACGTGCCAACCCGTCTCTAGTCACATCCGAGTACGGAAGCTGTAGGTGTTTCAATAAAATAGGAATCGCTTCAGGGTACGGAGTGGTGCGTTTCAGCAAAGTCCAGATGGACTCGGTATCTACACCGACCGCTCGCAGTTCCGCGAGAATTGGCATTTGCTCAATGCCAATCATCTTCGTGCGATACGCACGCGCGGTTGCACGAGCTTCGTTTATTAATCGCAATCTAGCGAGCTCATCGCTCGAAAGCTTCATATATGCGATGTCATCCGGACCGAGTCTTTCAAGCTCGGCATCTGTCAATGGCGTGCGTGCAATTGTCTTCTTTTGGCTCATTTTGGTCCGACCATAGTCGGGACAATAGTATGGGTAATCTGCCCGCTATCAACAAGATTCCGTAATGGAGTGCTCAAGGTTTGGCCCGGGGGACCATACAGATTGAACTGAAGCCCTTCTTGTCGGGATATCTGGAGATAGTCTCGAATTTGCTGAGTATAAGCCTGATAAGGAGTGTTTTTTACTTCGTTGAACGTACCAAGTTCGCGATTCACGCCATCCGAGACACGTTGCCTTCCATTGACGTTGAATCTCTCCCGGGGGCCGATGTTGTAGCTTTCGCGGACGGCTGCCTCTCCCATCTGTCCGCGTAAGTTGGGCGATACCGGACAGCCAGCCGACCGCCTGGCTTGGTAGAGGTCGCGCGTGAGATTGAAGATGTCACGAGGCGTGTAGTTCGTGGTGCGCGGCCCGATGATCCCATACTGATAGCTCGGGTTGACCTGTTGAATCCGTAGGATGAGTGCATTGGCTTGCGTATTGATGGGTAGGACTTGCTGCGCTGCGGAGTTGAGCCCGGCGCCTGTAGGCCGACCGCCGCCGCTGTTCTGTAGTCCGAGAAAGTCGACGCTACTTAACGGTGAGTTTTGCACATATGCGTAAGTACTTATGCCACCCTGAAGCTCGATAGGATCGCTTTGCAGATAGCGACTCGTGGCAGCGTCATAGTCGCGATAGTAGTTGTAGATCAGTCCGCTTCCGGCGTCGAACCGCTGTCCGGGGAACCGCATGTTGAACACGAACGCGGTGCCGTCCAGGTCGGGGTCTTGGTTCGGGGCATCCTTGCCGAAGGCTTCGCCCTTGGCATTCCAGGTCCAGATCGCGACGTTGCGGACGGGGTCGATGACCGCACGCGGTGTGCTGAGATGGTCGGTCTCGACGTACTTGGCGGACTGGGTAGTGCCGCTTCCGACCAGCACGCCGACCGGCGCACCGTCCATCCACACGGCTTGCTGCTTAGCTACGCCGGTACCGGCGTAGTCGCCGATCCAGTTGCCGGCCTCGTCGTAGAGCGTGTAGGTCGTCGTTGTGCCGACCACGGCCTCGATCCGCTCGCCGATGGCGTTATAGCGATAGGTCGCCTTGATCGTCCCGCTGGCTTTGACCTGCTTGAGCCGATCGTTGCTGTCGTACACGAACTCCTTGGCCGTGCCGCCAATGCTGGTGGTGTTACCGACCGCGTTGTAGGCACGATTGACGGCCCCCACCCGGGTCAGCCGGTGCTGCGTGCTGGGGTAGGTATAGGTCGTGGTGGCGCCGCCCTGCACGATGCTGGTGCGGTTGCCGGTGCCGTCGTAGCCGTAGGTTTCCAACGCCGTGCCGCTCGGGCCGTCGCGGGTAACCTTCAGTCGTCCCAGGGTGTCGTAGTCGTATTTGGCTTGTAGGGCGCTCTGAAGGCCGTCCTTCAGCTCGGTCAGCTCGCCGACCGTGTTGTAGCCGTAGCCTAATGACAGCCCGCCGCTGGCGTTGTCGAACACCGTCTTCGCGCGGTAGTCGAGATCATACGTCCGGCTGAGCGTGCGGCCGTTGCCATAGGCCCAGCCAGTCACCGGGCCGAAGGGCTCGTATGCGGCATTGGTCAGCAGCACGGACCGGGCGCTGCCGTTGGGCTGGACGCCGATCTCCTTGACGCGCGACCGGCTGTCCCGGACGTAGTCCACCACCGTTCCATCGGGGTAGGTCAAGGCCTTGAGTTGGCCTGCGCCGGTGTAGGTGTAGCGCAGCGTGAAGCTCTTGCCGGCCAGCGTTTGCACCTTGCGCACGACCTGTCCGAAGCGGTCGTAGCAGTACCTCAGCTCTGTCCCGTTGGTCCGCATCGCGGTCACCCGGCCGGCCGGGAAGGTCTCGCCCGTGCCGCACTCCGGATTCACGATGTCGTAGTCGTACGCCAGATCATCGCTGGCCGCGCCAGTGGCTACCGTCTTGACGCGTCCCAGCGCATCGTAGGTATAACTATGTGCAGTGGCGTCGTTGGCGTCCTTCTTCGTCGCCAGCAAGCCGGCGGCGTTGTAGGTGTAGTCGGCGACGCCCGTGTCGGGGCTGGTCAGCTTGGTCTGTTCGCCGAAGCCGTTGTACACGTAGACCGTCGATAGACCCTTGGGATCGATGACCCCGGCCAGCCGGTCGAATGCGTCGTACTCCAGCCTCGTTTCGACGGCCAAGCCGTCCACATCCTGCAAGGTCTTCTTGAGGCGGCCCAGACCGTCGTAGGTTTGATCGGTCTTACGCCCCAGGGCATCGGTGATGCGGTCGGCATTGCCGCCCAGGTCGTAGCGGAAGCCGGTGGCGTTCTGGGACGCGTCTTTCAATGCTTCCAGCTGGCCGAGGGCGTTGTAGGCCCGCGACAAGGTGCGGCGGAGCGTCGTGCCGCCCGCCTTGACATCCTCCTGTTTCGCGTTGCCGGCGTTGTCCAAGGTGAAGTGGATGACATCGCCGCCGTTGTCGGTGATATCCGTCAGCCGGAGCGCCGTGTCGTAGGTGAATCGGGTATACGTTCCGTCGGGCAAGGTGATCTTGCTGACGGAGCCGCTGGGGGTGTATTCGAATCGGGTAATCCGGTCGTCGGTCTCGACCGTGTCGTCCGCGCCCCGGACCTTCTGAGCCGCCAGCCGACCGCGCGGGTCGTACTCCAGGTGGGTCACAACGCCGTTCGCGTCCTTGGAGCCGAGCATCCGCCCTGCGCCGTCGTAGGCCAGGAACTCGAGGGTCTGGCCCAGGGGCTGCCTGACCTTCCATAGATCGCCCTTTCGATAGGGGCAGTAGCCGCCCGGCACCGCGCAGCCCGGCGCGTCGCTGACGTAGTAGTCGTAAGCGGTGACATCCGCAACGTCAGTGCGAGGGCCGTCGCTCGATTTCAATGCCCCCAAGATGGCGCAGGTCGAATCCGGCGTCGACAGATCCGCATCCTCGCAGTAGGTCAGCGTCGAAGTGCGCTGCTCGCCCGTCTTGGCGTCCTTGCGGGTAACCGAGGTCACCTGCCTACGAGCGTTGTAGACGTAATCCGTCTGCGCGACCAGAGTGCTGGCCCCCTCCATCTCCTCAATCTTGAGTGGGCGCGAGGTGCCCGGCTCGACCGTGGTCACGACCGTGCGTAGCAGCGCGTTGTTCAGCAGGGTCTGGACGGTCTCCGAGTTGTAGTTGTACTTCCGGATCGTGGTCAATCCGTTGTTGTCGGTCTCGGTGATGGTGTCGTCGTAGCCAGTGTAGGTGGTGGTGGTGATCAGTCCGCCCACCGTTTCCTCGCGAACCGGGCGCCGCAGAATCGTCGACTCGAAGTCGGTAACCTCTACCCGGCCACTGGGGTAGGTGACGGTGGTTTGCGTGGGTTGATACGCGTAGGTGTACTTGGCCGGCCCATTGGTGGACTCGATCAGGCGGCGCAGATCGTCGTACTGATACTCGCGCGGATGTTCGCCGCTATCGAGAATCGACGTGACGAGCGAGGTGCCGACCTTATAACCGTACTTGAACAGCTCGCCGCTGTCGTCGGCCACGCGGTCGAGATTGCCATCGGGTTTGTACTCGTACGTGATCAGCCGGCCATCGGGCATCAGGACAGCAGACACTTTGTGCAGCCGTTCGGTGTCGGTGTAATCGTAGATGAACTTGACCGAACGGCCTTGGTGCTCAACTCGCTCCAGTCGATCCTGAGCGTCGTAGAACAGGCCCAGTTCTTGATTGCCGTTGTAAGTGATGGATTTTGGCTTAGCGCTGTCGCCCTGGCTGGGTTCGCGGAAATCCAGCGACATGCCCGGAAACTCGATGCGTAGCGCACGTGCCCCTTGCGGCGTGTAGTACCTGGTCGCCGTCGCCGACCGATTGTCCAGACTGCGGTAGCGCTGGGTTCCGTTGATCTCGCCGGCTTGACGCGACAGGTCGATGGTCTTGCCGTCCGGCGTCGCCAGGACGAACTCGTACCCGTCGCTGGATCGCATCAGGGAGTAGTCGAATGGCCCACGCCAGCCACGACCGAACGATCCTCCCGCGTCGGTCGAGTCGTATGTTCGCGTTAGGCTCAGCAGGCCGTAGCCGACTGCATCGGTGGCGGTCTCGTGTTTCGAGCCCCTAGCGATGTCGCATGGGTTTCCTTTGATCGGCGCGCAGTGATTGGGCTGGCCGACTATTGTCGCCGTGCGCCGACTGAAGACAGACCACTGATTTTCCGAGTACTCCCCAAACGGTGCACCAGGAGGTCCGTCGTGCAGAATCTCGTTCGTGAATAGCCCAGTAAATGGTGCTGGATCGGCGAAAAAGTTGCCGTCGACTTGTTCGACCCAGTCGTGATCTGTAATCCGCAGTTTGTCGATCCAGACTGTGTTGAGTTGAGAGTACGGTCGGCAGGTCGGATCGTTATCCATGAAGATGTCGATCGTCGCTCGGCGATACTCAATTCCGAACGGATTGGGAAAATCAGATTGCCAATCTTCCGAGTGAATGATGGGGTCGCATGCCCGTCGATCCGTTCCCCAGATTTTCTTGATATAGGCCTGGTGTTCCGCTGTGGCCTCTCCTTCCGAGTTGAACCAGCCAATGAGGTTGCTCGTCTGGCCAATGTCGATCTGGTATTGATACTTGCCCGGAGCGGTCGGAAATCGAGAGCCGGTGTATTTGTACTCGGCGCCGAGCCCTTTTTTGACGTACTTCACTTCTCGCAACGTGGCGTGAATCGGCGAGGATGACCACAGATATTGCTCGGCCGCACTGCGGCTGGTGAATTCCTTGGTTTCCAACTCGTAGTTGTACGCGTCGTAGATCGTCAGCTTCCAGTTCCACGGCGTGATGGCTTGCGCGGTCGCTACTCCTGACCACGAGGCTGATAGGCATAAGACCAGCGCAAATAGTTTCTTCTTCATAGTCCTTCCTTTGGTGCTACTCCTGTTGGCACGGATCAACGACGCAGGCATCGGCCTACGCTTTGGCAGACTTCGGATAGGCTCAACTCGCGGCAGGGGCCTGCCGGAGGAACGGGCGTTTAGGACGACGGCATTTGACGTTCCATGTCTGTGCTCTCTACGGCGCCTTTAATGTGACTTCTGAAGCAGTTCCATCCTTTGAAGCAGCATCGTCGAAAATAGTCTCTTTCAACGAGACTGTCCGCGCTTATGCGGTTCCGCTATTTGATCGCCTGAACTTCGTGAACGATGGACGGCCGTCGAAGCCCAATGTGCTGCGAAGTAAAGAAGGATCGAATCCAAAATCTACCAGCTAGCCAGCCATCCACGACGTAGGGAAATTCTGATTCGGCGTAGGATTTTCCCGTGCCAACAATCGCATTTGTCTATTCGAACGCGCGATCCGTTGGCTTCGGGTTAGACACGAAGCAGAATTCGAATGATTCGGTTGATAAGGCGCCGGCCTTGTTGGCTAAGTCCGTCCTCGGTGGCCTAACGCCGAGGAGAGCAATGATTCGTGTGTTCGTGATCGACGATCACCCGTTGGTACGGGTTGGCCTGAGGGACGTGCTGGAAGCGCAAGGCGATATCCAGATCATTGGAGAAGCCGCCAATGGCGAAGAGGCGTACTCCGCTATAGGAACGAATTACCCCGATGTCGTCTTGTGCGATTTTCACCTGCCGGGCTGGGACGGGTTGGAGGTCACCCGCCGCCTGTTGGCACGGCACCCCAATCTGCGGATCTTGGTCGTTTCCGTCGTAGAGGCCGGGCCGGTGCCGCGCCGGCTCCTGGCGGCCGGAGCCAAAGGGTACGTCTCGAAGGCGCAGGATGGCGGGGCCGTCGTGAAGGCTGTCCGCGAGGTCGCTGCGGGACGGCGCTTCTTGGACGCCGCGCTCGGTCCCCGGCTGCTGTTTGAAGTCTCGCCCTTCGATCAGCTCAGCGCACGCCAGATGGAGGTGATGTGGCTGGTGCTGCGGGGCAAGCGGACCGGCGAGATAGCGCAGACGCTGGGACTGACCGACTCGACCGTCCGCACCGTGCGGACCAAGTTAATGGCTAAGCTGGGGGTCGAAGGGGATCTCGGGTTGATCCGGCTAGCGATGGAGTACGGGCTGCTTCCGCCGGCGGGTGGCGGCGGCT
>NZ_HG424546.1:41632-77795 GCF_000336385.2 Lysobacter antibioticus HS124 | reverse complement strand
GCGCCGGCTCATCAGTGCGCGCTCGGCCAGCGCGTCCAGGCTCAGCGGCCGGTCCAGGTGGGCCAGGGCCCAGTCCAGCACGCCGGCCAGCCGATCGTCCTGCGGCGAGGCCGGCAGGGGATGCTCGATGTATTGGGCCTGGCCGCCCTGGCGGTGCGGCGCCAGCACCAGCCGGCGGGCGACCCGGTTGGCGGCTTCGGCGCCGTGGACGCGGCGCAGCAGGTGCAGGCAGCAGTCCAGCGCCGCGGCGGTGCCGGCCGAAGTGGTGATGCGGCCGTCGTCGACGTAGAGCACGTCGGGTTGCAGGGCTACGCGCGGGAAGCGGGCGGCGAAGTGCTCGCTCCAGTGCCAGTGGGTGGTGGCGCGGCGGCCGTCGAGCAGGCCGGCGGCGGCGACCACGTAGGCGCCCAGGCACAGGCCGACGATCCGCGCGCCGCGCCCGTGCGCGCGCCGCAACGCCTTCAGCAGCGCCGGCGGCGGGGCTTCGTCGGCATCGCGCCAGGATGGGACGATCACCGTATCGGCCCAGTCCAGGCTCTTGAGGCCATGGCGGGTACCGATGTCGAAACCGGCCCGGCTGCGCAGCGGACCGGGCTCGGCCGCGCACACGCGCAGCTCGAAATCCGGCAGTCCGGGCCGGTCGCGCGGTTCGAACACCAGGCAGGGCACCGACAGGTGGAACGGGCTGACGTCTTCGAAGGCGATCACGGCGATGCGGGCCAGCGGATCGGAGATGGCCGGCGTCGTGCCGCCGAGGGACGGGCGGGCCGGGGCGGGCCGGGCGGAAACGCGGGCGGCGGTCATGGCCCGATTCTATCGAATATTGGCAATCGGGCCACTCACGCCGAAGGCCGGGCGAGCCGAGAATGAGCGCCACTCGCTTCCACCGCTTCGAACCCACTCATTCAAGGAGCCGGACATGAACCACGAAACCCGCCAGCGCGCCCTGGTCGTCATCGATGTCCAGAACGATTACTTCGCCGACGGCCTGCCCATCGAGTACCCGTCGGTCGCGCGCACCCTGCCCAATATCGGCCGCGCCATGGACGCCGCCCGCGCCGCCGGGGTGCCGGTGGTGGTGGTGCAGAACACCGCGCCCGCCGGTACGCCGGTGTTCGACAAGGGCACCCCAGGGTGGGAGCTCAACGAAGTCGTCGCCGGCCGTCCGCGCGACCACTACATCGAGAAGGAACTGCCGAGCGTGTTCGCCGGCACCGATTTCCACTCCTGGCTGCAGGCGCGCGGCATCGACACGATCAGCGTGATCGGCTACATGACTCATAACTGCGACGCGTCGACCGTGTTCGAGGCCGCGCACCTGGGCTACCACGTCGAGTTCCTGCACGACGCCAGCGGTTCGCTGTCGTACGAAAACAGCGCCGGGCACGCCAGCGCCGAGGAGATCCACCGGGTGTTCAGCGTGGTGTTCCAGAGCCGCTTCGCCGCGGTGACCGGCACCGACGAGTGGATCGACGCGGTCCGGCACGGCCGCAGCCTGCCGATCGACAATCCGCACGCGTCCAACCAACGCGCCCGCGCCCGCCGGCAGGCGGCCTGAGCGCAGCGCCGTCCCGCGCGCCGGAACCGCGCGCAGAGTTGCGAGCCCGGACTGCGCGCTTGGACTGCGCGCTCGAATTGCAAGTCCGGCCCGACCAGCGCAGCCCCGCTCCGGCGGGGCTGCGTCGCATCCGGCTCAGAACGCCGGCGGATTCTTCAGTTTCACGTCCTGCACCCAGGTGCCGAAGCCGTTGCTCAGGTGCACGACCTCGCCGAGCAGCTGGCCGCCGATCGCTTCGGCGTTCACGAACACGCAGCCGTTGTTGTACTCGGCGATCGAATACTCCGAACGGCCCTGGACCACGGTGCGGGTGGCGTTCACGTACTGCAGGCCGGTGAGGACAATGTTCCACTGCCGGCCGTCGGCGCTCAGGGTCGCCGCGGCCGAGCCGCTGGCGACGCCGCCGTTGACGTAGGTCAGCACCGCGCGGCTGATCGCGTCGGTCAGCGCCGACCAGGTGACGTTGAAGATCACCGTGCTGGTGTGGGCGTTGGGATAGTTGCCGAAGCGTTCGTAAGCGGTCTGCGCGGCCACCTCGGGGATGTCGGTCGGGTCGTAGTGCTTGTCGAGGAATTCGAATTGGTTGGGCATGGGCGGCTCCTGGGACTTGGCGGCGGGCAGCGTGGTGGCGGTAGGGGCGGCGCCTGGACGCGGCGTCGAGGGCGACGGGCGCGACAGGCCGAGCAGCAACAGCAGCAGTTCGAGCGTGTTGAGGGCCATGCGGAGCCGGTTCTGTGCGCGAGTACAAGGCAGAGAACGCGACGACGCGCCGCGCGTGAAGCCGGTTCACATCGGCGCCCGCGCAGCGTTGTTGTCGGCGACGGGGCGATGTCCTTCAAGGGGAAGGGCGCGCCGCCATCGCCACACCGACCAGGAGCCGGTCCATGCCGCAACTCACCGATGGCCAACTGCAAGGGCTCGCCAGCGCCAACCTAGGCGCCGGCACCGAACTCAACCCGGCCTGGCCCGATCCCTATCCCGATGCGCCGTGCTGGGGCTTCGCCCTGTTCGGCGGTCCCGGCGGCCATGCCGACAACACGCCGCCCTCGATCTACGACCAGGCCTGGGTCTACGACGCCGAAGAGGAAGAGTTCGTGTACAACCCCGGCTTCGTCGAGTGGGTGCGCAACACCTTCGACAACCCGGACGCCACCGCCCAGGCGCAGGTAGTGGCCGACAACGCCGTCACCGCCGCGAACGACGCCGCGCCCGGCAACGCTGCGGCCAGGCAGGCGATCACCGGCGCGTTGGCGAGGCTGTGCATGATCCTCAGCGGCTTGGCCCTGTCGGCCAACAACGGCACCACGCCGACGCGCTACTCCATCGTCATGGCCTCGGACGGCTATCGCACCTGGGAGCATTGGGCGCTGGGGCTGGCCAACAACGTCGGCGCGCCGGGCAATCCCGCGCTGCAGTACGTGCAGCGCGACGCCGGGGTCAATCCGGTCAATACCCGCTCGGCGCAGGTCTGGGGCCACCACCCGATCCTGACCACGGTCTACATCACCGGCTTGCTGGACGGCCACATCGAGTATCTGCGCCACGCCGCCGGCTGGCCCTGAGCCGGGCCTCACGACGTGGCGGGCGCGCCGCGGCCGCGCCCGCCACGTCCGATTGTTCGAACGGCGTCCGCCGAAGCCGGCGCCGCGGCGGACGCTCAGGCGACCAGCGTCGCCAGCACCGCGTCGTCGCCGATGCCGGACACGATCCGCGCCGCGCCGGCCTTGTCCCACAGGATGAAGCGCAGGCCCGCCGCATCGGCCTTCTTGTCCAGGCGCATGCGGGCCAGCAGCGCCTGCGGGTCCAGCCCGGGCGGGATCGCGGTCGGCAGGCCGAAGCGTTCGAGCAGGCGCTGCAGACGTTCGGCGTCCGCAGCCGGCGCGCGGCCGAGCGCGCTCGACAGGCGCGCCGCCAGCACCATGCCGACCGCGACCGCCTCGCCGTGGTTGAGGCCGTCCCCGGTGGTGCCGGCATAGCCCTGTTCGGTCTCGATCGCATGGCCGAAGGTGTGGCCGAAATTGAGCATGGCGCGGTCGCCGCGCTCGAACGGGTCGCGCGCCACCACTTCGGCCTTGTAGCGGCAGCTGCGCGCGATCGCCTCGGCCAGGGCGTCGTCGTTGCGGGCGAGCAGCGCCTCGGCGTGCGCTTCCAGCCAGTCGAGGAAGGTCGCATCGAAGATCGCGCCGTACTTGACCACCTCGGCCAGGCCGGCGCGCAGCTCGCGGTCGGGCAGGCTGCGCAGCGCGGCGGTGTCGGCGATCACCGCGCGCGGCGGATGGAAGGCGCCGACCAGGTTCTTGCCGCTGGGCAGGTCGACCGCGGTCTTGCCGCCGACCGAGGAATCGACCATCGCCAGCAAGGTGGTCGGCACCTGCACGCAGTCGATTCCGCGCATCCAGCAGGCCGAGGCGAAACCGGCGAGGTCGCCGACCACGCCGCCGCCCAGCGCGATCACGCAGGCGTCGCGGGTGGCGCCGAGCGCGGCCAGCGCGTCCAGGCACTGGCCGAAGCGCGCCAGGGTCTTTTCGTGTTCGCCGGGCGGGATCACGAACCGGCCCACCGACAGGTCGGGGCGGGCCGCGTGCAGGCTGGCTTCGACCCGTTGCAGATACAGCGGAGCGACGTTGCCGTCGCTGACGATCAGGGCATGGCGGCCGCGCAGCGCGCGGCTCAGGCGCGCGCCGTCGTCGAGCAGGCCGGGGCCGATCTCGATGGCATAGGCGGCGTCGCCGCCGACTTCGACCTTGCGGATGGCGTTCATGCATCGGCTCCGGAAACGGGGGAGGAAGAGGGCGCGCCGGCAGGGCGCCGCCAATGCCGGTCCAGCGCCGCGGCCAGCCCGGCCGCGGCTTCGGCCGAACCCAGCGAACCGGTGTCGTAGCGCAGGTCGGCGACTTCGGCGTACAGCGGCGCACGCCGTTGCGCCAACTCGCGCAGCACCTGCTCGCGATCGCCGCGCGCCAGCAACGGCCGGCTGCGGTCTTGCGCCAGGCGTTCGAGCTGTTGTTCCACCGTGACCAGCAGTTGGACCACGAAGCCGCGTTCGCGCAGCAGACGGCGGTTGTCCTCGGCCAGCACCGCGCCGCCGCCGGTGGCCAGCAACAAACCGTCGTCCCGCAGCAGTTCGGCCAGCACGGCGCTCTCGCGGGCGCGGAAGCCGGCTTCGCCTTCCAATTCGAAAAGGGTCGCCACGCTGGTGCCGGCGCGCAGCTCGATCTCGCGATCGGCATCGACCAGGCGCAGGCCGAAACGTTCGGCCAGGCGCCGGCCGATGCAGGTTTTGCCTGCGCCCATCGGGCCGACCAGGATCAGATTGCTAGCGGGGTTCATGACGCGATTGTAGGACAGCCGGGGCGGGGCGCTTGCGCGCTTTTCACGACCGCGGGCCTAGGCTCGGAAATCCGGCGCCGCACGGTGCCGGCCCACCCTTCAGGAGACACGGTCATGGCGGTCGCCAAAGTCATCGAACTCAACAGCTCTTCCAAGAACGGCATCGAAGATGCGGTCAAGACCGGCCTGGCTAAGTGTGCCGAGTCGGTGAAGAACATCCAGGGCGCCTGGATCAACGACATCAAGGTGGTGACCGATGCCTCCGGCAACGTCACCGAGTGGCGGGTCAATCTGAAGGTGACCTTCGTCGTGGTGTGAATCCGGGCCCGGACGACGGCGCGGGCCCGGCCAAAGGCCGCCGCGCCGCGTCCAGGCGCACGCAGCGCTCGGCCAGATCGGGCAGGCGCGCCAGCGCTTGCCGGCTGACCCGCTCGAACAGGCTCACGAAACGTTCGACCTGGGCCTGGCTCATCGCCCGCCGTTGCGGGCGCCGGCGCTGCATCGCCTGTTCCTGCTGCCAGCGCCACTGCGCGACCACCTCGAAACCCGGCGGTTGCAGGAACAGCATCCGGTCCAGGCGCGCCCACAGCGAGGGATAGTCCCCGGCGAGGGCGCGATTGCAGTAGTCGCGCCAGACCCCGTGCGGGTCCTCGTCGCGTTCCAGCGCATTGACCGGTTGCGCGAGCGCCGCGGCGTCCTGGGGCGGGGTCTTGAGAAACCAGCCTTCGAACAGGACCAGGTCGGCCGCTGTGGCCTGCTGCGCCCAGCGCGACGGCGGCAGGCGCGTGTCGCGCAGTTTGTCGAAGCGCGGCCAGCGCACCGGCGCGCCGTCGCGCAGCCTGTCCAGCACCGAACAGGCCAGGGCGACGTCGTGGGTGCCCGGCGGGCCGCGCGTGGCCAGCAACGGGTGGACCTGGCGCCCCAGGCGCAAGCGTTCGCGCCGGCCTAAATAGAAATCGTCGATCGACAGCACGGCGCAGCGCAGCCCGCGCTGCGGCGCGAGTGCGGCGATCTGCGCCGCCAGGGTCGACTTGCCGCTGCCTTGCAGGCCGCAGACGGCGTAGACGCGGGCTCGAGCGGCGAGCGCTTCGTCGAGCGCGGCGGCGACGAAGTCGTGGTCGAAGCCGGGTGGTTTCGAAGCGGCATCGATCGAATCTGCGCCGGTCGGAGCGGTCCGCGCCAGACCGCCGGCCCGAGCGCTTGCGGCCGACAGCGGTGGACCGATTGACCCAGGCGGGTGCAGGCGCGGCGACATGGGCTCACAATAGCGCAATGAGCCAGACCGACGCCCTGCTGACCGAAGCCCTCACCAGCTTCGATGCGCTGTTCGCCGAGGCGCACGCCGCCGGCGAGCCCGATCCGACCGCGATGACCGTCGCCACCGCCACGCTCGACGCCCGCCCCTCGGCGCGCACGGTGCTGCTGAAGGCGCACGACGCGCGCGGCTTCGTGTTCTACACCCACCTCGACGGCCGCAAAGGCCGCGAACTGCAGGCCAACCCGCATGCGGCGCTGCTGTTCCACTGGCCGCGCGTGCGCCACGGCGTGCAGGTGCGGATCGAGGGCCCGGTGGAGATCGTCGCCGACGCCGAGGCCGACGCCTACTTCGCCAGCCGTCCGCGCGGCAGCCAGCTCGGCGCCTGGGCGTCGAAGCAGTCGGAAACCCTGCCGGACCGCGACACCTTCGAACAACGCCTGGCCCAGGCCGAAGCGCAATTCGAAGGCCGCGACGTGGCGCGGCCGCCACGCTGGACCGGGCTGCGGGTGCGGCCGGAGCGAATCGAATTCTGGTACGGCGCCGACTTCCGTCTGCACGAGCGCTGGTACTACGAAGCCGACCGCGCCGGCGGCTGGAGCAAGCGGATGCTGTATCCGTGAGCGCCGCGCGGCGGGTGCGCGCCGCGACCGCGGCCGACACCGCCGCCTGGTCGCGACTGCGTCACGCGCTGTGGCCGCAGGCCACGGCGCAACAACATGCCGCCGAACTTCCCGAGTTGTTGGCGCAGCCGCAGCGCCTGGCCGCGTTCCTGATCGAGGACGAAGACGGGCGCGTGCAGGGCTTCGCCGAGGCCAGCCTGCGCAGCGATTACGTCAACGGTACCGAGACCTCGCCGGTCGGCTTTCTCGAAGGTTGGTACGTGGCGCCGCAGCAGCGCGGCCGGGGTTACGGCCGGGCCCTGATCGAGGCGGTCGAAGCCTGGACCCGCGAACGGGGATGCAGCGAATTGGCCTCCGACGCCGAACTCGACCACCGCGACAGCCATGCCGCCCACGCCGCCTGCGGTTTCGCCGAAACCGAGCGGGTGGTGTATTTCCGCAAGCGCTTGGTGGACTGAGCCCGCGCCTCCGGTTTTTTGTCGCCGCGGCGTGAGCCGCGACCAAGAGCGCGCAAAGCCGGCAATAACGGCGCCATCGATCGACCCTGCGTCCTGGGCGGAGGCGCTGCTGGCGGCGCTGCCGGTGCTCGGAAACGATGTGACTACCAGCACGGCCGAGACCGAGTGGATCGTGGGCAACCCGGCGATCATCGCGATCGGCCAGGATTCGCTGGGAGTCGCGGCGACGCGGATCGCGAATGCTTCCGGCCTCGAGGTCCTGACGTGGCCCTTGGCGAACGGCGATCGCGCCGTCGCCTTGCTCAGTACCGGCGCCAGTAGGGCGACGATTTCGACGACGCTTACGAAAACGGAGCGCTGGCCACGTTCGGCGGCCTCAAGTGTGTCCGTCCTCGCGCCGGCTCGCTCGCGCGCGGGACCGTGCTTGAAGTCGGCCCGTGCACGGGCGGCACCGAGCAAGCCTTCGCGCGAACTCCGACCGGCGCCCTGCGCCATACCGCCTCGGGCATGTGCGTCGACACGAAGGATGCTCGTACCTCATCGGGTACCGGCATCATTCTGTGGGACTGCCACGGCGCAACCAATCAGCAGTGGCTGCGTAGATAGATCGCTGCGACCAGCGCGGACCGGCCGCGATTTCGTCCGCAAGCCGCCGAGCCGCGAAAGGTTGCAGTTCCCGTACGCCGTGGTTGCTGTATCAGCGACCGAAAGCCGGGGCGTGCGCGTCACGCCCCGACGAGCGCGCCTCCCTTTGCGCCGGCAAGACGCGCGAGAGAAGGCCACGGAGGCGGCAGCCATGCCGCCGAATCGCCGCTGGCGAATGATGCGGGCATGGACGGGCAGTCGTGCGGCCGTGTTCGCCTCGTGCTCGCGATGGCGGCAGGTTCCGCTGTCGCAGGGAGCGGGGCCGTCGTTCGGTCTCAGCCGTGGCGCTCGGCCCAGCCGTGGATCAGCGCGACCAGGGCTTCCAGGCCCGCGCTCAAGGCCGCGGGGCCGGGTTGCAGAATGATCGGCGACTTGATCTCGTGCAGCTCGCCGTCGCGCACGGCCGGTATCCGCTCCCAGCCCGGGCGCGCCGCGACTTGCTCGGGGCGGAATTTTTTGCCGCACCAACTGCCGAGGATC
Source organism: Lysobacter antibioticus HS124 (assembly GCF_000336385.2). GTDB lineage: Bacteria > Pseudomonadota > Gammaproteobacteria > Xanthomonadales > Xanthomonadaceae > Lysobacter > Lysobacter firmicutimachus. Next base: position 69,446 of record NZ_HG424546.1, on the reverse strand, counting down.
AGATCCGGCGCTCGCCGTACGACCTCGAGCGGGTCGGCGAGGATGCGGTCGCGCGCCAGCGGCATCGCCGCATGCTCGGGGAACACGTCGTCGCCGCCGGCGATGGCGATCAGCTCCGAGACCCAGCGGATGCCGGTGATCTGCGGGGTGTCCCATTCCTCGAAATACACCCCGGGCCGGCGCGCCAGCGTCTGCGCGCGCTCGCGCGCGGCGGCGATGCCGCGCTCGTAGCCGGACGCCAGCGCGTCGGCGCGATCGCCGGCGCCGACCAGCGCGCCGAGGCGGCGGATGTAATCGAGGATGCCGTCGACGCTGCGGTGATTGCTGATCCACACCTCGACCCCGTGCTTGATCAGCTCGGCGGCGATCTCGGCCTGAATGTCGGAAAAGCCGATCACGAAATCCGGACGCAGCTTGAGGATCTCGCCGATCTTGGCGCTGGTGAAAGCGCTGACCTTGGGCTTGTGCTTGCGCGCCTCGGGCGGACGCACGGTGAAGCCGCTGATGCCGACGATGCGGTCCTGCTCGCCCAGCAGATACAGGGTCTCGGTCGGTTCTTCGGTCAGGCAGACGATGCGTTGCGGGCCCATGGGCGGTCCGATGGCGGTGCGTGGCCCATTATCCGGCAATTCGCAGGGGCGCCGCTTCGCCCGGGTAGGAGCGGCGTGAGCCGCGACCCTCGAAGCGGCGTGTACGAGCGTTTTGCCCAAGGGCCGGGCTCGGGCTATGGGCGGCCGGGCGGTCCCGCGGGCCTGGACTGCGGCCAGCGCTCTTCGATCGTCGATCCCGCGGCCGCGGCTTATGCCGCTCCTGCGCTGCGGCGCCGCCGCGCGAATCCTCGAATTCAGAAAAAATCGCGATGGAACCGCAGCACCTGTCGCCGCCCGTCGGCGCGTATCGCGATCACTTCGAAGCGCAGGGTCTCCGGCGGCGAAATGGCCGCCACGCCGATGTAGTCCAGCAATTCGCCGTCGCGCATCTCGCGCATGGGCAGGCGTTGCTCGCGGCCGAGCAGGTCGCTGGCGACGACGGTGATCCGCGCCGGCAACGACACCGAGGTGGCGTCGTCGCCCCGGCGCAGCGACACCACCACCAGCACGGTGCGTTCGTCGTGGGGCGCGCCGTAGCGTTGCGCGATCGCCGGCGACAACCGCCGGGTCTGGATCGCGCTGGCGCGCAGGGCGATGTCGCCGTCGCGCGCCACCTCGTCGGCGCGGGCAGCGTTCGCGTCCGGCGCCGTGCGCGAAGACGGCTCGCGGCCGCAGCCGGCCAGCAACACCAGCGCCAATGCCAATGCGCCGGCGCTGCGCTTCATTCGTTCGCCGCCGACAACTGCCGGCCGCGTTCGGTCGCGGCGGCGATCGCCCGGTCGACCAAGCCGCGGAAACCGCCGGCCTCGAACGTTTCGATCGCGGCCTGGGTGGTCCCGCCGGGCGAGGTCACTCGAGCGCGCAGCACCTCGGCGGGTTCGTCGCTGCGGATCAGCATGGTGGCCGCGCCGAGCAGGGTCTGCCCGACCAGGGCGCGCGCGGCCTCGGCGCTGAGGCCCTGTGCCTGACCGGCCTGCTGCATCGCCTCGGCGAGCAGGAACACATAGGCCGGACCGCTGCCCGACACCGCCGTAACCGCATCCATCTGCGCCTCGTCGGCGATGCGCACGGTCGGGCCGACCGCCTGCAGCAGATCGTCCGCCTGGTCCAGGCGCGCGACCGCGGCGGCGTTGGCGTACAGGCCGGTGATGCCGGCGCCGAGCAGCGCCGGCGTATTGGGCATGGCGCGCACCACCGCGACCCCGCCGCCGAGCCAGCGGTCGAGTTGGCCGGCGGTGATGCCGGCGGCGATCGACACCGCCAGCGGCGCCTGTGCGCCGGCCAGCGCGGCCAGGCCGGCGCAGACCTCGCGCATCACCTGCGGCTTGACCGCGAGCAGCCAGACCGCCGCGCCGTCGGCCGCGGCCTCGGCGCGTTCGTGGACGTGGACGCCGAAATCGCGCTGCAAGGCCTCGCGCAGTGCGGCGACCGGCTCGGCGACGCGGATCCGGTCGGCCGGGACGCCGCGGGCGACCAGGCCGCCGATCAGGCTGCGCGCCATGTTGCCGCCGCCGATGAAGGCGACCGGGCCGGGGAGGGGGGAAGACGGGTGGGTCATGAGCGAACCGTGCGGGAAACCGCCGGCAGGATAGCAACCGCGGGCACCCGCCGCGCGGGCCCGAAAACGCGTTCGTGCCGGCTCCGGGCAGGTTGCATTTGCGCAACGAAACCGGCCGTGGCGGCCGCGGCCGGGAGCCGGCTCAGGCCGGCCGCGGCCGCGCGCCGAACAGGGCCGTGCCGATCCGCACCAGGGTCGCGCCCTCGGCGATGGCGACCGCGAAGTCGTCGCTCATGCCCATCGACAGCGTGTCGATGTCGCGGTGAGCGTGGGTGAGCGAATCGAACAGCGCCTTGCTGCGGCGGAACGCCGGACGCCGCTGTTCCGGATCCGGATGCGGGGTCGGGATCACCATCAGCCCGCGCAAGCGCAGCGCCGGTTGCGCCGCGATCGCTTCCGCCAGCGCCGGCACGTCGTCCGGCCGACAGCCGTGTTTGCTGGCTTCGTCGTCGATATTGACCTGGATCAGCACGCTAAGGGGCGCCTGTTCGACACTGCGATGGCGCGCCAGCGCGGCCACCAGCTTGGGGCGGTCCACCGTATGCACCCAGTCGAAATGCGCGGCGGCGTCGGCGGCCTTGTTCGACTGCAGGTGCCCGATCAGGTGCCACTCCAGGCGCAGGTCGGGGGCGCTGGCGGCCAGGGCCGCTTGCTTGGCCAGGGCTTCCTGGACGTAGTTCTCGCCGAACGCGACCTGTCCCTGCCGGGCCAGATTCGCGACCGCCGTCTCACCCTGGGTCTTACTGACCGCAAGCAATCGAGGTACCGGCCGGCCGGCGTCATGCGCCGCTCGCGCCAACTGTTGCAAGATGTCGTGCAGTACGTGCTCGTGCACGTGGGGTTCCTGTTTCGAAAGGGCTGGATCGATGACGCCGTTGGAGGGCTATACTGCCTCTCAGGGGTGGTCCGGTTCCAGCTCGAAGTTGCAATCGGGCCCCTGGGGCTGGCTTTTCACCGATCCGCCAAACGGGTCGCTGCAGTGCGGGGAGCACTCATGGATATCGCCGAACTTCTGGCGTTTTCGGTCAAGAACAAAGCATCCGACTTGCATCTGTCGGCGGGCCTGCCGCCGATGATCCGGGTCGACGGCGACGTGCGCCGGATCAACATCCCGGCCCTGGACCACAAGCAGGTCCACGCGCTGGTCTACGACATCATGTCGGACAAGCAGCGTCGCGACTTCGAAGAATTCCTCGAGGTCGACTTCTCGTTCGAGATCCCGGGCCTGGCGCGCTTCCGCGTCAATGCCTTCAATCAGAACCGCGGCGCCGGCGCGGTGTTCCGTACCATTCCTTCGGAAGTGCTGAGCCTGGAAGACCTGGGCTGCCCGCCGATCTTCCGCCAGCTGATCGAACAACCGCAGGGCCTGATCCTGGTGACCGGGCCGACCGGCTCGGGCAAGTCGACCACGCTCGCGGCGATGATCGACCACATCAACAAGAACGAGTACGCGCACATCCTCTCGGTCGAGGACCCGATCGAATTCGTGCACACCTCGCAGAAGTGCCTGATCAATCAGCGCGAGGTCCACCGCGACACCCACGGCTTCAACGAGGCCTTGCGCTCGGCGCTGCGCGAAGACCCCGACTACATCCTGGTCGGCGAGTTGCGCGACCTGGAGACCATCCGCCTGGCGCTGACCGCCGCGGAAACCGGCCACCTGGTGTTCGGCACCCTGCACACGTCCTCGGCGGCCAAGACCATCGACCGCATCATCGACGTGTTCCCCTCGGGCGAAAAGCCGATGGTGCGTTCGATGCTGTCCGAATCGCTGCGCGCGGTGATCTCGCAGGCGCTGCTGAAGAAGGTCGGCGGCGGCCGTACCGCGGCCTGGGAAATCATGGTCGGCATCCCGGCCATCCGCAACCTGATCCGCGAGGACAAGGTCGCGCAGATGTACTCGGCGATCCAGACCGGCCAGGCCTACGGCATGATGACCCTCGACCAGCATCTGCAGGACTTGGTCAAGCGCGGCATGATCCTGCGCCCGCAGGCGCGCGAGTACGCCAAGGACAAGCGCTTGTTCGAATGACCGCGCAGGCCGGCGGCGCCGTTCGCGCCGCCGGCCGCCGCGATCGGCAGGACGCGACCCGCCAAGGCCGGCACCCACGAATTCTTCACGGCTTTACACCTCCCGAGGAGGTCGTCACATGAACAACCCCGCACCCAACGCTCCGGCCAGCCCTGCGACCGGCGCCATCGACTTCACCTCCTTCCTCAAGCTGATGGCGCACCAGCGCGCCTCGGACTTGTTCATCACCGCCGGCATGCCGCCGTCGATGAAGGTGCACGGCAAGATCAGCCCGATCACCCAGAACCCGCTGACGCCGCAGCAGAGCCGCGATCTCGTGCTGAACGTGATGAATCCGCAGCAGCGCGAAGAGTTCGAAAAAACCCACGAGTGCAACTTCGCCATCGGCGTGACCGGCGTCGGCCGCTTCCGCGTCAGCTGCTTCTATCAGCGCAACCAGGTCGGCATGGTGCTGCGCCGGATCGAAACCAAGATCCCGACCGTCGAAGAGCTGAACCTGCCGCCGATCATCAAGACGCTGGCGATGACCAAGCGCGGCATCATCATCTTCGTCGGCGCCACCGGTACCGGCAAGTCGACTTCGCTGGCGGCGATGATCGGCTACCGCAACCAGAATTCGACCGGACACATCATCACCATCGAAGACCCGATCGAATTCGTGCACCGCCACGAGGGCTGCATCATCACCCAGCGCGAAGTCGGCATCGACACCGACAGCTGGGACGCGGCGCTGAAGAACACCCTGCGCCAGGCGCCGGACGTGATCATGATCGGCGAGGTGCGTACCCGCGAGGGCATGGACCACGCCATCGCCTTCGCCGAAACCGGCCACCTCGTGCTGTGCACCCTGCACGCCAACAACGCCAACCAGGCGATGGACCGCATCATCAACTTCTTCCCCGAAGACCGTCGCGGCCAGTTGCTGATGGACCTGTCGCTGAACCTCAAGGGCGTGGTCGCGCAGCAGCTGATCCCGACTCCGGACGGCAAGGGCCGGCGCGTGGCGATGGAAATCCTGCTCGGCACCCCGCTGGCCCAGGACTACATCCGTGACGGCGAGATCCACAAGCTCAAGGAACTGATGAAGGACTCCGTGCAGTTGGGCATGAAGACCTTCGACCAGAGCCTGTTCGAGCTGTACCAGGCCGGCGAGATCAGCTACGAGGACGCGCTGCGCTACGCCGACTCGCAGAACGAAGTGCGCCTGCGGATCAAGCTGGCCCAGGGCGGCGATGCGCGGACCTTGTCGCAGGGTTTGGATGGCGTCGAAGTGGCCGAAGTGCGTTAAGGTATCGGCAGTATCGTCAGGAACGGGAAACCCGGCTTCGGCCGGGTTTTTCTTTGCGCGCCGACCGTTGTGTGCCGAGTTGGGCCGGATCTGTCGACGAAATGTGACTAGCGAAAAGTGCCTACGGTGTCTTAATTTTTGCGACGGCCGTCATCGATCATCGCCGCGGGACCCGTCCCCTCCGGTCGCCCGTTCGTCGACGCCGGCACCTCGCCATCGTACGCACAGGACCCAGGATGTCCGGCCGCTGCCGCGGCGCTTTCATCGGAAGAACAACGTCATGCCTGCCAGCTTCGCCCTTCGTTTGTCCGCCTTGGTTTCCTTGCTGCTGGCCGCTTGGCTGGTGCCGGGAGGGGCGCGCGCTGCCGATGAGTACTGCGCTACGCGCTATATGCCGGCGCAAGAGCGCATGTGTTTCAACACGCTCAGCGAGGCTGAAAGCTATATCCGCACCGAACCGGCGACGCCGCGCGGAAACGCGTTCCTCGAGAAGAACGCTGAATGGGCGATGGCTGAAGGCGTCTACAACCGGGATTACAGGGTCAAACCGCGTGCGCCGACATACGTGGGCGATTTTTACAGAGCGTCGACCGCCGGTGCTCGTGCGCGTGGGTGCAGTTCTGAAGACTCGATCGGTGGCGAGACAGCGCCGAACGGCGAGATCTGGTGCAAGGACGAGGAGGCGATGGAAGTCGACGTCTACAAATCGAGCCTCTATTCCACGCCGCCGCCGCCGGGCCAGTTCACGGGCTCGTACTACGAGGGTACTCCGGCCGGTTGGGGGCCGGAAGGCCGGTTCTTGTTTCAGACGCGAAACTATTCGCCGAACGACGCCAACGCGCGTTTTCTGATCATCAACCCGACACCGTCGGTGACTCATCAGTGGCATTTCGCTCGTCGCGACTGGTACGAGTGCCCGGTGCTGTTCTACGCGGGATGGCCGAATCCGGGCGTCAACTGGCCTAACGTCTGTTTCAACGACGTATATGCGCAGATCGTTGTGCGGTCCAAGCAATTCGATTCCTGTTGCAAGGATGGCAACCCCGTGGTCGCGGCCACCGGCAACAAGGAGTATCGCGAGGAAGATTTCGATTGGGAGGGCCAGGCGTTCACCAGGACCTATAACTCGGTCGGGGACTTCGAGTTGGGTTCTGGGCTGACCGATCATTGGGCGCATTCGTATTCGGCGCGAGTGATCCTGCGCCAGGGGCTGCCCAACACCTTGCTGCGCTCCGATGGCTACTACGAGCTGATGGGCAAGGTAAGCGACACTTCCTATCGCTCGGTCAATCGCCCCGGCGTAATCATGATCCGCGAGCCCGATGCGGTAGCTACGGACAAGGGGCGCTGGCGTCTGTCGACCTTCTCTTCGCTGGAGTGGTTCGACGATTCCGGTCGGCTCAGCGCCTACGAAGTCGGCGGGCGGTTATACCGCCTGGACTACTGCACCCAGGCCGATGTGCAGGCGGGCAGCTGCCTCGCTGCAGGCAAGCTGCTGCGCGTGCGCAGTCCGTCCGGCCGCGAGCTGAACTTCCAGTATGCGGCAGTCCTTGCCGCCAAGCCGGGCGACGATGGTTTGCGCCTCTCTCGCATCGGCAGTGCAGGCGCCTGGTTGGTGGAGTATGCCTACGACACCTCTGGCCGCTTGACCCACGCCAGCAAGGGCGGCGCCGTGGCCGGTGAGGGCATGGAATATCTATACGGGGAAAGTGACCGGGTCTGCCGCAATGCCGCGGGACAGGCGATCGCTGGCTGCGACCCGGCCCTATGGGGCAACAAGCTCACCGGCGTCATTGACGAAGCCGGGCAACGTTATGCCACTTACAGCTACGACGAGCTGGGTCGGACCACCATCAGCGACCATGCGCTTGGGGCCGGCAAGGTCACCCATACCTACAACAGCTCGGGCTCGGTGACGGTCACACTGCCGACCGGTTCGAGCAAGACATACGACTTCTCCTCGGAAGCGTTCCGTCAGCCGACTCGCATCGCGTTGTCGGCTACGGATGGTTCGAATGCCGGCACTTCTACGGCGCAATACCTGAACAATCGTATCTCGTCGCGCCAGAACGAGCGCAGCTACCGCACCGATTACGAGCACGATGCATTCCAGGAAACCGTGCGCATCGAGGGCCGCACCTCCGGAAAGGGCGTCACCCCGGTCACCCGCACGATCCAGACCGACTGGAACCCCGGCTACACCCAGCCGACCGAGCGCCGAACCCTCAACAACGCCAACGTCCTGGTCGCCAAGACCAAGTGGACCTATAACGACCGCGGCCAGCGCCTGAGCACGACCCAGGTCGACCCGGCCACCAACGCCGAGCGCACCACCACGACCAGCTACTGCGAAGCGGCGGATGTGGCCGCCGGGACCTGCCCGATCGTCGGTCTGCTCAAGTCGGTCGACGGCCCGCGCAGCGACGTGGCCGACATCGCCAGCTACACCTACTACGCCAGCGACGATCCGGCCTGCGCCACCGCGCCGGCGAGCTGCGCCTACCGCAAGGGCGACCTGTGGAAGGTCGCCGACGCGCTCGGCCACGTCACCGAGTACCTGCGCTACGACGCCAGCGGCCGCCTGCTGTCGAGCAAGGACGCCAACGGCGTGGTCACCGATCTGGAGTACTACCCGCGCGGCTGGCTCAAGGCCAGCAAGGTGCGCGGTACCAACGCGGCGTCCGAAGCCGACGACGTGATCACCCGCTACGAGTACGACCTGATCGGCCAAGTCAAGAAGGTGATCCAGCCCGACGGCGCCTTCGTCCGCTACGACTACGACGCGGCGCACCGGCTGAGCGATATCTACGACAACGCCGGCAACCGCATCCACTACACCGTCGATGCCGCCGGCAACCGCACCCAGGAAGACACCCGCGACGCCAACGGCGCGCTCAAGCGCACCCTGTCGCGGATCTACAACCAGCTCGGCCAGCTCAAGACCGCCAAGACCGCGGACGGCCACCCGACCGCGTTCACTTACGACGCGGCCGGCAACGCCGACCTGACCATCGACGCGCTGAACCGCAAGACCGACAACGACTACGACCCGCTCAACCGCCTGGCCAAGACCTTGCAGGACGTCGGCGGCATCAACGCCAAGATCGAGTATCAGTACGACGCCCTCGATCGCCTGACCCAGGTCAACGACCCGAAGGGTTTGAACACGACCTACGGCTACAACGGCTTCGGCGACCAGGTCCAGCTGTCGAGCCCGGACACCGGCGTCACCACCCGCACCTTCAATGCCGCCGGCCAGGTGGCGACCAAGCAGGACGCCAACGACGCCAACCCGCATACCTACACTTACGATGCGCTGGGCCGGCCGAAGACGGTGTCCTATGGCTCGGGCAGCAACGACGTCGAATACGACTACGACACGGTCAACGCCGCCTGCGCCGCCGGCGAAACCTTCGCCGTCGGCCGGGTCACCGCGATGCGCACCGAAGGCACCGAGCTGAAGTACTGCTACGACCGCTTCGGCCGGGTGGTGCGCAAGGTGCAGTCGGTCGACGCCCAGTCCTTCACCCTGCGCTACGCCTACACCCCGGCCGGCGAACTGAGCGCGCTGACCTACCCGGACGGCGCAGTCGCCGACTACGTGCGCGACGCCCAGGGCCGCATCGTCGAGATCGGCGTGACCCCGGCCGGCGGCGTGCGCAGCGTGCTGCTGAACAACGTCGGCTACCTGCCGTTCGGCCCGGCCACCGGCTGGACCTACGGCAACGGCCGCAGCCTGAGCCGGACCTACGATCTCGACTACCGCGCCAAGACGATCTTCGATCCGGCCGCCGGCGGCCTGTCGCTGGGCTACGGCTACAACGAAGTCGGCGAACTGACCGAACTCAAGGACGGCCTGCAGAGCGCGTTCCTGGCCAAGTACGACTACGACGCCCTGGGCCGGCTGAAGATCACCCGCGACGGCCCCACCGGCACGCCGCTGGAGACCTACGGTTATGACGCCACCGGCAATCGAACCAGCCTGCTGCGTGCGGGCACGACCACGACGTACACCTATCCGGCCACCAGTCATCGTCTGACCGACGTGGGCGGCATCGCCCGCGGTTACGACGCGGTCGGCAATACCACCAGCATCGGCGGTGCGGCGAAGGAGTTCGTTTACAACGCCAACGACCGGATGAGTCAGGTCAAGTTGGGGGGCGTGGTCGCGCGCAGCTATCGCTACAACGCTAAGGGTGAGCGTGTCGCTGCGATTAACGGTGCTAGTGGCCCGGTTGCGGTCTATACGCTATATGACGAAGCAGGGCATTGGATCGGCGACTATGGCGCCAGCGGTGAAACGAAACAGCAACCGGTGTGGCTGGACGAGGCACCTGTTGGTGTCCTGGCGGGCGCTGGCGCTGCGCAGAAGCTGCACTACGTCCAACCCGACCACCTGGGTACGCCGCGCGCGGTGGTCGATGTGGCCCGTAATGTTGGGGTCTGGAGCTGGAACGCTAAGGGCGAAGCTTTCGGTAACGATGCTCCAAACCAGGATCCGGACCAGGATGGTGCTGCGTTTATGTTCGATATGCGGTTTGCTGGGCAGCAAAATGATGTAGTAACGGGGTTGATGTACAACTACTTTCGAGACTACGAGGCGGGTAACGGAAGATACATCGAGAGCGACCCAATAGGGCTGCATGGGGGCATGAGCACTTATTTGTATGTGGCGGCTAACCCCTTATCGAATCTGGATCCTAAGGGCCTTCAAGTGATTGTTGTGCCGGGGCGAGGAGGACTGCTGTCGCCGCCCGTACGCGGGCCACTATCACCAATAGGTCCCGGTTACGCGCAAAGCGGGAACGGCACTGGCGATGATGATTACTATGGGCCTAACGTAATCAAGTTCCCTGGGGTGAGGTCTTCAGGCGGTGAATGCCCCGATAACGATTGCATGAAGAGACGAGCGATTTTGATGGCGCTTCATTTTAAAATCGATGCGCAGATTGGCTTTGAGAAAATTCGAGGTCTTGTTAGCAGTGAGCTGATTTTTGAACAAAGAGCGTGGAACGCATCGGCACGTGAATGGAACGAAACCTGCGTTCCACTTGGGTACGCAATGATTGAAGATGTATGGTTCTATGAGTTAGGCCCAAGGCGATTGTGATGGCCATATTCTCGGAAGACGAGCTTGCGCAGGCGCTCACCAAAAGTGAGGGCGGAAGTGCCAGTTCTTCATTGGATGTCGCCGAGTACTTCTTGGCGTCTGGCGACCGTGAGCAAGGTATCAAGTACTGCCTTCTGGCGGCTGAGCAGGGGTCAAGTGCGGCCGCGGGTGGCTTGGCGGCGCTTTACGCAGAGGATGGGGTCAATGATGAGGCGGTTAGATGGCTTCGAATCGCATGCGCTGCCGGAAATAAAGTAGCGTGCGCTCACTTGTCGATCGCTTATCTCGGTGGGCGCTTGGGGCTGGAGCGGGATATGGAGAAGTCTAATTCTTATGCGAGATTGGCTGATCCTGCGATAGGTGACTAGGGTCGCTGCTGCCGCATGATCACATCAAAAATCGGATGAGCAAAACAGGTGAGGCGTCCTCGTTTTTTCGAGTCACTTGAAAGTAAAGGGGTGTTGCAGCATGGGAAGTCCTAGCGAGAGAAGCGGGTTGCGGCCGTTTCCGAAATTGACTCCATTCGTGCGATGAGGTTCCCCCCGTATGGCCTGTAACGACCGTGATTGCGAGCGTGGGCTGGCTGAGGCGACTCTGCTGGAACTGGCGATAGAGGTCATCGAGCTCGGTCGCGCTGGCGTGATCGAAAAGCTCCGCTCCGTCGAGCCCATTCCTCACGCTTTGCTGATGAAGGCGGTTTCGATGCGGATCGGAGTCGACGTTGATTCGCGAGAGGGCGCGATCGAAGCGATTCTGCGCATGGAATTGTTGGATGAGTCCACTAGATCGACCCTGGCCTTGGCTACGAGAAGCAAGGCGATTGAGCTGAAATATTTTTCAGGTTAAGCACTGCCGCCCTCGATGAAACTGGGTCAGAGCCGCTTTTATGAGTAGAGGGCTGCTCTGGTGCTCGAGCCCTCCGACTTGCGTGAGGCCGACGACGCGTCGCTAGCTCTGTGCGTACTGATTGGGAGAATGAGTGGTCGTCGTCAAGTCCGGGGACATCTACGAAGACGTGTTCTTCCACCCCTGCTTATGCCTGGGAGTCGACGAAGCGGGCTTTGCCTGGGGAGTCTCCTTGATCGACGGCAGCCACCCGCGAACAACGGATCTGCACATGAGCGGAATTCGCCGCCTGACGATCGAGCAAGCTTGGGAATGGAAGACGAAAGGTCCCGAGCGTATTGCGGCGGAATGGAATGCGGAGCATCCCGCAGCGCAGTAAGGCATGACCTCGATTGGACGCGGCAATCGCGTCCGATGCTTTTCTGGCATGCCCCGGTAGCTCGCGCTCAAACGGACGATCGTTCAGCGTCGATCAGAACCTAACCCGCGCATCAAACCGAACTCCCCCCGTCGCATCCCCCGTTCGCGCATCCACCCGGCCGAACCCGCCCAAGCTCCACGACACGCCGCCCTGGTCGAAACGCAGGCCGGTACCGCCGCTGAGGCTTTGCAAGCCGTCGTGATCGAAGTTGAGGCCGCCCTGGGCGTAGGCGTCCAGGGCCTCGTCGATTTCGTGGGTCAGCGTCGCGTTGACGTTGGCGTTGCGCAGGCCGTTGGGGTCGAAGTGGATCGCGGCGTTGAGGTCGAAGGCGTTGACCGTGCCGAGGTCGAGGTGGGCGGCGGCGTTGAGGCCCAGGCTGGGCGTGGCGCCGTTGCCGAAGGGGCCGGCGGTGAAGCCGAAGCGGGCCGAGTCGAAGGCGTCGGCGACGCCGATGTGGCCTTGCACGGTCACCGTGCCCGGAGCCGGGGCGTAGGTCGCGGACAGGGCGCCGGTGAGGTTGCCGTCGTAGCTCAGGCCGAGTTCCAGGCCGATGGCGTTGATGTCGGCGTTGGCGATGTCGGCCGGGTCGAAGCCGGTGATGGCGAAGCTGGGCGAGAACACGTTGAATTCTTCGACCGCGGGCGCGACCGGCAGGCTTTGCGCGACTTCGGCGTAGTTGGCCGGGGTCGAGACCACGCCGCCCAGCGCGTTCAAGGACGAGAAGTCCAGGGCCGACGTGTCGACCGCCATCGCGTTGAGTTGCGACAGCGCGCTGACCGCGATGCTGAGGTCGACCGGTGCGGCTTCGACCAGCGAGGGCGTGGGGACCCCGCCGAGCGCGGAGATGGCCTCGGCCAGCTGCGATTCGGCGACTTCGTTGGCGGCCTGGGTGTGTTGCGCCGAGCTCGCTGAGCTGGCCGAGTCCCGCGATGAAGCGCCCGATACGCCGGAACTTGCGTCTGCCATGAGCGGTTCCTCCCTGGATGAGTCCGGCTTCGCGCCGGCCTTGCCTCGTATGCCTTGCCTCGTATGAAAACGTTTTCAGTCGATCTTCAGGCTACGCCCTGAAGGGGGCGGCGGGTATCTGGGGCCGACCCTAGGCGCAGCGGGCGAACCCGGCCATGCCGAGCGAGCCGTCGCGGCCGGAGCGGGGCGTCGGTCTGGTTTCGCCACGGCGGTCGCGGCCGCATCCGCACCGGGCCGCAGTCCGCAGCGCGTTCCCATTTCCGTCGCCCTGTTGCCTAATGCACCTGCCGCGCGGGATGCCGGCGATGAGGCGATAGCGAACCACCGGCGCCGTGCCGGCCGGGATGGACGATGGCGAATGTATTGATCCTGGGGCCGCGCGCTCCGGCGGCTCTGGAACTGGCGCGCAGCTTCGCCCATGCGGCGTGGACGGTGCACGTCGCCGACAGCGTGTCGTGCCGGCTCGGGGCCTGGTCGAACGCGGTGTTCCGGGCGCACCGGCTGCCGTCGCCGCGTGGCGACGCGGCCGGTTTCGTCGCCGCGCTGTCGCGCATCGCCGCGGCGCAGCGCATCGACCTGATCGTGCCGACCTGCGAGGAGGTCTTCACCGTCTCGCGCTACCGCCAGGCGCTGCCGCGTTCGGTGCGGGTGCTGGCCGACGATTTCGATACCCTGCGCGCCCTGCACAGCAAGCGGCGGTTTCTCGAGTTGGCACGGGACTGCGGCGCGCGCGTGCCGGACAGCGCCGCGGTGACAAGCATGCAGCAGGCGCGCGACTGGGCCGGCGGTGCGCCGTTGGTGCTGAAGCCGGAGTACTCGCGCTTCGGCGTGCATGTGCGCCTGTACCCGGACGGGCTGCCGACCGATGCCCCACCGCTGGGGCTGGGCCAGACCTGGGTCGCGCAGCGTTTCCACGCTGGCACCGAACTGTGCTCCTACGGCATTGCGGACCGTGGCCGGCTGCTGGCGCACGCGGTGTATCGGCCGGCGTACCGGCTGGCGCGCAGTTCCAGCTTCTATTTCGATCCGCAGCCGACCCCGGCGATCCGCGCGTTCGTCGAGCGCTTTGTCGCCAAGCTGGGCTTCAGCGGGCAGATTTCCTTCGACTGGATCGTCGGCGAAGACGGCGTGCCGACCGTGCTGGAATGCAATCCGCGCGCGGTCAGCGGCGTGCATGTGTTCGTGCCCGGTGCGCCGCTGCCGGCGGCGCTGATGGGTGCGGACATGGCCTGCGTGGATGCGGGCGCGGGCCGGGCGCGGATGATCGCGCCGATCATGCTCGGGCCCGGGCTGGCGCAGGCGTTGCGCGACGGCCGCGGTGCGCGGTGGCGGCGCGACTGGGCGCGCGCCGAGGACGTGCTGTCGGTGCGCGGCGACCCCGCGCCGCCCCTGGGCGCGCTGGTCGACGTGGCGGCCTATGCCGGCGTCGCCCTGCGTCGCGGCTGCAGCCTGCGCGAGGCGGCGACGCGTGATATCGAATGGGACGGCGAGGACCTGCCCGAGCTATGAGCGCGGCGACGACGGGCGCGGTGGATGAGTTCAATCGCGCGTCGGCGGCGTTCGCGCAGTTGCACGTCGGCAGCGACTCGCAACGTTATATCGCCAATCTCGCCACTCGGGTCGAGATGTTGAATGTGGGCGAGCTGAGCCTGCCGGCGACGATCAACGAAGACGAGCCGGGCAATGCCTGGGTCTGCTCGCCGCGCACCGCCTATGCCGACTACGCTGCCGAAGAGGCGGTGCGCTACGCGCCGTCCTGGGCCGCGCCGGCGTTGCGCGCACTGGGTCGGTTCGGCGCACGGCGTCTGCAGCGGGCGCGGATCGACCGAGCCGTCGCCATCAACAACTGGCTGCTGTCGACCAATCTGTATCCGCCGCTGGCGGCGACGCCGCTGCGACAGTTGCTCGACGCCGCGCGCCAGCGTTGGCCGCGGCATGCGCTGTGGCTGCGCTCGCTCAACGAGCGCGAGCACGGCGACTGGCTGGCGCAGTTGCAAGCGCTGGGCTTCGAACTGATCGGCAGCCGTCAAGTGTATCTGTACCGCGACGTGGCTAGCCTGGCGCGGCGGCGCCACAACCTGGCGATGGACTTGCGCCTGGCGGCCAAGCATCCGGGACGCGCCGGCAACGGCGAGATCGGCGAGGCCGATTACGAACGCATCGCCCACTTGTACCGGCGCCTGTACCTGGACAAGTATTCGGCCTGCAACCCGCACTATCGCGCCGAGTTCATGCGCCAATGGCACCGCCAGGGACTGCTGCATTTCGACGGCTTCCGCGACCGAGACGGGCAACTGCTGTGCGTGGCCGGGCAGTTCCGTCTCGGCGGCTGTCTGACCACGCCGATCGTGGGCTACGACACCGGCCGGCCGCGGCGCGAGGGGCTGTATCGGCTGGCCACCGCCTGCACCTTCGAGCACGCGCTGCGCAGCGGCGAGACGATCAATTTCAGCGCCGGCGCGGCGCATTTCAAGCGTTTGCGCGGCGGCGAGCCGGCGATCGAGTACAGCGCGGTGTATGCGCGGCACCTGCCGCGCGCGACCCGGCGCGCGATCGCCTTCCTGGCCGCGGCGACGCAGCACATCGGCGTGCCGATCATGCGTCGGTTCGCGCTGTGAGCGGCGAGGGCGCGCGATGATCGACTGGCACCCCAGCCATGCCTCGCGCTGGTTCGCCGCGCTGTGCGCCGAGCGGCTGCGGCGCACGCCGGTCGCGGTGCGCTTGCTCGACCGGCCGGTGGTGCTGGCGCGCACCGGCGATGGCCAGGCCTTCGCCCTGGAAGACCGCTGCCCGCACCGGCACGCGCCGTTGTCGGCCGGGTGCGCGACCGGCGACGGGCTGGCCTGCCCGTATCACGGCTGGCGCTTCGACCGCGACGGCCGCTTGTGCGAGATCCCCGGCTTGTCGCCCGAGGCCGCGTTGCCGTCGGTGCGCGTGCGCCGCATCGCCGTGCGCGAGCACGACGACCTGATCTGGTTGCGCCTGGACGGCCGCGACGAGGGCGAATTGGCGCCGCTGGTGCGGGAGTTCGGCCCGGATTCGCGGCGCTTCCTGTGGCAGACCCGCTGGCCGGCGCACGTGGTCGATGCGATCGAGAACTTCCTCGACCCGTTGCACACGCACTGGATCCATCCCGGCCTGGTCCGTCGCGGCGGTGCGCGCAGCGAGGTGCTGGCGCGATTCATGCCGAACGCGGACGGGTTCGAGGTGGGCTATCACGGCCAGCCGCAGCAGTCGGGATTGCTGTACCGGCTGTTCGAGTCGCCGCGCGACAGCGAACGGGCACGCTTCGACGCGCCCGGCAGCGCGCAGATCGAGTATCGCTACCGCAACGGCGGCACGGTGCGGATCAGCCTGCATTTCAGCCCGGAAAGCGCGGCGTCCACGGCGGTGTTCGCCAGCCTGCACGTGGAGAACCGCTGGGCGCCGGCCTGGCTGGTGCGGCGGCTGGTGTGGCCGTTTCTGAAACGGGTCAACGACCAGGACGCGCGCATGCTCGGTTTGCAGTCGGCCAACCTGCGCCGCTTTCCCGGCGTGCGCGGCGCTTCGACCGAACTCGATCTGGTGCGGCCCTGGGTCGAAGCGTTCTGGCACAGCGGCGCGGTACCGCCGGCGGTACCGCGCGAGGTGCGCATGCGGTTGTGACCGCGCCGCGCGCTCAGCGGCGCGGCGCGCCCTGCAAACGCTGCAGCGCGGCCGGATCGACCGGCTCGCTGCGCTGGGGTGAGGTGTCTTCGTTCAGCGAGAACGGCTTGCCGTCGCCGAAGCGCAGCTCCGGCCAGCGCGGCGGCACCGCCTTGACCCTGCCGGCCCGCATCGCCGCCTCCAGCGCCTCGGTCCCGCGCTCGCGGGTGCCGATGAAGCTGCGCGCGGCCACGGCCCAGCGCCCGCCGTCGAGGGCGTAGAGGGTGCAGGTCGAGCCGTATTCCTCGATTTCGCACAGCAGGTACTCGCGCATGCCGTCGCGGTCCAGGTCCGGCGCCATCAGCACGCAGCGCGCGTCCTCGCGCAGGCAGTCGGGCGCGGACAGCTTGCGCTCCAGCACCGCTTGCAGCCAGGCCGGTTCGACCGGGTCGACGCCGGGCGCGCGCGCGATCCTTTGCAAGGCGTTGGCGGCGGTGCGCGGGGCCTGCTCGCGCAGATCCGCGGGGCTGTACCAGGGGCTCTCCATCGCGATCGCCTGGGCGAGCGCGTCGCGCGCGGCCGGGGCGGCGAACTTGGGTTCGCTGCGCAGCGCGAGCAAGGCCTGATAGCCGCGGCGGCCGCTGTGGAAGCGCAGATGCTTGAGATCGAAATCGACGACCGTGGCGCGGCCGTCGCGCAGGCGCGCGAGCTGGTCGCCGACGCTGAGCCGGTGCGGGTCCAGCAGCAGCGAATTGGCCGCGACCGCCAACGCCAGCGCGATCAGCGACACCGCCACGTTGACCCGGGCGATGCCGTGCAGCCAGCCGCGGCGCGGGCGCAGCGCGGCCCAGGCGTAGCCGCAGGCGTAGGCGGCCAGCAGCACCGAGGCCAGCAGGGCCCAGAAGCGGTCGGCGGTCCAGCCGTACTGGACGATGCGCAGGCCGAGCGCGTACAAGCCCAGCCCGGCGTACACCGGCAGGCTCAGCAAAGCGGCGTCCACCACCCGGCGCAGCGCGCGCGGATACGGCGGCTCGCCGCTGCCGTCCTGGAACACGGCGTTGACGAACAGCACCAGCAACGCGATCACGCACATCAGGATCACGGTCGCCGCGCGCGTGCGCCACAGCGCTTCCAGGCCGGTGAACGGCAGGCTCAGCACGAACAGCACCGCGACCAGGGCCAGCAACGGCAGCAGGCCCTTGAAGATCGCGAACAGCACCTGGCGCGCGATCTGCACCGGCTTTTGCTGGGTGCGGCCGACGAGCAGGCCGAGGCCGGCCATCAGGCCGCTGACCGGCCAGGCGAAGCCCGGCTGCGAGAACAACTCGGCGAACACGTCGATGCCGATCAGCTTGAACAGCATCGCGCACAGCCCGAGTACGCCCCAGCAGATGGCGACGAAAACGCCGGTCAGAGCCAGGGTCAGCGCGTTCTGCCAGCCGTGCTCGAACAGTGCCGGATACGGGGCGCACCAGCGCCCGTGTTCGATCCGGCATTGCAGATAGGGCAGGGCGACGAACCAGGCGATGGCGAGGCTGACCGCGAACGGCGCCAGCACGGTGTCGGTTTCCAGCTGCGGCGCGCCGGTGGCGCTCCAGGCGGCCCAGGCGCCGAGTACGGCGACGATCAGGCTCAGGCCGACGGCGTGTTGCCAGAAGCGCGGGTCGCGCAGTCGCTGCACGCTCAGCAGCATCGCGCCGGGTACCGCCAGCAGCAACGCATACAAGGCGATCGGCAAGCCGCTGCCGCCGAGTGCCGCGGCGTATTTGCCGGTGGCGTACAGGGCCAGGCCTTGCAGCGCGGCGACGGCGACGATGAACCAGCGGGTGGAGCGGGGCAGTGCGGGCGACGGGAGCATCCTGGATCCTGGCGGTGGCGCGGACGACGCACTGGTGCGCCGGCCCGGAAGGCGCGGTCGCGATGTCGTCCATGACGTGCCCGGCCATGGTAGATCAGTTCGGGTTCCGAACTTCTCCGCGCAGCAGGGGCGAACGGCCTGGGGCGGGGGATGATGGGCGGAACACCAGCAAATCGCCATGCCCCCTTTTCACCGTGGGACAGAACCTCGAGCTGCTTTGCCGACGGGCGGCGAGCTGCGGGGGCGAGGCCTGTCGGCAGCGATCGGAGCGGAGGCGGGTGGCTGGCGAAGCGGAGATCGCCCGTCGGCGCCTATTCCCCGTCGCCCGCATCGACCCATTCGACCGCGATCTCCTCGCGCCAGCGCTGCGTGTGCAGCGGACGCTCGGCGATGGCGTCGCCGGGCGCGGTCTGCACCCACAGCATGCAACAGTCGGCGTGGGACTTCAGATAGCTGCTGCGAAAGGCGATGACTGTCGCCGCGTAGCAGGCGCGGGGCGTGCGCACGCGCGCGATCGCGGCGAAGTCGAAGCTGTAATGGCCGGCGCCGTGCCAGGGCCAGACGTCCTCGTCGGCCGGCGTGCCCGGCGGCGCCGGGCAACGCGCTTCGGGGTCGGGCAGACGCTGGCTGCCGTCGCGATGCAGTCGTACCTCGGCCAAGGCGCCATCGGCGGCGGCGGCGAAATCCGCATCGGCGTCGAGCGCCGTCTGCACGGCATCGTCGCGGCGCGCGTCCGCGGTCGCTGGCAGGACCCGATGACGATAGCGGTAACGCACCACCAGCGCCGGCCGCGTCGCGGCCGCGACCGGCGCCGGCGTCATCGGCCGCTGCAAGGTCAGCGTATCGCGCCCGTACACGCTGTCGCGGTAAGCGACGTAACTGCGACCGTCGATGCGCAGCCAATACACCGCCTGGTCGCCGCCGCGGCCGTTGATCGAGAACGTCGCGCCGCCGTCGGTGTACCCCGTTGCCGGGTCGTTGCGCAGGGTCGAAAGGTACGAATACAAGCCGGTGCCGCCGACGTACTGATCCAGGATCAGGTCGCGTCGGCCGTCTTCGTCCAAGTCCAGGAAGGTCAGGGCGGCGCCGCCGCTCTCCGATTCGACCGCGATCGCGCCGGCGCTCCAGGCCTCGACGAAGGCCCGCCATTCCGCATCGGACAGGCCCGGCGGGCGCTTGCGCTGGAGTGTACGGGCGTCGTCGTCCTGTTCGACCCGCAGCGCGATCCCGCTGCGGTCGAGGTAAGGCTCCAGCGTTCGGTCGACCGGCATCGGCTCGTCGGCGGGCAGGGCGGCGATCCGGTCGGCCAGGCGTTCGAGCAGGGTGTGCGCGTCGGTCGGCGGGGCGGCAGGCGCGGGGCCGGCGAGGGCGCCTGCGGCGATCCATGCGGCCGCCCTGGCCGCACCGCGCCCGACCGGGCCGGCGCTCACCTGGCCGTCCCCCGGCGCGGGGTCTTGGCCGAGGCCACCCGGGGGCCGCCGGCCAGCGCCTGCGCGCGACGCCAGTACGGGCCGACGGCCTCGATCCGGCGGTAGGCCGGGCAGCTTTCGCGGTGCGCGCCCGGCAGATAACTCAGGCTCATCAGGAACTCACCGGTGATCTCGCCGCCAGTGAAACGAAACGTGCGTTTGAACAGCTTGACCCAGCCGGCCTTGTCGCGAGGCTTGCCGTCGAGCAACTGGTGCGCGTCCAGCCACGCGGCGAAGCCGCCGTGGCTGTCGCGCAGGCCCTGCACGACCCCGGCGTTGTGGATCGCTGCGTCGACCTTGAGCCGGTTGCGGATGATGCCGGCGTCTTCGAGCAGGCGCAGACGGTCGGCCTCGCCGTAGCCGGCGACGCGATCGACGTCGAAACCGTGGTAGGCGCGGCGGAAGCCTTCGCGCTTGCGCAGGATGGTCTCCCAGCTCAGCCCGGCCTGGTTGATTTCCAGGATCAGGCGCTCGAACAGGTCGGTTTCCTCGCGCTGCGGGAAGCCGTATTCGTGATCGTGGTAATGGCCGTGGACCGGGTGACCCGGAGCGATGTCGCAATAGCCCGACATGGGGACCTCGAGAGAGCGCGGCCCTGGATTGTCGTGCGCCGCGCACATCGAATCCAGGGCCGTACGGCGGGGTCGGGGGGCGACGGCCGGGCAGGGCGGTCCGCGGCCCGCGGGGACGCCCCGGATCGACGAAACGTGCGCGGACCGGCGCCGAATTCACGCCGGGCAGGCTAGAATGCGACCCATGTCCGCCATGCCCACACCCCTCGCGAACCAGGTCCTGATCGCGCTGCCCGCGTTGGCCGACACCAACTTCTCGCGCAGCGTGGCGCTGATCTGCCAGCACGACAACGACGGCGCCATGGGCATCGTCGTCAACCGCCCCTCCGAGTACACCCTCGGCGAGGTGTTCGGGCAGATGGGCGTGGACGGCGGCGACGAGCGACTGCGCGCGCAGATCGTCCTGGCCGGCGGCCCGGTGCATCCCGAGCGCGGCTTCGTCCTCCACGACGGCGGCACGCGCTGGGATTCGACCCTGGTCATCGGCAACGACCTGTTCCTGACCACTTCGCGCGACATCCTCGAAGCGATGGCCAAGGGCGAAGGCCCGTCCAACGCGATCGTCGCGCTGGGTTGCGCCGGCTGGGGTTCGGGCCAGCTCGAGCACGAAATCACCGAAAACGACTGGCTGACCGCGCCGGCCGACGCCGAACTGCTGTTCCAACTGCCGCTGGACGCGCGCTGGCACGCCGCGGCAGGCCGCATCGGCGTCGATTTCGCCCACCTGGCCGACTACGCCGGGCACGCATGAGTCCGGCGGCGATTCGACGAGACGGCACCGTCCTGGGTTTCGATGTAGGCGCGCGACGCATCGGCGTCGCGGTGGCCAGCGCGTTCGGCCACGGCGCGCGTGCGCTGGCGGTGATCGACGTCCACGGCGCCGGCCCGGACTGGAGCGCGATCGACCGCCTGCACAAGGAATGGCGTCCCGACGGTCTGATCGTCGGCGACCCGATGACCCTGGAGGGCGGCGACCAGCCGGCCCGCGCCCGCGCTCACGCCTTCGCCCGTCAGCTCCGCGCCCGCTACCGCCTGCCGGTGGTGCTGGTCGACGAACGCTCCAGTTCGATCGAAGCGGCGCATCGCTTCGCCGCCGACCGCGCCGAGGGACGCAAGCGCCGCCGCGACGCCGAAGCGCTGGACGCGGTGGCCGCCGCGGTCATCGTCGAGCGCTGGCTGGCCGCTCCCGACGACGCCACCGACATCGAACACGTTTCCAACGCATGAACACGACCGCCCACGCTACCCTCGGCTCGCGCCACTTGCTGAGCCTGGCCGACGCCACGCGCGAATCGCTGGAGGCGCTGCTGATCCGCGCCCAGGCCTTCGCCGAAGGCCATTACGACAGCCGCGCCCTGGCCGGCATCGCGGTCTGCACCCTGTTTTTCGAGCCCTCGACCCGGACCCGGCTGAGCTTCCAGTTGGCCGCGCAGCAGCTCGGCGCGCACGTGCTCAACTTCGACGCCTCGACCTCCTCGACCAGCAAGGGCGAGACCGCGCTCGACACGCTCAAGAACATCGAAGCGATGGGCGTGCGCGGCTTCGTGATCCGTCATCGCGAAGACGGCGCGGTCGCCGCGCTGGCGCAGCAGGCGCGGCCCGGCAGCTGCCTGGTCAACGCCGGCGACGGCCGCAGCGCGCACCCGACCCAGGGCCTGCTCGACATGCTGACCCTGCGCCAGGCCAAGGGCCGCGATTTTTCGCAACTGCGCGTGGCCATGGTCGGCGACGTCAAGCACTCGCGCGTGGCCCGCTCCGACCTGCAGGCGCTGCGAGCGCTCGGTGCCGGCGAGATCCGGGTCTGCGGCCCGGCTTCGCTGCTGCCCGACGACGGCACTCTGGACGGCTGCATCGTCACCCACGACCTCGATGCGGCGCTGGAAGGCGTGGACGCGGCGATGATGTTGCGCCTGCAGCGCGAACGCATGGAAGAAGGGCTGGTGTCCTCGCTCGACGACTACCATCGCGACTACGGCCTGACCGCGACCCGCCTCAAGCGCGCCGCTGCCGATGCGGTGGTGATGCATCCCGGGCCGATGAACCGCGGCGTGGAAATCACCGACGAAGTCGCCGACGGCCCGCAGTCGCTGATCCTGACCCAGGTCGCCAACGGCGTCGCCGTGCGCATGGCCGTGCTCGAAGCCCTGCTCAAGGGCTGAGCCGCGGCACCGTTTTTCCGTCGTTTTAGCTCGAAGGAGAGCGCAATGATCGTGAAAGACAGCAACGGCACGGCACTCGCCGACGGCGATTCGGTACTGGTGATCAAGGACCTCAAGGTCAAGGGCACTTCGGTGACGCTCAAGCGCGGCACCTTGTGCAAGAACATCCGCCTGACCGACGACGAAGAGCTGATCGAGTGCAACGTCGACAAGGTCAAGGGCCTGGTGCTGCGCACCGAGTTCGTCAAGAAGGCCTGAGTGGCCGGGATTGGGGATTCGGGATTCGGGATTGGTTGAGCGCTGGCGCGGTGGCGTGAGCTTGCGCTGGATAGGGTTCGCAATTCCGAATCCGCTTTTGCGAATCCCCAATCCCCAATCCCCAATTCCCAATCCCGAATCCCGAATCCCGAATTACCAATCCCGCCGCCGCATCCACAACCAATCCCACAGCTCGGCCATCGCATAGGCGCGATCCCAGGCGTTGTGGCCGACGTCGGCGAACTCGGTGTAACGGGCGTTCGAGCCGGCGCGGCGCAGCGCCGCGATCATTTCGCGCGAGCGTTCCGGCAGCACGATGTCGTCGCGGGCGCCGTGGAAGATCCACAGCGGCGTCGACGCCAGCCGCCGCGCCGCATCGTCCAGCGTGGTAACGCCGCCGAGCGCGGCGATGCGGCGAGGGTTCCAGCCGTGCGGCGGGTCGAAGCCGCCGCAGATCGGCGCGATCGCCGCGAACCGATCCGGTTGCATCAGCGCCAACTCGTAGCTGAGAAATCCGCCCATCGACAGGCCGGTCAGCAGGATGCGCTGCGGATCGGGAGCGAACTCGGCCTGAGCGTGCTCGAGGATCGCCAGGGCGGTGAAAGCGTAGTGGCCGGGGTCGTCGCGGTCGGCATGCATTTGCGGAAACACCGCGATCGCCGGGAACTCGTCCATGCGGGCGCGGATCACCGGGCCCAGGCCCACCTCGAGCTGGCGCCGGTTGTCGTCGCCGCGTTC
Source organism: Lysobacter antibioticus HS124 (assembly GCF_000336385.2). GTDB lineage: Bacteria > Pseudomonadota > Gammaproteobacteria > Xanthomonadales > Xanthomonadaceae > Lysobacter > Lysobacter firmicutimachus. The sequence continues at coordinate 45,957 of NZ_HG424546.1, read as the reverse complement.
GCCGGAGCCGTGCAGGAACAGGATCAGCGGCGGCCGCTCGCCGCCGGCACGGCGCGAGGGCACGAACACCCGATAACGATGCAGCGCGCCGTCGGCGAGCAGCAGTTCGCGTTCCAGGAAACAACCGTGTTCGCGAAGATCGGGCATGGCGGCACTCGTGGACGGAGGCAGCCGACACGGCGCTATCGGCGCGCTCCGGAACTTGCCTGGAAGCATGATCGGCACGTTTCGCGGCCGCGTTCAAGGACGTGGGTCGCGGCTTGGAGGGGGCGGGCTGGCGCAGCGCCGGCTCATGCCGCGTGCGTGGCGGTTCGACGCGGCGCGGTCGCGACTTGCGTCGTTCCTACTCCCATGGCTTCGGGAGCGTTGACGGTGGCATGGAAGGGTGTCGCTTCGGCGGTCGCAGCTCACGCCGCTCCTACAAGAAGCGGTGCCGCCCTGTAGGAGCGGCGCGAGCCGCGACGGCGAAGCGGTGTGCGCGGGCGTCGCCCTCGAATCGCACGAAGGCAGGACGGCGCGAGCGCTTCGGCAGGACGAGATCGGCGCGGCACGGGTCGCCCAACGGCGATGCCGCAGCAATCGGTCGCGGCGAACGCGGTCGCCTCAGCGCAGCAGAATCAGCGTCGCCAGGCCGAGGAAGCTGAGGAAGCCCATGACGTCGGTCAGGGTGGTCAGGATCACGCCGCCGGCCAGGGCCGGGTCGAAGCCCAGGCGCTTGAGGGTCAGCGGCACCAGCACGCCGCCGGCGGCGGCGGTCAGCAAGTTGATGGTCAGCGCGGTGCCGATCACCAGCGACAGGCCGGGCTGGCGGAACCACAGCAGCACGATCAGGCCCAGGCCGACGCCGAGGCAGAGGCCGTTGATCAGGGCCACCGACAACTCCTTGCGCAGCAGGGTCCAGACGTTGGACGCGCCGATCTGTCCCAGGGCCAGGCCGCGGATCATCAGCGCCAGCACCTGGGTGCCGGCGTTGCCGCCCATGCCGGCGACGATCGGCATCAGCGCGGCCAGCGCCACCAACTGGGCGATGGAGTCCTCGAACTGGCCGACCACGCTGGCGGCGAGGAAGGCGGTGCACAGATTCACCGACAACCAGATCAGGCGGCGCCGGAACGCGCGCCGCACCGGGCTGAACAGATCCTCGTCCTCGTCCAGACCTGCCGCGCTCAGGGCCTGGTGTTCGGCTTCTTCGCGGATGATGTCGACCACGTCGTCGATGGTGATGCGGCCGAGCAGGATGTTGTTGTCGTCGACCACCGGCGCGCTGATCCAGTCGTGGTCGGAGAACTGACGCGCGACTTCGCCGGCGGTCTCGCCGACGTCGATCGCGGGCTGCTCGTCGTCGACCAGCTTGTTGATCGGCGTGCCGGGCTCGTGGGTCAGCAGCGCGGCCAGGGCGATCCGGCCCAGGTACTGGTGGCGGCGGCTGACCACGTACAGGTGATCGGTGTGCTCGGGCAATTCGCCGCGCAGGCGCAGGTAGCGCAGCACCACCTCGATGGTGGTGTCGGCGCGCACCGTCACCACGTCGGGGTTCATCAGGCGGCCGGCGGTGTCCTCCGGGTAGGACAGCACCTGCTCCAGGCGCTCGCGGTTCTCGCGGTCCATCGACTTGAGGACTTCGTCGATGACCGTGTCGGGCAGGTCTTCGACCAGGTCGGCGAGGTCGTCGATGTCGAGGTCTTCGACCGCGGCGACGATCTCGTCGGTGTCCATGTCCGCGAGCAGGCTTTCGCGCACTTCGTCGCCGACGTGGACCAGCACCTCGCCGTCGTCCTCGGGGTCGACCAGGCCCCACACCACCACGCGCTTGCCGGGGGGCAGCGATTCGAGCAGGTTGCCGATCTCGGCCGGCGACAAGGTATTGACCAGGCGGCGCACCGGTCCGAGGCGGCCGCTGTCGAGCGCATCGGACAGCAGGCGCAGCTGACGCGCGGTCTTGTCGTGGCGGACGGCTTCGGCCATGCGGTACTTCCTCGCAGGTGACGGACGCGGCCACGAAGCCGGCGAAAGTCAGACGTTCATGCGTGGATTATCGCCCCTCGTGCCGATAAAGCCCAGCCCGGATCGGGCCGCGGTCCAGTCTCCGCCGTCCGCCGTCCGCCGTCGAGCGCGCGGCCGCGGCAAGGCGCGTCGGGCCGGAGCGGCCGCGGCGCTCAGGCGTTCAGGCGTTCAGCCAGGCCTCGATGCCGGCGCGGTCGCGTGCGCGCATCAGCGCCGGTGCGCGCTTGCGCAGGCTGTCCAGATGCAGGCCGCGGATCGCGCGGCGCACTTCCAGCAAGGTCGCCGGGTGCAGGCTGAATTCCTCCAGCCCCAATGCCAGCAGCAGCGGCGCGAAGGCGGCATCGCCGGCCATTTCGCCGCATACCGCGACCGGCTTGCCGCGCGCGCGGGCCAACCGGATCACGTCGCGGATCACCCGCAGCACCGCCGGGTGCAGCGGCGTGTACAAGTTGCCGAGCGCTTCGTTGTTGCGGTCGACGGCGAGCAGGTACTGGACCAGGTCGTTGGTGCCGATCGACAGGAAGTCGACGGCATGGATGAAGCCGGGCAGGGCGATCGCCGCGGCCGGCACTTCGATCATCGCGCCGAGCGGAATCTTGTCGGCGACCTCGTGGCCTTGCTTGCGCAGGTCGGCGGCGACCTGCTGCATCAACCGGCGCACGGTGCGGATTTCCTCGGCGCAGCTGATCATCGGCACCAGCACCCGCACCGGGCCGTAGCCGGAGGCGCGCAGGATCGCGCGCAACTGGGTCTCGAGCAGGCCGTCGCGCGCCATCGACAGGCGCACGCCGCGCACGCCCAGGGCCGGGTTGGGTTCGTCGCGCAAGGCCAGGCCGGTCTTGTCGGCCTTGTCCGCGCCCAGGTCGAGGGTGCGGATGGTGACGCTGCGGCCGGTCATGCCCAGGACCACGTCGCGGTAGGCGCGGAACTGCTCGTCCTCGTCGGGCAGCTCGTTGCGCTGCAGGAACAGGAACTCGGTGCGGTACAGGCCGACCCCGGCCGCGCCCAGCGCGTGCGCCTCGGCCACGTCGTCGCGCGATTCGGCGTTGGCGTAGAGCTTGATGTCGACCCCGTCGGTGGTGCGGGTGGGTTCGCGCCGCAGGCGGTGCAACTGCTTGCGCTCGCGCGCCAGCTCGCGCACCCGCGCGCGGTGCGCGCGCAGATCGGCGGCATCGGGCTCCAGGATCACCGCGCCGGTGTTGCCGTCGACCACCAGCGCATCGCCGTCGTTGATCTTCAGCAGGGCCTGGGCGGCGCCGACCACCAGCGGCAGATGCAGGCTGCGGGCCAGGATCGCGCTGTGCGAGAGCGCGCTGCCGGCCGCGGTCACGATCGCCATCACCCCCTGCGCCTGCAGTTGCGCCAGTTCGGCCGGGGCGACGTTGTCGGTGACCAGGATCTCGCCGGCCACGCCCTGGGTGTCGTGGTCGCGCCGGTGCAGGGCGGCGTGGATGCGCCCGATCACCTGGTCGATGTCGTCCACGCGGCTGCGGAAATAGGCGTCGTCCATCGCCTCGAACACCGAGGCGATGCGGTCGCGCTGCAGGCGCAGAGCGTAGTCGGCGGCGTAATGGCCGGTGCGGATCAGTTCGTCCAGGCCCTGCAGCAGCTCGGGGTCGTCGAGCAGCAGGGTGTGCAGATCGAGGAATTCGCCGACCTCGTGGGCCAGGGCGCCGTGCAGGCGCTCGCGCAGGGCGTGCATTTCCTGGCGCACGCTGTCGATCGCGGCGTGCAGCCGGCCCAGCTCGGCCTCGACCTGGTGTTGAGCGATGCGTTCTTCGGCGACTTCCAGCGCGTGCGGCAGGCGGACCCGGGCGCGGCCGAGCGCGCTGCCGCGGGAGGCGCCGTGACCCTGGAATTCCTGCCGCATCCGCGCCTCCTCAGCTGTCTTCGTCGAAACGGCGGTCGAACAGGGCGATCACGGCGTCGGCCGCGTGGGCTTCGTCCTCGCCCTCGACCCGCAATTTGACCGGAGTGCCTTGCCCGGCGGCCAAGAGCATCACGCCCATGATGCTCTTGGCGTTGACCTCGCGGCCCTTGGCGGTGAGCGTGGCGTTGCTGCGGAAGGCCGACAGCACCTGCACCAGCTTGGCGGTGGCGCGGGCGTGCAGGCCGAGGCGATTGGAAACGGTGAGTTCGCGTTCGATCATGTCGGGGTCCTCAGGCAATGGTCAACGCGATGTTCGAAACGGGGGATGTCGTAAGCGGAAATGCGGGGTGCGTCATGCGGTCAGGCATCGTCCTGGATGACGCCGTTGCGGGCGCCGGCGGCGGCGATCACCGGCAGTTGGTCGAGTTCGAGTTCGGCGTAGTTCATCACC
>NZ_HG424546.1:0-41573 GCF_000336385.2 Lysobacter antibioticus HS124 | reverse complement strand
TCAAGGCCGAGACCCGCCGCACCGGCGTGCCGAGGTGGGCCACGCGCGCAGCCAGGTTGCTCGGCGAAGCGCCGTACAAGTCGGTCAGCACCAGCACGCCATCGCCGTCGTCGACCCGGCGCAGGGCCGCGCTGGCCTGCGGCAGCAGCGCGTCCAGATCGGCGTCGAACGGCACTTCGAAGGCCTCGGTGCGCAGCGGCAGGGGATTGAGCAAACGGTTGGCCACCGCGACGAGCGCGCTGCCGATACCGGTGTGAGTGATGAGAAGGACGCCTACGGACATGGCGTCAACTTAGCAGAGCGGGGTGACAGGCCGGAAGCGCCAAATGCGGCGAGCGGCGGCGAGCTGCGCCGAACCGCGGCCAATCCCACGGCCGGGGCCTGTGCCGCGGCCGGCACGGAGCCGGTCGCGGCATCGTCGGGGAGGCGATCGCGGCCTGCCCCGACGCGTCGCGCTCAGGTCTGAGGCGGCGCGGATTTGTCTTCCGCCGGAGGCGGCGGGGTGCTCGGATCGGTCGGGGTCGGCACGGCCGGCGGCGTGTCGCCGGGCGGTGCGTCGCTGGGCGGGGTTTCGGCCGGCGGCGGCAACTGCGCGGGCGCGGTGGCGTCGCCGGTCGCTGCATTCGGGGCGGCCGGCGGTGCGGCCGGCTCGGTGGACGCCGGTGCGGTCGCCGCCGGCTCGGCCGGCGGTGTCGGTTCCGGACGCTGGCAGGCGCTGAGCGCGGCGGCGCCCAGCAGGGCGCCGAGTGCGACGGCCAGGCGGTATGGGGTCGGACGACGGGGGACGGGGATCATGGCAGGCTCCTTGTTCGCGGACGAGTTCGCGGGTTGGCGATGGAGGCCGGGGCGGCGGTCGCGGCCGAAGTAGCTTCGACCGCATGTGTCCCGGCGCGGCGAACGCCGCGCGTCGGGCGCGGCTTACTTGTCGCCGCTGCGTTGGCCGTGGCCGGCCTGGAATTCGGCGATCGACAGGCGGCCGTCGCCGTCGAGATCGTGGCTGGAGAAGTTCGCCGCCAAGCGCGCATCCAGCGCCGCTTCATCACGGCTGATCGCGCCGTCGCCGTTGCTGTCGACCTCGGCGAAAGCCGGCGGCACGGCGGTGTCGACCGGCGGCGGCCGACGCGCGTCGCCGCGCTGGTCGTTGACCGGCGGCTCGGTGCGTTGCATTTCGTGGGCCGGCGGCGTGCGTTCCTGGGCGACGACGGCCGGGGCCAGGGCCAGTGCGCTCAGGCCGAGCAACAGCGGCGCGCAGCGGCGGATCGGAAGAAGGGCGTTCATGCTCGCGGCTCCGTAGCGGGACGGACGCGCCGGCGCGAGGGCACCGGCGCGATTCGACGCTACGTGCGCGGGTGCAAGCGTCGCGCCACAAAGGCGCGAAAATTTCGTGAGCGCATGACGCCGTTCCGGTATCGGCTCAGAGCGCGTTCAGGCCGACGCGGCTCAGTCGAGTTCGCGATGGTGCACGGCCACTTCGTTCCAGCCGCGCAGGCGCGCGTGCTCGGCCATGCGTTCGGCCAGGTACACCGAGCGATGGCGGCCGCCGGTGCAGCCGAAGGCGACGGTGGCGTAGCTGCGGGTGCTGTCGGCCTGCAGTCGCGGCAGCCAGGTGTCGAGGAACTGGCTGATCTGGGAAACGTAGAGGTTCACGTCCTCCTGCGCCTCCAAGTACTCGCGCACTCCGCCGTCGCGGCCGGACAGCGGCCGCAGCGCCGGATTCCAGTGCGGATTGGGCAGGCCGCGCGCGTCGAATACGAAGTCGGCATCGGCCGGCACGCCGCGCCGGTAGGCGAAGGATTCGAACAGCAGCGACATGCCCGCGTCGCTGCCGAGGCCGAACTCGGTGATGACGTGGCGGCGCAGCTGGTGGATGTTGAACTCGCTGGTATCGATCACCGTGTCGGCGATCTGGCGCAGCGGCTTGAGCACCTGGCGTTCGAGCGAGATTGCGTCGGCCAAGGCCAGGCCGAACTGGCTCAGCGGATGGCGCCGGCGGGTGTCGGCATAGCGTTTGAGCAGGACCGCGTCGCCGGATTCGAAGAACACCAGGCGCGGGTCGGCGCCGAGCGCGCCCACCGCCGACAGCCATTCGGGGATGTTGGCCAGGTCGCTGTGGCGGTTGCGCACGTCGATGCTGACCGCGAGCTTGGTCGGCATGTCGTCTTCGGCGCGGATCACGTTCTGCACGAACTGCGGCAGCAACTCGGCAGGCAGGTTGTCGACGCAGTAGAAGCCCAAGTCTTCGAGCGTATGCAGCGCCACCGACTTGCCCGAGCCGGACATGCCGCTGACGATGACCAGGGTGAACAGACTCGGTTCCGGCGCGTCCGCGGCGGGGTTGGATTCGACCTCGGGACTCACGATTCGCCACGCTCCAGGAAATTGCTGTGCCGGGCGATGAACGCCGCGGCCGGGTCCAGGCCCTTCATGCGCAGGCTGTGCAAGCGCGTCGCCGCTTCGGTGAGCACGGCGAGGTTGCGGCCGGGCATGACCGGCAGGGTGATCATCGGCACGTCCAGGTCGAGCACGCGGCGGATGCCGGTGTCGCCGGTCAGGCGTTCGATGCCGGACGGCTGCGGCTCGCTCATCGGCCGGGTCAGGTGCACGATCAGGCGCAGGTACTTGTTGTTCTTGACCGCGGTGTCGCCGAACATCTGGCGGATGTTGAGCACCCCCAGGCCGCGCACTTCCAGCAGGTCCTGCAGCATGTCCGGGCAGGTGCCGTCGAGCACGTCCGGCGCGATCTGGGTGAATTCCGGGGCGTCGTCGGCGACCAGGCGATGGCCGCGGGTGACCAGCTCCAGCGCCAGCTCGCTCTTGCCCGAGCCGGATTCGCCGGTGATCAGCACGCCGATCGAATAGATCTCCATGAACACCCCGTGCAGGGTGATCTGCGGCGCCAGCGCGCGGGCCAGGTGGTATTGCAGATGGTTGAGCAGCTCGTGGCCGCGCCGCGGCGAGACCCACAGCGGGGTGTCGCTTTCCTCCGCGGCCAGGCGCAGGTCTTCGGGGCAGGGCTGGTCCTTGCTGATCACCAGCGCCAGCGGGCGGAACTGGATGATCTTCTCGATGGTTTCCCAGCGCAGCCGCGAGTCCAGGCCGTCGAGCCAGGTCAGTTCCTCGGTGCCGAGGATCTGCACCTTGTTCGGGTAGATCGCGTTGAGATACCCGGCCAGCGAAGGCCGCCGGGCCACCGTGTTGACCGCTTCGACCACGCGCACGTCGCCGCGCTGGCCGGCGATCCAGCGCAGGCCGAGTCGGTCGCGCTGTTGTTCGAACAGATCGCCTGCGCGGATGCTCTTGCTCATGGGGCGGCAGTGTACGAGCAAAGCGCGGCCGTGTCGCAGCCCGACCGCGGTCACGGACGCGGCGCGACCGATGCCGCAGCCGTGCGCGGGAGGCTCAGGCCGCGCTGCGCCGGCAGTAATCGAGCAGGCAGCCGGCCAGCTCCGCTTGCCCGGCCGCGCGGCGCAGGCGTTCGCGAAAACCGGCGTCGGCGAAGCGCTCGGCGAGCTCGGCCAGCAATAGCAGATGCTGTTGGACGTGATGCTCGGGAATGGCCATCGCCAGCACCAGGTCGACCGGCTGCCCGTCGGCGGCGGCGAAATCGACCGGTGCGTCCAGGCGCAGGAACGCGGCGCGGCTGGTCTCGACCAGGGCGGTGCGTGCGTGCGGAATGGCCACGCCGTGGCCGATCGCGGTGCTGGCGAGCCGCTCGCGCTCGCCCAGGCTGGTGCGCAGGGCGAGCGCGGCGGAGGCGTGGCCGTCGGCGAGCAGGTACGCGGCCCGGTCGAGCACGGCATCGCGATCGCCGGTCCGGTCGAGGATCGCGACCCGCTGCGCGCTCAGCAAATCGTAAAGCGGCATGACGGCGTGGATGGGTGACGCGGTAAGCGTTGCCTGTGGCGAAGCGGTTACGGGCTCAGGCGAGTTCGCCGTTGCGGGCCAGGCTTTCGCCGCGATGGTGATCGACCAGCTTGCTCTTGTGCTTCATCAGCAGGCGGTCGAGCTTGTCGGCGAGCAGATCGATCGCGGCGTACATGTCGATCGCGGCGGCATCGCAATGCAGGGTGCGGCCGGCGAGCGAAACGGTGGCCTCGGCCCGGTGGTCGGGCTTGTCCAGACTGAGCTGGGTACGCACGTCGAAGGGTTGGTCGTAATGGCGTTGCAGACGGGCCAGCTTGCTTTCCACGTAATCGCGCAGAGCGTTGGTGACTTCGATCTGCTGGCCGTAGGTTTCGATGCGCATCGGGGACCTCCTTCACGTCGCGGATGAATGCAGACAGGCTCAGGATCGGATCGCGGAGCGGTCGCTCCGGAGCCTGGCTCACGCCCTGGCCGGAGCCAGGGTGTCCAGCATCTCACTCTGAGCCGCAGGTGCAAGGGGCCGGCCTAGCACCTTGGTCGTAGCCGGGGCCGGGCGATTGATTCGCAAGGGTTTTTTCGAACGCGGCGGGTTTGCCGGGTGTGGCGGCCCGGCCGGTCTAGCCGATCCGGACCCGGTCCTGCGAGGACGGGATGCTCATCGCCTCGCGGTACTTGGCCACGGTGCGCCGGGCCACCGGTACGCCGGTGGCTTTGAGGGTTTCGGCCAGGCGCGCGTCGGACAAGGGTTTGCGCGGATTCTCGGCCTCGATCAGGCGCCGGATCATGGCCTGGATTGCGGTGCTGGAGGCTTCGCCGCCGGCGCCGGTGTCGATGCCGGAAGCGAAGAACGCGCGCAGCGGCAGGGTCCCGCGCGGGGTGCGCGCGTACTTGCGCGCGATCGCGCGCGAGACCGTGGATTCGTGCAGTCCGACTTCGTTGGCGACCTCGCGCAGGGTCAGCGGGCGCAGCGCGCTGTCGCCGAATTCGAGGAAGCCGGCCTGTTGCTTGAGCAGGCAGCGGGCCACCTTGAGCAAGGTGTCGCCGCGCGCTTCCAGGCTCTTGAGCAGCCAGCGCGCTTCCTGCAGATGGCCGCGCAGGTAGCTGGCGTCGGACGCGCTGGCGTGGCGGATCATGCTCTCGTAGCCGCGGTGGATGCTGATCCGCGGCCGCATCGATTCGGCCAGGGCGACCCGCCACAGGCCGTTCTGGCGCCAGATCACCACGTCCGGAGTGACGTAGGTATCGCTGGAGATCGCGCCCATCTGCGAACCCGGCCGCGGGTCCAGCGAGCGCAGCAACTGCACGGCCACTTCGACGTCGGCGACGTCGAGCTTGAGTTCGGCGGCGATGCCGGCCGGGCCGATGCGCGGCAGGCGCTCCAGCGGACCATGGGCGATCTGCTGGGCCAGGGCCTTGCCCGGGGTGTCGTCGGACAATGTGCTGAGTTGCAGGTTCAGGCATTCGGCCAGGGAGCGCGCGCCGGTGCCGACCGGATCGAAGCGCTGCACCTGATGCAACACAGTGACCACTTCGTCCTCGCCCGGAGGCGGATTCAGCTCCGCCGCGAGCGAGGCGACGAGGGAGTCCATCGGCTCGCGCAGGTAGCCGTCGTCGTCGATGGCCTCGATCAGGGCCACGCCGATGCTGCGGTCGCGCGGCGACAGCGGACTCAGGTGCAGCTGCCACAGCAGGTGGTCCTGCAGGGTCTCGGCGTTGGCGACCTGCTCGGCGGCCGGGGTTTCGTCGTCGCTGTCGGCTGGGCCGACCCGTTCATACCAGGTCTCGCCGTCGTCCATGGTCCATTCCGGCTCGGGCGTCGGCGCTTCGCCGCCGTCTTCGGCGCCGGCGGCCGGACGCGGCTCGTCTTCGCCGCCGGCGGAAGGTTCGGTCCAATCGAGCAGGGGATTGCTCTCCACCGCCGTCGCCAGCTCGGCTTCCAGCTCCATGGCCGACAATTGCAACAGGCGGATCGCCTGCCGCAGTTGCGGCGTCATTACCAGCTGTTGTCCGAGTGCGGCTTGGAGGCGGGGCTTCATGATCTTGGGCTGGTGCGATTGGCGTCAGGCCGGTTCGCACGCCTCGGGCGTCGTTTCGCGCCCGGCAACCGCTAGGTTACAGACGGAACGTCTCGCCCAGATAGACACGGCGTACATCCGGGTTGGCCAGCAGCGCGTCCGGAGCCCCCTGCGCGAGCACGCCGCCGTCGTTCAGGATATACGCCCGGTCGCAAATGCCCAAGGTTTCACGCACGTTATGGTCGGTGATCAGGACCCCGATGCCGCGATTCTTGAGGTGGCGCACGATTCGCTGGATTTCCCCGACCGAGATCGGGTCGACGCCGGCGAAGGGTTCGTCCAGCAGCATCAGGCGCGGCCGCGCGGCCAGCGCGCGGGCGATCTCGACCCGGCGGCGTTCGCCGCCGGACAGGCTGGCGCCGAGCTGGTCGGCGACGTGGGTGACCTGCAGCTCGTCCATCAGGCTGGCCAGTTCGCGCTCGATCCCGGCCTTGTCCAGGTCCTCGCGCAGTTCCAGCACCAGGCGCAGGTTGTCGGCCACGCTGAGCTTGCGGAACACCGAGGGTTCCTGCGGCAGGTAGCCGACGCCGTATTTGGCGCGGGCGTACATCGGCTCGGCGGTGATGTCCTTGCCGTCGAGCACGATCTGGCCGGCGTCGGCCGGGACCAGGCCGACGATCATGTAGAAGCAGGTGGTCTTGCCGGCTCCGTTGGGGCCGAGCAGGCCGACCACTTCGCCGGCGTCCAGGGTCAGGCCGAAGTCGCGCACGACCTCGCGCGAGCGGTAGGCCTTGCGCAGGCCCTGAGCGACCAGCATCAGCCGCCTCCCTTGGCCGGTTCGGCGGTCTTTTTCTTGGGCTGCAGGCGCATGTTGACGCGGCCGCCGGTGCCGCCGCTCTCGACCTGGCCGGTCTTGGAGTTGTAGACGATGCGCTCGCTCTTGATGGTGTCGCCGTTCTTGTCGACGTAGGCGTTGCCGGTCAGGACGATGGTGTCCTTGGGTATGTCGTACTCGATCTTGTTGGCGCGGCCGTTGAACGGCGAGCCGTCGTCGAGCTCCTGCTTCAGGGTCGCCTGCGAGCCGGTCAGGGTGACGAAGCTGGGTTCGCCGCCGGCGCGCTTGATGTCGGCCTTCGCGGCATTGATGATCAGCGTGCCTTGGGTGATCTTGACGTCGCCGGTGAGCACGCAAGGGCCGGAATCGTTGCTGATCGAACAATTGCTGCTGTCGGCGCCGGCATCCATGGGTTGGTTGCGGTCCGACGAGCGGGCGAGCGCGGCCGCCGGCGCCAGCAGGAGGGCGACCAGGCACAGCGCCGGCCAGTTAGCGGGCTTTCGCTTCATAGCGGACCTTGACGTTGGGGATGATGACGTTCTTGGTTTCGAGATCGGCTTGCAGTCCCGAGCCGGTGATTATAGTGCCGGGCTGAACCAACCTGACCGGAACGGCCGAGGTGGCCTTGTTGGTGTCGGGGAACACGTTCAGCTCCTCGGTGGCGATGTTCATCGGCTTGCCGTCGGCGTTGGTGCTGTCGGCCTTGACCTGGCCGCGCAGGCGCACTTCGTCGCCCTCGGCGCTGACCCAGCCGCGCTGCGAACGCACCTCCCACGGCCCGCCGTTGCCGCCGGCGCGCGCCGGCACCAGGAACAGCGGAGTGGCGATGTCCATGGTCTTCTGATTCGGGTCGCGTTCCAGCTTGGGCGCGCGCACGGTGAAGGATTCCTTGCCCTGTTTGTCGAGCACGACCACTTCGAAATCGTTGAGCACGTAGTCCGGGCGCGCGTCGCCGCCGGCGCTGCGCGGCTTGTCGCGCTGCGACCACAGCGCCCAGCCGCTGAGCGCGGCCGCCGCCATGAGGATCAGGATCAGCATCCCGCGCCAGCTCATCCCAGCGCCCCCGCCAGCGCCTGTTCGGCATGGCCTTGCGCGCCCAGCAACAGATCGCACAGCTCGCGCGCCGCGCCTTCGCCGCCGCGGGCGACGGTGCGCCAGTGCACGCGCTCGCGCACCCAGGGGTGGGCGTTGGCCGGCGCCACCGACAGGCCCACGTGCGGCAGCACGCGCAGGTCGGCGAGGTCGTCGCCCATGAAGGCGACCTGGTCCAGCGTCAGGCCCAGGCCGGCGGCGATCTCGCGCACGCAGGCCAGCTTGTCGGCCACATCGCCGTGCGCGCTCGCGCCCAGTTCGGCCGCGCGCTGGGCGGCGATCGCGCCGCCGCGCGCGGTGACGAAATGCACCGCGAGGCCGAACCGGCGCAACAGCGCTAGGCCCTGGCCGTCCTGCACGTGGAAGCACTTCGACTCGCGGCCTTCGCTGTCGTAGATCAGCCGCCCGTCGGTCAGCGTGCCGTCGACGTCGAAGCAAGCCAGGCGTACGCGCGCCGCGCGTTCGCGGATTTCGGCGGGGTAGTCGTTGAGGTGGCTGTAGGGCACGGGAATGGGGATTCGGGATTTGGGATTGGCAGTCTGGAAAGGCGGACCGAGCGAGGATGCGCTAGTGCGAATCCCGAATCTCGAATCCCCAATCCCGGCTCGTTAAACCACCCGAGCGCGCAACAAGTCGTGAATATTCAGCGCGCCGACCACGCGGCGTTCAGTGTCGACGACCAGCAGACCGCTGATTTTGTGGGTTTCCATCAGCTGGGCGGCTTCGACTGCGAGCGCGTCGGCGCCGATGGTCTTGGGCGAACGGGTCATGACTTCGGCGATCCGGGTCGAGCGCAGATCGACGCCGGCGTCGTCGAGAGTGCGGCGCAGGTCGCCGTCGGTGTACAGGCCGATCAGGCGGTCGTCGGCATCGACCACCGCGGTCATGCCCAGCCGCTTGTGGCTCATCTCGACCAGGGCCTCGCTGACGCTGGCGTCGGCCGACACCCGCGGCACGTCTTCGCCGGCGTGCATGATGTCGGTGATGTGCAGCAGCAGGCGCCGCCCGAGCGCGCCGGCCGGGTGCGAGCGGGCGAAATCGTCGGCGGTGAAGCCGCGTGCGTCGAGCAGGGCGACCGCGATCGCGTCGCCCATCGCCAGCGAGGCGGTGGTGCTGGAGGTCGGCGCCAGATCCAGCGGACAGGCTTCCACCGGCACGCTGACGTCCAGATGCACGTCGGACTCGCGCGCCAGGGTGGACTGCGGGCGGCCGGTCATGGCGATCAGGCGATTGCCCTGGCGCTTGAGCACCGGCAGCAGCATCAGCACTTCGTCGCTTTCGCCCGAGTAGGACAAGGCCAGGACCACGTCGGCGTCGGTGATCATGCCCAGGTCGCCGTGGCCGGCTTCGCCCGGGTGGACATAGAAGGCCGGGGTGCCGGTCGAAGCCAGGGTCGCGGCGATCTTGCGCGCGATGTGGCCGGATTTGCCCATGCCGGTGCAGACCACCCGGCCCTGCGCGGCCAGGATCAGCTGGCAGGCGGCGGCGAAATCGCCGTCGATGCGCTCGGCCACCGCGTCCAGCGCCCGACCCTCGATCTCGAACACGCGCCGGCCGCTGGCGGCCAGGCTGGCGTCGGAGACGCCGGCGGACGGATGCGGGCGGAGGTCGGGCGCGGGGCGGGCGGTGGGGGTCATGGGAAAGGCCGTTTCTGTGGTCGCCATTCCGGATCGCAGGGCTTTCCGCTAGGCTAATCCGTCAATTCTAAGCGGTTCGCCCGCCTAGCGCCGGCCCCCACGGCCGCGGCCGCCGGGCGGCGGCCACCCCGCATTCAGCCGGCCCGGTCGCGCAGCGATGCGTCACCGGCGGCGCCGCATCGCTGCGGCCCGCCCGGCCGTCCCCCACCACCAGAGGTTCCTGCCGTGAACGCCGACATCATCCGCACCCTGATCGAACAAGGCCTGCCCGGCGCGCAAGCGCAGGTGCGCGGCGACGACGGGGTCCACTTCGAAGCCACCGTGATCGCCGAGGCCTTCCGCGGCAAGCTGCCGTTGGCCCGCCACCGCCTGGTTTACGCGACCCTGGGCGAACGCATGGGCGGCGAGATCCATGCCTTGGCGCTGAAGACGTTGACGCCGGAAGAGGCCGGGATTTGAGATTCGGGATTGGCGATTAGTCGAGCGGTATCGCCGCATTTGGCTTGGCCCTTGGCCAATCCCGAATCCCCAATCCCCGCACTTCATCCTGACCTCACCCGCTAGCGGCATCCTGCTCCAACCAATCCCCAATCCCCAATCCCGGCCCTCAAATGCAAAAAATCGTGGTCGAAGGCGGCCAGCCGCTCAACGGCGAAGTCCAGATTTCCGGCGCCAAGAACGCCGTCCTGCCGATCCTGTGCGCGACGCTGCTGGCCGACGCTCCGGTGACGATCCGCAACGTGCCGCAGCTGCACGACGTGCTGACCACCGCCAAACTGCTCGGCGAGCTCGGCGCAGGCGTGCGCAGCGAGGGGGCGACCATCACCGTCGACCCGACCACGGTCAACAGCCATGTCGCGCCGTACGAGCTGGTCAAGACCATGCGCGCCTCGGTGCTGGTGCTGGGGCCGTTGCTGGCCAAGTACGGCGAGGCCGAAGTCTCCTTGCCGGGCGGTTGCGCGATCGGCTCGCGCCCGGTCGACCAGCACATCAAGGGCCTGCAGGCGCTGGGCGCCGAGATCACGGTCGAGAACGGCTACATCAAGGCGCAGCGCAAGGGCCGCCTGAAGGGCGCGCGTTTCGTGTTCGACGTGGTCAGCGTCACCGGCACCGAGAACGTGCTGATGGCGGCGGTGCTGGCCGAAGGCACCAGCGTGATCGAGAACGCGGCGATGGAGCCGGAGGTGGTCGATCTGGCCGACTGTCTCAATGCGCTCGGCGCCAAGATCGAGAACGCCGGCAGCGGCCGGATCGTGGTCCACGGCGTGGAGAAGTTGCATGGCGGCAGCCACGACGTGCTGCCGGACCGGATCGAGACCGGCACCTTCCTGGTCGCCGCGGCGATGACCGGCGGCCGGGTCACCGTCACCGGCAGCCGCGCCGACACCCTGGACGCGGTGCTGGACAAGCTGCGCGACGCCGGCGCCACGATCGAGGTCGACGGCGACCGCATCACTCTGGACATGGGCGGCCGCCGCGCGCGCTCGGTCGATCTGGTCACCGCGCCGTATCCGGCGTTTCCGACCGACATGCAGGCGCAGTTCATGGCGCTCAACTGCATCGCCGAAGGCGCCGGGGTGATCAATGAGACGATCTTCGAAAACCGCTTCATGCACGTCAACGAATTGCTGCGCCTGGGCGCCGACATCCGCGTCGACGGCCACACCGCGGTGGTGCGCGGCGTGCCCAAGCTCAGCGGCGCGCCGGTGATGGCGACCGATCTGCGCGCCTCGGCCTCGCTGATCCTGGCCGGCCTGGTGGCGCAGGGCGAAACCACGATCGACCGCATCTACCACCTGGACCGCGGCTACGAAAACATCGAGGCCAAGCTGTCGCAGTTGGGAGCGAAGATCCGCCGGGTGTGAGGGGCGCTGCCGCTTCCTGGCAGCAGCGATCGAGATGATTCGCCCCCTTCGCAAAAGGGGGCTGGGCCGTGGGCGGATCGGGTTTTCCGATGAGCCGGCTGGCGCGGGGATTTGCGGGTGGTCGCGGCGACGTGGCGGAGCAAGAGCAAACCCCGCCTGGCCCCTTATCAAACAGGGGGCAGCCAACATCGACTGCGACGGCAGCCTGGCCGGATGGCCGCCATCGGAGCATCCAGGTAAAGCAAAGCCCCGCCGAAGCGGGGCTTTTCGTTGATGCGTGTGGCCGGCGCCGCGGCAGTCAGCGCACCGCCTGCACCCGCAAGTCGATCGCGTCGCTGCCGTTCTCGCGCTGCAGGATGCGCACCGGGACCGGCACGCTCGGCACCACCCAGGCGATGGTTTCCTTGTCGCCGTTCTTGCTCGACACCTTGGTCGCCTGCTGCGATTTGCCGCCGACGTTGACCGCTTCCTTGCCGACCACGGTATAGGTCAGCTGCTTGACCCGGCCGCCTTCGACCATGCGGTAGCTCATCGGCTTGCCGGCGGCGGCGTCGCGCACGATCGCCAGGTTGACCAGCAGGGCGTCGAGGTCGCCGGCCTGCAGCTTGATCGGGCCGGCGCGGTCGGCCTTGACGTCGCCGGTCCAGGTGGCGACGCCGCGCGACCAGTCGTAGGTCGCGGCGGTGTTCTTCTTCTTGGTCAGCACCTTGCTCGAGTCGCTGCCGCTGATCGGGCGCAGCTTGCCGCCGTTGTCTTCGAAGGTGGTCGATTGGCGCAGCTCGGCCAGCGGGCTGGAGATCGACAGATCGTACTTCCAGCGGTTGCCGTCGGCCGGGGCGACGGTCATGCGTCCGGCGCCCTGCATGCCCATGTAGCTGGCCGAGTAGTCGGCGCTGAACGGCTTGGCCGCCGACGCGGGGGCGCTGACCGCGGTCAGCGCGGCGGTCAGCAGCAGGCCGTGCAGCGTGGTGGTGCGGATCGTCATTCGTTGGCTCCTTTGTATTCGACCAAGCGCAGATCGTAGGTGTCCTGGCCGTTCTCGCGTTGCAGGATGCGCACCGGCGTGGGCACGCCGTCGACCACCCAGATCGAGGTTTCCTCGTTGCCGCTCTGCACCCGGTTGACGCGCATCGCGTTGAAACTCATGTCGTCGACCTTGACCCCTTCCAGTTCCTGCGCCACCACGTATTGGTGCGGACGGGCGCGGCCGGAATCGACGAAACGGTAACTCAGCGTCTTGCCGGGCTGCGCATCGCGCACCACCGCCAGATTGATCAGCAGGCCGCTCATGTCGCCGTCCTGCAGCGCGATGGGCTTGCGGCGATGGTCCTTGACGTCGCCGCTCCACTGCGCGCTGCGCTTGTTCCAGTCGTACACGCCGTTGATCACACGCTTGGAGAACAGCACCTTGCGCACCAGGGTCTGGCTCAGCGGCCGGTAGGCGTCGCCGACGGCGTCGAACAGCGTGCTCTGCTGCGCGGCCGCGCCGGCCAGGCTCATCATGCCGTGCTCGGCGCGGATGTCGAGATCGATGCGCCAATGGCCGCCCTCGGGCTTGACCTGCATGGTCGCGTCGCCCAGCGCCTTGCCGCCGTTGAACACTTCATAGTGGGCGACGAACGGCTCCAGCGCGGAAGCGCCGGCGGGCGAAGCGGCGCCGAGCAGCGCGGCCGTGAGCAGGGGCAGTAGCGACTTCATGACGGCGCGGAGATCCTGGGCTCTCGTGAATGCTGCGCAAGGATGCGTGTCGGGCGACACGCGAGGTTGCGGCCGGGCGATGGGTCAGGCCGCGAGGCCGGTGGCCGGATGGGTCAGATCGCCGGCGAAATCTAAACGCAGCGGCGTAAATAGCGGATGACCGTCGAGGGTGACGGTTGCGCCGTGTTCAGCCAGGCGGCCGCCGACCGCGAGTCTCATCACCGCCAGCAACAGCGGATGCTCCGCCGCCAGCACACGCGCGGCCAGGGCCTCGGCGTCGTCGCCGCCGCGGACCGGCACCACCGCCTGGGCGATCACCGCGCCGGCGTCGAGCTCGGGAATGACGAAGTGCACGCTGCAGCCGTGCTCGCTTTCGCCGTCGGCGAGCGCGCGCGCATGGGTGTGCAAGCCGCGGTACTTGGGCAGCAGCGAGGGGTGGATGTTGATCATGCGGCCGCGGAAGCGCTCGACGAAGGCGCCGCCGAGAATGCGCATGTAGCCGGCGCACAGCACCCAGTCCGGCCGCACGGCGGCGACCGCGGCGGCGAGATCGGCGTCGAAGGCGTCGCGATCGGAGTAGGTCTTGGCCGCCGCCGACCAGCGCAGCGCCTGCGGCACGCGCTGCAGCGCGGGCGCGGAGGGCTTGTCGGAAAATACCCCGACCACCTCGCCGGCCAGCGCGCCGGCGGCGATCGCGTCGAGCACCGCCTGCAGGTTGCTGCCGCGGCCCGAAGCGAGGACGGCGATCCGGGGAAGCGGCTGGGTCATTGCGGCGGCGAGGCGGGAGCGGAGCCGTATTTTAGGCGATCCGGCCCGCTCGCGACCGGCGCACTGCGGCCCGCCCGGCCTGGGCGGCGACGGCGAAGCTGAACGCACGACTGTGACGCAGTCGCCGAAGACGGCATGCGGCGGCGGCCGGCCCGCCGCGGTCGCTTCCGCTGCGGCCGCGGATCGGCAAAGCTGCGGCCAGCGGACAGGGAGCGCAGCGTGGCGGAGGACAGGGGCAGCCCGTGGCGTCGGGCGGCGGTTTGGGTCGCGATGTGCGGCGGCTGGCTGCCGGCTCCGGCCCTGGCGCAGGCGACGGACCTCGCACCGGCGTGCAAGCCGGTCGACGCGCCGACGGTGCGCGCCGACCCGCAGGCGTGCCGGCGCCGTTACCTCCTGCAGGGCGTGCGCGAATCCGATCTGCAAACCCTGTATCGGGCCGCCGACGCCAAGCGCAGCGGCGGCGATCTCGACGGCGCCGGGGACGCGTTGGACTGCGCCCAGGCGGTCGCCGGCGCCGCGGCCGGCTGGCCGACCGACTACGAACTGGTGCGCCGCCGGGGCGTGCTCGACTACTACCGCGAATGCACCGCCGAGGCGCTGACCCGGTTCCGCCGCGCGCTGCACCTGGCGCAGCGCCACGAGGACCGCGCCGCGGAGGCCAAGAGCTGGAACAACGTCGGCTCGGCGTTGCGCCGGCTCGGCGATTATCGCGGCGCGCTGCAGGCCTTCCTCGCCAGCCTGCGGGTACAGCGCGATGCGCGGGACCCGGCGCTCGGACCGGTGCTCAACAACATCGCCGACATCTACCGCGACCTCGGCGACACCGGCAACGCCGAGCGCCATTACCAGCAGGCGCTGAGCGAGTTTCGCCGGATCGGCAACAAGATCGAGGCCGCGCACGTGCTGCAGAGCCTGGGCGCGCTGGCGCTGGAGGCGGGCGATCCCGCCGGCGCCGAACGCCTGCTCGAGCAGGCCCTGGCCGGCTACGTCGAAGGCGGCGAGCGAACGTATCAGCTGCGCCTGCACGCCGAACTGGCACGGGTCGCGCTGGCCCGCGACGACGCGGTCAAGGCGCGGCGCTGGAGCGAGCGCGGCCTGGCCCTGGCCGTCGCCGCCGGCGCTCGGCCGCCGGCGCCGTTGCAATTGCAGGCCGCACGCGCCGCGCGCCTGCTCGGCGAGCCGCGCGCCGCGCTGGTCCGGGTCAAGGACGCCTTGGCGCAGTTGCCGGCCCAGGACAGCGATCGTCCGGCGTTGCTGGCCGAACTGGCCGCCGATCACGAGGCGCTGGGCGAATGGCCGCAGGCCCTGGCCGCACTGCGCGAATCGGAGAACGCCGCGCGCCGTCTGCGCGAAGCGCGTTACGACCGCGAGATGAAATGGATGCAGCTGCGCTTCGAAACCGCCGAACGCGATCGCACCATCGCCGCGCTCGCCGCCGAGAACCGTTTGCGCGCGGCCAGCCTGCGCCAGCGCACCCTGGCGCTGTGGCTGACCGCGGTCTCCGCCGTGGCGGCGGTGCTGGGCCTGATCGTGTTCTTCCTGCGCCGCCAGCAGCGCGCGCGGCTGGCCGAGGCGGCGCGGCAGGCGCGGCTGGCCGAGGAAGTGGATTACTACCGCCGCGCCGCGGCCGACCTCGGGGTCGACCGCACCCGGCTGCAGGCGGCCTTGGACAGCCGCGAGGACGCGGTGCTGATTCTCGACGCCGGCGGCCAGGTGGTCGCGGCCAACCGCAGTGCCGGCCGCTTGCTCGGCCAGACCGGCGGCGCCGATGGCGCGTTGCCCGGGCGCGCCTTAGGCGAGCTGTTGGACGAGCCGGCGGCGGCGGCCCTGGCCCAGGCGCTGGCGCGACTGGAGGAGTCTTCGGCGCCGCAGCGGTTCGAATTCCGCCCGCGCGACGGCGAGCGGTTGCAGGCGCGGCTCAGCGAGACCGGGCAGGGCGAGGGCTCGGTGGTGCTGGGCCTGCAGCCGTTGGCGGCGGAGGCGGCCGCTGCCGATCCGGCGCCGGCGCCGATCGAGGTCGAACACGATGCTGGCGACGAGGAAATGCGTTCCTCGTTCCGGCGAGCCCTGGTCGAGCTGATGCTGGCGGTGGTCGAGGCCTGGGAGCGCAGTACCGGCCAGGGCCGGCTGGAACTGGCCGAGAAGAGCCGGATCTGGCGGGTCACGGTCGACGACGGTCGGCTGCGGGCGCGGGCGATGGAGCGTTACCTCAGCCTGGCCAAGCTGCCGCGCCAGCCGCGCTGGCGCGACGTGCTGCGCTCGGGCTACTACGTGCTGGCCGAGTGTCCGCTGGAAGAGGCGGTGCGCAGCGAGTTGCAGCGCCATGTCGACGCGGTGCTGACCTATACGCGGCGGCATGCCTTGGTGTGAGGGGCCGGGAGTAGGGATTGGGGATTCGGGATTGGCAAGGCAAAGGCGCTTTCATCCGAGTCCCTAATCCCCAATCCCTAATCCCCAGCACGGCCAACCACTTACAGGCCAAACATACCCGCTGCGTCCCGATTCGATCCCGGCTCGTTCCTCGCCAGGGGTGGTCGGCGGGGGTAGAAATGTGCCGGGCCGAACAACGCCGACGCCACGGCGAGGGCGGTCCGACCGGAGCCGGACGGACCTGCCAGGAGGGCGGGCGCCGACGAGACTTCAGGACGATCGAATCGCTGCCGGGTTCGATCGTCTGCGGCCGGGGCGGTCGCGAGTCGACGGTCGCCGCGACCAGGGGACCCGCCTCACGGCGGGAGAGGGGGGCGGCGGCCGTCGGCGACCGGCAACGGACACGACAACAAAGAACACGACAACGAAGAACGCGGTCGGTGCGCCGGCCGGTGCGGCCTGCGGGCCGTCACGGACACCGGCAGGGCGCCGGGCCGCGGTCTTCGAAGGTACAGGGACGTACCACCCGCGCCGCGACGGCAGGAAGCTGCTGCGGTCAGGTGTCCAACGACGCTGCGGGGAGTGGCCGGTCCGGTGGGGAGACACCGGATTCGGCGAGGCGGGCCATGGCGGAACGACGCCGCCATGGCCCGTCGATGGATGCGGCCGGCCGCGGGCCGGCCCGATCCTATCCCGTTGGACCGCGGAGCGCGGATCTCCACGCGGCGGACGAATCGACCCGACCGATCCGCCGGCGCTGCGCGACGCCGGCGAGTGCGCCGGCCGTTAGCGTGCGCCGCGCTTGCCGCGCGGCCAGGCCGCCAGCGCGCCCAGAGTGGCCAGGAACATATCGGTGTGCGCATCCCAGACGTCGCCCTGCTGACCGTTGTAGGACTCGGCGTCCTGCGGCGACATGGTCAGGGCGATCGCCCATTCGATCCATTCGTAGATCAGGCTGGTGCACATGACCGCGGCGACCGCGAGCGCGAAGGCCTGGCGCGCGCTCAGCGCCGGCCAGCGCTGGCGGAAGTACTCGCGCACCGCCGGGGCGAAGCACAGTCCGTAGAGGAGATGGATCAGCCGGTCGAAGTGATTGCGCTGGAAGCCGAGGGCGCGGTCCAGCGACCAGCCGCCGGTCAGCCATTGGATCCAGCGGTCGTAGGGCACATAGGAATACAACCAGCGCGCGGCGATGCAGTGGGTGAGCATGAAGCCGCAGATCGCCAGGAAGTGCCCGTCGCGCAGCGGCCAACGGCGGTCGTGGCGCCACAGCCAGAACAGGCCGACCACGGTCAGCACGCTGTGCATGCCCTGTTCGAACGGGCTGGTCGGGGCGATCCAGGTCAGCGCGAATACCAACAGCACCACGGCCAGGGCCGATTTCTTGACGAGACTCATGCGCACCGACAGGGACGGAAGGGATCGAGTGAGCTTAATTCCCTGCGCTCCGTTTGGGGGCTGCGTGCCCCGTGCGCGCCCGGCGAGCGGGGTTGGCGCGGCAAACGAAAACGGCGGGCCGAAGCCCGCCGCTCTCTCGCCGCGAATCGCGCGCGATCAGCCGATGTGCACGCGCTCGCCGCCAGCGTGGGCGACCACTTCGCCGATGCGCCAGTGCGTCAGGCCCAGGCGGGCCAGGTCGGCCTCGGTCGCGGCGACCGCTTCGTCCGGCACCACCAGCACGAAGCCGATGCCGCAGTTGAAGGTGCGCCACATCTCCTCGCGCGGCACCGCGCCCTCGCGCTGCAGCCAGTCGAACACCGGCGGCAGGGTCCAGGTGGCGGTGCGGATGTCCAGGCCGAGGCCGTCCGGAATCACCCGGATGATGTTCTCGGTCAGGCCGCCGCCGGTGATGTGGGCCATGGCGTGGATCGAATGCTCGCCGCCGTTGGCGCGCAGCAGTTCCAGCACCGGCTTCACGTACAGCGCGGTGGGCGCCATCAGCGCATCGATCAGGCGCACGCCGCCGACGGCGATGTCGCCCGGGCGGCCGGCGCGGTCGAAGATCCGGCGGATCAGCGAATAGCCGTTGGAGTGCGGGCCGCTGGAGGCGATGCCGATCAGCACGTCGCCCTTGCGCACGCGCGCGCCGTCGAGCAGCCGCGACTTTTCCACTGCGCCGACGGTGAAGCCGGCCAGGTCGTACTCGCCCGGCGGGTACATGTCGGGCATTTCCGCGGTTTCGCCGCCGATCAGCGCGCAGCCGGCCAGTTCGCAGCCCTTGGCGATGCCGCCGACCACGGCCACGGTGGTGTCGACGTCGAGCTTGCCGGTGGCGAAGTAGTCGAGGAAGAACAGCGGCTCGGCGCCCTGCACCAGCACGTCGTTGACGCACATGCCGACCAGGTCGATGCCGATGGTGTCGTGGCGGTTGAGCTGCTGGGCCAGCTTGAGCTTGGTGCCGACGCCGTCGGTGCCGGACACCAGCACCGGCTCGCGGTACTTGCCCGACAGGTCGAACAGGGCGCCGAAGCCGCCCAGGCCGCCCATCACCTCGGGACGGAAGCTGCGCTTGACCAACGGCTTGATGCGTTCGACGACCTCGTTGCCGGCGTCGATGTCGACGCCCGCATCGCGGTAGGTCAGCGGCTTGGGAGAGGTGTCGGAGGAGGAAGCGGTCACGGCGGCCCCGGGGTGGTCGCGGAGGGAAGCCCGCGATTTTAGCAGGCTGGGGCGGGGCGAGCGTGAGCCGATAGCTGCCATGAGACAGCGAAAGCCAAGCCGGCCGGGCATTTCGCTGTCTCCCGACGCCGCTCCGCTGTAGTCCACCTCCGACCCATTCAGCCCCGCAATGGACTCGCCGCCCCGCCTGCGGCACCATTTCGGACCTTGAACGCCGTCGTCCGGATCCGCTGCGGCGGCCGGTCTCCGGGCCGGGCCGGCGGCTCGCAACGCGGGCGGGAAGCCCGCTCCACAGACGAATTAGGGACAGCGATGGGCTGGTCGATGGGTAAGGCAATCCGAGGTTGGATGATCGCAGCGCTGCTGCTGGCGAGCTTCGCGGCCGGCGCGCAGCGGGTCGAGGGCGATCGCGCCCAGGCCGAAGGCGCGTTCTCGGCAGAAGTCCAGGTCAACGGCCAAGGCGAAGCCGAGCGCAACGGCGCGATGGCGCGAGCCCTGGCCCAGGTGCTGGGCAAGATGTCCGGCGACCGCGGCGCGGCCGGCCGGCCGGGCGTCGGCCAGGAGCTGCGCCGGGCCAAGGACTACGTCAGCGGCTACGACTACCGCCAGGACGAAGGCGTCTCGCCGGTCACCGGCGCGCCGACCTTCCAGACCACCCTGGTCGTCAGCTTCGACCAAGCCAAGGTCGAGGCGCTGGCTTCGACCCTGGGCCTGCCGATCTGGCCGCAACCGCGGCCCAAGCCGGTGTTGTGGATGGCGATCGACGACGGCAGCGGCCCGCGCCTGGTCGGCCTGGCGCAGGCCAACGCCGCCCGCTCGGCGCTGAACCGCGCGGTCGATCGCGGCTACCGCCTCGGCCTGCCGTCCGGCAGCGCCGCCGAACAGGCCACCGTCGGCGCGATCTGGCGCGGCGACGTCGCCGCCGTGGCGCGCGCCTCGTCCCGCTACAGCCCGCCGATGCAGCTGATCGGCAAGGTCTACCGGGTCAAGACCGGCGGCTGGAAGGGCGATTGGACCTTCGTCGACGGCGGCAAGACCCTCAACAGCTGGTCGACCACCGACGCCGACGCGCGCCGGGTCATGGCCGGCGGGGCCGACGGCGCCGCCGACGCGCTGATGAAGCGTTACGCCAAGCGCAGCGTGGCCGGCCCGCCGGGCACCTATCGGGTGGTGTTCAGCGGCGTGCACAGTGCCGAGGGCTACATCCGCCTGTCCGGCTATCTGCAAGGCCTGCCGGTGGTGCGCAAGATGACCCCGGTGCGGGCCACGCCCGACAGCGTCGAGTTCGACCTCGAGCTGCTGTCCGGTTTGCCCGGCCTCAAGCGCATGGCCGATACCGGCGGCACGATCGAGGCGCTGGAAGGCCTCGAAGGCCAGCCGCCGGTCTACCGGCTGCGCTGACCGATGCACCGCGCTCCTATCGACGACATCGCCCTGTTCCTGCGCCGCCTGCAATGGACGGCGTTGGGCGTGGGCGCGTGCTGGCTGCTGTGGGTGCTGGCGCCGGTGCTGACCCCGTTCGTGGTCGCGGCCATGCTCGGCTGGCTCGGCGACCCGCTGGTCGACCGGATCGAACGCACCGGCCGCTCGCGCAACACCTCGGTCACCCTGGTGTTCACCTTCATGGCGCTGCTGGTGGTACTGGTGCTGGTGATCCTGGTGCCGCTGATCGAACGCCAGATCAGCACCCTGATCGTGTCGCTGCCGAGCTACCGCGACTGGTTCACCGCCACCGCGATTCCGTGGCTGGAGCAGCGCACCCGGCTGGAAATCAGCGACTGGCTGGACCTCAACCACCTGATCGAACTGGTGCGCAGCAACTGGGAGCGCGCCGGCGGTTTCGCCACGACCCTGCTGGGTTATCTGTCGCGCTCGGGCTTCGCCCTGATCGGCCTGGTCGCCAACATCGCCCTGCTGCCGGTGCTGACCTTCTTCTTCCTGCGCGACTGGGACGTGCTGGTCGACCGGGTCGCCTCGCTGATCCCGCGCGATTACCTGGCCACGATCAGCCGCCTGGCCAAGGAGTCCGACGAGGTGCTCGGCGCGTTCCTGCGCGGCCAGTTCCTGGTCATGCTGGTGCTCGGCGTGATGTACGGCGTGGGCCTGTGGGGCGTGGGCCTGGACCTGGGCATCCTGATCGGCATCATCGCCGGCCTGCTGACCTTCGTGCCTTACCTGGGCCCGGCCAGCGGCATCATCCTCGGCGTGATCGCCGCGCTGGTGCAGTACGGCGACTGGAAGCACGTGCTCGGCGTGCTGGCGGTGTTCGGCGTCGGCCAGGTGGTGGAGAGCTACTGGCTGACTCCGAAACTGGTCGGCGACCGCATCGGCCTGCATCCGGTCGCGGTGATCTTCGCCGTGCTCGCCGGCGGCCAGTTGTTCGGCTTCCTCGGCATGCTGCTGGCGCTGCCGGTGGCCGCGGTCGCCAACGTGCTGCTGCGTTACGCGCAGGAGCGTTACACCCACAGCCGCCTGTACGCGGGCGAGCAGCCCACCATTCTGATCGATCCGGCGCAGGCGCCGATCGTGCCCAAGGCGAACGACGCCGGTCGTACGGAGCGCGAAGTCGAGTGAGTGTTCCGCAGTTGCCGCTGACCCTGCGTTATCCGCCGGATCAGCGTTTGGAAACCTATGTGGATGCGCCGGACGGAGCGATCGCGCAGTTGCGCGCGCTGGCCACGCACACCCACGAGACCGCCGGCTACGTCGATCCCAGCGGCGCCGACTGGGTCTATCTGGCCGGCCCGTCCGGAGTCGGCAAGACCCATCTGCTGCTCGGCGCCTGCGCCGAGGCCGACGCGGCCGGACGTCGCGCCGCCTATCTGCCGCTGGCGGCCGCGGTCGGGCGTCTGCGCGACGCGCTGCATGCGCTGGAAGGCAACGACCTGCTGGCGTTGGACGGGATCGAAGCCATCGCCGGCCGGCGCGAGGACGAGATCGCGTTGTTCGACACCCATAACCGCGCGCGTCAGGCCGGCATCGCGCTGATCTACGCCGCGCGCGAGAACCCCGACGAACTGGCCCTGACCCTGCCGGACCTGCGTTCGCGACTGTCGCAGTGCACGCGCCTGGTGCTGACGCCGCTGAACGACGAAGGCCGGGCGCAGGTGCTGCGGCAACGCGCGCAGCGGCGCGGGTTGGCGCTGGAAGAGGCCGCGCTGGAATGGCTGCTCAAGCGCACCGACCGCGACCTGGGCGGGCTGACCCAGACGTTGGACAAGCTCGACCGCGCCTCGCTGGCCGCGCAGCGTCGCATCACCGTGCCGTTCCTGCGCCAGACTCTGGGCGCGGATTGATTCTGCGCCGTCGGTGCCCGCGTAGTGCCGCTTCCCGGGAGTAGGAGCGGCGCAAGCCGCGACCGCTGGACGCGCAGAGAGCCCAACGCCGATGTCATCGATCGAAGCCATGGACCCGCGCCTGTAAGCGCGGCGCCCCAAGGCAATACCGCTCAACCTTGCCCGTCGTCCTGCGCGACCGCCGCGCGCAGCGCCTCGTCTTCGATCGCGCCGCCCCAGCCGTTGCCGTGGATCAGCTCGTGCAGCGGCAGGCGCGAGCGCCAGCCTTGGGTTTCCAGTTCGGGACGCGGCAGGAATTCGCTGACATAGCCCAGGCACAGGTAGGCCAGCGGGAACACGCCTTCGGGCAGGTTCAACACCCGCGCCAACTCGTTCGGTTCCAGGATGCTGACCCAACCCACGCCGATGCCTTCGGCGCGCGCGGCCAGCCACAGGTTCTGCACCGCCAGGCAGGCGCTGAACAGGTCGGCGTCGAGCAGGGTGTTGCGGCCGAGCACGTGCGGGCCGCCGCGCTGGCGGTCGCAGGTGATGCACAGGTTGATCGGGCTGTCGACGATGCCTTCTAGCTTGAGCCGCCGGTACAGCGCGGCGCGCTCCTCGCTGTAGTTCGCCGCGGCTTCGGCGTTGGCCTCGTCGTACAGCGCCTTGACCCGCCGCTTCAGCGCCGGGTCGTCTACCAGGACGAAGTCCCAGGGCTGCATGAAGCCGACCGAGGGCGCGTGGTGCGCGGCGCGCAGCAGGCGCGCCAGCGCATCGGGCGGAATCGGATCGGGACGGAACTGTGAACGCACGTCGCGGCGTTCGAA
Organism: Lysobacter antibioticus HS124; assembly: GCF_000336385.2. Classification (GTDB taxonomy): domain Bacteria; phylum Pseudomonadota; class Gammaproteobacteria; order Xanthomonadales; family Xanthomonadaceae; genus Lysobacter; species Lysobacter firmicutimachus. Next base: position 18,708 of record NZ_HG424546.1, on the reverse strand, counting down.
GATCGCCCGGTACAAGCCGCGGCGTTCGTCTTCGGAGAAGCGGTGGTCGGCGCTCATGCGGGCAGGAAGATCGCGGTTCAGCCGAGCAGGCCGGCGTAGACAGCCAGGTCGGCCTCGGAATAACAACAGAACACGACTTCCTCGATGCCCGTGCCGGTATGCGCGAGCACGGTGTCGATGGCGATCCGCGCCGCGGCCTGCAGCGGATAGCCGTAGATGCCGGTGCCGATGCAGGGAAAGGCGATGCGGCGCAGGCGGTGGCGTTCGGCCAGCGCCAGCGCGTTGCGATAGCAGTCCGCCAACAGATCCGGCTCGCCGTGTTCGCCGCCGCGCCAGACCGGCCCGACCGTGTGGATGACATAAGCGGCGAGCAGGCGATGACCGCGGGTGAGCTTGGCCTCGCCGGTCTTGCAGCCGCCGAGCAGGCGGCATTCGGCGACCAGTTCCGGGCCGGCCGCGCGATGGATCGCGCCGTCGACGCCGCCGCCGCCGAGCAAGGACGAATTGGCGGCGTTGACGATCGCGTCCACGCTCAGCGTGGTGATGTCGGCGCGGATGGCGTGCAGGCGCATGTTCAGTCCTGGGCCGGCCAGTCGATGAATTCCGGCGCCACCGCGTCGGTCAGCCAGACGCCGTTTTCGGATTGGAAGAAGCTCAGGCCGCGCGCGTGCATGTCGCCGGCGCGAATCGACAGCACCAGGGCCTTGCCGTGGCGGCTGCCGACCTCGATCGCGGTGTCCGCGTCGGACGACAAGTGCACGTGCTGGCGGCTCTGCTTGACCAGGCCCAGGTTGCGGATCGACTTGGCGAAGCGGGTCGCGGTGCCGTGGTAAAGCACGGCCGGCGGCGCCAGCGCGGTCAGCGCCAGGTCGATCTCGATCGAGTGGCCTTGATTGGCGCGGATGCGGGTGCCGTCGGCGCTGATCGCGAAGCGCTGCTTGTCGTTGTCGCGCACGACTTGCTCGATCAACGCGCGCGTTACCGGCTTGCCGTCGGCATTGGCCAGGCGGATCAGGTCGTCGAGGTCGGCCCAGCCGTTGCTGTCGAGGCTCAGGCCGATCGCTTCGGGTTCGTGGCGCAGCACCAGGCTGAGGAATTTGCTGGTCTTGGTGAGGCTGACGGCGGTCATGGGATTCCAGTTCGCAGGGAGGAGAGGCTGCGGTGGTTCAGGCCGCGCGATATCGATGGGGGGGCATTCAGCCGTGCGCCGCCGCGCTCAGCGCGGCGTCGAGTCGCTGCAGGCGCTCGGGCGTGCCGACGTCGGTCCAGCGGCCGCGATGGTGCGAGCCGCTCAAGCGGCCGGCGTCGGCGGCCTGACGCAGCAGCGGCACGATGCTGAAGCGCGGCGGGTCGAGTCGCGCGCCGGCCGCGTCGCCGGCAATCTCGCGCCAGCGCTCGAACAGCGAAGCGCGATACAGGCCGATGCCGGAATAGGTGAGCTTGGCGGCGCCTTCGTTGCCGATGCGACCGTCGTCGCCGAGATGGAAATCGCCGTGCGGATGCTGGACCGGATTGTCGACCAGCAGCAGATGCGCGTCGCCGTCGAGCGCGCGCGGCAACGCGGCGAAGTCGTAGTCGGTCCAGATATCGCCGTTGACGACCAGGAACGGCGCATCGGCGGCGGCGCCTTCTTGCAGCAGCGACAGCGCATGCAGCATGCCGCCGCCGGTTTCCAGCGGCGTCGCGCCCTCGTAGGAATAGCGCAGGCGCAATCCCCAGCGCGCGCCGTCGCCGAGCGTGGCCGGGAACTGTTCGGCCAGCCAGGAGGTGTTGACCACGACCTCGTCGACGCCGAGCGCGGCGAGTTTGTCCAGGTGCCATTCGATCAGGCGTTTGCCGCCGACGCTGAGCAAGGGCTTGGGCGTGTGCAGGGTGAGCGGCCGCATGCGCTCGCCGAGGCCGGCGGCGAAGATCAGCGCCTTCATGCGCGCGCGTCCGCGGCTGCGGCGTTGCCGGTCAGGGCCGGCCGCACGTGGCGCTCGACGATCTCGGCCAGCGGGGCCAGTTCCGGATAACGCGGCAGCACGATGTCGAGATACGCCAGGAAGCGCGGCGCGTCGGCCAGGTACTTGGGCTTGCCGTCGCGATGGTGCAGGCGCGCGAACAGGCCGAGAATCTTGATGTGGCGCTGCAGGCCGGCGAAGTCGGCGTCGCGGCGGAAGCGCGCGTAGTCGGGCAGGGGGATGCCGGCGGCGGCGGCGCGAGCGTGGTAGCGCGCCAGCCAGGCTTCGATGCGTTCCTCCGGCCAGCTGACGAAGGCGTCGCGGAACAGACTGATCGGGTCGTAGGCGATGGGGCCGCGCAAGGCGCCCTGGAAATCGATCACCGCCAGGCCGCCGGGCACCGGCATCAGGTTGCGCGGCATGAAGTCGCGGTGGATGAACACCTGCGGCTGCGCCAGGACATTGTCGAGAATGCGCCGGTAGGCCAGGTCCAGGCGTTCCAGATCGCCGCAGTCCAGGCTCAGGCCGAGGTGGCGGCCGAGGAACCATTCGTCGAACAGGCGCAGTTCGCGGCTGAGGAAGGCTTCGTCGTAAGGCGGCAGGTCGTCCGGGCAGGGCAGGGACTGGACCTTCAGCAACTGGTCGAAAGCCAGCTCGAACAGGGCGTCGGGGTCGGCCTCGCCGGCTTCCACGGCCTGCAGGAAGGTGCGTTGGCCCAGGTCTTCCAGCAGCAGGAAGCCGCGCTCGGGGTCGGCCTGGAACACGTGCGGCACGCGCACTCCGCCGGCGGCCAGCACGTCGCGCAGGCGCAGCCAGGGACGCGGATCTTCCAGTTCCGGCGGCGAGTCCATCACGATCACGCTGGCGCCGGCGAAGCGGCGCTCTGCGTCGCCCACGCTGCCGCGCCAGTAGCTGCGGAAGCCGGCGTCGAAGGAGGCGCGGACGAGGTCGAGGCGATCGTCGCCGGTCGCGGCACGGGCCCAGGCCAGGCGGGCGGCGTCGCGGTCGGTAGGGGACGGCTGGGTCATGCAGGCTCCATGCGGCGAAGGCCGCAGGCGCACAGGGTAGCCGGCCGCGCCGCGTTGGCAACCTCGCGCGTTCAGGGGTAGGAGCGGCGCTCGCCGCGGCCGTGCTCCCTCGGCGGCGTCGACGCCGCTCCCGGACCACCGCACCGCCGCGCGCGTCGCATCGCCGTCTTCATGAAGCGGCGCGGCAACCCCTCGCCGGTACCCTCGCCCGTAAAGATGTAGGGCGAAGCCCACGTCGCCGTCGCCCGGATGCAGTCGCCACCGCTGCTTCCGGCCTAGGACGCCGTGGGCCCCGCCCTACGGGTGCCCGGTGCGCGGGCCGCGGCCTGCGCAGTTGCGGGATGGAGCCGGCGCGGCGCCGTTCCGTTGCGGCGGCACGTGCGCAGCGTACGGCCGCGCGCGGCCCCATCCCGCGGGTCGAACGAGGTCAGGCGGCCGCTGTCTGGCGCGCTTCCAGCGACGCCAGCCACTCGTCGTCGGAGCCTTCGGCAACGCCCTCGAACAGGAACGTGGACAGGTAACGCTCGCCGGTGTCGGGCAGCATCGCCAGCAGCACCGAGCCTTCCGGCGCCTGCTCGGCGACCTGCAAGGCGGCGGCGACCGTAGCGCCGGCGGAGATGCCGACGAACAGGCCTTCCTCGGCGGCGAGGCGGCGCGCGGTGTCGCGCGCGCTGAGGTCGTCGACCGGACGGATCTCGTCGGCGATCGTGCGGTCGAGCACGCCGGGCACGAAATCCGGCGTCCAGCCCTGGATCTTGTGCGGCTGCCAGTCCTTGCCGCTGAGCAGGGAGGCGCCGGCCGGCTCGGAGGTGACGATCTTCAGATCCGGACGGGCCAGCTTGAGCACCTGGCCGGCGCCGCTGAGGGTGCCGCCGGTGCCCCAGCCGGTGACGAAGTAGTCCAGCCGCTTGCCGGCGAAATCGCGCAGGATTTCCGGGCCGGTGGTGCTGCGGTGGTAGGCCGGGTTAGCCGGGTTGTCGAACTGGCGGGCCAGGAACCAGCCGTGCTGCTCGGCCAGTTCGGCGGCCTTGCGCACCATGCCGCTGCCGCGTTCGGCGGCGGGCGTGAGGATCACCTTGGCGCCGTACGCGCGCATCAGTTTGCGCCGCTCGACCGAGAAGGTCTCGGTCATCACCGCGACGAAGGGATAGCCGCGCGCGGCGGCGACCATCGCCAGGGCGATGCCGGTGTTGCCCGAGGTCGCCTCCACGATCGTCTGGCCGGGCTTGAGCGCGCCGCTGCGTTCGGCGTCGAGCACGATCGCCAGCGCCAGGCGGTCCTTGACCGAGCCGCCGGGATTGAACGATTCGACCTTGGCGTACAGCGATACGTGCTTGGGCGCGATGCGATGGAGCTTGACGATCGGCGTGTCGCCGACGGTGTCGAGGATGCTGTCGTACAGAGGCATGAAAGGCTCCCGTGGCGTGGGTTCGGATGCGGTGAGTGACTCAGGCGGCCGCGGCGTAGTGCGCGCCGGTGTCGCCGAGCGGTGCGCGGCCGAACCAGTGCAGGCGTTCGGACAGAGCGGCAACTTCGCCGATGATCAGCAGCGCCGGCGAGCGCACCTGGTGTTCGGCAGCGCGCTCGGCGAGGTTGGACAGGGTGCCGGCGACCACCCGCTGGTTCGGGCGCGAGCCGTTTTCGATCAGCGCGAACGGCGTGTCGGCGGCGCGGCCGTGTTCGATCAGCTTGTCGCGCAACACGTCCAGACCGGACACGCCCATGTACACCGCCAGGGTCTGCCGCTCCAGCGCCAGCGCGCGCCAGTCCAGCGGTTCGGCCGAGTCTTTCAGATGCGCGGTGACCAGGCGCAGCGACTGCGCGTGGTCGCGATGGGTCAGCGGAATGCCGGCGTAGGCGGCGCAGGCCAGGGCCGCGGTGACGCCGGGCACGACTTCGTAATCGATGCCGTGCTCGCGCAGCGCTTCGAGTTCCTCGCCGCCGCGGCCGAACACGAACGGATCGCCGCCCTTGAGCCGGACCACGCGCTTGCCGGCGCGGGCGTGCTCGAGCATCAGCGCGTGGATGCGCTGCTGGGTGGACTGGTGATCGGTGGGGTGGGTGAGTTCGATCGCGGCGCAGGCGGCCTGCTTGCCGACGTCGATCAGCTCGGCGTCGCGGCGCGCCAGCTTGAGCACTTCGGCGCTGACCAGGCGGTCGTGCAGGATCACGTCGGCTTCGTTGAGCACGCGCAGGCCGCGCAGGGTCAGCAGGCCCGGATCGCCGGGGCCGGCGCCGACCAAGGCCACCGAACCGCGTTCGCCCTGGCGCGCGGCATCCTCGCCGAGCGCGGCGTCGAAAGCCTGTTGCGCTTCGGCTTGGCGGCCCTGGCGCAACAGCGCCTGCAGCGGCCCTGCCAGCAGGCGGTCGAAGAAGCGCCGGCGCGCGCCGAGCTCGGGCAGACGCGCGCGGATGCGTTCGCGCTGCGCGGCGAGCAATTCGGCCAGCGCGCCCAGCGATTCGTCGTAGCGGGTTTCCAGGCTTTCGCGCAGGTGACGGGCGAGCATCGGCGCGGCGCCGCCGCTGGAGATGGCGATCTGCACCGGGCCGCGTTCGACCCGCGCCGGCACGTGGAAGCTGGACGCCTCGACGTCGTCGACCACGTTGACCCAGATCCGCCGCGCTGTGCCGGCTTCCGCCACGGCGCGGTTGACCGCGGCATCGTCGGTGGCGGCGATCGCCAGCCATACCCCGTCCAGCCAGTCTTCGACGAAGCGGCCGGGGCGGTGCTCGATGCGGCCCTCGGCGACCCAATCGGACAGCGCGGGGATCAACGCCGGGGCGCCCAGGCGGACCCGGGCGCCGGCTTCGAGCAGGGCCGCGGCCTTGCGCAGCGCCACCGTGCCGCCGCCGACCACGAGCACCTCGCGTCCGTGCAGATCGGCGAACAGGGGAAACAGAGCGCGGGTCATGGCGGCGACCGGGTAGCGGGGTGGGAGGACGGTACGACGCTACGGCCCCCTGCCGGCGGCGGGAAATGACGGCGCCGCCTTTGCACATGCCGCGGCGTAATGAGCCGCGCTACCTATTACTTGCGTTCAGAAACCAAAACTGGACAAGCTGTTGCCGCGCTGGCTAATCTAGAAATCCTTCCATCCGAATAGAGCGATAGATCACGTGGACGCGATCCGCCCGAGCCGCTGCCGACCGCACCGTCCCCTCCGTTCCGGGACCGGCTGTTGTCGCCGCCTGCGCCGTCGCGCCGCCGATCCCTCCCTCTTACGGACCGCCTCGCCATGACCCTCACCCAACTGCGCTACCTGGTCGCGATCGCCGATTCCGGGTTGAACATCACCCTGGCCGCGGAGCGTGTGCACGCGACCCAGCCCGGCCTGTCCAAGCAGCTCAAGCAGCTCGAGGACGAGCTCGGCTTCCTGCTGTTCGTGCGCAAGGGCCGTAGCCTGGAAGCGATCGCACCGGCCGGCGAACGGGTGCTGGAACATGCCCGCCGGATCCTGGAAGAAGCGGCCAACATCCGCGCCTACGCCGCCAACGAGCGCGGCCAGCATGCCGGCCGGCTGGTGCTGTCGACCACCCATACCCAGGCGCGCTTCGTGCTGCCGCCGGTGATCGCCCAGGTCAAGCGCAACTTCCCCCAGGTCAGCGTGCACTTGCAGGCGGCCTCGGACGGCGAGGTGCTGTCGAACCTGTCGCACGGCAATGCCGACCTGGCGGTGATCAGCACCGCCGGCGCCGCGCCCGAGGGCGGGTTGGCGGTGCCGCTGTTCCGCTGGCGCCGGGTGGTGCTGGTGCCGCGCGCGCACGCCCTGGCCAAGCTGGACCGGCCGCCGACGCTGTCGGAACTCGCTGCCGAGCCGTTGATCAGCTACGAATCCTCGACCCGGCCCGAGTCGTCGCTGCGCCGCGCCTTCGTCGCCGGCGGGCACGAACCGTTGCTGGCGATGACGGCGCGCGACGCCGATCTGATCAAGACCTATGTGCGCGCCGGTCTCGGCGTCGGCCTGCTGGCGGAGATGGCCGTCACCGCGCGCGACGAAGACCTGCGCGCGCTGACTGCGCCGGATGCGCTGCCGGAGTGCGTGACCTGGGCGGTGATCCCGCGTGCGCGGGTGCTGCGCGACTATGCGCTGGAGCTGATCCACGGGCTGGCGCCGCAGATCGACCGCCGCGACCTGCGCCGGGTGCTGGAAGGCAATCTGGAGCCGCAATGGCCGCTGGCGCCGACCTGGGCCGAGCTGACCCAGTCGATCGGGACTTGATGCGGCGGGTTGGTCGGATAGACCGTTGTGAGGGGCGGCGACAACTAACAGCAAATCCCCCCCTGGCCCCCTTTTTCAAAGGGGAATGCTTTGAGTGGGAGGCGTGGAGGTGTGGGTGCCTGCTCCATTACGGCATGCCGCTACGTCGCGGGCGTCGTAGATGAGTGGCGCCGGTGCATCGCCCGAGGCGTTACACCGCTGATACCGGTCGTCGCTCATGCCGATAAGCCGTCGGTACGGCTAAAGCGGCGGCGCGAGTACATTGGATCGCCTGCGCGAGTAGATCGCTGCCAAGGGTAGACCGTTGGCAGGTGCGGGTCGTTGGCGGGTGCAGGTCGTTCGAGTCGAGACGCCGCTTTTGCCGCTCTTCTCTTGAAGCTTCTGCCGTCCCCTTTAAAAAAAGGGGGCAGGGGGGATTTGCTTCCGCCTGTGCTGTTCGCTTCCCACCAAAACCGAACTCAAGCCGCCTGCGGTTCCGCCGGTTCGCTGTCGAAATGCAGGCCGCATTCGCGCTTGAGGCCGAAGAAACGGGTGTCCTCGTCGCGCATGCCCGCTTCCAGCGGACGCGTGGTGTGGACGTCGCCGATCGAGACGTAACCCTGGTGCCACAGCGGGTGGTACGGCAGGTCGTGCGCGCGCAGATAGTCCCAGATGTCGCGGTCGCTCCAGTCGGCCAGCGGGTGCAGTTTCCAGCGGCCGTCGCGCAGTTGCAGGAAGTCGATGTTGGCGCGGCTGCTGGACTGGCTGCGGCGCAGGCCGGCGATCCAGGTGCGCACGCCGAGTTCGGCCAGGGCGCGCTGCATCGGCTCGACCTTGCGCATGCGGTTGTAACGCTCGATGCCCTCCACGCCCTGTTCCCACAGCCGGCCGAAGCGCGCCTCCATCCAGGCCACGCCGATCTGCGGCCGATAGACCTGCAGATTGAGCTGCAGGCGCTCGCCGAGCTCGTCGATGAAGCGGTACGTTTCGGGAAACAGGTAGCCGGTGTCGATCACGATCACCGGAATGGCCGGCGCCTGCCGGGTGACCATGTGCAGCGACACCGCCGACTGGGCGCCGAAGCTCGACGACAGCGCGTGTTCGCCGGCGGTGTTTTCCAGCGCCCAGGCCACGCGCTGCTCGGCGCTGCGGGTGCCCAGCCAGGCGTTGAGTTCGGCCAGCGCGCGCGGCGACTCGGCGGCGGTGACGGGATCGATCGGAGCGCTCATGCGGCGGCCTCTGCAATCAGGACGACGGGAATGCCGGTGGGGGTGGGATACGGAATCGCGACCACGCCGCTGCGCACCAGATAGTCGCCGAAGCCTTCGTCGGCGGCGGCGTCTCTGGCGTAGCCGGCCAGCAGCGGATCCAGCGCGGCGAGGATCTCGGCCTCGGCGATGTTCTCGCGGTACAGCGTGTTCAGGCGCTGGCCGCGATGGTCGGCGCCGAGCATCAAGTTGTAGCGCCCCGGCGCCTTGCCGACCAGGGCGATCTCGCCCAGGTAGGGACGCGAGCAGCCGTTCGGACAGCCGCTGATGCGCAGGTTGATCGCCGCCTGCGCAATGCCGTGGCGGTCGAGCAGGGTTTCGACCTGGGCGACGAAGTCGGGCAGGTAGCGTTCGGCCTCGGCCATGGCCAGGCCGCAGGTCGGCAGCGCCACGCAAGCGATCGCGTTGCGACGCACGGGGCTGGCGGCGCGGTAGCCGTCCAGGCCGTGCTGCGCGACCAGCGCATCGACTTCGGCGCGCACCGGGGCCGGAACCCCGGCGATGACCAGGTTCTGATTCGGGGTCATGCGGAACTGCGCGCCCTCGTGCGTCAGCAGCAACCGGGCGATTTCGCGCAGCCCGCTGAGGTGGCTCACCGCGGCGCCTTGCCCGTCCAACGGGCCGTCGACGATCCGTCCGGCCGGAATGCGCAGGGTCAGGTGGCCGCGGCCGTCGTCGCCCTCGACCCAGCCGAAGCGGTCGCCGTTGTGGCGGAAGGCGAACGGGCGCGCCGGAAGGAGAGGGAAACCGGCGCGCCGTTCGACTTCCGCTTTGAACCAGTCCAGGCCGCGGTCGTCGATGGTGTACTTCAGCCGCGCGCGCTTGCGCACGGCGCGATTGCCGAAGTCGCGCTGGGCGGTGACCACCGCCACGCCGACCGGGATCACCTGCTCGGGCGTCGCGAACCCGATCACATCGCCCAGGCGCGGATAGGTTTCCGGATCGCCGTGGGTCGCGCCCATGCCGCCGCCGACGGTGACGTTGTAGCCGAGCACGCGGCCGTCCTCGATCACCGCGATGTAGCCCAGGTCCTGGGCGAACACGTCGACGTCGTTGTAGGGCGGAATCGCGAAGCCGATCTTGAACTTGCGCGGCAGGTAGACCTCGCCGTAGATCGGCTCGTCTTCACTGCCGCTGCCGGCGACGCGCTCTTCGTCCAGCCAGATCTCGTAGTAGGCGCGGGTGTTCGGCAGCAGGTGCTCGGACAGCGCCGCGGCCTGGGCGAACACCTCGGCGTGGCTGGCCGAAAGCTGCGGATTGGCGGCGACCGCGACATTGCGGTTGACGTCGCCGCAGGCGGCCAGGGTGTCGATCAGCGCGGCGTTGATCGCCTGCATGGTCGGCTTGAGTTCGGTCTTGATCACGCCATGGAACTGGAACGCCTGGCGCGTGGTCACGCGCAAGCCGCGTTCGGCGTAGGTCGTGGCCACCGCGTCGAGCTTGAGCCACTGCTCCGGCGAGACCACGCCGCCCGGGGTGCGGGTGCGGATCATGAAACTGTAGGCCGGCTCCAGCCGCGCCTGGCGGCGCTCCTCGCGCAGGTCGCGGTCGTCCTGCTGGTAGCTGCCGTGGTACTTGATCAGGGTCTGATCGTCGTCGTTCAGCGCCCCGGTGACCGGATTGGCCAGGCTTTCCAGCAGGCTGCCGCGCAGCCGCGCGCTGGAGCGCTTGATGTCCTCGACCGAATGCGCGCTCATGCCGCGGCTCCGGCGCGGCGCTGCGCGCTGCGCGGATGCAGCCCGAATGAAACGCGGCCCGTGGGCGTCGGCACGCTCTTGCCGGCGCGCTCGATCGCATCGGTGACGTTGCCGCGTTCCATCCGGGCCGCCGGGGCAAGCCGCGATCCGTTGCGATCAGTAGACACGAAGCCGAACCTGGCGGCCTGCGACGTGCGGCCCGATTCGATCGATTGGCGATGGCCGACAGCGCGCATCAGTACACGTCCCGGGCGTAGCGGCCCTGTTGCTGCAGTTGATTGAGATAGTCCTCCGCGTCTTCCGCGCTCTTGCCGCCGTGCTCGGCGATCGTCGCCAGCAGCGCCGCGTGCACGTCCTTGGCCATGCGCGTGGCGTCGCCGCACACGTACAGGTGGGCGCCGTTCTGCAGCCAGTCGTAGAGTTCGCGGCCGCGTTCGCGCAGGCGATGCTGGACGTAGACCTTGTGGCTTTGGTCGCGCGAGAAGGCCAGATCGAGGCGGTGCAACTGGCCGGACTTGAGCGCGGCCTGCCACTCGGTCTGGTAGAGGAAGTCGGTGCGGAAGTGCGGATTGCCGAACAGCAGCCAGTTGCGGCCGCCGGCGCCGTCGGCGGCGCGCTCCTGGACGAAGCCGCGGAACGGCGCGACGCCGGTGCCGGGGCCGATCATGATCACGTCGCGCGAGCCGTCAGCGGGCAGGCGGAAGCGTTCGTTGTGTTCGACGAACACCGGTAGGCGATCGCCTTCGGCGGCGCTGGCGAGCTGGTGCGAGGCCGCGCCCCAGCGGGTGCCGGCGGCGGTTTCGTACTGCAGGTGAGCGACGGTGAGATGGACTTCGTCGCCGACCAGCTTCTGACTGGAGGCGATCGAGTACAGCCGCGGCGTCAGCGGGCGCAGCGCCGCGACCAGCTCGTCGGCGCTCCAGTGGCCGTCGTAGCGCTGCAGCAGGTCGATCACCTGGCTGTTGGCGAGCAGGTCGGTCAGCGCGGCGGCCTGGTCCGGGGCCAGCAGGCGGTTGAGTTCGTCGCTGCGGGCGTGCGCGGCGTGGCTGGCGACGAACGGCCGTGCCAGCTTGGTCAGCTCGCGCTTCTCGCTCAGCCATTGGCGCAGCGGCAGTTCCTGGCCGGCGTGGGCGACCGCGGCGTCGCCGTCGAGGTCGAGGGTGTGCAGCACCGCCTCGACTAGCTGCGGCGGGTTGCGCGGCCACAGGCCGAGCGCGTCGCCGGGCTGGTAATGCAGGCCCGAGCCCTCCAGCGAGAGTTCGATGTGGCGCACGTCCTTGTCGGAGCGGTAACGGCCGGCGATCGCCTGGGTCAGGCGCTGGTTGCCGATCAGCTCGGCCGCGAAAGGCGCATCGCGGTGGTGCGCCGGCGCGCTCGGCAGCGGCCGCAGCGGGGTCACCGTGGCCAGGTGCGCGGCGGCCGGCTTCAGGGTTTCCTTGGCCTGGGCCAGGGCCTGCTGCAGCCACGGCGCGGCCACGGTCTCCAGGTCCAGGTCGGCGTCGCCGCGGGCGAACAGGCGGTGGGCGCCGAGTTCGGCCAGGCGCGCGTCGAGCTTGTGGCCGATCGCGCAGAACTGCGGATAGCTGGAATCGCCCAGGCCGAGCACGGCGTAGCTGAGCTGCTTGAGTTCGGGCGCGCGCTTGCCGGCGATGAACTCGACCAGGCCGCGGGCGTCGTCGGACGGGTCGCCGTCGCCCTGGGTGCTGACGACCAGATAGAGCAGGCGCTCGTTCTTGAGTTCGCGGGTCGGGTAGGCGTCGGCACGCAGCAGGCGCACGTTGAGACCGGCCGCTTCGGCCTGCCCGGCGAGCTGCTCGGCCAGGCGCTTGGCGTTGCCGGTCTGGCTGCCGTAGACGATGCTCAGCCGCTCGCCGTTGCGGGCGTCGGCGACCGGCGCCTGCACCGCCGCGGCGAGGCCGCCGCCGGCGCGGGCCAGGCCGGCGGCATAGCCGGACAACCACCACAGGCTGTCTTTGTCCAGGCCGTCGGTGAGACGGGCGAGCGAGTCGAGCCGGTCCGCGGGCAGCGGAGTGGCGAGCAGGGCGGGAGCGGACAGGGCGGCGGCGGGCACGGCGGTCGGCTTCTGGCTTGGGAGTCAGCAGGCTACGAGCCGGTGCCGGGGGCGCGGAAAGGATGCTCGGTTATGCGTTCATGACCTGCGCTCATTTCTCCGCGATTCCGGGGGGATTTCTAATGGCCCCCGGGGTCGAGGCTCCGGACCGGCCGTGCCGGGCCGGCCGCACCCCGCCTTCGCCGGCGCCGCCGGCGCCCGCTGCGCCGCGCCGGCGACCGACCTCGCCGACTACGCGCACAATCTCCGCCGGCCGCCGCCGCCCGAGCACCACGAGTCCGCTTGCATGAGTGCGTCACCCGAACTGAGCCCGCTGTTCGACACCGCCGCCGACCCGTCCGCGCCGCCGCAGCTGGCCGCGCGCACGCTGAGCCATCTCGACCGGCTCGAGGCCGAGAGCATCCACATCCTGCGCGAGGTCGCCTCGGAGTTCCGCAATCCGGTGATGCTGTACTCGGTCGGCAAGGACAGTTCGGTGCTGCTGCATCTGCTGCTCAAGGCCTTCTATCCCTCGCGGCCGCCGATCCCCTTGCTGCATGTCGACACCGGATGGAAGTTCGGCGAGATGATCGCGTTCCGCGACCGCCGCGCGGCCGAGACCGGCGTCGACCTGCGCGTGCACGTCAATCCCGACGGCCTGGCCCAGGGCGTGGGCCCGATCAGCCACGGCGCCGCCGTGCACACCGACGTGATGAAGACCCAGGCGCTGAAGCAGGCGCTGGACTGGAACCGCTTCGACGCCGCGATCGGCGGCGCGCGCCGCGACGAAGAGAAGTCGCGCGCCAAGGAGCGGATCTTCTCGTTCCGCAACCCGCAGCACCGTTGGGACCCGAAGAACCAGCGCCCGGAGCTGTGGAACCTGTACAACACCCGCATCCACGCCGGCGAAAGCGTGCGCGTGTTTCCGATCTCGAATTGGACCGAACTCGACGTGTGGCTGTACATCTACCGCGAGCGCATCCCGGTGCCCTCGCTGTACTTCGCCGCGCAGCGTCCGGTGGTCGAACGCGACGGCAGCCTGATCCTGGTCGACGACGAGCGCCTGCCGCTGCGCGAGGGCGAGGTGCCGCAGCAGCGCAAGGTGCGCTTCCGCACCCTGGGCTGCTATCCGTTGACCGGCGCGATCGAATCCGAGGCCGACACGCTGGAGGCGATCATCGCCGAGATGTTGGTCGCGACCACCTCCGAGCGCCAGGGCCGGGTCATCGACCACGACCCCTCGGCGTCGATGGAGCGCAAGAAACAGGAAGGGTATTTCTGATGAAGCCGGGATTCGGGATTGGGGATTCGGGATTGGTCGAAGCGGAGCGCGGCGACGCGGAGGTGGAACCGGTGAGCGGGGAGGTTCTGGCTTTTGCCAATCCCGAATCCCGAATCCCCAATCCCGTCGGCGACAGCGTCGCCGACTACCTGCGCCAGCACGAGCGCAAGAGCCTGCTGCGCTTCATCACCTGCGGCAGCGTCGACGACGGCAAGAGCACCCTGATCGGGCGCCTGCTGCACGACACCAAGCGCCTGTTCGACGATCAACTGGCCGCGCTCAGCGCCGACAGCCGCCGCCACGGCACCCGCAACGGCGAGATCGATTTCGCCCTGCTGGTCGACGGCCTGGCCGCCGAGCGCGAGCAGGGCATCACCATCGACGTGGCCTACCGGTTCTTCGACAGCGCGCGGCGCAAGTTCATCGTCGCCGACTGCCCCGGCCACGAGCAGTACACCCGCAACATGGCCACCGGCGCCTCCACCGCCGACCTGGCCGTGGTCCTGGTCGACGCGCGCAAAGGCCTGCTGACCCAGACCCGCCGCCACAGCTACATCGTGTCCCTGCTCGGCATCCGCCACGTGCTGCTGGCGGTCAACAAGATGGACCTGGTCGATTTCGATCGCGATGTGTTCGAGCGCATCGCCGGCGAATACCGCGAGCTCGCCGCCCAGCTCGGCATCGAGCACGTGCAGGCGGTGCCGCTGTCGGCGCTGGAGGGGGACAACCTGATCGAGCGTTCGCCGGCCACGCCCTGGTACGACGGCCCGAGCGTGCTCGAGTACCTGGAAACCGTCGACACCGCGCGCGCCGAGGCGGAACTGGGCCTGCGCCTGCCGGTGCAGTGGGTCAACCGCCCGCACCAGGATTTCCGCGGCTTCGCCGGCACCATCGCCGCCGGCGAAGTGCGCCCGGGCGACGAAATCGTCGCCTTGCCGTCGGGCCGCCGCTCGCGGGTGCAGCGCATCGTCACCGCCGACGGCGACCTGTACTACGCCCGTTCCGGCCAGGCGGTCACCCTGACCCTGGAGGACGAACTCGACATCAGCCGCGGCGACGTCATCGCCGCGGCCGAACGTCCGGCGGAAGTGGCCGATCAGTTCGCTGCGCACCTGCTGTGGATGGATGCGAACGCGCTGCTGCCGGGGCGCTCGTATTGGCTCAAGATCGGCGCGCGCACGGTCGGCGCCAGCGTCACCGAGATCAAGCACAAGATCGACGTCAACAGCCAGGCCCAACTCGCCGCCAAGCACCTGGAGCTCAACGAGGTCGCGGCGGTCAACCTGGGCCTGGACCAGGCGATCGCGTTCGAGGCTTACCGCGACAACCGCGAGCTCGGCAGCTTCATCCTGATCGACCGCCAGAGCAACGCCACCGTCGCCGCCGGCACCCTGGATTTCGCCCTGCGCCGCGCCGGCAACCTGCACTGGCACCCGGTCGACGTCGACAAGGCCGCGCGCGCCCGCAGCAAGCACCAGAAGCCGCGCTGCGTCTGGTTCACCGGCCTGTCCGGTTCGGGCAAGTCGACCATCGCCAACCTGGTCGACAAGCAACTGCACGCGCTCGGCCACCACACCTTCGTGCTCGACGGCGACAACGTCCGCCACGGGCTCAACAAGGACCTGGGCTTCACCGACGAGGACCGGGTCGAGAACATCCGCCGCGTCGCCGAAGTCGCCAAGCTGATGACCGACGCCGGCCTGATCGTGCTGGTCAGCTTCGTCTCGCCGTTCCGCGCCGAGCGCCGGCTGGCGCGCGACTTGTTCGAGGACGGCGAATTCGTCGAAGTGTTCGTCGACACCCCGCTGCAGGAAGCCGAGCGGCGCGACGTCAAGGGCCTGTACGCCAAGGCCCGCGCCGGCCGCATCCCCAACTTCACCGGCATCGATTCGCCCTACGAAGTCCCCGAAGCCCCCGAGCTGCGCCTGCCGACCCTGGAGCACGATGCGCAGGCGCTGGCGCAGCGGGTGATCGACTATTTGCGGTGAAGCCGGGATGTGGGATTGGAGATTGGGGATTCGCTAGAAGCGGAGATTCGGGATTAGTAAGTCGGGATCGGTGGGGCGATGGAAGGCGGTGGATTCGAGTTCTGCCGTGTTTCGCATCAAGAAAAAAGCGGACCGGCGAGGGTCCGCTTTCTTTTTGCGCGTCGGGGACATGCCGAACGGCTCTGTTGCGGCCCGCCCTCACGAAACCGAGCCGCCGCACCGCCGCTCTCGCCAATCCCTAATCCCTAATCCCTAATCCCGGCCTCACTTGGCCGCCTTGGCCCGAATGATCTCGTACAGAAACAACAGCACGATCGCGCAGATCACCGACACGATCAGGCCGATCAGGCCGCCGCCGGCGTAGAGCAGGCTGCCGATATAGGCGCCGGCGATGCCGAGCAGGATGGTCAGGATCCAGCCCATCGGATCGGCGCCGGGCTTGAAGAAACGCGCGAGTACGCCGATGACCGCGCCGATGATGATGGTGTACACGATACCGCCGAGCATGGCTTGCCTCCTTCGGATGGGTGGCTGACGCCGCTGGATCATGTGGCGGGGGCTGTCGCTGTTGCGTGAGGGCTGGGATGGGGAACTCGGGATTGGCGTAGGCGTGGGGGATGCGGGATTGGCAGAAGCCGGGGGCGAGGGATGAGCTGGAGAGCGGTAGGCGGCCGGCCGAAGCCGGATCTCGGCTCTCGCGGGGCGGGCGCCGGCTTCGCTGGCTCTGCCCGGCATTTCCGCGAAAGCGGGGCCGGAGACGTCAGCATGCGGTTGCGGCACGCCAGTCGCCTCAGAGAGTCCGGCCGGCGCGGTCCGGGCGGTAGCCATCCCGGCTCGCAGCGGCTCACCGGCCCCAAAACAAAAGCGGACCCTCGCGGGTCCGCTTTGTTCGTGCCGGAAGGATCGAAACCGAGCCAGCCGAAGCGAAGACTCAAGCGAGGCAGCCTCACTGCTCCTGCCAATCCCTAATCCCGAATCCCCAATCCCGGCCGCTCAGCAACAACCGTGATCGCCATGCCGATCGCCGCTGTCGGCGACCGCGGCCACGCCGGTGGTTTCGCCGCGCTGGCCGGCCAGGTGGTGCTCGGCGACCACCCGCGCGACGCAGGCGGTGACCCGCTTGCCCATCGGGATGTGCAGGAATTCGTTCGGGCCGTGGGCGTTGGAGTGCGGACCGAGCACGCCGGTGATCATGAACTGCGCGCCCGGGAACTTCTCGCCGAGCATGCCCATGAACGGGATCGAGCCGCCTTCGCCCATGTACATCGCCGGCTGGCCGAAGAACTCGCGGCTGGAGGCGTCGATGGCCTTGGACAGCCAGGACGACATCGCCGGGGCGTTCCAGCCGCTGGACGATTTTTCCAGCTCCAGCGAGACCTGAGCGCCGTTCGGCGGGTCGCGCAGCAGCACGTCCTTGAGCAGTTCGCCGGCGCGCTTGCCGTCCAGGGTCGGCGGCAGGCGCAGCGACAGCTTGACCGAGGTGTGCGGGCGCAGCACGTTGCCGGCCGAGGCCAACGGCGGCATGCCGTCGACGCCGGTCACCGACAGCGCCGGGCGCCAGGTGCGGTTGAGCACCAGCTCGGCCAGGTCGTCCGCCATCGGCTTCATGCCGGGCAGGAACGGGAACTTGTCGTAGACCGCCGTGCCCAGCACCTTGGCCGCCTGGCGCGCCTGTTCGATGCGCTCTTCCGGCACGTCGACGTACAGGCCTTCGACCAGGATCTTGCCGCTGGTCTCGTCCTCCAGCCGCGACAGCAGCTGGCGCAGCAGGCGGAAGCTGGACGGCACCACGCCGGAGGCGTCGCCGGAGTGCACGCCTTCGCTGAGCACCTTGACCGCGAAATTGCCGCCGGCCAGGCCGCGCAGCGAGGTGGTGCACCACAATTGCTCGTAGTTGCCGCAGCCCGAGTCCAGGCAGACCACCAGCGAGGGCTTGCCGATGCGGTCGGCGAGGTGGTCGACGTAGGCGGGCAGGTCGTAGCTGCCGGATTCCTCGCAGGCCTCGATCAGGATCACGCAGCGCGCGTGCGGGATCTTCTGGTCCTGCAGGGCCAGGATCGCCGCCAGCGAGCCGAAGATCGCGTAGCCGTCGTCGGCGCCGCCGCGGCCGAACAACTTGTCGCCCTTGAGCACCGGGGTCCAGGGGCCGAGGCCGTCGTCCCAGCCGGTCATCTCCGGCTGCTTGTCCAGGTGCCCGTACAGCAGCACGCAGTCCTCGTCGCTGCCGCCATGAGCGGCCGGGATGTCGATGAAGATCAGCGGCGTGCGGCCTTCCAGGCGCACCACCTCGACCTGCATGCCCGGGATCGACTGCGCCTTGGCCCAGGTCTCCATCAGCCGGACGGCGTCGTCCATATAGCCGTGCTGGACCCAATCGGCGTCGAACATCGGCGACTTGTTGGGAATACGGATGTATTCGACCAGTTGCGGGACGATCTCGTCGTCCCACTTCTGGCCGACGTAGCGGTCGACCTGGCTGGCGTCCATCGAGGAGCCTCTTGAGCGGGGAAGGGGGGCAGTTTACGCCTCCCGGGCCGTGTAGGACTTTTCCTACCCTGCGCTGCGGCTCCCCCCGACTTCGTAGGGGCCGGGCCGGCGATAACCTGTGCGGGTCGAGACATGGAGACTGTCTCCACCGGCGGAACACAAGGACTCAAGGACGTACGGCCGCCGGCCCGGAAAGGAATCCACTCTCAGGAGCACAACCATGAAGTCGTTTGCCCTCATCGCCCAGTCGCTGGTCCTGTCGCTGCTGCTCGCCGGCAGTGCCATCGCCTCGGAAAAGGTCAACATCAACAGCGCCGACGCGGCCACGCTGGATCGCGTGCTGCTCAACGTCGGAGCGTCCAAGGCCGAAGCCATCGTCGCCTACCGCAAGGCCAATGGGGCCTTCCGCAGCGCCGAGCAATTGGCCCTGGTGAAAGGGATCGGTCTGAAGACGGTCGAGAAGAACCGGGACCGGATCGTGGTCGGCGGCGCCACCCAGGGCCGTCCGATCAACACCGCGGGCGCGATCGCCGCCCCGCGCGCTGCCAGCAAGCGTTGAAATGAGTCTGCCGGCGCCGTAAGGACGCGGTGCCGGCAGCTGATCGGGCAAGGATGCTCGAAGGATTCGGGGGGAGGTCCCTGGACACGGAAGTACGCTGCCCCGCCGCGGACGGATCCGCGGTGGGGCACACCCTTTTTCGGGATTCGGGATTCGGGATTCGGGATTCGGGATTCGGGATTCGGGGCTCGGGATTCGGGATTCGGG